>NZ_DATMYD010000016.1:0-31068 GCF_035561155.1 Sporomusa sp. | reverse complement strand
ACATCCAT
This sequence comes from Sporomusa sp., assembly GCF_035561155.1. Classification (GTDB taxonomy): domain Bacteria; phylum Bacillota; class Negativicutes; order Sporomusales; family Sporomusaceae; genus Sporomusa. The sequence goes on along the minus strand of NZ_DATMYD010000016.1, from coordinate 31,060 downwards.
TTTTACAATTTCGAGCGTTTCCAAATGAAATACCAACTGACGCCTTCCGAAAAACGGCGTCAGTCGGCTTAATTCAAAGATATTCTACGACCGGCTTTTCTCTTTTGTGTCTATCTCCGCTGGGGCGGTTCAGATTTGGGTGGCTTTTTACTATTGGCGCGCTAACGTAACCTTATAACAGTAACCCTTGGAGGTTTTTTTACATAATATTACTAAACTTAAACGATAGGAGAGGGTTACTGCTGGATATATTTTGCAAGGAAGTTAAACCTTTTGTCCCCCTTACCATGCATAAAATCAGATTCTGGCTCGTATTATGAAAGAACATTCATTAAACTGGGGCTGCCTTGTGACCAAACTGACCTTATAATACTCTGTTGATGCTATTGTAAGCGAAAACGTATTTTGGCTGAGAATAATGGCTGACCACCTAAAGTTCATCCGTGGTTTCAGCAGTGCGCGGTATTATCACTAATCCCACCGCTCTTAGCCGATCACGTCCGGCGCGAAGCCGAATATTTCCTGGAAATCCTTGACATGATTCAAGGTGATATGACCGATTGTGACCAGCCTCCCATCATGCACTGCGATTACGAACTTCGCAAAAAATGATTTTTACTGTAAGCAATCATGCAAAGTACTTTGCAACGACTAACACCACCGCCTGCAGGCCGTCACTGACATGTACAAAAGCCGTCCAATCAACGGACGGCTTTTACATATTGCCCTGCTTGACCAAGCCAGGACACAACTATGCAAAAAATAGTTATACAGGTGTAATGGTGATAGTACGATCTGACATATCCTCTAAATCTGATTTATCGTGAGTAACAAAGATACATGTTACAGCCTCTGCCTTTAATATCGACCGTATTTCCAGACGCATTCTCTGTTTCAGCTCAGAATCTATGTTACTGAAAGGCTCATCCATCAGCAGTAGATACGGATTGGGAGCTAAAGCCCTAGCAACTGCAACCCTTTGCTGCTGTCCTCCGCTAAGCTGATAAGGGTACCTATCTCTGCATTCGTTCATATTAATTAGAGTTAACAGCCTGTCAACCCGCGCATCGCGTTCCTTTCTCGACATATCTGATATACCAAAGGCTATGTTACTGTAAACAGTACAATGAGGAAAGAGAGCATAGTCTTGAAAAACCATACCGATTTTTCGTTTTTCCGGAGGAACAAAACTGTTCTGGTCAGCCACGATCCTATTATTTATCGTTATAATCCCGGCAGTCTGGACTTCCAGCCCGGCTATAAGCCGTAATACAGTGCTTTTGCCACTGCCGCTTAACCCAACTACAGATACTATTTCACCTTTGGCTACACTAAGATTAAAATCTTTAAGAACATATTTATCTGTACCACTATATTTAAATGCTATACCACTCAAGTCTACAAACAATGGTCTCACTCCTTCTCAGCTTTGGACAGATAGTAAACCGAAATAGAACAGATGGCTATGATGATCAGCGCTGCCGGTGCACTATGCTGAACACGCTCGTCATGGGCGTATTCATAAACTTTGGTTGCAAGGGTGTTGAAATTAAACGGACGTAATATGAGTGTTAGCGGTAGTTCTTTTGCCATATCAACGAATACTAAAGAAAAAGCTCCTGTTAGGGAGGGAATAATCATTTTAAGATCCACTTTGAAAAATGTTTGTGTCACACCAAACCCCAAAGTTCTGGATGCCTCAAAAAACGTCTTGCCAACTTTTTCAAAACCACTTTCAAGTGAACTGCACCCCACTGCCAAAAATCTGACAATATATGCAAAGAAAAGCATATAAATACTGGTAATGACAGAGTAGTTCCACATACTCTCTGTGAACTTATTCAGCCACATAAACAATATCAAAACACCGATAGATATAACAGCCCCAGGCACCGAGTAGCCTACAACGGTAAGCTTAGCTGCCGTCTGCGCAAGCATATTTCTGCTAATTCGTGCACTGTTCGTTATCACTACAGAACAACATACTATTATACCTGCACAAACAACCGCCGCAACAACAGTATTGACCGCCGCCTCAAGAAAGCTGGCTTCCAGTACTTCGTCATAGGTTATAAATGCCCACGCTAATAACTGGAAAAACGGAAGTAAAAATCCCAGACTAAATATTATAAAGCAATAAAAGCTGGCTGCCAGCGCTTTTGCTTTTGGAAGCGGCTGTGGGATTAAAACTCTGACTTTGGAGGTAGCGACGGCAAATTTTTTCTGACCCCTTAACATCTTTTCTGCTAATATAATTGCAACAATAAATCCCATCAAATAGATACATAACCTAACAGCTGAGCTAATGTCGCCCATCCCAAACCATACCTTGAAAATTGCAATACTAAAAGTGTTAATCCCGAAATAGCTGACAACACCGTAATCGTTGGCAACTTCCATTAGAACCAAAGCACAGCCTGAGGCGATTACCCCTCGTGAAACAGGCAGTATTACTCTAAAAAATATCTGCGTATAACCCTTGCCAAGCATTCTCGCACTCTCAATGAGTGATGCTGTGTATTTTGCCAGGAAGGCCCGGCTTATTATATACACGTAAGGAAACAGGAAAAAAGTAAAGATGAAGATTGTTCCGGGTATAGACATAATGTCGATCAAAACCATTTTCCCGGAAAACCAAGTAAGTAATTTGGTGATAACACCGGTGTAACTGACCATGCCGCTATATGTGTAGGCGCCAATATAGGCCGGTATTGATAAAGGTAAAATTAGCGCCCATTTGAAGAATCTTCTTAACGGAAAATCAAAGACTGTAACCAGATAAGCAAGGCTGACACCAATTAGCGAGGCGAAGAAACCCGAGAATATGAAAAGAATGACGGTGTTTACTATATACTCCTGAAGCAGGTACTGTTTTATATGTGACCAATTTTCCGTCTCAGCCGTTACAACACCAAATACAATATTCAGTGCCGGGATTACAGTAATAGCTATTATTGCAAATGCCAGAAGGCTCCAGACATTAGTTTCATTGATAATTTTGCTCAGTCTTGTCAAAGTCTTAATTCCTTTCACAGTATCTGCTTTTAATATTCGGAAAGTGAACAAAGCATGAGAAAATCTCATGCTTGTTCACTTTCGCAATGTCTATCTTTACTTCCAACCTACTTCATTAAACAATTGGACGGCTTTCTTATTGTTTTCGCCTAGTTTAGAAAGATTAATGTCCTGCTTTTTAAAGGGACCCCATGCCTTAAGAAGAGCCGAGGGTTCTACACTGGGGTTTACTGGATATTCAGTACTTGCTTCTGCAAATGTTTTTTGTGCTTCGGCTTCTGATAAGAATTCAAGAAGTTTTACAGCATTAGCAACATTCTGCGAGGTCTTGACAATGCCGGCGCCGCTCACGTTAACATGAGTACCTGTTGTATTTTGATTTGGGAAAAAGACGCTAAGTTTCTCAGCAGCCTTAACTTCTTCAGGATCTTTGGAGGTCAACATCTGACCCAGATAATACGAATTCATGATCGCCACATCGCCTTTACCTGCGGCTACCGCCTTAGCCTGGTCTCTGTCGCCGCCCTCCGGCTTCATTGCTAAATTACCTACAATACCTTTGGCCCACTCTTTGGCTTTAGCCTCACCGTTCAGTTCTATAAACGAGGCTAGCATTGACTGATTATAGATATTGTTGGATGACCGTGTTAAAATTCTGCCTTTCCATCTGGCATCAGTTAAGTCCTCATATGTAGACAGGTCCTCCTTATTGACCCTATCTTTAGCGTAAACTAACACTCTGGCTCTCATAGTCAAACCTACCCACATTTTATCCTTGTCTATAAAATTGGCAGGAATATTCTTTTCCAAAATGGGGCTGTTGGCAGGCTGTAATAATCCGGCTTCCTTAGCTATGTAAAGATTTCCAGCATCAGAAGTAATATATATATCGGCTTTACTACTGTTGCCTTCAGTTTTTATCCGTTGAATAAGCTCTTCACCGCTGGCTTTTATAAGGTTTACCTTGATGCCAGTCTTATCTGTAAAGGCTTTATAAATGGCGTCATCAACACCAGGATAGTGCCTGGCTGTGTAGACATTAACCTCTTTCGCTTCAGGCTGACTATTTTGCGGCGCAGCTGACTGTTTAGTTGAGGCGCAGCCGGCAAATACAAGGGATGCAGACATTAGTAGTGATAACATTAAAGTAATAGGTTTCTTCACTTTCTTACTATACCTCCGGTATGAATTAATTGATAATGGATTTCATTATCACAAGTTAAATAATAACATATAAGGTTACTCTTGGTCAACTAGCCATTTTTTATTTGTTTCAACGCATGTCAAATTTAAACCACTATAATTAGTCGTACGCGATTATTAAAAACATAAGACCTTGAAACTTTGGGGTTTCAAGGTCTAAAGGATTTTATTATCCTGATAGAAAGTATAACTTTCTCCTGGATAAGGGCAACATCGGCTTCCGCTTTCGCCAAAGGCTCGGCGCAAGCCGTGTTTTCTTTATTTTTGGAAACGTCCGTCGATACTGTATTTACCGGGGCCGATAAATATTAGACTAAGAAATACAATCCCGACTTCGATAGCTTGTGAGGCTCCACCTAAACCGGCTCCGGTGCTAAATTTCAATACAACAGCAACAATCATGTTAAAAGTTAAAAACATAGCAACCGGACGGGTTAATAAGCCGATAGCGATTAGTATCCCTCCAAAAAACTCAGTAGCAGCCGACATAAATCCCCAAAATTCCGGTGCAAAACCCATACCAAGAAACTTCATCGCAGCTCCAAGTTTCACCCAGGTCTCGACTCCGCCGGATATTTTAGGCCAACCATGATAAACAAACATAAGTCCAATCCCTAACCGCAGCAATAATATCCCCAGTTCTCGATGCTTGTCCCAATTTCTTAATATCATTTTCTACCTCCCTGATGTCAACTAATTATTCTTATCGCTAATTGAAACCGGAAACACGCAAACCTATGTTGATAATCCCCTCCCTACTTCTCATAATCATCTTAATTTCAAGATATCTCATTAAAAAATAAGATTTAAATACTACTCCGCGCATACAGGCCAATTTTTTTAACTAATTCAATCGTAAGCTGTTTTTCTTCTGTCGTTAGCCCCTGAAACGCTTTTGTTAAGGCCTCAGCATGCGTAGGGAAGATTTCGCCCAATAATATACGCCCCTGATCTGTTAGCGTCGCGTACACAATTCGCCGGTCTTCCTCACAAGGATTCCGTTCGAGTAAACCCTTCTTCTCAAGCTTATCAATTACATAAGTAATACTGCCACTGGTAATTAATATTTTTTCACCTATTTGCTGAAGCGGGTGAGTCCCTTTGTGATACAACAGTTCGAGTACGGCGAACTCAGTCTGATTCAGCCCATAACGCCTAATGTCACGCCGGTCGATCTCCATCAGTATGTTATGGGTACGAGCCAGAACAGTAAATAGTTTTAGCGCCAGGCTCTGCTCGTAATTATCTTGACTCATAGTCTCACTCCTGAACAAGTTGCCGCACTATCTTGATTTTAAGATAATTTTAAAATATATACTGACAATTGTCAAGGTAACTGGCTATAAGTACGCCGGTAGCTCGCACCCAATATTCCAAAGAGGTTATGTGTCATTTAGAACGCGAATTTTTGTTTAATTTCTTGAATTGATATATGCATTAAGCATTTTCATCTTTTCTTCATTTAACTGAGCAGCCTCCATAGAATAGTCCCGCCCCAAATATTTGTATTTTTGTTGGCCTAACCGATGATAGGGCAGTAACTCATAACTTATGTTGGGCCAGCCCTCAATATAATTTAAAATAGCGCCAATATCAGCCTCTGAATCGTTAAAGCCGGGGATGACTGGGGTACGCACTAAGATATGCAGCTGTGGAAATGTGATCCGCAGCGCTGTCAAGTTAGCTAAAATCGAATCATTGTTGACACCGGTAAACTCTTTATGCTTATCAGAGTTCATCGATTTTATGTCAAAAATAATGGTTTTTAGATAGTCGCCTACCCTTCTTAGGTCATCCCATAAGGCATATCCACAGGTTTCAATGGTGGCGTCAATGCGCCGTTTTTTTGCTTCTTTTAAGATGTCGATCACGAAATCGGCCTGCATCAGAGGCTCTCCACCACTAATTGTTAGCCCGCCTCCGGAGCGCATGTAAAAAGCACTGTCGGCTTCTACTACCTTTACTATATCAGCTACATTCATTTGTCGCCCAAAGGTATGCAGAGCTTTCGACGGACACTGGTCTACACATTGGAAGCAGTGCTGGCAATTATCCCAGCTAAGCTCGATAGTACCATCCTGGCTCTGCCCCACTGCACCATATGTGCATACTTTTTGACACCGGGAGCAAGCCTCATAACCGATACATTTACTCTTGTTATAGGCAAGCTCCGGAGTAAACTTCTGTGATTCAGGATTGCTGCACCAGCGGCACTGCAGCGGGCAGCCTTTGAGAAATACAACAGTCCGAATGCCTAAGCCGTCATGTAACGAATAACGCTGAATATTAAAGACATAGCCGCTCTTCTCGTTTGCTCGATTGTTCAACATAGTGTTTCTCCTGCCAATTATTGCGGCTGCTATCAGATAGCAGTATGCTCTGTGCGGGCAATAAGGTCATCCTGCAAGTCGGGGGACAAATCGGTAAAATAGGCGCTGTAGCCGGCTATGCGGACAATGAGATTGCGGTATTTCTCAGGATCCTTTTTCGCCGCCACCAACGTTTCCCGGTTAATTACATTGAACTGGAGATGCCACAATTTCAGGTCACACCAGGTTCGGATAAAGGCAACTAATTTGTCAGTACCCTCATCACCGGCTACGCACGAGGGGCTTAACTTAACGTTTAATAGCCGGGCCGCACGTTCCCTAAAACCAGTGTTTTTAGATGCATAATTGGATAAAAGCACAGCGGTAGGACCATTTAGATCAGCACCTTGCGAGGCCGAAGAGCCATCAGACAGCGGAGTATACGCCTTCCTGCCGTTAGGGGTTGCGCTAACCACTTTACCAAAGGGGACATGGGAGGTAAAGGGTACCAGTCTAAGATCTAAGTGTACGCCCAATTCCTTAGAGTATTTTCTGGTGAATTGCAGACATTGACGGTCCAGTTCTTGAGCAATAGCGTCTGCATAGGCGTCATCATTCCCATATTTCGGCGCATTGAGGAGTAACTGCCTGACTACCTCCCTACCCTCAAAATTGCGTTCCATGGCCTCAACTAATTCGGCCATGGTTAGTTTCTTTTCTTCGTAGACCAGCTTTTTGATGGCTGCCAAAGAATCGACAACTGTGCCATATCCCATAAATTCGAAATATCCTAAATCAATGCCGCCCTCGATTACAGGCGTGTGAATATCCTTATAGGTCTTCATGCAAAGATCGTGCAGGGCAGAGCCCAATGGCCAGGCAAAATGCTCAGCCCGCAGATTAATGATAACCTGTTGTTGAATAAAGGCATGTTTCAAAAAATTAATATGCTGCGCCAAATATGCTTGCCAGAACTCTTCCCATGTTGCAAAATTACGGGGATCGCCAGTTTCCAGCCCAATCAGTTCTTCACCATGGAGTTTCATTTTACCGTTATATATTGTCATTTCCACAGCAGCGGGAAAATTAATATAGGCACAGGGACTTGTATAGGTATCCCGGTTGGGCATACGGCATTCAGCGCAACCAGATACAGCATAATCAAAGGCTTCTTCAAAGCTTGCGCCTTTTGCCAGCAGCAAGGGGACGACTTCCTCATCATTGATCAGCTTAGGAAAACCTGAGCCTTCTTTAATCGTTTCCGCTACCTCATAGAGATACCGCGCAGAAACACGTCCATGAATCCGGGCAGCAAGATCGGGATAATGCAGTGGGAATTCTCTTTTCGATTGTAAGAACAGATAGGTCAGCTCGTTAGTGGCATCCCGGCCATCAGGCGTCTGTCCGCCTATTGTAACAGCCTCCCAATGGGCATACCCTTCATTAAAAGCGCCCCCGGTCGGCGAGATGTACAGATCGATAAACTGAGCCATCGCCAGCCACATGCATTCGAGCAATTGCAGCGTATCTTCTTCTGATAGCACCCCTGACTCCACATCTTGTTTGTAAAATGGATATAGGTACTGGTCCATTCGCCCATTTGATATAATGGTGCCTGTCTTTTGTTCCATCCGGGAGAACATTTGGGTAAACCACTGGGCTTGCATCGCCTCCCGGAAATTCCGGGCAGGGTTTTCCGGCACCCACCGGCAAACTTCTGCAATTTGCAGCAGTTCCTGTTTTCGCGCTGAATTCCCTTCCTTTTTAGCCAGCTCTTCGGCAAGCGCCGCATGCCGGTTGGCCCAGAGAATGATCGCATCACAAACAATGACCATAGCCTGCAGGAAGGGGGCCTTCTCCATGGTATCTACCGGACTCAAGGGGTCTAATAGGGAAAGTTTTTGCTCGGCTTCTTCTTTGATGCCTTTAAAGCCCCGCTTAAGCACTTTTTCATAGTCATGTACCCATTGAATCGATGAACGGAAAGAAGCAGTTTCGTTAACGATAAAACGTGATTTTAGCGGATCTTTCGGATCATACGTATATTTTAATGTTTCTTTAGGCAAGGCTTTCGTCAAGTTTTCATGAAAGGTTTTACCCTGCCAATAAGGGGCAATCTCCTCAATGACAACACGGGCATCGGCCTCTGATATATTAAACGGGGATTCAACCCGGGTGGGCATTTGCTCAATAGCCAGACCAAGAAAATCTCCATCCAGCTCCGGGTACAGTATGCCATACCGGCCTTGTGAGCCGGCTCTGCCCACCAGCTGCTGATGGTCGTCGATATAGACGGTAATGTTTTCAGCAATATGTTTTAGCGCTTTCGACCACCGGAGAATAAGGGGTTCACCCTCAGTTAGACGAAAAGACTCGGTAAAATATTTGGCCCGTTCTACATCAATACGCGGCCGTGTATCTGCAAAGGAGTTTAAAATATCATAGGTCCGCGTACGAGTGTGCAACAGCGGGTTACCCTGTATCTCGGCTTGAATTCGTTTTTCCTGGGGTGACAATACGATATCTGACATATTCGTTCGTCCTTTCCTGCATTCTTATAGAAGATAGGTTTAATGTATTGCTCCTAAGGCCTCTTTCCGAGAAGCCGCTCCGGCTTTTGCTTTTCTTGCACCGATCCACGCGGCAGAAATGGCACTTACCAGCCCGGCAAAAGCAACATAGATGCAAATAAGCGCCGGATCTCCCTGGTTATATTTAAGCAGTGATGTTGCAATGATCGGCGTCAAGCCGCTGGCAAAAATCCCTGAGAACTGATACACGAATGAAATCCCTGTATACCGGTAGCGGGCGTCGAATAACTCTGAGAATAGCGCAGCTTCCGGACCATAGACCGAGGCATAAAGAATGCCAAAGGGAACGATAATGGCCAGCCAGATTAGCGTGATATTGCCGCCGCTATTTGTAAGCAGCCAAAAAGCCGGGAAAACCGATAATCCGGTAATTATGCTGCCAATCCAATAGACACGTGTCCGGCCAATTTTATCTGACAGATGTCCAAAAATGGGAATAAACACGCACATCACCAGCGCAGCCAGCATGACTCCCAGGAGAGCATCTGTGCGGGGAATCTTGAGGGTTTGCGTTAAGTAGCTTATCGAAAACACACCAAAGATGTTAAAGAAAACACCATCAATAAACCTTGCTCCCATACCAGCCACAACATTACCGGACGATTCACGCCACATGTCGGCAATCGGGAGCTTTGATTCAGCGTTGGCTGTTTTAACATTTTGAAAATCAGGCGTTTCCATGACATTCATCCGAATCCAGGTTCCAACAACAACCAATACAATACTCAATACAAACGCTAACCGCCATCCCCAAGCCATAAATTGCGCATCAGTCAGCAAATAAGATAATAGTGCTACCACACCTGATGCCAGGCAAAGCCCGATGGCTAACCCTATTTGAGGCAAACTGGCATAAAAGCCGCGTTTTTCCACTGGCGCATATTCAAAAGCCATGAGGACTGCACCACCCCACTCGCCGCCCAAGCCAATACCCTGAAAAATTCGCAATAACAATAATAGAATCGGTGCCCAAACGCCGATTTGTTCATAGGTCGGTACCAAGCCAATCAGGACTGTTGATACCCCCATAATCATCAAGGTCAGGACCAGCATACTTTTTCGTCCGATTTTATCCCCGAAATGTCCAAAGATGACCCCACCGAGCGGACGGGTGATAAAACCTACGGCAAAGGTCGCATAGGCTAGCAGCGTTGCAACCAAAGGATCGCTAGCGGGAAAATACAGCTTGTTAAGAACAATACCTGCTACAACACCATATAAGAAAAAATCATACCATTCAATTGTTGCCCCAACCAAGCTTGCCATTACTACCCGCTTAACTGTGGCGTTGTTTACCTGTCCCATGTTTTTTTCCTCCTTATTCCTGAAAATCAAAAAAAGCTCAAGACCAAGACGCCATAATAAAATGGCGTACTTAGGTCTTCAGCTTTCTGATCAACCAATCATATATTTAATTAGTGAAAGTATAGCAACAGATACCGCCTATGTCAATAATTTATTACGTTTGTGGCGCATTCGTTCTCACAAATGCCAGAAATTCACGAACTGCGTGAGAAAGATATCGCTCCTTTTTCAATACCAAAGCCAAATTTAAATATAATTGTGGGTCTACAAGGGGTCGTGAAGGTAAGCATTCTGGCGTCAAGGCTTTTACAGATTTTCCTGGGCAATAGCGCAATCCCAAGATCGTCCGCTACCATTTGCGTTATCAAATCACGTTGCGATGTCTCCAACATAATCTTAGGAGTAAACCCAGCTTGTTGGCAACGACTTATAATCAAATCATGAAGTCTATATTCATTATTATATATAATAAATTGTTCATTGGTAAGTTTCTCGTAGTCCAAGACATCATATTGAGCTAACCAGTGCTTCGGGTGCATAATTATATCATGCGGATCTCGTTCAAACCATATTTTTTCATAATGTTCATCCTGCTCTGCCGGCGTAAATATTCCAATATCCAGTAGACCATCTTGGATAGCAGCTTCAATTTTTTTGGGTCCAAACTCATACAGATGAACATGAATGTTAAGATACTCGTTTCTAAATGCACTAAGCATCCTGGAGAACGACGTCACCGCAGTAATGGGAGGCAAGCCAATGTGAATTTTTCCTACTTGCATTTTGGTTAGACCGTCTAATTGGACGGTAATGTTGTGAAAGGCCGACACTATTTGTTGAGCTTGTTTAAGAATAACTTCTCCCGAATCTGTCAATTCAATATTTTTTGCATTGCGATAAAATAAAACAACGCCCCATTGTGCCTCTAACTCTTTGATTGCCTTACTAATGCCTGGCTGTGATATGTGTATCACTTCAGCAGCCTTACTAAAGCTTTTATGCCGTGCTACTTCTATAAAATATTCTAGATTTCTTATATCCACAAAGGCTTCCTCCTGCCTAAGTCGAGGTGTCTGCCTAATACTAAATTCTATCTAACCCTGCAACTTATTTTCGACCTTTGCTTTGACTGCCTCTGCCCCAAATTTAGCTATAACCATGCTTAGGCGCTGACCTTTATCTGCCAGTTCCTGATAAACTGCCAAAATGGCTTCCAGGTAAGGTAGGATTTGTTCCTCAGCAACGAAAGTTGCGATAAGCTCACCGTCGTTTGAGTAGCGTCCACCCTTACCACCGGCAAAGATATGATAGCCGAACCTGCCAGTTTGCAAAGCCTGCTTGGGACATACCCGGACACACACACCGCAGGCCAGACATTTATCGTAATCGATGGATAAAGCCTCATTTTCAATGACCATCGACTTCGCCGGACACCGCTGTACACAGGCTCCGCATTTTACACACAGTTCGTTATCAATTAGCGGCTCAGCTGCACCCCTAAAGCCAATATCATGTGCTAGAGGTTTTGTACAAGCATTGGCACAGCCGCTGACAGCAATTTTAGTTTTAGCTGGTAAATCCCTGCCAACATATTGAGCATCTAACGTTTCGGCCAGCGCTTGCGTGTTCACTAAGCCATACGGACAAGTATTATTGCCCGGACAAGAAACGACTGGTCGCACACGCAGCCCGCAAACGGCCGGTAATAGCCCTGCATCCAATATAGCCTGACGGGCTTCTTCAAACCTTTCTTCTTTTACTCCGGGAATTTCCATTCCCTGCCGGATTGTCACATGCACTTTACCGTTTCCAAATCGTTCAGCCAGCTCAGCTATTTTGCATAATTCGGCTGCTGAGATATTTCCAGCCCGGTTTCGAAGGCGCATAAGCAGCAGCCCTTGCTGACGCTGAGGAATAAATCCATATTTTTTATAATCCGGTTTTGTTGTCATTACTATACCCTCTCTCCATAAAATTAATAATTCAATTAGAACCTTTTTTTCACGGTCAAATTCGCTGGCAACAGCTACATTATGAGCTTCAAAACATATTTTTTCAACTTTTTTTTGAATCTGATTGTGGTTAATTCATTTTAATCATATCTATTCATATATAATGACAACGACTATTCTGCTGATTTATGATAAATATTTTTCTGTGTTGTCGTAAAGAAGAAAAAAAGGCGTCGATCGAGCCCCGACTTTCAACAAAGTCTCCAGGTGCTTCTTCAACGCCAGTTAACCGCTATTACATCATAGGATCCATTTTAAGAGCAGGATGTTGTTTTTCTTCAAGGAATGGTAAAATTTCATCCTCATTAGTTCCCACTGTTTCATCGGCAATTTTATCAATGAAGTCTGCGCCTAAACCTTCAGCCTCGGCACGCTCAATGATCTCTGTTCGTAAAAATTCTTTCAATTTCTTTAGGCATCCATACCAGACGTCCCAAGCCACCATCGGCAGGAATGAATTTTGTGCTGACAATATAGCGGCGACCAATACCCATGAAGCCAGGGGTTTGCATACCACCACCGCAAGTACCGGCCAACGTGGAGAACGTCATACCGCAAGGTGTATCACCACTATGTTCGCGGGTGGTAATCATGATCCCGTTACACAGCGGTAGAATCGCCATAATTGCTTCAAAACAACCACAAGATGTCATTGGACGATCCATTAAAGTATAAAGGTTAACTTCTTCCAGGGTACGGTTTGAATTTGCATAAAGTATTCATTAACGTTTTTCCACATACCCTTTTCTTCATCCATACATTCGCCTTTAGCAATCGGCTGGTTAGGGCCGGTTGGCGTAATTTCATTAGATGCTTTGGCATCTAGCCATGAAACCGCCCCACATAAACCTACTCGCTCCGGAGTGACAATACATACATGATTAGGTGCAAATGATTGGCACAGAATACAGGAGTAGAAGTTCTCCACCGACTCATCAGTAAGACCTTTAAGCCTGGCATCGCGGGAAACATATTTAGCACGGGCGATTTTGATTTTTTCTTCGATAAGATCTTTGTCAGTAATCAGCGTAACCTGCACGCGGTCTACAATGGCCGGATACTCTGACTTAAACTTAGCAATCAAGATCTCGCCATAATCTCTAATCTTAAAGCCGGCTTCATGAGCCCCCTTACCAATCCTGAGCCAGCAAAGATCACGTTAGGCAACATGCCACAGCCCTTCGCCATAGTTGATAAAGTAGTGAATACGACGCTCTAGCACACCTTCAAAGTCTTCTTGCATTTTGCGGCCGAAGATATCCACCATGATACCAAGGGGGAAGCGGCTGCCTTCCGGCATTTGGTCAATTTCCGGACCGATGACCTGAATTTTACCATCTCAATCTGGTCTGCTTCTACCATTCGCACAAGTTCAAAACCAGTATTTACTAAGCCTCTGCTAAGATATGGGCATTATAACAAATTAGCTTTTTCCGGCCAAAATTCCGGAAAAAGCTTTTTATCTATTTAGATATAACGAATTACCAAAGGTGGCAGAAAATGCTTAACCGAATGCGTCTTAATACCCAGATCATGTTGCTTCTTACTACAACTATATCTGTATTGATGTTGCTTTATCTCGGCTGGGACAGTCATGCCCTACGCAAGCAGGCTTTAGAAGATTTACACAAAAGTACTGCAGTCCTGCAAATCAATTGTTATTTACACGTATTTTCATCGCTCAAAATCAGGACTTAATCAACAAAGACGGTGATGGATCAATTCATTTCAAGAATTTAAACCCGTCTGTTGCTATCCGGGGCATATCAGAACTATTCAACGGTACGATGGGTTACACGTTTAAACAAACCGGCCTAAAAGTGCGGAATCCTGAAAACTCACCTGATCTGTTTGAAATTGAAATGTTGCAAAAGCTGGCCGGTGACAGGAACCTCAATGAAGAATGGGCAGTAGATACGGTAAACGATCGGAAGGTTTTCCGTTATATGCTCCCCCTGTACTATGAACGGGACTGCTTAACCTGTCATGGTGAACCTGCGGGGAAACTAGATATTGCAGGTTATCCTAAGGAAGGCTCTAAACTCGGGGATTTCGCCGGGGCAATCAGCATAATCGCTCCGATGGACCAAATGGAACAGAATATCCACAACATGCTTATCGGCCGTTTGCTTGCAGTCTTTACCCTATGGCTGACTCTCACTTCCCTGATCTATCTTATTATTCGTAAGAGGTTCGTTCAGCCGCTGGAACATATGACAGGCCTTGCGCAAAGGATTGGAAGCGGTGACTTAGAAGTGCGCGATGAGCACACAATGGCGAACTTCGAAATCCAGACTCTCTATGATAGTTTTCATTCCATGGCTGAGAGCCTGAAGGAACTGCACGATAACCTTGAATCGAAAGTCAGCGAAAGGACAAATGAATTAGCTGCAGCTTACCAAACTCTGCAAATACACCAGCAAGAGTTACAGAAAATCAATGAAAAACTGGCCGAAGCCAGCGAAATTAAATCTGAATTTATTGCTACCATGAGCCACGAACTGCAAACCCCCCTTACGGCAATGATTGCATATGCCGAGGTAATCCTGGAATATGGAACAGAAAAAGAAGAAGTAACCGAATATGTATATGATATTTACCAAAGCGCCCACCACCTGCTGGACTTAATAAGAGACATTCTGGAGCTGTCCAAAATCGAAAAAGGTAAGATGCAGCTTCACCTTACTGTTTTTGAAATATCTGAGATCACTGCGGTATTAGAACGAATTCTCGCCCCCTTAATTAATAGAAACGGCCTAACTTGCAGTATGGAAATACCTGAGGAACTCCCGGCAATACAGGCTGATAAAAATAAAGTAAAACAGATTTTAATGAACTTACTGTCTAATGCAATTAAGTTTACGCCGGCTGGCGGCAGCGTACATGTAAAAGTTATGTACCTGGATGATGAACATACAATCTTAGTAGCAGTGAAAGATACGGGAAAAGGTATGTCCCAAAATGATATTGCACTCATTTTTGGTAAGTTTATTCAACTAGATTCTGGAATAACTAAGGAGTACGGTGGGACAGGCTTAGGCCTGGCAATCACCAAACACCTGATAGAACTTCATGGGGGAACCATTTGGGTAGAAAGTACCACTGGAGCAGGAAGCACCTTCTATTTTAAGCTCCCAATTTACCAGATACCCTCCACAGTTTGAAATAGTAAGATCTTTATCTTCTTCAAATAGAAAGGGCGATTATGGTGTCTAAGATATTAGTTGTAGATGACGAGCCAAAGATCCTAAGAATTATAGAACACTGCCTGTCGCGGGAGGGGTATGAGGTTGCGACTGCCACAGACGGCCAGCAAGCCCTTGAGCAATTTCAACGCCAGGACTATGATCTTGTTGTCCTCGACCTTGCCCTGCCTAAAGTCGACGGCTTTCAGGTATGCCGGACAATTAGGGAAACCTCCTCAGTACCGATCATCATCCTGTCGGTTAGAAACCAGGAACTAGACAAGATTCTCGGGTTTAACCTTGGAGTTGATGACTACTTAACCAAGCCCTTCAGCCCAGTTGAACTCTGTCTAAGAGTAAAAGCAGTCCTCCGTCGTACCAAAGTCGAGCGTAAGGTGTTAAACAATGAGGGTTCGGTATATTGCCACAATGGATTATCCATTAACCCTTCCTCCCGAGAGGTTTTGTTGGATGACCGGTCTATTGAACTGACGGCCAAGGAGTTTGACATTTTATGGTTTATGGTGAAACACCCGAATAAAGTTTTTACCCGCAAGCAGCTGCTCTATCAAATATGGCAGAATGACTACATTGGCAACGAGGATACAGTTACCGTTCTAATCAGCAGATTGCGGGAAAAAATCAAAAGAGAGGATTCACAAGTTTCCTTTATTCAAACGTTACGGGGAGTAGGGTACAAATTTGCAATGTATGAGTAAATAGCGAAAAAGGTTCCGCTAGCTTGGAGGCTGGCGAAACCTTTTTCGCTATTTACTGCATTTTACAAATTAATAATCTCAAGGACAAATAATAAGATCCCTCGCCCACAGACAATCAGAACAGGTTGGATGATTCCCCCAACAGTCGGCCTCATTGTTTAAGGCCGTCGAACAGCCTTCGAGAAGCCTGCAATCAGTACAAATCTTAATTTTGTTGTATCCTTTTTAGCGTGACTTCCGTCTATAGTAATAAAAGGAGGTGACGCAATAAATGGTTTTTGATGGTAAACATACTGAGCTTATCGCTATTGGGGCGTCAATTAGTGCAAACTGCCAACCTTGTCTGGACTATCATGTAACTAAGGCTAAAGAACACGGGGCCAGCGAACAAGAAATAAGTGCTGCAATTAACATTGGGAAAACAGTAAGAAAGGGAGCCGCCTTCAAGATGGATGAGTATGCCGCTGCTCTGCAGGGTAAGCCATCCGCAAGTTCTTGTTCCACAGCAAATGTATGTGATTGCGGTGGTTCTTGCTGTTAGCACTATTCGAGGTTATGAAGAAGGCCATTCTACCAAGTCCCTTATGTGAGTTACAGAGGAGGAAATGCAGTTGTCAAGCAAATGTGGAGAAGTAAGCAACGGTAAAAGAATTTGTGCCGAAGGTGCTCGTTATGTAGAAAAGGTATTACAAGGTCCGTCCAAAACAGCTATAATGGCTTGTGAGGGTGGTTGCATCAAGGGCGAGATTGCTCGTGTCGCCGCAAATATCTTAGCTTACCAACTAGAAAGAAATGCCTCAGTGAGAATATGCTTAGGAGATGCCGTTACTGGTGACTCCGGTTTCGTAGAATTAGTGAAAAAAGCTCCTGAAACTATTGTGATTGAAGGGTGCTTTCTCCATTGTGGTACAGAGATTATGAAAACACGTCTTCCCGATTTCAAACCAACTATTATAGAAGCTATTCGACTCTACAGCTACGACCGTGATAAATATTTTGAGATTTTTGATATGCCTAGAGCCGAAATAGATCAATACGCACAGAAGGTAGCCGAGCATATTCAACAAACGAAATTTCAAGGAAAAAAAGCAGATACATGCTGTCTAGCCCCAAGTTGTTGCGGATGATTTTCGTAAATTCATGATGAATAAGTAGACCTGCAAGATTCTTGCAGGTCTACTTATTTTCTACAGACTATTTCGAGACTTTAAAACCACCGTCAACAAAGATTGTTTCCCCAGTTATATAAGCGGATAAATCAGAAAGCAAAAATAGTACTACTTTGGCAATTTCCTTAGGATCAGCTATTTTTGCCATTGGTATTAGGCTATTGGAGTATTCTAAGACCGCTGGGTCATCGAAGGATTCCTTTGTCATGTCCGTGTAAGTAAAGCCCGGTGCCACAGAATTGACCTGAATATTATAAGGGGCTAGGTCGAGCGCCATTGCAGAAGTTAATGCTACGACTCCCCCCCTTGGCCGCTGCATACTCTGCCATATTGGGGCGAAATATTCGAGACCGTATGCAACTTATGTTTACTATCTTACCTTTCTCATTTTTAATCATTCTTTGGCCCACACATTTAGACATTAAAAAAGTACCGGTAAGATTGATCGAAAGTACTTTATTCCACTCCTCCAAGCTCATCTCGTAAAAAGGCTTTCCGCATGAGTATACTCCAGCGCAATTTACCAGCGCATCTATTTTTGAGTACTGAGAATCTATTATATCCAGAGTATTATTTACGCTAACCTCATCCCGGACGTCAACCATGAAATGCTTAAAACGCTCCGTTTGAGTCCCAGACTCTTGAACATCAAGTCCTACAACCATTGCGCCATTGTCGCATAACAACTCAACACATCCTTGCCCAATACCTGAGCCTGCGCCTGTTACGACTATGACTGAGCCCTTTAACACGCTCATCACCCCTCGTCCGTTAACCTCAACTGTTTCCCCACATTAAATGCTGTGCCCACTTTCTCTCCAAGATTCCAATACTCTCGTATACCAGCAGCGTATACCAGAGGGTTTACTTTTCCTAATATTATTCTCCCAGTATCATCAACACAATTGTTGTCGATATGGGTCTCTACAATTTGGCCCAGAAATACAATAAACTCCCCTATTTGTAATTCATTCACAACCTTGCACTCAAGGTTATAGGCACATTCCTGAATAATCGGGGCATTAACTTGTAAACCTGGAACCGGTGTAAAATGTGTCTCCCTAAATTTATTATTACGCCGTCCGCTTACAATGCCGCAATAGTCAACCTCAGCGACCTTACTATTTCCCGGAATATTTACCGTGAACTCCCCTTGATTGCGAATAATCTCTGTAGAATGACGTTTGTTGGTCATAGATATGGCTATAGTCGGTGGCTCAGAACATACCATTCCCACCCAAGCTAACGTGATGATATTGGGCTTTTCCATAGTTCCACTTGTGACTAACGTGATTGGAGTTGGAAAAAAGGTGTCTGAGGGTCCTAATTGTTTTTTCATTTTTTTCACCTCCAATTACAAAATTATATGAGTTCTAACTTCATGCACGTACTACATTCAGGACAAGCGGAATTTAATGCCGATGCACCGATTAGTGAGTCTGGAATTTGAGAGCGTACAATCCTTACAAAACCAAATCGCTGTAAGAATCTTTCCGCTGTTTCTGTCAGCAGATATATTTCTTGGACTCCGCTAGACCGAGCCTTACCGAGTGCAGTAGTAACCAACTCTGCTGCGATTCCCTGCTTCCTAGAGCCGGGAGTAACGGCTAACGAACGCAGAAGTCCGTATGAACCTGAGCGTTCCATCCCTATGACTGCTAAAAGTTCAGTATCCTTGCTCACAGCAACCAGGAAGTGATTAATGTTAGCTTCAACACCGTCAATTGGAAGGCCCGCACTCACGAGTAGCTGATTCACTTTTGGTGAGTCATTTACTGTCGCTTCCCGTATATAGAAGTCTACACCGTTAAGAACAGTTACCTTGGGCTTACGAGCTCTGATAAACGAGCTTACCACCGCACCTTCCAATTGCGCTAACTCGTCCTTCGCCAACTGCGCAAACAATTCAGAGTCTGAATCGGCAAATTCATAGACCCGTGTTACCTGGACTTCAACGTTTTCAAATCCGGCGGTCGTTAGCTTGCCCTGATATTCAACATCGCTAAGAGCCCCTGCTATACAACCTGCCCACGCCGTCAGGTCCTGCTGTAGTTTTGAAGGTAAGGCCTTTTTTAAGACAATATCAGACACAGCAAACCGTCCACCTGGCTTTAAAACCCGGAAGCACTCCTTTAGTACCATGTCTTTATCGGAAGATAGATTAATAACACAATTTGAGATAATGACATCCACTGAGTTATTTGGCAAAGGGATATCTTCAATGTGTCCTTTTAAAAATTCCACATTCGAAATTCCGGATTTTTGCTGGTTCTGTCTAGCCTCTTCCAGCATCTCGTCCGTCATGTCTAATCCGTATGCCTTACCATAGGGGCCTACTCTCTTAGCAGAAAGCAAGACATCCAGCCCTGCACCGCTACCTAAATCTAATACTATCTCCCCAGGGTAGAGATCCGCCAGCGCGGTTGGGTTACCACAACCGAACGAGGTAGCGATCATGTCTGTAGACAATCCCTGAACATCAGTTTCTGAGTATAAATTCCCAGTGATCATCTGCGTCGCTTTACTGAGGCTCGTGTCACAACATGAACTTCCTGAACCTGCCCCTCCGCAACATCCTTTCTTTCCAGTAATAGCTTTGGCGTATTTCTTTTTCACTACCTCTCTAATCGTATCACTCACAATTACACCCTCCCTTTTCTTGTGTAGTCCCGGAACAGACTTGCCGTACATCAAAACACATTTCAGTGTCTCTTACTGCGGTGAGAAGATAGGGTAATGCCTCAATCACTATTTCGTGCTTTTCCTTGGGAATAGAACTCAAGACCCGGTCAAAATATTCCTTCATACTGCTATTGATTGACTCAACCATTTCGAAGCCCTTTTCGGTTAACGTTATTTTTGTGTATCGTCTGTCGTCTTTATCAATTTGCCTTTCTACCAATCCAGCTATAACCAAGTTATCGACGGTGCGGCTCATGGTGCTCTTATCGAGAGTAAGTGACTCTGACAATTCATTTAACGACAAGACATTAGCTCTGCCAATCTCTACTAAGGTATGGCATTGGCCGACCGTAATCCCACAACATGCGGCGTCCGCCTTTTGTAACAACCCCAGCTTCCTAACGCACGTCTTAATAATTTCCCTAAGAATTGCGGCGTTGTTCTCATCTGACAATATAATTACCTCGCCTTCTTTCTTTACCCCTACATAGGCATTCTTTCATTTAGCTGCTGCTTTGATCTGTTGACAAGCAGTTGCTATAAATTCTTGCTGATCGCAGCCATCGACAAGTCCCATTGAAGTCAACACATAGGAGGTTGGCTTAAGCTCAGCTTTTTCAAGAGTTCTCTTGGCACAAGTCATCCCGCAACCGTCGATAACAATTACTTTACTAGCTTCCTTCGCCGCGTTTATAAATCTTGGGTATCCCGCACCAATCCCAGCTAAACAACTGGTTCCGCATCTGGCATACCCCTCCTTACGAAGCTCACGCCCAATCTTGTCACTTAATTCTCCTTCGGTACAGCACCCGGAACAGGTAAAAAGAATTCGTGTGTTCTGCTGGCGTTCGTCTTTGCAGCCCATACTTTCCTCCTTTTTGTTATTTCTTCGAGAGAAATCCGCTTCAATATATTTCCAATGCAATTGTAACACGAAACAGTTTTATATTGCAACTATACAATCATGCAAATTTCCCCAAAAAAAATATAACAAAAATAAGAGGGGATTGCATGCTGCAACCTCCTTTAACTTAATACTCAGTCCAAGTTTCCGTTTACCAACTGAAATGCATAAAAACCCAAGACTTAGATATCTTTCAAAGAAATCTAAGTCTTGGGTTTTTGTCAGCTACACTAAACCGCCCAATTAACGGAATCCTACTTGATTAACTCCAACAGTTCTTTACCTTGGATTTCCTTACCATGCCATTTGATTAATACAGTATTGCCCTGTGATATTTCAACAACTTTATTTATCCATTCGATTTCACTCTGCGACTTAGCTTTTAATAATGGGCTTTTAGTATGAGTAAGATATAGACTTGAGTTTACGATCCACCATTTTGAATGGATGCCGGCTCGTTCTAAATCATCAGTAAGCCTCATAGCCTCATGTACTGGCGTAGCTTCTGGGAGCGTTACAATTACGACTTCCGTCTCTACAGCATTTCTTAATCTTGGCAGGAGTTTTTTTACACTTTCCGGTATATCACCTTGACTTTTTTGAATTTCTTTATGATAGCTCTGAGTAGCATCTAATAGTAATAGCGTGTGACCAGTAGGTGCAGTATCAACAACGACAACCTGATTATCTGTTGCTTGTTCAACAATTTCGGCGAACGCTCTGAATACAGCTATTTCTTGGGTGCATGGCGATCGTAAATCTTCTTCAATATAAGCCAGGTCTGCATCGGCCATCGATTCTCTAGCCTTCGACAATACTTCTTCCTTGTACTTTTCAAGTTCTAAGGTTTCATCAATATGACTTACTTTTAAATTATCGCTGTTGCTAAGCATAAACTTCAAGTGATGGGCAGGATCAGTCGTAGTAAGGTGTACTTTTACTCCTTTTTCTACTAAACCTACGGCTATTGCCGCCGCCAATGTACTTTTGCCCACCCCGCCCTTCCCCATAGTAAAGATAACTTTCTTATGGGTAGTATAAACATCTTCTATCAATGCACCTAAAGTGTGTACTTTGTTTATTTTAGCGGCATATTCCTTTTCATCTAGGGAGTTATCAGTTAACATTCTGCGTATATTCTTTACACCATAGACATTGTAAGCACGAAGGGGTATATAGTAAGTTGTAATGTTATGCAGATAATCAGGCATGTCTTGAAGAGCTTGCTGCTGTTTATTATATAAACTTAGCGCTGTTTCATCCTCGGTTGTATCCAGTTCAAGAACTCCGTTAATAATCATAGTTTGATTGTTAACACCAAGATCTTTCAGTTCTTCCGATGCCCGTTTGGCTTCCAGCAGCGGAGTTTTTTCCGGTCTTGCAACCAGCATAACAGTTGTCAGGCTTTGGTTAGCCAAGGTCTCCACAGCATTTTTATACATCTGCTTGTTGCTTTCTAATCCGGATAGCTGCCCCAAACAAGATGCCCCATGGGTATTTTCGCTGATAAAGTTACTCCACGCTGACGGGAGCTGAAGCATTCTAAGCGTATGGCCAGTAGGGGCCGTATCAAATATGACGTGATCGTACTTGTTTTTTATATTTTCATCTGTTAGATAATGGGAAAACTCATTAAAAGCAGCAATTTCTACTGTACATGACCCAGACAACTGTTCTTCCATACTTGCAATTACCGCATCAGGTAGAAGCCCTTTGTAGGGCCCGATTACTTTCTCTTTATATTCACGAGCTGCTTCTACAGGATCTAAGTTAACTACAGTAAGATTGGGCACTTCAGCTATAGGTGTACCTTTATTATCAAGTTCGACACCAAAAACATCCTGCAAATTCGAAGCAGGGTCAGTGCTTATTAACATTACGCTTTTGCCGATATCGGCTAAGCTGACCGCTGTTGCACATGCCGAAGATGTTTTGCCAACGCCTCCTTTGCCGGTAAAAAAGAAATATTTCGTAAGTTCTACAGAGGAAAGCTTATAGGATTGCATAGGCATTCCTTCTTTTTGCATATTAACAGCACCCACCGTCACAGCAGCAACCACTCTTTTTAGGCTTGTTGTTTACATCAAGCCCAGTCCATTGGGCAAATTCTTCATTCGTAGGATAGCCTTTAGTTTTCGCTACTTGACCATCAACTAAAGTAATCGGCAATATTTCAGGACCATTTTGTTTTAAAGAATCATTGATTAATTGGTTTTCCACGAAGGCATTTGGCTGACCCGAAAGATTAAACCGACTTATATCTGCTCCGTTTTGTTTAAGATTTTCAATCACAGTTGCTACTCTTAGAAGTTCCTTGTCAACGCTTGCTCCGCATACACCAGTAGAACAGCACATAGCCGGGTCATAAATCACTATTTTTTTCATAGTATCCACTCTCCATATCATTTTTTAGGCACTTAAATTATCTATCCATTAGATTAAATCGGATTTTATCCGATGGATAAGATCTTCCATTTTAGTTTTTATAACATTGCGAACAAACCTAAATTCTTCATCACTTTTGCCTGAAGGATCATCCAATCCCCAATCCTCACGGTGATTACAAGAAATAGTTGGACAACTAACATTACACCCCATTGTTACC
Organism: Sporomusa sp.; assembly: GCF_035561155.1. Taxonomy (GTDB): domain Bacteria; phylum Bacillota; class Negativicutes; order Sporomusales; family Sporomusaceae; genus Sporomusa. The sequence continues at coordinate 7,361 of NZ_DATMYD010000016.1, read as the reverse complement.
ACAATATCCACATCCGGAATATCCTGGAGAAGTTTTGGCCTCTGATGGAGCTCCATGTCGATACCTATTTCTTTCATAATACGAACCGCATCCTGATTGATTTGAGCTCGTTTTTCCGTTCCTGCCGAAAAGCATTCAAATACTTCTAATCCCAGGACTTTACCAAAAGCTTCGGCCATCTGGGAACGGCAGGAATTGTGGACACAAATAAATGCTACGCGTTTCATTGTATCACTCCAATATGTTGATTCAAAATTCGTTTCAGCAGTCAACAAATTTCACATACACACTTATTGACGTTTTGAAGATAGGCATATAATAGCTGACTATTAAAATCAGCAGAGCTTTTAAATAAGATATTCTTATATTCCCATGTAGGAATATATATTGTATTATATGAGTCGACTATTAAAATGTAACACCTTAAAAATAATTTTAGTTTACTCGTCTAACTAATTATGTGTTCACACCCGCCACCCTGCTCCTTGTATTTCTTTAGGCGAGATAGATCATGTTGGCATTTTACAATAGTGTTGAGCTCTTGCTCTAACAATATACTAACAAAGGGATGTCGAGCTAACAGATCTGCGTTAATCGCAAAGTAAACCCATTGCGCCTGTTTCTCAGCAGTGATAATGTCTGCCGTTTTTAGTCGACTTAAGTGACGTGAAGCATTGGATTGACTAATCTGTAATATGTCTTCCATTTCACAGACACATAAAGGTCCTTGCCTAAGTAAGTTAAATATCCGAATACGTGTCTCATCACCCAGAGCTTTCAAAATTTCTACTACATCCATGCTTTCCCTCCCGTAATATGATTATATTCCAATCCAATCATATACGCAAGTATTTCTTTGATATCTCGTTATAAAAACTCACATTTTATTTGGCACCTACTCCTTCCTGTAACCGCAGAAACTAACGCCATCCCTCCGGTTCTCCCTGCTCAATCACTCTATTAAGACTGCCTCCTGCAAGCACAAACCCGCTTCGCTTATCAACATATTGAACGGCCCACCGTTCCCTCCCTGGGGCCGCTATCGCTGGAACCGTGGTCCTGCCTGCTGCCAACTCAAAGACTTGCAGAGTAATCGGCATAGTCCGCTACGCTCCCTATCCCTGCCGACCTTCCGCGCAGGACGGCCATCCAATAGCGCGTCCTTATGTCATCACGCCAAACAAAGAGGCCCTCTTATCCAAAAACCGGGATAAGAGAACCTCTTTTTCTGTTCAGCGTTCTGGTGATGGCCCACCCAAAAGCATGGCGGTCCATCACGTTTGACATAAAGGTATTATCGGACGTCCGCCCTTTGCCTGCGGCAGCAAGGTGCACACACGTTCCTATACTGCTTATATTTTATTGCCCTGCTTTTCTAGAATTAAGAACTGTGTCCTGCAATAAGCGTTTGTCAAATTCTCTAAATACGTACACACTGCCACCTGCTGTTTTGCTTAACTCAGTTAGGTATTTCTGGTGGGTTTTTAGGCCAATAGCAATGAATTTATACCCTGCCTTCCTAATATCCCGGGCAACTTCCATAGCATCCTTAATACATTGCGGCACATTATCACAAATATTATTAGGAATCCCATCTGTGATTAACACAATGAGGGGACCTCGCGCCTGCACTTTTTTTAAATAATCAAGACCTGCCCGTAATCCTAGAGCAAGTGGCGTTAAGCCTAAGGTAACTATTTCATTTAGCCCCTGTTCCAAGTGTTGCCGGTTGCGAGTCAGTGGTACTATCACGTCTGCTCTATTGCCTTGGAACGTAATTACGCTAATACGGTCAGGAGTCTTATGCAGTAGCTGATAGGCTAAATCTCTTGCTGCATCAATGTTATTCCCTTTCATACTTGCGCTGGCATCTATTATCAGGCATATTTCCTTATCATTTGATTTACGGCGAATTGAATTCCGCAAATCACAGCCTGTTACTTGAAAGGTTTTCTCTTTTTTTTCAGCCATACGGGATACTGCAGCATATACCGTTTCCGTAACAGCCAGTTCACTGATCCCCTTATGCTCTAACCGCTCAATACTCCGCACACCAGTTTTACCATTTGGCCGCTTTGAGGCATGTTTGTAGGATGCCGAAGACTTTAGCCGTTTCAAATCCAGTTTTTTTATAAGTTTCAGATACTCTCCTGTTTCATTGGTATTTTGCTGCAGATATTTATTATATTCTTTTTGAATCATTGACTCACACCGTTGTGTACCGATAACATCATTGGTGTCAAAACCAACCAGCATCTGATTGTCAAAACTACTACTATTTCCTGGCTCCCGTCCTTCACCTTTCGGCTGTTTCTGAGGCAGTGTCCTGTCTTCCTGTTTATTATCTTGTCTGTCATCCGGTCTATCTTCATACCTAACACCCTGATTATCATCCTGCCTATTATCTTTCAACAACGAGTCGGTGTCAGTACCATAGTCATTGCATTCGGCATGGGCGCTACTATCATTATTTACAGATATGATTCGTTCATTGCATCGCAGTTCAAGCTTACTGGCTAAAATAGCGTATTCAACGGCCTGAACAATATAAAACAAGCCTGTCATGTGTTCGCGCGGCAGAACTATTGCTAAATGGACATGGTTTTCGTGAGCCCGTCGCAGGGACGCCCCGTTCCCATAACCAAGGCTACCGGTTATACGCCCGCCGCCCACTGCAGTCTGAATGTCAATATAGTTACAATTGATGCCCGAAACGAGCGGATTCTCCACCCCGTAATATTGATGATATACGCCTACTGCTTCATGGATAGCTTGCGCAACCAGTGTTGGATCAACAAGACCACATTGATGAAATATATCAATATGATAGACGTTATCGGTATCATGCCGGTGATAGAACACTTGCCCAGCGTCGCTGTTTCTGAGTATGAGTATCGTCTCAGGTTTCTGCGGATAATATTGATGCACTTTACAGCTGATTACCGTACTTTGCCCAATTCGTACACCTTTACCTTCAGCAAGCGCAGTTTTCAGCGCTTCGGTGGCCGGGTTCAATCGAGCTAAAAAAAGGGCATTGTAATCTTTACATACTAAATCTTCCATATTATTTTTTTGCTTCGACCGTTACAAACTGTTCGTCAGGAACTTGGCTTAGCGGAAGCGCCTTTTTGGCAGGAGCTATCATGGGCGCATCAGGCGGCTTCTGCATTTTTCCTGATCCGCTTGATTGATTGTTGGCGCCCAATATTTGATGTCCTGAAGAGTAGAATGATCCGGCTTGCAGAATCTTACGAATGTCTTCCCATAGCTTCTTCCACCACGACATATTGCTCTTATGGTGATTACCAGCTGCGCCTACCATGGCAAGAGCAGCAGTTGAGGCCGCGTCTGTGCAAGTAGCTGCATCAGATTCAATGGTTTCAAGATACTTAATAATGTTTACTATGGTAGCAGTTGTGGTACGGTGGGCAAGCACCAAAGGTACGACACGAATTACATCAGCAATTGTTACAAGCCGGCGACCCATTACTAACGTTGATAAACTTGCCGCCAATTCCAGCGATTTTACAGCTCTTAGACTTTCTAACTCAAAATCAACATAAACAGCAGCGAGCACTCTTTTGATACTTGACTGGACTTGAATCAATTTCAATTCGCCGGTTGGGAGCGCAAGTGTACTCTGATCACAGGGCAGTGTCTGGCTTGGTTGGTTAAGTATATCATAGACAGTTTCGTAGTCGTTAGGACGTTCCATTGCCACTGTCACATCAAAGCGGTCAGCTAATTGCTTACGGATTAGTGAAAGTGATCCTGGTTCTTCGTCTGGATTTGAAGCTGCCCATATGCTGACAGATATAGGCATTTCGACCGCTGGGAGACCTGTTTCTTCAATCTGAACACGTCCCGGTTTTGAGCCCATAACATCCAATAACACGTCAGCTAGCTCGGGAGAAGTATCCGCCAGACGGTTAATCTCATCTATAAATATAATTCCCCGATGTGCCTGGGGAATAGTGCCTGGCAATAGAGCAGCCATCGAGTTACTTTTATCAGTCAGTTTGCCAATATCTATACTACCGACAACCGTACCAATCTTTGCCGAGTGCGATATTTCCAGAAAAGGTCGCGGTATATATTCACTTTCTAATGCCTCCACTTCATTCGCTGTCAAGTGACGATGCTGAGGACAGTGTGGTGCGTTAGGATCGCAGTTATAAATACAGCCTTTAATTCTAAGTATCGAAGGTAAAATTTTACGAGCAGATCGCATAATCGTTGTCTTACCCGTCCCTCGCACACCCTCTGCATGTATATGAAAAGGATAGTCGTTACACTGAGCAGAAATTGACATTTCTAACGCATGAAAAAGTTGTTTATTTCCAGCGTGCCGTATTAGATTAGAATATGCGTTCATACTAATAATCCTCTCCCGACGGGTATTGTTAAACATATCAACATTCTTAAATATGTATATATATTTATAATAATATGCCAATTACTTCCAGTCAAGAGTTTTTTTACTTGTGCCACCTACAGAATACAGTCATGCTAGCGAAATCGATTTCTAACAGGCTGTTGTGAATCCGGTAACGACGAGAGAGAGTCTATTTCATCTCAAAGCACCATGTCGGTATCCGGATATACCATACATTTCTCTCAGGAAGAACCCTGCATAAAGCAAAGATTCATTGAAAATCTATCTTTATAAAAAATAAGAAGCTGGCACGTAATTTTGCGTGCCAGCTTGCTTTATAACCGTTATATCTTATTTTTCACTTTGCTTCCCGTAATTCTTATATCCACCAGATAAGTTAAACACCTGCTTAAAGCCATGATTAAGTAAGATATTTTGAGCGGCATTCCCAGTGACGCCTTTATTACAGTACGTAACAGTGACTTTTTCTTTATCGATAGAATCGAGCTCTGTTCGGATATGTTCCTGCGGAATGTTCCTGGCCCCCTCCACATGAGCCTCCTGATACTGCTTAGCTATTCTAGCATCAATAATCTGGACTTCTTCGCCATGTTCTACTTTTTCCTGTAATTCTGCCGGTGTAATTAGCTTGCGCCCCCGCCGAAGTGCATTGTCAAGAATCATGCCGGTATACATAACCGGATCTTTGGTGGTAGAAAACGGCGGTGCATAGGCTAGGTCTAGATGGAATAAGTCCTCGGCTTTCGCGCCAAACGTAATGGCGGTCACAAACACATCAATCCGTTTATCCACTCCGGCCTTACCGACAATCTGTGCGCCCAAAACCTTGCCGGTCTTTTTGTCGGCCACCGCTTTGATTACCATCTCTTGTCCATGGAAATACTCGGGTTTATCGGGTTTGATGTTATGACAAACGACAACATCATATCCCTCGCGCTTGGCTTCTTTCTCGGTTAGGCCGGTTTGGGCCACCACCATGTCAAACACTTTAAAGATACCGGTCCCCAGTCCGCCCCGAAACTCTAAGTCGCCGCCGGTAATTTGGTCACCGACAATACGGCCCATCTTGTTTGCGGTCGAACCCAGCGGGCGATAGAACGGCTTGCCGGTTATTATAGAATAGCTTTCCGCGCAATCGCCACAGGCATAGATGTCTTCAATATTTGTTTGCATCTTGGTATTGACGCGAACGGCTTCGGTTGTGCCCAGTTCGATGCCAGTTGCTCGGGCCAGCTCCACGTTCGGCCTGACGCCCACTGCCATCACCACAACATCGGCGACTAGTTCGCGACCACTTTTTAATACCACCTTATTGACCAGCGGACTTCCTTCCATATGAACAACTGAATCATTTACGACGACTGCAATGCCCTTCTCCTTGAGGTGGTCTTCTAAGTATATGGCAACATCCTGATCTAGTGCAGGTATGACGTGCTGTGCTAATTCGACAATAGTAACAGCGATACCCCTTGCAGTTAGGTTTTCCGCCATTTCCAGCCCAATAAAACCTGAGCCGACAATAACAGCCGACTGCGGCCTTGTCTCAAGCACATGCTTACGAATTCGATCAGCGCTAAGGACATTCCGCAGATAAAATACATTGGGTTTATCGATCCCCTCGATGGCCGGGACTATGGCTTGTGCGCCAGTAGCAATAACCAGTTTATCATAGGGCTCGGTAAAGACCTCGTCAGTAGCTAGATTTTGAACAGTAACTACTTTTGTTTGTGGCTGAATGTCTAACACCCGGTGGCTTGTATACACGTCAACATTGTATTTTTGCTTAAAGAATTTCGCATCCCTAGGAACCAATTGCTCACGGCCCTCAATTTCAGGCCCGATATAGTAAGGCAGACCACAGCCTGAATACGATACGTCTCTGTCTGCATCAAATATTTTAATTTGAGCCTCTTCATTGTTCCTTCTGGCCTTAGCCGCTGCCGATGTGCCTGCGGCTACACCACCGATAATAACAATCTTCAATATAAATCCCCTCACCTAATACTAGCATAACAAGTCTATATCCAATACTTTCTGTTAAATACTGTTCCTATTTCATTCATACTTACCACAACCATCAATCTTCATCTATATGTTACTATATTTTCCCTTCCATAGACACCCGGTACTCCGCGAGCCAATTCTTTACCTTCTCTTCGATTTCCTGCCTAACCTCGCGAAACTTGGCCATAATCTCCTCTTCGGTTCCTGTAACCTGGGCTGGGTCGTCAAAAGGCCAGGATAGAATATGCTTAACTCCCGGGAAGATTACCGGACAATGTCCTTCCGCCTTCTTACAAACCGTAATAACAAATCCAAACTGTACCTTACCAAAAAATTCACGGAATGTCTTTGAGCGCTGCCCACTACTATCTATCCCTACTTCGTGCAACGCCTTTATCGTGTAAGGGCTTATTTCTCTCGGCTCAAAACCAGCGCTATGGACTTCTACCACATCATCACCATACTTTTTGAAAAAGGCTTCGGCCATTTGACTACGGGCACTGTTGTGGGTGCATAGTATGATAACTCGGGTCTTACTCATAAAGCTCCCTCCCCTTACATTTAAAACATCTATGTTTTTAAATATGTGGATATATGGATATAGAATAATCAATAATTATCTGTTAGTCAACTAACAAAACGTTAACTTTGTGTTAAGAAATAGCAGTGTGTGAATTCTTCTAGTGTCGTCTGCTTCATATTGGGATCGCTCAATCACAAGTGTCCCCAGATTAGAGGCTACTCGCATGTATGACAAAACTAACATATTAGTTCTTCATCATATAACAAAGCATATTTCCAGAAAATATAACTCTTTTTATAAGAAAAACCGCTAGCGCGGTCCTTTGGTATTGAGCACATCCGAAAGTCGGTACTCAAATCCATGAACCCCTTTGTAATAACGTGGATGCATTACCCCACCGCAAGATTCACAACTAAACTGTGGTGGGTAGCTTAGATC
>NZ_DATMYD010000015.1:0-11171 GCF_035561155.1 Sporomusa sp. | reverse complement strand
GATCGCGGCACTGGTATCCTTTTATTTGCGTACTTGTACTCGATTTTGCCCACAACCGACTTTTTGCCCCAAACGGCTCTGCACCGGGATGGTATTACTGCTTAAAACATGGCATTCTTCAGTGGTTTCGAACCGTCCCCTTGAGTCAGGGTGTTTGTTTGGGGTTAGCGCAGCAGATTCCAGCTGGGTTGGCTGTATTTGCTGACAGCCAGTTCGCGGGCCGTCGCCTGTTCCTGCTGGCTTAGGCTGCCTGGTTCGAGATCAATGCCCAAGGCTGGGCCAAAGGCGTCCAACATAGCTTCGCTGGCCTCAGCCCAGCTTACTTCTCTGTTAGCCGCTTCAGCGACTGAGATGGCCCTCTTGGCCAGCATTGCAGCCACGGCAGCTTTGGTTTCGGCTGTCGGCAGGTTGAGCAGCGAGGCTATCTGCTGGGGATTAAACTTCAATAAGATTGAGCCGTGTTGCAAAATGACTCCCTGCTTACGTACCTGGGCACTACCCACCAATTTTCGATTTTGAACAGTAATCTCATAATGGGAAGGTGCGTCAAAGCAGGCGGCCGAAGCCTGCCTGCGTTTGGTTTGTCCGTAGGCTGCTGTCGGCATTGTCATGTGGGCGTCAATGCCGAGTTGTTTCAGTCCGGCCAGCAGTCCTTGACTGAAATAACGATAAGAGGCCGTAATGGTGGCTGGAATAAGCGGCTCGTCTTCACGTACTACCACACTGTAGGTCAGCTCTGCGTCATGGAGTACAGACCGGCCTCCGGTCAGGCGGCGTACGACATCAATGCCCTGACGTTGGCATTCGGCTAAATCGACTTCGGCTTCAGCCTTTTGAAAGTACCCCAAACTGACTGCCGCAGGCTGCCAACCATAAAACCTGAGCGTAGGCGGCGCCTGCCCGTTGGCGTGGGCCTGCAAAATGGCCTCATCAACAGCCATATTGCTTGCGCCACAGTCTATACCACTATTAATCACTCGCCACTTCATGATGCAGGTTCCTGCCGGTTCTCGTTGCCAGTTATGTCAAAAGAACCCTCTCCTTGACATAGTCCGCTTTGCATCATGGCCTGCTTAGTTTCTATATGTGTCAGCGCTCGGGGATAATTATACATAATGCCGCCGGGGCGTTCGTTATAGTAGGGCCTGTTACAGTCAGGGCAGCCGCTGGTTTCAAAGGCTTTGCCGTCAGCTAATAACAAACCCAGTTCTTTATCAGGCAGGCTGATAGCAATGAGTGTTCCGTCCTGGTAGGTGAAATCTCCCCGGCTAAGCCCCTTCTTCAATAAAAAATGGGCTATCTGGATGCGGCGATACTGACCGATATCTGGTGGCTCTTTATCAGCCCAGGCTGTTCCCCGCACCGGGGTAAAGGCAAACAATCCCACACCGATTCCCTTATCCAGGCAGTCGGCGATCGCTGTTATAATTTCTTCTTCGGTTTCTCCTAGTCCGGCAATAAGATGGGTGCTGACCCGCCCTGGCAGTTCAGCAGCGCACTGGTATAGGAGCTCTCTGCGTTTCTCAAAATTACCGCCTTTTACTTCTTTGTACAGTTCAGCAGTAGCCGCATCCAGGGCAATGCAGATCCGGTCTGCCCCCTGGTCAACAAGCACTTGGGCCTGTTCAACGGTTTCAATGGCACTTGATACACAAACAGGCACTGCGCTTTCCCTGGTTAATGCGGCCAGTGCATCAACACTTGCCTGCCAGCTCTCACTGCCTTTGACAACCTGCAAACAGGCCCGCTTCAGACGACCGTCCCGAAAGGCTCGGCCAATAACCTCAGCCGCTTCCTGCGCCGGCACCTCAGGCCAAGTAACACGGGATAGCATGTCGGTCCGGGCGGAACTGTCCCTGGACTGGGAGCAGAATCGGCAATTGTTTCGGCATCTTTTGCCTAACATAATGTAGGCAGTAGTCGGGAGTACGTCTGTCTTAAGATATTTATTACCAACTACGCAGGCTGTGCCTGCTGACATTTTCCACATGTTCACAGCACACAGCACTCCTCTCCCCGGGATAGTGTAAGGCCCAGCTTTTCGGCCAGCGTCACAGCCGCCGGGGCAGGATTGACAATGGTATCAAAGCCAATCCGGACAGCCCACTTGTCAATTTCCTCCCGATACTGGCCACCTGGCCGCATGCAGCCGAGATGCAGCGGGATATCGGGAAATTGCAGTCTGGCGTGGCTAAGCAGCCTGGCTGTCTCAGCAAGACTGGGCGGCTGCCTGTCGGCAAACCTGGTTCCCCTTGTTGGCATAAAGATAATAAATGTCAGCGCTTCTGTTCCTAACTCTTTCAACAACTCCAGCGCCGAGTACTCTCCGTAAATCTCACCGCCGTTTAGGCCGATACAGATATGCGGCATAACTTTGACTCTCCGCCGGAGGGATTGATAACAGGCCACATAATCATCAACCGTACGATCATTTCCAAATACATCACTGATGGTGGCCTGGTCGGCGACAAAGTCAAACGACACACAGTCAGCCACAGTTGCCAGCTGCTCAATAATCGTGTCATTTACCAACCCGACATGCATATTGAACCGCCGCCCCTGCTTTAGTTCTGCAAGTTTTCCAATATGTTCTGCAACCGGCACAGCACCATCGGCCTGGCAGCCGCCGCTCACCAGCCAGCTGGCGCTGTTGTCAGCGCCAGCATCACTGATCTCGTCAAGCGGCTTCATGTGTTTCAAATAATGGCCGCCGCAGTGGGCGCAATTAAGCTCACATTTCGTCCCTGTCACACTGACCGGCTTGGTTTTTTGCGGATAGGCAAAACGAATAGAATCAGGCAGGGGCAGACGGTTTACCCTTTCCATTTTACAACAGGCTTGCGGGCAGCCGCCGCTTCATCCAGGCGGCCGACTACAGTAGTACGCGGCGCATCGGTAATTAGCGAAGCGTCTTCTTTGGCTTCCCGGGCAATGCGGTGCATAACCTCTATAAACCCGTCAAGCGCCTCCTTGCTTTCGGTTTCAGTCGGCTCAATCATCATTGCTTCCTCGACAATCAGCGGAAAGTAAATCGTCGGCGGATGATAGCCATAATCTAAGAGACGTTTGGCAATATCCAAGGTTCGGACACCATAGGCTTTCTGGTATTTGGGCGTAACAATGCATTCATGCATGCAGAATCTGGTAAACGGCGCATAGAAAACCTCTTTAAGCTGGCTGAGACAATAATTGGCGTTGAGCACAGCATCCTCACTAGAGGTTTTTAGGCCGTCAGGCCCCATGGCCCGGATATAGGCGTAGGCCCGGACAATGACGCCGAAGTTCCCGTAAAAAGAGTGTACTTTGCCGATAGACAAGGGCCGATTTTCTTCCAAGCGGAAAATATCATTCTCTTTAACAATGACAGGCGCAGGGAGGAAAGGAATCAGTTCCTGTTTTACACCAATCGGCCCTGAGCCGGGACCGCCGCCGCCGTGCGGTGTGCTGAAGGTTTTATGAAGGTTAAAGTGGACTACATCAAAGCCCATATCGCCCGGACGGGTTATGCCCATGATTGCATTGGCGTTCGCACCGTCATAATAGAGCAGACCGCCGGCTTCATGAACAATTTTGGCAATCTCTTTAATATTTTTCTCAAACAATCCCAGCGTGCTGGGGTTTGTCAGCATAAGGGCAGCTGTATCTTCACCGACTGCGGCCTTTAGGGCCTCCAGGTCGACTGCACCATCCGGGTGGGACTTGATCTCCACGATGTCTAACCCGCAGACTGTAGCAGTGGCTGGATTAGTGCCGTGCGCCGAGTCAGGCACAATTACCTTGGTGCGGTTTTGACCCCGGTGACGGTGGTAGGCGCGGATAAGCTTAAGGCCAGTCAGTTCACCATGAGCACCGGCTACCGGTTGCATAGTCACAGCATCCATCCCGGCAATTTCTGCCAGATATTGCTCCATGTTATGCAGTAATTCAAGCGCTCCCTGCACAGTTGCACTGTCCTGCAGCGGATGAATAAGAGCAAAACCGGGCAAGCGGCAGGCGTCTTCATTGATTTTTGGATTATATTTCATAGTGCAGGAACCCAGTGGATAAAAGCCTGAGTCGACACCAAAGTTGCGCTCAGACAGGCCGGTGTAATGGCGCATTAGGTCAAGCTGGCTAACCTCAGGCAACTCAGCCGGTTCTGTTCTCAAGAACTGGGCAGGGATTAGCTTCTCAATAGCCACCTCAGGCACATCGCAGGCTGGCAAATCAAGGGCGCGGCGGCCCTGTTTGCCGAGCTCAAAGATCAGCGCTTTGCTTTTTCTCAAACTCATAGCATTGCCTCCAGTCTGGCTGAAAGCCGGTCAATTTCTTCGCGCGAGCGTTTTTCTGTTACAGCCATAAGCATACAACCCTTAAGTTCAGGATAATATTGACCCAAATCCAGGCCGCCGATAATCTTATCAGCAAGCAGCTTTTTGTTGACCTCGCCAACCGGTTTAGTAATCCGCACTACAAACTCTTTGAAAAAGGGAGCGCCGAATACGCCCTCACAGCCCTTCAGCCCTGTCAGCTGCTGATAAGCGTAATGGGCTTTGTTAAGCGACAGCGCGGCTACCTGTTTAAAGCCCTCTTTGCCTACCGTGTTTAAATACACAGCAGCCGCCAGCGCGCACAGTGCTTCATTAGAGCAAATGTTAGATGTAGCTTTCTCGCGCCGGATATGCTGTTCACGGGCTTGCAGCGTCAGCACAAACCCCCGGTTGCCTTCATGGTCTACCGTTTGGCCTACAATCCGTCCAGGCATCTTACGCATCAACTTTTCGGTGACCGCAAAGAAACCAAGGTACGGACCGCCAAATGACATGGGAATTCCCAGACTCTGGCCTTCACCCACTACAATATCGGCACCAAGCCTGCCGGGAGCCTCCAACAGCCCCAGAGAGATCGGGTCAACGGCGGTAATCATGAGTGCCCCCATTGCATGCGCCATATCGGCAATAGCCTTGATATCTTCAATACAGCCAAAGAAGTTAGGGGTCTGCAGAATGACAGCCGCTACCGTTTTACTTAATTTACCCTGAAGCTCCTGGGTATCTAGCTGCCCGTCCTGGTAACCGATCTCGGTAATGGTAAACCCCCGGTCGATAGCATAAGTGTTAAGCACTGACCGGTAATGGGGATGAACTGTTTTAGCGACAAGAATTTCGGTACGGCCAGCACTGGCAGCCATCATGGCTGCCTCAGCCAGGCCTGTGCCGCCATCATACAGTGAGGCGTTGGCTACTGCCATACCGGTCAATTCACAGATTAGACTCTGGTATTCCCACAAGGCCTGGAGATATCCCTGGGATATTTCAGGCTGGTACTGTGTATAGGCTGTGTAAAATTCCGACCGCCTGAGCACATGGTCAACCACACTTGGTATGTAATGATCATAAGCCCCAGCACCCAGAAAACAGGCATACTCATCCACACTCGCATTGCCCCCGGCTAAACCGGACAAATGGGCCGCCAATTCAGGCTCAGACATCGCTTTCGGCAGTTCCAGCGGACGATTCATGCGCAAATCGCTTGGGATATCGGCAAACAAATCCCTGACCTCGTTTACACCGATAGCCGCCAGCATGGCCCTACGGTCGTCAGAGGTGTGCGGCAGATAGCTCCACTGCATATTAGTGGCCTCCCTCGGCAACCAGCTTTTCGTAAGCCTCACTGTCTAAAAGTTCCCCAAGTTCTGCTTGACCGCTAATCTCAATTTTGGCAATCCAACCTTCGCCATACGGGTCCTGATTGACTGTCTCTGGCGCATCAGCCAAGATTTCGTTACTTTCCACAACGGTACCGGAAACAGGTGCATAAATATCTGATACCGCTTTGACCGACTCTACTACCGAAAATCCGCTGCCTGCTGAGAATTCCGCCCCGGCTTCGGGTAACTCTACAAACACTACATCTCCAAGCTGCGACTGAGCATAGTCAGTAATGCCAATTGTAACGATATTGCCCTCAACCTTAACCCACTCATGCTCTTTGGAATACTTAAGCTCTTTTGGAATATTCATCTTCATTTCCCCTCTCTGTTATTTAAGTCGAATCTTATTCATAGTAAGAGACTGCTTGCAGCCGTTAACGATGATAAAATGGTTTAGCGATTACTTCGGCAGGCACGTATTTCCCGCGGATTTCAATATCAAATTGCTGTCCAAGTTTGACGTATTCAGCCTCAACCAAGGCAAGCCCGATATTCTTGTCAAGCGTCGGCGCGTACGAGCCAGTTGTCACCACGCCAATCCGGCGTCCCTCGCACACAACCGGGTAATCGGCCCTGGGGATGCCCCGTTCGGTCAGGACAAAACCTGCAATTTTGCGTGTAGGCCGGTTTTCCTTTTGCCCGGCCAACGCCGCGCGGCCGTTAAATTCACCTTTGTCCAGTGCGACAAATTTCCCGATACCGGCCTCGATTGGCGTAATGGAGGCTGACAATTCATGTCCGTATAAAGGCAGCGTCGCCTCAAACCTGAGAGTATCGCGGCAACCCAAACCGGCAGGTATCAGGCCGTAGGGTTTGCCGGCATCCATAACAGCTTCCCAGAGATAAACGGCATCTTCCGGGCGGCAATAGATCTCAAAGCCGTCCTCTCCCGTATAGCCGGTTCGGGAAACCATGACCGTCTTGCCGGCTACCTTGGTTTCGGGAACAAACCAGTAATACCCAAGCTGCCTGAGCGGCGCGTCAGTCAGTTTGCTTAAAATGGCCTCAGCCAGCGGCCCCTGCAGGGCCAGTTCAGCAGTTTCATCTGACAAGTTGGTCAAGTTGACGTTGAACCCGGCACTACTTTCTTGCAGCCAGTTCCAGTCTTTTTGAATATTGGATGCGTTAATCACCAGGAAATATTCATCATGACTGCGTTTGTAAATCAAAAGATCGTCGACAGTACCGCCATCAGGGTAACACATCGGCGTGTACTGCACCTGCGTGTCGGCCAGACGGGCAACATCGTTGGTAACAAGCTTTTGGAGGAAGACCAGCGCATCCGGGCCTTTAACAAGCACTTCACCCATGTGGGACACATCAAATAATCCGGCCTTTTCGCGAACAGCCTTGTGTTCCTCAATAATTCCCGTGTACTGTACCGGGAGCAGCCAGCCACCAAACTCGACAATCTTGCCGCCATACTTTACATGAGTCTCATACAGTGGCGTCTCCTGTGCTGTCATGCAAATCATCTCCTCTTTTTTTGGTAGGTACCTACTCTGACAAACTGTCCGCTGCCCCAAAGTACAATCCTTCTTACAAAAAATTGGACAAAATAAAAAACAGAGGCAAAGCGGAATCACTTCCCTTTGCCTCTGTCCATTGTACCTGAGAGATTTGCCCCTGCGGGGCTCCCCATCGGTGACACCTACAACTGTAGATGTGCTCTCCAGAGTCTAGTCCGGTTACAGTCCTTTTGCCTGAGAGTTTGACAAAGTGCTTACTCCTTCGGCGCTGCATTACGCAGTCTCTCCCATAACCATCATCCCGTTTATTTAGTTGATTTAATTTTAGCAATAAACTGTAAAATTTGTCAATAAGCAAAATTTATCTTACACTGTGTAGCACTTTTCGCATTTGTGAAAAGTCTTAATATTTTATCATTGATGATATTGCTTAATATCACTTCTTTTATTTGCCGTTTTTTGGTATACTTATTTTGACAAAATCTACAAAATTTGTATAGCGAGGCGCGAAAATGATTAAATACCTTTTACTTCTACTTCTATTTGCTATTATTATGTATTTTTTAAGCCCCTACCTCATCTCGGTTAACAATGTATAGAAAAACAGAACCCCGCGCTAAGACCCGTAGCGCGGGGTTCCTATTTTTACTTTATTACATCTACACCCATATAAGGCCGTAAAACTTCCGGAATACCGACTGAGCCGTCTTCTTGCTGATAGTTCTCCAAGATAGCGGCTACTGTCCGGCCAATGGCTACGCCTGAACCGTTCAGTGTATGGACAAATTCAGGTTTGGCTTTAGGCTCGCGGCGGAACTTTATCTCGGCGCGCCGGGCCTGGAAGTCCTCGAAGTTGGAACAGGACGAGATCTCACGGTATGTGTTAAAACTGGGCAGCCATACCTCTAGGTCATACGTCTTAGCAGAGGAGAAGCCCATATCGCCAGAACACAGCAGCATGGTGCGATGTGGCAGGCCTAAGAGCTGCAATACTTTTTCAGCATTGAGGGTCAGCTTCTCCAACTCATTATAGGATTCTTCAGGCAGGCTGAATTTAACCATTTCTACTTTGTTAAACTGGTGCTGACGAATGAGGCCGCGGGTATCGCGCCCGGCGGCGCCGGCTTCAGCCCGGAAACAAGCGCTATAGGCAGTATAGTACAGCGGCAGGTCCTTGGCGTCCAGGATTTCCTGTCGGTGAAGGTTGGTGATCGGTACCTCAGCGGTTGGAATGAGATAATAGTCAAGACCTTCCAACTTAAACATATCCTGAGCAAACTTAGGCAGCTGGCCTGTGCCAATCATGCTTGCTTCATTAACGATGAACGGCGGGAAAAATTCGGTGTAGCCGTGTTCTTTAGTATGAAGATCAAGCATGAAGTTGATAAGAGAGCGTTCCAGGCGGGAACCCAGCCCCTTGTAGAAAGTGAATCTGGCGCCTGTTACCTTGCCGCCTCGCTCAAAGTCAAGAATACCTAATTTTTCGCCAACTTCCCAATGGGCCAACGGCGTAAAAGAGAACTCACGCGGTGTGCCATAGCGGCGCATTTCTTGGTTATCATGCTCATCTTTGCCTATAGGCACAGACTCATGCGGCACATTCGGAATGCTCATGATAATGCCTTCCAGTGCGGCTTCAGCTTCTTTAACTTTGGCATCAATGGCGCTAATGCGGTCGCCTACTTCACGCATTTCCAGAATCATATCATCAGCGTTTTCGCCGGCCTTTTTCTTTTTACTGATTTCCGGTGAGACAGTGTTACGCTTGTTTTTAAGTATTTCCACCTCGGCTAAGAGCTCACGCCGCTCTTTCTCCCTGCTGATAAACTCGTCCAAGCTCATGGCCGCCCCCCGGTTGTTCAGCGCCTGCTCCACTTTGCCAGGGTTATCCCGCACGAATTTGATGTCTAACATGGTATATATACCTCCTTAACAATAAAAAACTCCCGTCCCTTTATATGATAGGGACGAGAGTCTAATTCTCCCGCGTTGCCACCCTGATTGACTGCTATGAGTCCGCTCGGCACGCATAACGGGCGTGTTCCGTGCGGCTCATCACCGCATGCTCATAGGGTGGATGACATAATTGTGTTACTGGCTCGCACCTGCCGCCAGCTCTCTGAAAACCCCAAATTATGCGTGCCCTGTCATTGCATATAATGATATTGAGATACTATATATTATGCATTATAAAATTATACATTATTCAACATTAATTGTAAAGTACTGGCAGTTTAAGAGAGCCTTAAGCATGTGCAGCTGATAAGTTTCCATAACTTTGGCGGCGGCTTATAAACTCAATGAAACACCGGCTTATCGCCGGATCAAATTGTGAACCGGCACACCGGCCAATTTCCTCCAGTGCCTTAGGGATACTGAACGGTTCTCGCCGGTAACAACGCACGGTTGTCATAGCATCAAAGCTGTCACATACCGCCAGCATACGGCTAAAAAAGGGGATGGAATCACCCGCCAGCCCGGTACCGTACCCTTGACCATCATACCTTTCATGATGATGACGTACAATTGTGGCCACTTTATTTAGGCCGTCAACCTCTCCCAAAAGGTCAGCGCCGACGTCCGGATGCTGCCTGATGACGGCAAATTCCTCATCAGTCAGGCGGCCTGGTTTATTTAGAATATGGTCAGGGACACTGACTTTACCCACATCATGAACAATCCCAACAACATAAGCAAGTGTTACATCTTCAACAGGCAGTTCTGCATACTCGGCAAAACCAGCCATAAGACAGGCCACATTTTTGCTATGCTCGACTGTATATCTATCCCGTTCGCCGATCACATGGCAAAACGTTTCAATTATGCTCATGAATTTTGATTCCTTTCTTTGATATGGTCCAGCCTCTTCGCTGACGCCTGGAGGAAGACACAATACAGTTTGCAGGTAATATTATGTAACTAACTCTATTCTAATTGGCGGCCTAAAGAGCGTCAAGTTATATTTACTTACACTATTATTAAATTTATCCGATGACCAAGCCGCTCTAACACTCCCATCTTTCCTGTGCCCTTTAGGGTATACAAGCGGGAGTTATACCCAAAGGGCACAGGCGAGCGGCTAAGTCCCTGGAAGTTGGTCGACTAAACTTCAGATGGGGTTAAAACCCCACCTGAAGCTAAGTCTCGCTTTATAGAGTTAATTCACACAAGTTCTTCATGAAATATTCACAAGTTCTTCATAAAGACTTGTTATAATAAAGGCAAATCCAAACAAAGGAGGAACACAAAATGAGGAAAGGCTTAATTATAGGTCTGGCAGTATTGCTGGTTATCGCGTTGGGTGCCACCTTCGCATTTGCTGAATCGCCCTCACAGGGTATGATGAATACGGGATATATGAACGAGATGCATAAAAAAATGGTTGAGCAGCATGTAAAAGACGGTGACCTGACGCCAGAACAAGCCAAAGTAATGGATGAGCATATGGCTAACATGGGTTCTATGATGAACGACATGACTGGCCGAGGCATGATGAATGACACTGCGAGCTGTCACTCCAATCAGCAAAGCACGGACATTCCAAAACAATAGTTGAACATCCGGGAATAGATAGTAGAGTACCACAACGAAAAAAGCTGTCTAGCTCTCCCTCGAGGCTATGCAGCTTTTTTATATTCGCAACGGTGTAGATGTATCAATAGCTAGCAAATAATTTCGAAGACTGTAGTGAAAGGGTGGATGCTGCTTATATGAGAGTGATTCTATTTGATGTTAGAGTGGTCCCGCAATTTCTATCCTAGAGTAATTTGGGGATCTCTTGCTCATTATGCGGATTCGATGTTGCGTTGCCAAATTTGCAGGGGTATTCTAGTCCTATCCGAATTCTATTAGGAATTAGATGCGCGGGGGGAAAAGTATGAGTATTGAAAAAACAATTCACGAATATAAGTCAGACCCGGAATCTGTCTATCAAACATGGTTCTTAGATAACCAGGAGCGTTTAAAGGCATTTCGCACAATAAAAAATGGTGTAAAAGTAGTAGTAAAAG
>NZ_DATMYD010000014.1:0-9503 GCF_035561155.1 Sporomusa sp. | reverse complement strand
CTTGGTGTTTTGACTCCGTATGAAAAACATGAAATGTATCTAGCCGCATAAAAACTGCCAGCAGCCCCATTCTGCAGGGCTACTGGCAGAGAAAATATTTTTTTCTTATTTCATTGTCCACTTGACGGGTAGCGGTTCATTGTGTGACCAGCCTTTTTGTCGCCTATTTAGGTTCGGTTTTCTCTGGGGCAGGTTTGGGTGCGGGTACGGATAACGATGTTGCATTTGTAGCCGTTAGGGGCAAGCCGTAAAAGAGTGCCCGATAACTCAAACGGTCTATTTTAACAGCAGGATTGGCGTAAGTGCTTGTCAGGTAGTTAGCGAATACAGGGTCTTTATACCAGGCATAAGCCAATTCATAAAGGTCGGCAGCTTGAAATTTTGGTTGTTGATCTGAGGGCTCTGCTATTGTTAGTGGGGCTGTAAACATAGTTCTAAACTTAGGGTGAGACGTTAAATCGTAGCTAAACCGGGGAGCAATTTCGGCTACTGCTGAGAGTGCAGACAGAGCAGAGTAGTGGTTACCAAGAGGGGCTTCTGACCATAAGCCAGTAGTGAGCACACCTTTGTCAACTTGGTCTTTAAAGCCGAGTGGTCCTTCTATAGCCGCCTTATACCATACTGGGTTATCAATAGCAAAGCCTAACATTGCACTGGCCGCGTTTTCCCAAGTACGGTTCATGCTGATTTTGTCCGTTTTTTGAGCTTGAATAATGGAGTATAGGGGGAGGAGGAGTTCTTTTTCAATTGTTTGCTGTTCCTCAACTGTCAGGGCGGGATATATTAGGTTATAGCCCCAGGCGATATTAGTGGCAAATTGAGTTTCATCCAGCACCTGCCAAAATAAATGACCATGATCATCTTTGGTGTTGGGATTTTTGTATTCAGACCAGTTTTTAGCGTATTGAAGCAGTATATCCCGGCCAGCAACTGCGTATTTATTGTCGCCTGTTAGAGCATACGTTAGCCCCAGATCTTTGGTCGCACGGCTATTTTTCATATGTACGTAAAAGCGTTGGGCGGCATCCAGTTTTTCGCCGAAGTACTGTTTATTGTCTACCGGACAGCGGTAGGCACCTGTTTTTTCATCATAGCTCAGCAAGACGCCTTGATTAGGACAGAGGTAATCTTGCGCTAAACCACCGTACTCTTTAGGAATTTTAGCAGGTTGGGCTACGGCCCTATCGGCTTGACGCGTTAGGAGCAACAGCGCTTTTTTTGCATCAAGGTCTGTTTGAGCCTTTGTTTTAACAGTATCTATCTGCTCAGCAGTTAAAAATGAAACATAGGCTTGACCAGAAGACGGTAAGCTAACAAACGTCAGATAACATAAGATACAGAGTATGAAACGGAACATAGAAAACCTCCTATATTACTTCGGATAATGTATATATTTCTCAAAATCAGGTAAAAATCCTGCTTTAATAGAAAACGTACATTTAGCTGCATTTGTGTAAGAAACAGAATATAGAGAGATACATATGTATTTTAATAAAATACAATTTTAATCATATTTCGCGAAAATTTCTTACTAACAATTATTGACATGGTAATTTTATACAGATTATAATTAATAGATATTACTTTTGTATACTGTGCACAAGTTAGGATTCCGAATCATGACTAAGTTAGGAGGTGCCAAGAGAATAAAGCTATAGTTTTCAATCTAAATTAGGTTATTTAGCAATTATCTATTCTATTATTCGGCTTTACAAGACATTGAAAAAGTAAATAAGATGGAGTGGTACTTATGCGTAACTTTCGCTGGTGGCTAGCTGTTCTCATGTTTCTTGTCAGTTTTATTTCTTATATGGATCGGGTAAATCTTTCTGTTGCTACGCCTGATATTATGAAAGAGTTTGGCTTTAATAAAATGGATATGGGTTTTTTGCAAACCATGTTCTTTTTGGGGTATGCCCTTATGCAGATACCGGGCGGTATCATGAGCGAATATTTTGGTCATCGTCGCGTAGTTACAATTGCGGTAACCTGGTGGTCGGCATTTACAGCGCTTACGGCCACTAGTTCTAGCTTCACAACGTTCGCTATTGTACGCGGTTTGTTTGGTTTGGGGGAGGGACCAGTATTCCCTGCTTTCAATAACTTTGTCTACCGTTGGT
Organism: Sporomusa sp.; assembly: GCF_035561155.1. GTDB lineage: Bacteria > Bacillota > Negativicutes > Sporomusales > Sporomusaceae > Sporomusa. The sequence continues at coordinate 7,383 of NZ_DATMYD010000014.1, read as the reverse complement.
TTAATAAAAATGAAAAAGCCACTGCCGCATCCTTTATGCTTGGTGGTGCTTTCGTCGGTCCGGTATTTGGTCCTGGGATAACGGTAGCGCTTATGCTCGCTTTTGGCTGGCGGTCGGTATTTATTATCTTTGGTGTGGCTGGTTTAGCACTAGCGACGTTATGGTATTTTTTTGCTGCAGAATCACCCCGCAATAGTAAGTTTGTTACCGCCAGTGAGCTTGACCATATCGAAAGTGGACGATGTGAGAGCGAGGAAAAGAGAGAAATTGCTCCTTGGCGGGATTTTATGTCATCTCCTCAGTTTTGGGCTATAGGTATCCAATACTTTATAACAGACTATATTATGTATGTATTTTTGGCTTGGCTGCCGTTATATTTGATGGAAGCGCAGAAGTTCTCACTGGCTAAGATGGGTATTGCAGCAGCCTTTCCCTGGGCGTTACTCTGTATCCTAACCTTTACCGCCGGTTTTGTTAGTGACAAAATGATTGCGGCCGGAGTGTCTAAACATAATGCGCGTACTTGGTTTGGGTCGATCGGACTGGTTGTCTGCTGTGTAACACTGTATTTTGGCGCCGTTGCCAAAGACCCGTGGATGAATGTCATGTGGCTTACCCTTTCCCTTGGATCACTTGGTTTTACGTTCAGTGCTTCCTGGGCAGCCTGTATTGACATTGGCGGCAAGTTTGCCGGTTCGGTGTCCGGATGGATGAATTTCTGGGGCAATATTGGTGGCGTGCTAGCACCTATTTGCACCGCATGGATTGCTACCAACTACGGCTGGCAGGCAGCGATCGTGACTACTGCTGTTTCGGCAGTTATCGGTGTTATAGCCTGGTTTATGGTTAAGCCTGATGTACCGATCGAAAGGCGTCAAAGCGGCACCACGCCTAGTGTTCCAGTAGTAAAGTAAGTAAATTGTTAATAAAAAGGTTTAATGAGTGTTGACATTATTTGATTTGCATAATATAATAATCAAGTAGCAAGTCAACATGACTCCGTAGCTCAGCTGGATAGAGCGTTTGACTACGAATCAAAAGGTCGCAGGTTCGAATCCTGCCGGGGTCGCCATAGGAATTTTTAAGGCCTTACGGCTTTCCGTAAAGCCTTTTTTGTGTTTTTATAGCAATTTGACAACAACCGTACAACAATGCGGCTGAAATTGCATTTTCTAAAAATCTAATAACCACAAGCCAGAAGAGGTTAGCCACAGCCAGAGAGGTTTCTTGCGGAAAGATGTTTAAATGAGCGGAGAAGACAGCAATGGGAAATGTTTTGATTCTCAATGAGCAGATAGGCTGTTATTTGAGGGAGATTTAAAGCTTACCTGACCGGATAATCGCATAAAGCAGCCAAATAAACATTACCATTGCAATTCCGAAGCCAATTTCTACAACAGGAATTTTCCACAACAAGGAGGATTGCCCGGCAAGATTTAAACTGACAATAATACTGGCCATAATAATACTAAACGCCAGCAGAATAATGCTGAAGGACAGTCGGTTACTAATCCTGTCTTGAGTTTTTAAAATATGTTCCACTTCTGGAAGAGTAATTTCTAAACGCAATCGCCCACGCCTGACAACAGAACTTAGTTCTTTAAAGTGCTGAGGAAAGCTAATGAAAAGCTCACCGAAGTCGCTAAGATTTTTCCACAGTTCCTTGGTTAGAGTTTTGGGATGCAGGCGTTCCATTAATAATTGTTTCCCGAATGGCTCGGCGACATCGAGAATACTTAAATGGGGGTCTAGTTTTTCAGCGACTCCCTCCATGGTAAGTAATGCCTTTCCTACTAATACCAGATCAGCAGGAATTTTTATTTTGTGCTTCAGAGCGACTGTAAAAATATGATTCACAGCTTCACCAAGACTTACTTGGCTTAACGGAACTCCGTAGTATTTTTCCTGTAATAGGTCGATATCGTCCCTGAGTTGAAGCCTGTTGACGTGATCGGGGACAATTCCCATGAGGGAAATCGTTTTGGCTAGATCGTCTGAATTTTGACGCATTAAACCGATTACTAGGGAAGACAGATGATATTTCATTTGGGGGCTGAGACGGCCAACCATCCCAAAATCCAGGAAAGCGATGATTTCTCCCGGCAACACTACCACATTTCCCGGGTGGGGGTCGCCGTGGAAGAACCCTGCCATAAAAATTTGCTGAAAAATCCCTTTGGCAAAGCGCTCCGCTAAACGAGAAAGGTTATAGCCCTGCAGCTCTAACTTTTCTCGTTCACTTATTTTTGTCCCCTCAATATATTCGGCCGTTAGTATCTTTTGGGTCGAATAATCGCAATATACTTGAGGGATATAAATTGTGGGATTATCTAGGAATTGTTTTGAAAATTTTTCGGCATTACGAGCTTCGCTCGTATAATCTAGTTCATTGCGGAGGGATTTTGTGAGCTCGTCAATCATATCCACAAGTTGATACGTTTCTGCCCAATGAAAGCGACGTTCGGCCAAGGTAGCCAGTTCACGAAGAATCTCTAAATCGGTTTCGATATTGGCAGCAATGCCAGGACGCTGAATTTTTACCGCAACTATTTCTCCTGTTTTTAACTCTGCCCGGTGGACTTGTCCGATTGAAGCAGCCGCCAGCGGCTCTGGATCAAATTGCTGAAAGATTTCTTCCCGTGCTGCCCCTAATTCTTCTTCCAATAAGGAACGTACCTCGGTAAAGGAAAAGCCCGGCACTTTATCCTGCAGTTTTTCTAATTCGCCAATAATCTCTGAGGGAAGAAGGTCCGGCCGTGTACTGGCAATCTGTCCTAGCTTAACATAGGTTGGGCCCAATTGTTGCAGAACCAGCCTGATTCGTTCACCTATGCCTCCGGTATTTTTTTCTGTAAATACCGGCCGGACACGTTGGTAATAGGGAACCTTCTGGATTAATTCCATTTCTTCCACAATATAGTCAAACCCTTGGCTTAGCAGCGCAGCTGCAATTTCACGATATCGGTTGATATGACGTACCCTCTTGCCAAACATGCATAATCCTCCCAACAAAAAACAGCGCTCTGTCGAGACCACTTCAAAATTTTATTTTGTAAATATACCCTCTAATGGCAGTGCATATACTGTCTTTTTTCGTCGTTATGGATTACTTGGATAAAGATTCTCTCTGTGAGTCATGTAAAGCCTAATAAAAATATACTCCCGAAGGAAGGACGCTTGTTGAAAAAAGTGGGATTAGCATTATATTTTTCTTCGGCCTTCAAACGACAGACAGGCACAGCGCCGTCAGAATACAAAAAAAATTACTCTCTAAATAATGATTGAGGGAATGAACGATGAAGCTGGCTGTTCTTTAGACCCGGACGGTTTTTTTCCTGTTCGCTTTAATAAGGCAGCAATTTTACGAAAGTCATATCAGCAATTTTTAGTAAAGCTAAATACTCAAACTCCCTTATTATTTGAGATAGAAGTAAATAATGAAATGGGGAATGTATGTGGTCAGGCTGGCGATGGCTTACTATGGCTTGCCAGCTGGGAAACGGGCATTGTGGCGCTGGAGCAGAAGTTTGTATAGAAGAGATGTGGATGGATGTAAAAAAACTATAATGGAGGTCAGATCATGAGAAAATTGATGGTATTGTTGCTAGCGGTTGTCATGGCGATCGTTAGCTTCGGGCTGGGCGGCTGCAGTAAGCAGCAGGCCGGGCCAACCGCCCAGCCAGCCAAGCAAGAGTCGGCAGCCGATCTCTTGGGCAAGGGGAAGAATCTTCCCGGTCTTACTTATGACTACGTCACAACCATGAATGAAACCCGGATGACCGGTAAGGTCTGGATGGCGGGCAAGAAGATGAAAACCGAGACAATGGAAGAGAAGCAGAAGATGATCGCCATTCTCGACGGTGAGGCCAACGTGGTATACAACTATATGCCGGAACAGAACATGATCATGAAGCTGGCCTTCGATCCGGGTATGGTGGCGAAGACACCGGATCAATACGGCGGCGAAGTGGATGCCGCAAAGGTCAAAGTGCTGGAGACGACAATGTATGACGGCGTCAGGTGCAAGGTGTTATTGGTGGAAGAAAAGCAAGGCCAGGCCCAGACCAAGATGTGGGTGCGGGAGGATTACGGCATTCCGCTGCGGGTGGAAGTGACCGAGACGGGCGGCGGTAAGCTGGTTATGGAATACAAAAACATGAAGATTGGCGCGCTGCCGGCAGATACATTCCAGCTCCCGGCAGGCGTGCCGGTTACAGACATGAGCGAAATGATGAAGCAAACGCCCAAGCAGCCATAAATGAAAATGTACGGTTGACTCAACTCACACTTTATCAGCCCTTGTCATACGTACCATTTGCGGTCAGCGCCTCCTCCAATAGTTTACTAGCGAAAAAAGCTATTCCCCCGTTACTTAAGCAGTGATGCCAGATGACGGGGGCAATAATCACTTTAACAACTCAATATAAAAGCCGAAGTGTGTCCAAATAAAGGTAATGAAGCCAGCAGATAAAGCCCACGCCAATAAGGGGTTATGATGATGTATCCATAGTAGCGGTACCATGACGCAGTTAAAAAGCAATGACCAAGCCAAAGACCACCCGTGGTCATATATAAATAAATCCAAATGCCACGCGCCCAATTCTATCAAGGTAAAGAATATAATCCATGCGAGTATGTAGTAAATTTTATGAGAAGATTTTTTGGGGAAGTTACTTAGATATAGTAAAACTTTTGCTGGAAACATTGTAAAAGTGGCAAACACGCCGTTTGCAGTATAACTGGTTGTGAATGGATCATTTGTAAGTAGCCATAGCTTATGATTGGCAGTAATAATGTCAACTAGAAGACTAATGGTAAACATAAATAGTATAGTCGGATAGTATTCCTTCCAGTTCCTCCAATTTGCCCATTTCCAGGCCGCTAGAACAAAAAAGAATGCTAATAATATTCGCATAATAAAATCCTTTCGAAACGAGTAGTTATCCTGACTATTATTCCCGAGCGAGAAAAAAGAATATGTGAGAATAAAACTATGTGTAATGGAAAGTGGAAAATGGCGTAATGGACGTTAATCAGGGATTGACAGAGAAATTTTTTTAAAGTAAAATTAAACCAATCGAAAGGAATGAACGTTCATTCCTTTCGGAAGTTATTTCAAGCTTACTGTTTGGAGAGCATAATGAAAGATAAACTACAAGACAAAAAGGCGGCTGCACTGCAAGCCACACTTGAACTAATATCTGAGCAGGGGTTTCACGGTACACCCATGTCGCAAATTGCTCAGCGGGCCAATATCGGCGTAGGAACGATTTACCGGTACTTCTCCGGTAAAGAGGACTTGATCAATGCCTTGTATATTGATGTCAAGTCTCGCCTCGCCCAGTATACCTTGCGAAATTATGCGGAGAGTAGGCCTGTTCAAGAAAGCTTTTTATTACTGTTACGCAATATTATTGATTACTTTCTGGAGAATCCCGCCGAATTGCTGTTTATAGAGCAGTATGCTAACTCTCCCCTGATTACCGCTGCAACTCGTGAGGAAGGGTTACGCACGTTTGAACCGGTCAATAATTTATTTAAGCGTGCCAGCGAATCAAATTTGCTGAAAGAGCTACCGATGGAAATGTTAAGCACACTTGCTTATGGAGCAACTATTTCACTTGTTAAACTTTGTCTGTTTGGTGGGGTTAAGCTCGATCAACCTACTCTCGATGCGGGAGTAAAGGCGATATGGGATGCAATAAAAAGGTAATATTGGATCTCTTTTTTTAAAAACACAGGAATGAATGTTCATTCCTGTGCTAAAAATAGTGCCATCAGCAACTATTTTTTTTGAATCAGCGCAATGCCCTAAGCAATATCCGATGCTGGTTTTCCAACCACGCATTCGAAAAAAAGGAGGATTATCTTGTTATACAGAAATTTTGGCAAAACGAATGAATTGGTATCCGTGCTGGGATTCGGCTGTATGCGACTGCCGCTTATTGGCAGCGATCCCACAAATATTGATGAGGAAAAGGCCATAAGTATGCTGCGGTATGCCATTGATGCAGGAGTAAATTATGTTGATACGGCATATCCGTATCACGGTACCGGATTTACACATGGTGGAGCAAGCGAGCCTTTTGTTGCCAAAGCCTTAAAAGACGGATACAGAGAGCGAGTAAAGTTAGCAACGAAACTTCCTAGCTGGTTGATTAAAACAAGAGCAGATATGGATAAATACCTAAATGAGCAATTGGCACGTCTGGAGACAGATTCAATTGATTTTTATTTAGTACATTCACTCAATGGCGGTACATGGCCTGTATTAAAAGAAGCTGGTATTAGCGAATTCTTAGATCAGGCGATCAAAGACGGTAGAATTAAATATGCGGGATTTTCTTTCCATGATCAGGCAGAACTGTTCAAAGAAATCGTAGATTATTATGATTGGTCGTTCTGCCAGATTCAATATAATTATTTAGATGAGGATTATCAGGCAGGTAAAGAAGGCTTAGAGTATGCAGCAAGCAAAGGTTTGGGGATTGCTATCATGGAACCTTTGCGCGGTGGTAATATTACCAATCTTCCTCAGGCAGCAATTGATATTTTAGACCAAGCAGAGGTAAAAAGAACACCGGCGGAATGGGCCCTGCGGTGGGTATGGAATCATTCGGAGGTATCTGTTGTATTAAGCGGTATGACGACCATGGAGCAGGTTGTAGAAAATGTAAAAGTGGCCCAGGCCGCACAGGCTCATTCACTCAACGCAAAAGAACTAGGATTAATTGATGCAGTTAAAAATGTTTTCCAAGAAAGAATAAAAGTGAATTGCACCGGTTGTTCATATTGCATGCCATGTCCTGCCGGGATAAATATTCCAACATGTTTTTCAATGTATAATGACCATTGGGTTTTTGACGGTACGCCGGCGGCAAAAGAACGTTATACGATTTTGTCGAAACTGGCAGCTCCCGCCTCCAAGTGTGTAGAATGTGGTAAATGCGAAAGTCATTGCCCGCAGGGCATTACAATCCGTGAAGAATTAAAGAACGTTACAGCTTTATTTGAATAAAACTACAATCTGATCGCTGGCGATTTTGAGCATAAATGCCGTTACGGTAAATTTATGCTCTATTTGTTTTCATTGGCCTCGGGGGTTCTGCTTATGAACCCTGAGGCGGAGGAATTCTCTATTTGGCAAGTGGCGGCGCACAGTATGATTAGCATGTTTTTTCTTAGGCAAGACTAAAAGTATTGACAGTTCATTACTTTTAGTTTTACAATATATACTATACGGGGGTATAGTAGGAGGAGCTATATGTTAGATGACAAGGAAAAGACAGATATCAAAAAAAGGCTGAGGCGAACCAGCGGACAAATCAACGGGATTGAAAAAATGATTGATGAGGGCCGCTACTGTGTAGATGTCCTGCAACA
>NZ_DATMYD010000013.1:0-8347 GCF_035561155.1 Sporomusa sp. | reverse complement strand
AAATACTATAAAAACGTGGTGTTTAAAGTAACCGAAATAGTATTGAGGAAGGAATAAACGATCAGAAATACGAACACAACAATACGTAGTTAATTATGATGGGAGATGAATTTTTGGAAGCCAATAAACCTATTATTGGTTTACAGACTAAAATCACGTTGCTTGTTTGTGGTGTTGTTGCTATGGCTTTGTTAGTAACTAATATATTAATCAGCGCTAATGTCTTTTCCAGTACCCAAAAAGCGTTAGACGAAAAAGCGACCGATATTGCCCGGATTATTTCCCGGTCTGAGGTGGTGATTGAAGCATTATCCGGTCGGCGTGACGAAGCGGACATTCAGGCTTTTGCTGAAGAGATTCGCAATGTCACGAAGGTGGAGTTTATCGTTGTTATAGACATGAATAGTATCCGAAAATCCCATCCTGACAGTAGTAAGGTCGGCCAACAGTTTGTAGGTGGCGACGAAAAAGCGGCCCTTTCTGGACAAGAATATACATCCATGGCTTCAGGAACAATGGGGCCATCGTTGCGGGCATTCGCGCCGATAGTAACTCACGATGGAAAGCAGGTTGGGGCTGTTGCAGTGGGTATCTTGCTCAATAATGTACAACATGCGGTAGATAAGAGTCGGATGTTTATCTATATTGCCGTTGTCTTTGGTTTGCTGGTGGGTGTAGCTGGGGCCATATTATTGGCACGGAGTATAAAAAAGACACTGTTTGGGTTGGAGCCAATTGCTATTGCCAAATTGTTGGAGGAACGCAGCGCTATGCTGTTGTCAGTACGGGAAGGGATTATCGCTGTGGATAAAAACGCCCGGATTACGCTTGTAAATGGTGAAGCAATCCGGTTGTTACAGCAGGCAGGAATCCAAGGAGATCCTGTAGGAAAAGATGTGGAGTCATTCGTGCCGAATACCCGATTGTCAGACGTATTGAAAACAGGATGCGCAGAATTAGATCAGGAGCAGGATTTGAAGGGGATAACCTTATTGACTAATCGTGTTCCTGTGTGTGTGGATGGTGAGATAGCGGGAGCTATTGCCACGTTCCGTGATAAGACTGAGATTCGTCAACTTGCGGAACAGCTTACCGGAGTACGCAATTATGCCGAGGCGTTAAGGGCACAAGCCCATGAATTCATGAACAAACTGCATGTTATTCTCGGTATGGTGCGTTTGCAATGTTATGACCAGCTTGCTGACTATATAAAAGATGTTGCTCAGCATTATCAGAGTGAAGTTGGATTTGTAGTCCGGCGGATAAAAGATCAAGTATTAGCAGGATTTTTGCTGGGTAAACTGAGCCATGCCAGAGAAGCTGGTGTGGATTTAATTCTCTCAGAAGAAAGTTTCTTGCCTGAGCCCGCCGACACCGAGGTAGTCCAGGAATTAGTCACAGTGGTAGGTAATCTTGTGAACAATGCGTTAGAAGCTGTAGCTAGTTCTAATATAAAACGTGTTGATGTGGATTGTGTTTATAACGAGGGGATTTTGCACATAGCGATAGATGATACTGGGCCGGGAGTTACCAAGGAACAACAAGAGCAGTTGTTTACGAAAGGATATTCTACTAAACATGGTAATCGCGGATTAGGAATGTTTTTAGTAAAGCGCAGTCTCGAACGAATTGATGGGACAATTGAGGTGTTCTCAGAAATAGGAAAAGGTACGCGGTTTGTCGTGCGTGTACCGTACCGAACTAAAGGTGATGCAGAATGATTAGAGTATTAATTGTGGAAGATGACCCGATGGTGGCTGAATTGAATCGACGGTATCTAGAACAGATAGACGGATTTGTATTAATTGCTATGGCTCGTACTGTTGATGAAGCATTGGGGTTGCTTGAAAAACATGATATTGACCTCGTTTTGCTCGATATATTTATTCCTGGGACAAACGGGCTGGAATTATTAACTCAAATCAGGGAAAAGGGCAAAGATACTGATGTGATTGTAGTTTCGGCTGCTTGTGATATGCATACGATTAAGAAAGCCTTGCGTAACGGTGCCGTCGATTACTTGATTAAGCCGTTTGAATTTGAGCGGTTAAATACTGCTCTTTCCGATTACCGCAATCAGGCAGTATTTATGCGAAATCGGGATGTTATGAATCAGGCTGAACTAGACCGGCGCATTTTAGGCAGGGAGCAGCAGGGACAAACGGAGTTAAACAAGGGTTTGTGCCGCAACACGCTAAATGCAGTATGGGAAAACATACGAACTGCAAAGGGGCAGTCTTTTACTACAGAGGAAATGGCGAACAGTGTAGGAATTTCACGAGTGTCCATGCGCAAATATCTGGATTTTTTGAAACAGATAGATATTTTAAGCATGGAAGTGGTATACGGAACTGTGGGGAGACCCGTATACAGATATCGATGTATAAACCCAGAAAGCAACATAATAAAACGTTATTTATAAACCGGCTGCCAGGCCGGTTTTTTATCCTGTTAGAAAGTATAACTTTCCGTCTGGATAAGGCAACATCGGCTTCCGCTTTCGCCAAAGGCTCGGCGCAAGCCGTGTTTTCTTTACTTACTTTAGTTACAAAATGCTTTAATAAATTGAATAAGATATGCAATTTGATCCCGACAGTTTAGTATTAAGTCAAATAACTAGGAGGTGTATTGGTGAATAGTAATAATTTGAACAAAGTACAGTTAACAGAGCCAGTATCAGAAAACGCATTCATGAAAATTATTAATTTTAAAGTCGGAGTAATTCCTTTCCCCTTGTACCTTGTTTTGGCGGTTATCATATATGCTGCGTCTATTTACGGCAAACTTCCAGTAGATATGATCGGCGGATTTGCTGTTATCATGATTATGGGGATACTTTTAGGCGATGTAGGGCAAAAGATTCCGGTCTTAAAAGATATCGGCGGACCGGCGATTCTATCCATTTTTATTCCCTCAATCATGGTTTTTTATAAACTCATTAATCCTTCCGCAATGAATTCAATTACGGCCTTAATGAAAGGGTCTAATTTCCTGTATTTATATATTTCTTGTTTGGTGGCAGGCAGTATCCTTGGCATGGATAGAAAGGTTTTAATTCAGGGATTTATGCGCATGTTTATCCCGCTAGTCGTCGGGACTCTTGCCGCGATCGCTGCAGGATTACTTGTGGGTACGCTATTTGGTTATAGCATGCATCGTACGTTCTTTTATATCATTATCCCGATTGTAGGCGGAGGTATTGGTGAAGGTATTATTCCGCTCTCTATCGCTTATTCTGAAATTCTTGGTAAACCGCAGGAAGCCTTTATCCCGCAGCTTATTCCTGCAGCTATGCTGGGAAATATTGTTGCCATTATGGTCGCCGGATATTTGAAGCGTCTGGGAGAAAAGAGACCCGAACTAAGTGGCAATGGACTGCTTGTTCGAACAGGCAATGACAAAGATCAGTTAACGGCACAAGCAGTGGATAAGCCGATAGAGTTTCCTCTTATGGGAGCAGGGTTGCTTATCGCTTGCAGCTTCTTTATTTGGGGTAAGTTCTCTGAGACCTTTATTGGGATTCCGGGAGCCATTATTATGATTTTTTCTGCCGCACTTGTTAAATATTCAAATCTCATGCCAGCTAAAATGGAACAAGGCGCTTACCATATGTACCGGTTTATTTCAGCAAGTCTTACTTGGCCGTTATTAGTTGGCTTAGGTGTTTTGTTTACTCCGTGGAAAGATGTTGTTCTAGTGCTAACAGATCCGGGTTATATTGCAATTTGCGCATCTACCGTTCTAGCGATGATCTCTTCTGGGTTTTTTATTGGTAAATACCTAAATATGTATCCTATTGAATCCGCAATTGTCACAGGCTGCCATAGTGGTCTGGGCGGTACTGGTGACGTAGCCATCTTGTCTGCTTCCAATCGCATGGAATTGATGCCGTTTGCCCAGATATCAACCAGAATTGGTGGCGCCTGCATGATAGTACTAGCTACGTTATTAATGAAGATGTCACAGTAAAGACATTATGAAAAAAGGAGCGCGAACATGAGTATTAGGGAAGAAGCAATTCAATTACACAAAGAACACCAAGGAAAGCTGGCTGTGGCCAGTAAAGTGCCTCTTGCTAACAGGCATGACTTAAGTTTAGCCTATACGCCGGGTGTGGCTGAACCATGCAAAGATATTAAAAATGACAAGGACTTATCGTTTGAATATACTTGCCGGGGAAATATGGTGGCGGTTGTAAGTGACGGAACCAGGGTACTTGGTTTGGGGGATATAGGGCCTGAGGCCGCCATTCCTGTAATGGAAGGTAAGGCCGTTTTGTTCAAAGTTTTTGGTGATGTTGATGCCGTTCCAATTTGTCTTGATACCAAAGATCCTGATAAGATTATTGAAGTAGTACGGTTGCTGCAGCCAACTTTCGCCGGAATTAACTTAGAAGATCTTTCTTCACCGAAATGTTATGATATTGAAGATGCACTTAAAGCCCAAATGGACATCCCTGTTTTTCATGATGACCAGCACGGTACGGCCATAGCAGCTCTTTCCGCAGTTATTAATGCCCTGCGATTAGTGAAGAAGGAATTGGTTAGTGCTAAAATTATTGTGAATGGGGCAGGGGCCGCCGGTACAGCTATTGCACGTTTAATCGTTAACGCCGGGGCGAAAAATGTTATAGTGGTAGATATTAATGGAGCTTTGTATGAGGGAATGCCTGGGCTGAACCGAGTTCAGGAGCAGTTAACCAAAGTAACAAATCCAGAAAAGCAGCAGGGAAATTTAAGTAGTGTGGCCAAAGGGGCAGATGTTATTATCGGTGTTTCGGCTCCAGGAGCATTTACCCAAGAGATTATCCGGGCCATGAATCCGGATGCCGTTGTGGTGGCTATGGCTAATCCTGAGCCGGAAATAAGTTATGCTGAAGCCAAAGCTGCCGGGGCAAGGGTAGCAGGTACAGGCCGCTCAGATGCGCCTAATCAGGTTAATAATGTAACTGTTTTCCCTGGGGTTTTCCGTGGAGCTATTGATGTACGAGCTCGTCAAATTAATGAAGAAATGAAGATTGCTGCAGCTTATGCAATTGCTGATTTGATTCCTCAAGCTGAATTAAGAGACGATTTTGTTGTGCCAGATGCATTTGATCCACGCGTTGCACCGGCAGTTGCTGCTGCTGTAGCCCGTGTGGCGATGCAAACAGGAGTGGCAAGAGTTCAGGTAGATCCTGAAGAGATAAGAGTAAAGACTGCTGCCCGCATTAAGCTGGGGAGATAGGGTTTATTGTTTATTTGGATACCAAGGGTATGTAATATAAGCCGAAAAGGTATAATTGTTATATTAGCTGTTACTCAAAAGGATCAAACTATGTATGGGCACGCAGGCTGTTCTTTTTTTTTGTTATCCACTATACTAAAGATAGTTTAAGGAAATAATTACAATAGAAAAACAGTCGGCAGCGAAACTAGATTATGCTGGCAAAAAAACGGAGGCGCACATGCAGCAAGGTCCTTCTTTATATGCAATACTGTTCATATTCTCGCTTTTTCTGGGCTTGACGTGGCTGGGGGGCCGGATTTTGCCCAATTGGCATCCGGTATATGCTGGCAAAAAGGTTAGGTATGGTTACTGGATTGCCACGGTTTTATCAGTGGGAATTCTTTTTTCCAGCCGCTGGTTGCGCCCTGCAGAAGTCTTTCCTGGCGAGTGGTTCCGGTATCTTCTTTATGCGGCCTATGTATGGCTGTTTGGATTGTTGTTTATGCTGGTGGTGCTGCTGGCTGGTTATGCTGTAAGACTGTTGGTACGGCGGCTTAGCCGCCAGGAAGCCATGCAGGTAGAGGCAGAACCAGTGCAGGAAGATGTGCCGGCACAGGTAGGGATAACTCGCCGTCAGTTTTTGCAGGGTGCAATGGCGGCTGTCCCGGCGGTGCCGCTGGCTGTCACTGCTTATGGGGTGATTGGTGGGGACACCAAAATTGTTATTAACCGGTATACCTTGTCTTTTCCTCAACTGCCTCCGGCGCTGGACGGATATTCCATTGCCCAAATCAGTGATACTCATATCGGGCCGTTTTTTGGCATGGATAAGCTGGAGAGAGTACTTGCTATGGTTAAACAGGAAAGGCCAAATCTGCTGACCATTACCGGTGATTTGGTGGATGACTTAGATTTGCTGTCACCAACAATGGCGCGCCTGGCTGCTTTCCAGCCTGAGCTGCCACACGGTATTTTTTACTGCTGGGGCAACCATGAATACTTTCGGGATATCGGACGTATTCGTAAGGCGCTGAATGCCAGCCCGATTACTTTGCTGGAGAATAGGAATCAGGCAGTAGGCAAGGGCTTATATCTGGCTGGTGTCGATTATCCCTGGGGAAAAAATAAAGACGAGCAGGAATTAAAACGGCGGGATTTCTTTGCTCAGGCTGTGCGGGGAATACCGGAAGGGGCGTTTACCGTTCTTTTAACCCACCATCCCGATTTTTTTTATAATTCCTTTGCCGCCAGAGTGCCACTGTCTCTGGCCGGGCATACACATGGCGGACAAGTGTCGATTTTCGGTGTTTCACTGTTGCCTGTGCAATATCGATATATGAGGGGGATGTTCCGGCAGGACGGTTCCTATGGTTATGTCAGTGTAGGGACAGGGCATTGGATGCCGCTTCGAATCGGCTGTCCGGCGGAGGTTAGCCTATTTACGTTAAAGCGAGGGTGATCCAGGTTTCTATGAATCAAGTACCTGACATTATTGACAATAATCTAAAAGTCTTGTTTATCGGCTTCAACCCTGGCCGTAGGTCTGCCGAGACTGGCCATCACTTTGCGGGGTATTCGAATAAGTTTTGGAAGCTGTTAGCATCGGCAGGTCTTACACCCTATCAGTTCAGGCCTGAGGAAGACCGTACATTGCTGACTGTCGGCCTGGGCATTACCAATATTGTAGCTCGTCCCAGCCGGGCAGCGGATGAGATTACTAAAGAGGAATACCGCGCCGGGCGGGATGTTTTAAAGGAGAAGCTCATGCTGTACAGACCACAGATCGCCTGCTTTGCCGGGGTAGGGGTATATAAGGAGTTTGCCGGGCGTCCGAACATAAAATGCGGGGTGCAGCCGATCAGTGTGGTGACTGGAGTAGCTGATTTTGTTGTACCGTCTCCCAGTGGTTTGACACGGATTTTGTTTGATGATCAGCTGGCTTATTATCAGGAGCTGGCGCGCTTGCTGGAGATATAGGAATGGCTCTGAAAAGGATAATGCCCATGGCGATAGGACAATAGTGTCGGAAATTTGACACAAATGTTAGGAAAAGGGATAAGGCAGGCGTTTGCTGAAGCAAGCGCCTGTTTTTCTCTTAAATTCGGCAGTTTGTCGTGTTTGGCTATCATTCCAAAGTTATGTATAATTATTAAAAGATTGTGCATAAAGAGAGGGGTACATATTATGTCAAAAAAATGGATCGCTTTTGCTGTTCTTGCCCTGTTTACTTTGACTTTGGGCCTAGCCGGGTGCGGCGGCAGCCAGCAGGCTCAACCAGCTGCAGCTAAAGTCCTTAAAGTTGGCGCCGAGGCGACTTTCCCGCCGTTCGAATTCCAGGACGAGAAGAGCAAAGATTATGTAGGCTTTGACGTGGATCTGATGAAGGCCATTGGTAAACAAATGGGTATGGAGGTCCAAGTTGTCAATACGGCGTTTGACGGACTGATTCCGGCCCTGGAAGGCGGCCAGATTGACGTAATTGCGTCTGCTATGACCATTACTGATGAGCGCTCTAAAAAAGTTAACTTCTCTAAACCGTATTATAAGTCAGGCTTATCCATTATCGTGAAAGCCGACAACAGTGCCATTAAAAGCTTTAAAGATCTCGAAGGCAAGCGCATAGCTGTACAGATTGGTACTACCGGTGCTGAAGAAGCTAAAAAGATTAAAGATGCAAAGGTCCGCGAGTTTAACAGCGCTTCGGAAGCTTTCCTTGAGCTAAAGGCTGGCGGTGCTGACGCTGTTGTCAACGACCTCCCGGTAAACGAGTATTACCTGGCCAAGGGCGGCAGTAAAGAGGCTAAGCTTGTTGGCGAAGTGCTCAATTCTGAAGAATACGGCGTAGCTGTAGCCAAGAAAAACACTGAGCTGGCCGGAAAAATTAGCAAAGCATTGGACGAGATCAAACAAAATGGCGAGTATGCTAAAATTTACGAGAAGTGGTTTGGCAAAAAGCCGCAATAACATAGGTAAACAAAGCCGTACCGGCTTAGTGCTGTGAACCGCCCCAGCGGAGATAGACACAAAAGAGAAAAGCCGGTCGTAGAATATCTTTGAATTAAGCCGACTGACGCCGTTTTTCGGAAGGCGTCAGTTGGTATTTCATTTGGAAACGCTCGAAATTGTAAAAATGGATGTA
>NZ_DATMYD010000012.1:0-27057 GCF_035561155.1 Sporomusa sp. | reverse complement strand
GAGACTTAGCTTCAGGTGGGGTTTTAACCCCATCTGAAGTTTAGTCGACCTTATCCAGGGACTTAGCCGCTCGCCTGTGCCCTTTGGGTATAACTCCCGCCTATAGAGGACGGGAGTCTTAGAGCGGGTTAGTCATCGGATAATCCCAAAGTGACAATTGCTTTCGACAGTAGAAGATTTTTTCCTTCTAAGTGGCAATTGAGAATTACGAGGGACAAAGAGGCGAGCGGCAATAGCTATTCAGGTGCTCCGTAAACCTTCTTCAATAAGGTCGGTTTACGTAAATCAGCGCACCCACAGGTTTGCTTATCGTCAATTTCTTTTACTGTATTAAGGAGAATATGGCCGACAGCATGGGCGTCTTCATAAAATATCTGGCTGAGTTCACTATGCTGCCAGTCTTTAACAACACCCTCGCCGTAGTTTACTACCGTGTATAAACCTGCAAAACAGGCGCCAATCTCCCGTGCCAAATACACCTCAGGGCATAAACTCTGCCCGATGATATCAGCATGCCCTTTAAACATGGCCACCTCGGCCGGGCTTTCAAAATGGCGCCCATCGGTAACTACATATACGCCGCGCGTGAATACCCGGTTTAACGGCCGGGCCTGAGCAAAATGGATCAAGCTTTTCCGAAGGTCTGGGCATAGTGCTTGGCGCATAATCAACAGATAATGTCCCTCAAGTCCAATATCTTTACGCATCGATTGATCAATATAGTCAGAGGCCACTACAAAGTCGCGCGGATCAAGCAAGTGATTGACAGAGCCTACTCCGCCTTCAGCCAAGATTTTTTTAACACCCGCTTCACGGAACAACCAGAATAGTTGGCGCGAGGCATCTGCTCTGCTAACCCCAGTACGCCAGCCATGCATCCGGCAGGTCAGTACATTTCTACCATCAAGTTTAAATAATAGCAAGGGTGGTGTTTGTCCATAGGGAGTATCAAATATCAACTCGCGCGCAACAATTTCCACATCATCCCGCTTTAACTCCTGCGGAAAATCCATTGACAAGGTTCCTGATCCGCCGATTATGGCCACCTGGGCCAAAGGAATGTCCTTCATAAGTCCTCCTGAACTCTCCAAAATGAAGCTTTTTTAAAACATCCTGATAATATTATAGGCGGTATCCCGCTGCGCCGGGATTTTACCAGCGCCGCGAATTATATCCACCATATATTCTGTTGACATGTGATTAGCAGTACCAGCTGCGCGCACAACATTTTCTTCAAGCATAATACTGCCTAAATCATTAGCACCAAACGCAAGCGTTAACTGCCCAATGGACTGCCCCTGGGTAACCCAGGAACCCTGCAAATGTTTGATATTATGTAGGTAAAGCCGGGCTACAGCTAATGTCCGCAAATAATCCCAAGCCGAAACTTTCCCGCCACCCAACTCAGTATTTCCGGGCTGAAAGGTCCACATGATGAAGGCTCGAAAGCCGCCGGTCAATGCCTGTAGTTCCCGTACAACCCGCAGGTGGTTAATCCGCTGCTGATAGGTTTCTCCCATCCCTATTACCATGGTCGCTGTTGTTCCCATACCCAGCCTTTGCGCGGTTTCCATCGTGTTTAACCATTGCTGCACGGAAATCTTATCGGGGCTGACTCGTAACCGGACGGCATCGTCGAGTATCTCCGCACCGCCCCCGGGCAGGGAATCTAGCCCTGCCTTTCTTAGCCGGATAAGAGTCTCTTGAACTGTCAAGCGCTCCTTTTCCGCCAAATCGACAATCTCCGTTGGCGATAACGAATGAATTGTAATATCAAACCGGGCCTTAATGCCTCGTAACAATCTTTCGAAGTATGTCAGTCCCAGTTCAGGGTGCAATCCTCCCTGTAGCATTATCTGCGTACCGCCGGCAGCAATAGTCTCCTCGATTTTCTGATAAATGGTTTGATCATCAAGTAAATAGGCATCTTGGGCATCGGCCTGACGATAGAAGGCGCAAAACTTACACTTATTTGTGCACACATTGGTATAGTTGATATTACGATCAATAATAAATGTCACATGAGCATCAGGGTGTTGATGCTGCCGCATCAAATCTGCGGCTTGTCCCAATTCCCAAATGTCTGCATCCTGCAGCAGCAGCAGTGCTTCCTCGTCGGTGAGCGGGAATTTTTGCAATTCTCTATCCAGAATATGCCGCCAATCGGTACCCATTATTTATACCTCCAGAAAATCTAACTGCGGAATTTCGGCAATATAACCAAGAGCGTAAGCCCGGCGATAGTATTCCAAAAGACCGTTCTGATGGCCTGCATCAAAACCGTACTGCAGTGTCGTAAAATATTCCTGCAGAAACTCGGCACTGAACGTCTCCCACCGCGCCGCGTCTTTAGCCACTTGTTCTATATGTTTTTCGCTATAGCGCAGTGATCTTATAAAAACCCGGGCTACTTCACGGGCCACTTCGGGATTATCTGCCGCATAACTTCTGCGGACCGCCCAAACCGCAAAAACCATCTTAAGACCAGTAAGCTGCTTCCACTCCAATCCTAAATCATAGGCGTACAAGCCTTGGGGTACTTGATAGTGGATCTGCAAAGCAGGATCGCCAATGAGAAGAGCGGCATCGGCTTCCAGCAACATCGCTCCCAGATTTGGCGGCGATTCAAAACAGATGGGGTTAATGCCATACCTATCGTGCAATATGATTTTCATCAGGACTTGCGATGTCGCTGAGGTATTTGTAAGGGCTATGCGTTTGCCGTCCAATTCATGGATGGGAAGTTTACTGACAAGAAAGATACTTGTAACAGGGCCATCGCTCCCAACTGCAATGTCGGGAACCATCATAAATTCCCGCCAATGGCGAGCATATTCAATAGATGAAATTGGACAAATATCAAGTTTTTCCTCGATCAAATACCGGTTTAATTCAGTAGGTGTGCCTTTTATCAATTCTACATCCCATAGTGCATGGCTTTTTACCAGCCCATAATAAAGCGGCAGGCAATTGATAAACTGAATATGTCCCACCCGCGGTCTCATTCATTTTCCCCTTCACTGTGAACCTGCACTTCACCATACAATGTGTCACGTTCGACCGGTATATGTCCGGTTTCACGAATTAATGCAATAATATCTGATTTGGAAATTCCCAGTGCTGTTTTAGCCCCAGCCGAGTGAACGATTTTCTCTTCGACTACCGTGCCATCCAAATCATCGACACCGAAAGCTAAGGAGATTTGGGCAATCGAAACAGTCAACATAATCCAGAATCCTTTTATATGGTCAAAATTATCCAGCATTAAGCGGCTGACAGCAAGCATCTTAAGATTCGCCCAGGCTGTACTCTGTTTAACATTGTCCAATCCTGTGTTTTCCGGATGAAAAGGCAATGGGATAAAAGCTTGGAAGCCACCGGTCTCGTCCTGCAGCGACCTTAAGGTAATTAAGTGATCAATTCGCTCCTCCGGCGTCTCCACATGACCGTAAAGCATAGTGGCATTGGTATGCAACCCTAAATTATGGGCCGTGCGTGCCACCTCGATCCATTCGCTGGCGCTGGCTTTTTTCTCACATATCAGTCCCCGCACACGATCATTCAGTATTTCTGCGCCACCGCCCGGCATGGAGCTTAATCCGGCTGCTTTGAGAACTGTCAGTACCTCTGCTATGCTTTTACCGGATATTTTGGAAAAATGTACAATTTCCACCGCTGTAAATGCTTTAATGTGTAAGTTGGGGAACTCCGCATGGATGCTCTGCACAATATCTATATAATACTCAAAAGGCTTGTCCGGGTGAAGAGCGCTCACAATATGCAATTCTGTTAGTTCCGGCGCTTGCCTAACCGCGTCCCGCGCAATCGCCAAAGCTTTATCTTTATCCATTATATAGGCCTGCGGCGCGTCGGCATCACAGCCGAAGGCGCACAACTTACAACGAGCCACACAAACGTTGGTCAAATTAATATGCCTGTTGACATTATAAAATACTTTGTTTCCCGATTTACGGTGCTTTACGCCGTAAGCCAGTTTTCCAATCCGCAATAGCTCGTTAGACGCCAGTAAACACAATCCATCTTCCCGGGTAAGCCTTTCTCCGTTATGTACTTTTTGTTCAATTAATGCCAATTGATCCAAACAATCATCTCCTTAGCAGCAGCATAATAATATTTTTCGGCATTTAGCATATCAATATCTACATTTATAAACGTAAATAAAAGCTTTTTTCCAATTAGAATCAAAGCACTATTCATATCATATAAAAGTTTTAACGAAAGTGCAAAGGTGAATTGAATTCCGGCTTGGGACATGAAAGAAAAAAGCGCCGCGGTGGGCGCTAACACAGTATATTCATCTTTGAACCTATTTTGTGCTGTAGCTCTTTTTCTAACACACTTTTAAAAGACGTTTCTGATTTTTTCCTTTGAGAATACGCCGTTTGGGCATATTGGTCTTGTAGATGCGCTTTTTGACTAGGGAATACCGGGGCAACCTTCGTAACCTTCAACGCGATCACCTTCCATATTTTTCCTTTTAAATTCTACATCTGGAATAAATTTCCTTTTATTGATTTAATATTTTATGCTTTTTTAAAAATAAAAATAACCGTCACGCTGGATAAACGTGTCGGTTTTGTCAGTTCCCATCTTTACGATTTACTTGTTCCGCATTTTCCTTGATTAATAAATAAGCTATTATAAAAGACAAAACCTCCTGGGAATTACCAATCGGTATCCACAGGAGGTTTTCGTTTATAATCAAACAGTCTCTAAAGATTCAATGACCGGGGGCGCAAAGGTTGCAGGTGCTTCAATAACTTCGGTAGGCAAGCCCATTTTATCCAGCAGATCGATAAAAGGCTTGGGATCCAGTTCTTCTACATTCACCATATGCTTTACATCCCAGTCGCCACGGGCGACCAAAATAGCAGCCGCCGCTGCCGGTACCCCTGCAGTATAGCTTATAGCCTGGGATTCCACTTCCTGATAGCACTCGGCATGATCGCAAGTATTATAGATAAAGATTTCGCGTTTTTGATTGTCTTTGGTACCTGTGATGAAATTACCGATGCAGGTTTTACCAGTGTAGCTGATAGCCAGCGAGGACGGGTCTGGCAGCAACGCCTTTAGTACCTTAAGCGGCGCGATTTCCACACCTTCTGCTATTTTTACCGGTTTTTCCGAGGTAAGACCAAGATTGGTCAAAACAGAAAACACATTCAGATAATGATCGCCAAACCCCATCCAAAAACGAATAGAATTCGCGTTAATATTCTTGGACAAAGAATGCAGCTCGTCATGTCCTGTCAGATACACCGAACAATTTCCCACTACCGGGAAATCATAATCCACTCTGATGGAATGAACCTTTTGCAACACCCATTTACGATCAACCCAGGTCCATACTTTCCTAAATTCCCGGAAATTAATCTCTGGATCAAAGTTTGTGGCAAAATACTTGCCGTGGCTGCCAGCGTTAACATCCAGTATATCGATGGTATCAATCGTATCGAAATAGTCTTTTTGCGCCAACGCACACCATGCATTGACCACGCCGGGATCAAAGCCGATACCTAAAATTGCAGTAACCCCTTTGTCCTGGCACCGCTCCTTGCGTTTCCACTCATAATTGGCATACCATGGCGGATTCTCACAAACCTTGTCCGGGTCCTCATGGATCGCGGTATCCATATACACCACGCCTGTTTCGATGCAAGCCTCCAAGACCGACATGTTAATATAGGATTGACCCACATTAATAACTATTTCAGACTTAGTCTCTTTGATTAATTCAACCAAAGCTGGAACATCCATTGCATTTACTTCACGTGAGTATAGTTTTTTCGACGAGTCTTTCAAGTGATTTTTGCGCAGTACGCTTTCAATGATTGCGTCGCACTTTTGCTGGGTACGTGAGGCAATACAGATATCACCCAAAACATCATTATTCATCGCACATTTATGGGCTACTACATGACCCACGCCGCCAGCACCTACAATTAAAACATTTTTCCTCATTTCTTTCTCCTCTGCTAAAAAATTTAAATTATGATAAATTATTAATGAAATCTGAATAACTAAATTTACGTACAACCTCTACAGTATCGTCCAACCTGCGCACAGCGATGGCTGGCATTTGCAGTCCATTGAACCAATTTTTCTTTACCATAGTATAGCCGGCTGCATCAGCAAACCGAATTTCAGTACCGATTTCCAGTTTATCTTTAAAATCAAATGTGCCAAAAACATCTCCCGCAAGGCAAGATCGTCCGGCAACCATGTATTTATGATTCCCTATATCGCCTGTCTCAATTTTGGCGGACAGCCGGTATATCAACAAATCCAGCATATGCCCCTCTACCGAAGCATCAACAATGGCAATATCCATTTCATTATGCACTAAGTCAACCACACTGGTAACCAGTTCGGCGCAGCCAGTAATGGCGCTTTCCCCTGGTTCCAAGTATACTTGAACATTAAACTCGCTAGCAAAGTCTGCCAGCTTTTTGCTGAACTTTTCGATAGGATAGCCCTCTCTAGTGAAATATAACCCGCCACCAAGGCTTACCCATTGTAGCTCTTTAAGTATATCTCCATAGCAGTCACCAATGGTATCCAGCTGCTGCGAAAACGTGTCAAAATCATCATTTTCACAGTTGTAATGAAACATCAAGCCGCTAAGGCGGGGTATTTGTTTTGCCAGCGCAGCCTTGTCCGCTACGCCCAGGCGCGAATGCTTGCGCGCCGGATCGGCCAGATCAAAATGAGAGTGGCTGATTCCTGGATTTACGCGCAAACCAAGTTTTGTTGACTTCGCCACATCGTAATATCTCTCTAGCTGGGAAACCGAGTTAAATATGATTTTGTCGGCAAATTCAGCTACGGCCAGGATATCCTCCTGAGAATATCCCACACAATAAGCATGTGTTTCCTTACCGAATTTTTCAAAACCCAACCGCGCTTCATAAAGAGAACTGGAGGTGGTACCGTCCATATACTCACGCATCAAGTCAAATACACACCAGGTGGAAAAACACTTCAGCGCCAATACCGACTTGGCCCCCGAAAGCTGCCGCACCTGCTGAATGATCTGTAAGTTGCGCAACAATTTTTTCTCATCAATGAGGTAATAGGGAGTGGCAATTTTCATTATATATAACTCCTGTTTGAAAATGATGTTCTGAAAATGACTTCAACCAGTCATTGTTTTTTTGCATGCTATGTTTTCTACGAAACTAATAATAGCAAAATTGATTGCATTTGTCGATTATTCTTTAAAAACAACCGAAATTTCGTGGTAAAAGTCGGTTTGCGCCAGAAAGGTATGGAAATATACCTCTCATACCTATTTCGATAACCAGCAGTAGTCACGCGAAACATAAAGAAAATACGGCTTACGCCGAGCCTTTGGCGACAGCGGAAGCCGATATTGCCCTTATCCAGGAGAAAGTTATACTTTCTATCAGGACAAAAAAGACGGCCCCAACCCGTATAACATAGGGTTTGAGGCTGTCGTCCAGCCTAACCTTATATATACAAGGTTAGGCTTCTCTTTATATAACAATATTATTTTATACCGTAAAATCCGGCCTGCATACCAGAAACCCAAAGAATCTCAACAGTCGAAAACCCGGCTTCAGTTAGCAGCTTTTTATGAGCTTCAATAGTGATCGGCAAAAGTTCACTCCCATATCGGCTGATATGCTTGTCTACTGCCTCAGGACTTTTGCCGTTAAGCAGTTGGGCATTCTGCCAACGCTTAAGACCGATTTGCGTTCCGGTTTCCGTATTAGGCCTAATGCTCTCAAAGGTAATATAGATGCCACCTTGTTTAAGCATGTCGTAACAATTCTTGGTGGCTTTTTTGCGGCCTTCTTCATCTAAATAATGATGAACCATAATGGCGGTGACAACATCGAAGTCGTCGGTATAATCCAAATCTTCACTGCCTGCCAAAACATAGGTTATCTCGTTATTTGCCAATTTCTCGGCAGTAATCTTCAGCATCCCCTCCGCCGGATCTGCTGCTACAAACCGCAATTGCCCAAACTGTTCAATTGCCTTTAAAATAAGCGTCCCTGTGCCGCAGCCTGTGTCAAGCCAAGCCAAGGGCTTGGGGACAGTTGACTTAACCAAATCCAAAGTTTCATCATGAAACAGATGATAGCGGGGAATCGTTTTATGAACATTGGCATCATACTCAATTGCCGCCTGGGAAGTTTTATTATCCCGCATAGTGTCCCAATATACCTCCTTTTAAGGTCAGTTAACTAGCAGGTCTCCTGACAATTCAAAGTTTCGGCAATTTGATCCAGCTTGGAAACCATTTTGCTCACTTGCTGGATGGTCTCGGCTACTTGGGTTACCGCGTCAGCTATTTGGTTGATTGCCTCTTGGGTACCATTAATCTGAGTGTAGATTGTCGAACCATCTGACTTAATATTACCAATGATGGCCTCAATTTTCTTTACCGACTCGGCGCTTGTTGTTGCCAGCTTGCGAATCTCTCCGGCCACCACGCCAAACCCCCGTCCTTGCTCCCCCACTCGTGCGGCTTCAATGGCCGCATTCAGGCCTAACAGATTAGTTTCACTGGTTACGTTTCTGATCAATCCGAGCACTTGGTCGGTCTCTTGAACCCGAACCTGTGAGTCGCTGGCTACTTGGGCCAAGGTCCGGCCAGTGGCCGCAATTTCTTGCGTCTGAGCTGAAATCTCTTCAGTAGTGGCTGCCAGTATATTGATACTATCCAGCAGGTCGCCAGCCATCTGTTTCATTGATTCCTGCAGTTCAACCGGCTGAGTAATGGCAACTGCGCCGATTACTTCATTGGCTTCATTATAAACAGGTACTGCAACCGAAGTATACGGCAGTCCGTACAACGTTTTATCAAACCGCATGGCAACCCGCCGTTTCTCATGGATGGCTCGATATACACCACTACCCACTTTTACAGGTTGATCCTGCGGTACCTTAAGATCAAGTTTTTTACCTGGTTTGTACAGGATAAATTTTTCCCGGTCGGTAAGTGTTACCCCTGCATCATTTTGCAGTGCCTGCTGGATTACCGGTAAAGCGAACACCAGCTTGTCTAAAATATCCTTATCATTTGCCGACATAATCATCGCCCCTCTGTTTACTATTTATTCTATCACAGCGTTTTAGACGTTGCCATCATAACATGCGGAAAACGCCGCAAGGCACAAGGCACTTTGGCGTTTACGCACATGAAAAATTCTATTTTACATATATGCTTTCAGTTTCTCTAATTTGCGGTAAGCCGATCAGTTCATTAAACTCTGTAAAAGTAACCATTTGATCTAGCATACCTGCCGTAGTCCCGGTTTTTTTCAGGTTTTCCATTAACCGGGTGATGGCGAGCGTCAGGGTGTACGTTGACGCTGTTGGGTAGATAACAATATTATATCCGATAGCAGCCAATTCCGGGACAGGCACTAGCGGCGTCCGACCGCCTTCCACCATGTTAGCCAGCACCGGTACAGTAAAGGCTGTCGTAATTCTTTTCATTTCTTCAATGCTCTCCGGCGATTCAATAAACAAGACATCGGCGCCTGCTTCTTCATAGGCTTTCGCCCGGGCCATTGCTTCTTCAATACCATGAACAGTACGGGCATCGGTACGGGCAATAATAACAAGGTCTGCGTCCCGGCGGGCATCAACAGCTGCTTTGATTTTTCCGACCATTTCCGCCTGTGGCACAACCTGCCGGCCAGTCATGTGACCGCATTTTTTTGGTGCAACCTGGTCTTCAAGCTGGATGGCTGCAACGCCGGCCTTTTCATATTCACGTACAGTTCGCATTACATTGATGGCATTACCAAAGCCGGTATCGGCATCAGCAATGACCGGTATGTTGACAGCTTCCACAATATTTGCCGCTCGGGCCACCATCTCAGTCATGGTCAGCAGACCTACATCCGGTTTGCCTAAATGACTGGCCGCCTGCCCGTAGCCTGTCATATATACTGCCGGAAAGCCTGTTTTTTCAATGATTTTAGCCGTCAGCGCATCATGCGCGCCAGGGGCCACAATAATACCTTCACCTGCTAATAATTGTCGTAAAACACTAGTTTGTCTCATGTTCATTCCCCTTCAGGTTAATCTTAAAATATTTTTTGGCAAACTTCCCACATAGGTCAGTATATTGGGACCCCAACGCTCCCAGAGCGTACAATAAATATTGCTCATCAATAATGAACTGCGGCTTAAGCGGCAGTAGTGAAATTCCCGGATTCTTAAAAGCCTCTGCCAAGATAAACTGTTTGTCCGCCAGGGTACCATGCGTGAAAATCCCACCTACCGCGATCACATATTTCACCCGGCGCAGATCCCGGCCAACCGGGGTTCCTGGCATAATGCCCATAACCGGATTAAAATCCTGCGCAATATACCCTGCATGCCGCTTTAACGCTACTTCAATGGCACTGATAGCTAATGCCAGGTCAAATTGTTTTTCGACAGGTGATTGACTGATATGACCAGGGTTCTTTTCCAGAAATTCCGTATAAGCGACCAGCTGCTCTGCAACTTCTTCGCTGTTGTAACCGATTTTGGCTAATACGCCCAGTGGACCTATTGTTTCAACAATACCGGTTGCACTTACGCGCAAGCCTAGATTTCCTTCAACAGTACGGTACGATGGTTGCTTTTCATTATTTACGATCAGTCCCTTTTCCTCGATGGTCAGCTTTTCCAGGTCTGGCATAACCGAATGGATATCAGTAGTCGCTCCCCCGATATCGATGATAATGACATCACCGACGCCATCTTCCAAAAAAGTCCCCTTGGCCAGCAGTTCCGCTCCCAAAAGCACTGCGCCCGGCGTAGGCGTTACCTTCTTATTGGAGACGATATCCAATAGTTTGTTTAACCCTTTAGCCTGGGTAATCTGCTTGATAAACTGCTCATGAATGGCCTCTCTGGCCGGTTTAACCTTTAATTCATGGATTGTTGGCATTACATTGGGAACACGGATATACGGGACATTATGGTCGGTAAAAATCCCGGCCACCTGGCTTTGGGCCTCTTTATTGCCGGCAATAATAATAACGGCCTTGATTTCGGATTGAACAATAATATGTGCATTTTCGATGAGCGACTGCTGGTCACCGCCATCGGTACCGCCGGCCAGTAAAACAATGTCCGGTTTAATTTCCCGCAATACTTCTAAACGGTATTCTGGTAAATCCTCATGGCTTACGATTTCCAAAACCCTGGCTCCCGCGCTCATGGCCACTTCTTTGGCGGCTTTGGCGGTTACCCGGGGCATATAGCCAAGGGCAACCATACGCAGGCCGCCGGCAGCGCTGCTGGTAGAGAAGACTTTAGCATCATCAGGTACTTGGACACCGCTTTGCACTAATGCCTGCCTGGCATTTACAATGCCTATTTCAATATCAGTAATAGTCGTTGGCGCCTGGGACCGGGCAACGAACTCCAGGTCTCCCTGTTCCAGCCGGAACGCCGTTAACTTAGTGTAGGTGCTGCCCACATCAAACACCAGCAGATTTGCTTGCATACGATTCACCCCTGTCCAAACTAGGCGTTCTTCACAAACACATAGCCTTCCATAATCCGGCGGGCTGTGCGGGAAAACGCAGCGCGAACCAACTCGCCCTTATCCACAGCGGCTTCAATGTCAATTATGCCGGCCGGATGGCCAATACGAATGACCTTAATGTCATCAATATGAGGAATGGCTTCATGTACGATTGTTCCCGGTATTTTTGCCGCGGCACCGGTGCAAGCGGTACCTGTACCGGGATAGGTTTTATGTAAAACCTGCATAAACATCATCCTGGATAGAAAATCAACCTGATTACTGGCGATTGTCTTGCCTGTCGTAAAATCAACATAATCAGCAGCCGGAGCCACAAAGGCAATCATGGGAAAAGCCGGGCTTTTTTGCGTAGCTGTCTGAACATCGGGAGCCATGCCGATCATGACCGTAGCCTTAGCCCGAACTTCTTCCAATAACGCCAAGAGAGCAGCGTTGCCATTCACTTCCTGCGGCGTTTCCCGGCCGGTCATGCCGATGTCCTTCGCTCTGATAAAAACGCAGGGGTTGGAAACATCAACAATGGAAATATCCAAAGGACCGTTGCTTGTTGAAATAGTGTCAACAGGGTTGCCTGTTGGCAACAACTTGTCTGTAGCTGAGCCGGCAGTACCGGAAAAATCCATCATAATTTTTGCACCGGTGCCAGGTACACCATCAATCTTGCAGTCTCCATTCACTTTTGCCCGTCCATTTTCGGTAGGCACTTCAGCGACTAAAATCCTGCCTGTGTTTGTATTGTGAATTCGCACCGTCGTAGCGGGTGCTTTGGCTGCAACAAAACCTTCATCAATCGCGAAGGGCCCCACAGCCGAGGAAATATTGCCGCAATTACCGCTATAATCGATATAAGGAGCTGTAATGCTGACCTGGCCAAAGGTATAGTCGATATCAGCCTCCGGGTGAGTAGCGGGGCCAATAATCGCCAGTTTGCTTGTCAGCGGGTCAGCTCCCCCCAGGCCGTCGATTTGCCGTACATCAGGACTACCGAATATCTCCAAAATCATCTTGTCCCGCAATACTGCATCCTGGGGAAGATGATTGGCTTTCAAGAACATGGCCTTACTTGTGCCGCCCCGCATAATTACACAAGGAATTCTCTGCATCTCACTCATTACAAGCCTCTCCTCTCTAACGCTGCTTCGGTCCATTTGACACACTGGGCAGGATCGGTACCTGGACCGAAAAATCCGTCAACCCCCAGGAAACCAGTACCTTCATTGGCAATCTTCTCTTCATAAAATGTATGTTCTTCTTCTTTTTCGCTAATCCGGCCCCCCGCAATCAAGAGTACTTTGTCACGGAGCCCCAGCTGTTTCAAGCGGCCCTCAACCCGGGGAAACAGTTCCCGCCCCAGTCCGAGCAAATTAGCAATACCGACAATATCTGCCTTGGCCTCAGCCGCCACTTCAGCCACAGTTTCCGGCAAATTCATGCCCCGCATATATATGACTTCGTACCCGGCTTTTTCAAATTCCTCGCGAATCAGGTTAATGCCCATAACATGAGCATCAGCTCCGACAGTAGCTAATACCATTTTTTGTTTGCGGGTTGGTTTTTTCTCTTCCGGCACCACTACCGGCTCAGTGGTTATCGCGACGCGCCTGTCGTCAACCCCCAGCGGCGTAAAGCCTGGGATATAGCGTTTGATCCCATCTTTGTCGCGATGGGTTTTCACATGACGTTTCAGGTCCCAGCCGCCCGCACGGGGGCAATCCATAACACCCGCCTTGCCGGCCTGAACGATTTTCTCAATCATCTCGTCTTTCGAATATTGCCGCCAAAAGGTTTCATTGATTTCATCTGGCGCTAGTGTTCGCTGGAGTCCTAAAACACGCTCAAGCACAGCCATAGCTTCACTCAAAATCTCTTGCTTACGCTCTTCAATATAGGGATCGCGAATCTCTACCGCGACAGTGTTCTCAAATACATTCTGGGTGGCCCAGATGGCCTTGGCCATGGAAGCGCCTGTCGGAATGCCCACCGACTCAGCCGCCTTAGGCCGGTAGAAATTGGCCCCACCTAGTTTCGCACTGATGGCCATCCGCGCAAAGTGCGCCGATTCCGCGATTAAATCACCGGGAGGGTTTTGGAAGGTTTCCGGTACGACAATCAGGCTCTTGCTCCACATAGTTTCTTTGAATGCTTTCATTACCGCGAGATCGGCCAGAATATTAAGACCTGCCACATTCATCTGCACCGCGCTAAGCTCAGCCGGCAACCCGGCTAAAACACCCAGCCCCTCGGCCAGCAGACACATGGCTAGCGCCATCCCGTCCGTACCGCCGATGTTATTGAGGTGTTTATGGGATTCAATCTGCACAAATATGTTGTTTTCAGCGCAGATTTCCAGGGCCTTAATGCCATTGACTACCTTTGTTTTGTAGTCATGAATGCCCCTGCCGCCAAAATGCACATGAATAACCGGGCCGATATCAGTACCGTCAAAGCCGGCAATCAAGGCATTGATTATGGATAGATGCGGCGTATCACCTGTGGCGTTAATCCGCATGGGATGAACAGAGCCGCCACCCAGTTCCACCAATTTTCGTTCACCGAGAGGTGTAATTCCGCCTTTACCGCGCGATTGCTCAATTAAATCCCTACCTTTTAAGGGATCAATATGGCGGGTAGCTTCAGAATGCACAAAATGAAAGAGATTGATTCCCAGCTTTTCCGCCATGCTATACATTTCCAGCGCTTCTTGGTACGTTTCTTCTGCCGTATTACGTCCCAAAATCGGATTCTGGACAGGTATACCTGTTGCTGCTGCCTGCTGGGCCAGCTCATAAATTCGATAGCCGCTGCGTTCCACACCGTTAATAACCCGGGGATAGGGAGCCGGCAAGCCGTCAATTGAACCGTCTTTATTTATTGTTGGCATCGGCACCCCGAAAGTCTCCTGGTAAGCGCAGACGCTGTCATAGTCTTCAATAATAATTTGTTTTGTTTTTTCTTGCACTGTATATTCCTCCCACAACCCAATTAGTCGTTGTTTACGCCTAACTCTTGCCTGACCCGGTTAATCAAGCCACCCGCATTAATGGTTGCCAATACATTTGCCGATAAGGCTTGGGCGGCAACCTCCCGGTCCGGTGTGCTGATAATACCCTGAACAAGATCTGCCTCAATCCAGTCACCGGTCTGAACATACTTTCCCAGATCAGCCACCAGCACCGGTAAACCAATATTAATGGCATTGCGCCGAAAAATCCGGGCAAAGGACGGGGCAATGATTAAACTTACACCTGCGGCTTGTAGCGCCACCGGTGCCTGTTCCCGGCTTGAGCCGCAGCCGAAATTTTTTCCAGCAACAATAATGTCACCCTGCTTTACCCGTTTAGCAAAATCGGCTTCTTTACTGCCAGCCATCGCATACTTGGCTAACCCGGAAAAGTCTTCTGCCATAGCATAGCCGGGCAATATTTGGTCAGTATCCACATTGTCGTCAAAAACCCACACTTGACCTCTGAGCTTATTCATATCACGCGCCGCCTTCCAGTGGTAATGACCCCGGCTCGGTAATCTTGCCACAGACAGCCGTTACTGCGGCCGTTGCCGGCGATGCTAAGTACACCTGGGCATTGCGGTGGCCCATCCGTCCGGGAAAATTGCGATTGGTAGTAGACAAGATTACATCCCGTTCGGTGCCAAGACCCTGATGAGCCCCAAAGCAAGGCCCACACCCCGGATTGGTAACAACCGCACCGGCATCACGCAAAATCTTACACCAGCCAGCTTGTTCCATCGCCGCCAGCACATTTTTTGAGGCTGGGACGACCAGCATGGTTACCGCCGGATGAACCTTGTGGTGTTTAAGAACATTGACTACTTGTTCCATATCAGACAGACGGCCGTTGGTACAACTGCCGACAACAACTTGCGTCACTTCGACATCTGCTAATTCGGTAACAGGACGCACATTGGCCGGTGAGTGGGGACAGGCTGCCACTATAGCAATTGTCTCTAACGCGAGCGGTACGGTTCGCGTCACCTCGGGTGCGGCTGTTTCTTCGCCGAAGCAGGCGATCATGGCTCCCATTTCTATACCCATATTGCAGATTGTCATCCGGTCATCCATACTTACGGCAGCGATTCCCGGGCCGGTAAATACAACAGCTTTATCAGTCAGTCCATCTACACCAAACTCTTTAATCAGTGTCAAAACAATATCTTTACCGCCGACATAAGCCTTAGGCTGTCCGGTCATATACACTTCAATTACTTCCGGCACTTCAATGTCAATCGTACCTGTCGCCATGGCGGCAGCCAGCTCGGTTGACCCTACCGGAATGGCGATAACGCCATAGCCACCGGCAGTGCAGGTATGGGAATCTGCCCCTACCAGAATTTCGCCCGGCTGCAGCCTGTGACGCTCGGCAAGCACCTGGTGAATCACGCCTTGCCCCTTGTCATACAGGGTAATACCATACTGCCTGGCAAAATCTTTGATAATCCAGTGCATAGTTTTAGCCTGAACGGTAGCTGCCGGAAAAATGTGATCAATTACCATTACTACTTTTTGGGGATCAAACACATGATCAATCCCGATCTGCTCAAATTGTTGAATCGCCATCGGCCCGGTGACATCATGCGCCGCCACCAAATCAACCCGGCAGCGGATATCCTGTCCTACAACCACAGCTTCCAGGCCTGCCGCCTTGGCCAGATATTTTTCTATAAAATTCATGGCACCCTCCTATTCAACTATCTCGATGCCCAGCTTTTTAGCCACTCGGTACGCTTCTTCCTTGTCTGATGCTGACTTTAGCACCAGCCGCCCGCCGCCACGGTTAAGCGCCGCCACCATGCCGGTCTTTTCGGCCGCTATTACGGTAATCTGTTGTAATTGAGGCTCATCAACCTGCAGTATTTCAACCTCAATCCCCTCACTAGCCACCTTGCTCATTACTTCACGGTATAACTGGCTATTGTCGGTACCTGCCCCATAAACAGCTGCCATCAATATCCCGGGAACATTAATCCCCCGGCGGGCAAACAGTTCTGGATACAACTCTATTTTTACTTTAGTAATTTTCCCTTTAGAAAGATAATGAGCGAGACGTGCGGCGTTAGTCGGCGATCCGACCGCTTGACTGCTGCCGCCGACAACCGCTTCGCCAAAAGGCTTAACAATGGCATTAGCCTTGCTTGCCATAGCCCGCGCCTCCGCTAGAGCTTGTTTGATCGTTTCATCAATACGTGCTTTTTCCTGCGCTTTTACATCCTGACCAATATAGGTTTCCACCGCCGTATTTGTCTTGAAAAACGGTTCCATATACTGAATGACAACAGGCACCACCTGTTTCGCCGATATGGGGTGCACGGCCGCAGCCATCGCAATCATAACGTCTACAGGAACAGTCACCGGAATGGATGTGTGCATGGCCAGCTGAGCCGCCAGCTTGCCGATCATAACGCCGCCGCCGATATGAGTGGCACACAGCCCTGCAACCATAACGCGAGGTGTACAGGGATTGGCAATCGTCGGCGATATCGCCAGCACAATGGCCTTAGCCATATCGGCAGGTTTACCGCCAGCTAACTCCACAAAGGCTGCAGCTGAAGCGGCCGCCCCGGCGCCGAATCCTTCCATATTACAGCCGGTGGAGGTCTTGCCCACCCGGAATATCGTGCCGATCTTCAGCATCACGGCAGCAACCCGGGCCACTGTTTCCTTATCATCCAGTTCTTCCAGCATCGCGCGCACAAATCCCGCATAAGTACATGAATCGCCGGTGCCGGCGCAAGGCTGCAGCCCTACCGAGTGATTGCCCACCTGCGCCCCCAGCGTATAGGCCAGCACTTTGTTGAGAAAATCATCGGCCACAAGCTGTGGTGCACCTGCCTGAGCCACCTCCCGGCCAGCGGTTCCCATTAAAAAGCTTGAGCCTGTTGTCGTCCCGATTTCCACAGCATATAAGTTATGTGAAAAACTGGCAAGAACGGCTGAATATACCTCTGTCTGGGTCATATTGCTTGTTATCATTGCTTCGGCAACAACAACATCACTGACTCGCACCTGGGCCTGTCTGGCTACTTCAATGCAGTCGCCAATCGTCAGTTCACCGGCTGTCCAGCCATTCTCAGCAATAATTTGATTTATTCTTTCCATCATCGACCACCGACCTTTACTCCCTTACTTGAACGCCTACTAATTCTTCCCAGACCTTGATCACGGCCGAAATATCCTCCCGCCCTAAGCCTTTGGCTTTGGCCATCGCGAACACTTGCTGGGCCGTTGCGCCGACAGGTAAGGGAACATCCAGGCTTTTCGCCGTTTCCATTGCCAATTCCATATCCTTATATTCCAAATCAATGGCAAAACCGGCAGCAAAGTTATTTTTAAGAATAAAATTCGCAGTTTTGGCCTCTAAGGCATAGCTGCGCCCCGAGCTTTCTTTAATAATCTCCAGCATAACCTGGGGATCAAGACCTGATTTTGCCCCCAGCACCAATGCTTCGGCCACTGCCGCCATATTGATGCCAAGTAAAAGATTGTTCACCACTTTCATCGAATCGCCGGCGCCACTGGCGCCAACATGGTAGATTTTTTTGCCTAATACTTGCAGAATCGGCTGGGCAGCTTGTACCGCCGCAGCCTCACCGCCTACCATAATGGTCAGAGTTCCGGCTGCTGCGCCGGCAACCCCGCCGCTTACCGGCGCATCAATATAGTCCATCCCTTTGGCCAGTGCCAGAGCGGCCATCCTTTTCGTACTGGTAGCGGCTACGCTGCTCATATCAATGATGGTCTGCCCGGCTCTACCACCGGCGAGCAGCCCCTGCTCACCTGTCAGAGTACTCTCCACAATGGCTGCATTTGGCAGCATCATAATGATAATAGACGCGGCCTCTGCCAATTCCTTGGGCGACCGGCACGGGTTTGCCCCTTGCGTCGCCAGCTCAGCTACTGCCGCCGTATTGACATCATATACATAAAGTTGAA
Source organism: Sporomusa sp. (assembly GCF_035561155.1). Lineage (GTDB taxonomy): Bacteria > Bacillota > Negativicutes > Sporomusales > Sporomusaceae > Sporomusa. Next base: position 8,566 of record NZ_DATMYD010000012.1, on the reverse strand, counting down.
CTTTTGCAGACTTCAGTAAATTTTGCGCCATCGGTTTACCCATGGCCCCAATCCCAATAAAACCAACGTTCATTCTTCCACCCCACCCTTGTGCCAGTTATCGCAGGCCGTCTTCGCCTTTTACTTCCTCAATTTGCAAACCGCCAATGCGCGGATGTGGCCGTCCCCCGGAGGTTACCACAACAGCCACCAGAATTTCATCTGCCGCTGGCGCATCATGCAGCCTTACTTCCATGGCATCATAATGGGTTCTGACAAAAGCGGCATCTTTGTAGTGTACAGGTACGTCCAGCGAGGTCCCCGGTCCCCCCAGCTTCTTGGCTGAGGGAATGATGGCTTTGCCGCCGCCGACCGCTTCCCGCATAGGTTTACCCAGCTTAGGATGAAGAATGGCTGCACCATGTTCCAATTCACCATTCATGCCAATAATAGCGCCCTTGCCATAGCTTTCGGCTTGCTCGGGAGCAATCCCCATAGCAGCCACTGCCTTTTGCGCCAGCAAGCCACCCAGATATTCGCCAATATCGCTCAGCAGGCTCAAATCTTCCGCATACTCACCGGCAAAGGGGTTTTTTATAACCGCTGCTGCCGCACATTTCTTGAAAGGCTTATCAACCGCTTTCTTCCCATCCATACAAACATCTTCAACAACAGTAACAATTTTGCGTATTGTCAAATCCATAGTACTTCCCTCCAATTGACTATTTATCCGATGACTAACCCGCTCTAAGACTCCCATCTTCTACAAGTGGGAGTTAAGAGCGGCTAAGTCCCTGGATAAGGGCGACTAACCTTCAGATGGGGTTAATACCCCACCTGAAGCTAAGTCTACTTTATCAAGAGAGACTTAGCTCGTCTCCATTATTTCAACAATAAAGCCCTCCGGAATCATGACCAACTGCTGCTGGACAAAGATAGCTGCACCCTCAATAATACCTTGTTTATATAATTCAGCCGCTCGTGTCCAACCGTTCATGAGTGCCGCTTCAACCACCGCTGGCGGCAGCAGGCCGACTTCCCGCACTACCCGGTGGCCGCGAATATCAGTATTAGGATCGATCTGCTCAGCCCAGGCCAGTTTGACCGCCGGGTGCTCAACATAGGTGGCATTACCCAGGCTGGTAGCACAGGCATCAGCCACCGCAGCCGTGCTGGCCGCTACTACTGCGGCGGTAGCGATTCCTTTGGTAAAACTGCGCCCGCCTAAGCCACTGGTGGCGATACCGCCAATACCCCGGCCAATGTCAAGAGGCAGTACATGGGTAGGCTTCAGGCCTATAGCCGGTGCTATCCCGACCGTAGATGTCTGGGCGCCTGTCAACCGGACGGCAATATCACCACCGTTATTGACAATGGCTTTTGTTGCGCCCTGCGCCAGCAGCCAGTCGGCTGTCAGATCGGCGATCGTGCCGGCTACCGCCGCCATTGGCGTCAGTGTTACATCACCTGCCCGCTTTACCGCTGCAATCATGCGCTGTAACACTTCCGGTAAACCTTCGCTGACCGTTATGGCCTGCTGCGGGCTGGCTGCTATTTTTTGGTGAGCAGCCAGTTCGGCCAACACACTCATGGCATAACTAGCTGCCTGCTGAGCAATCTCCGTCAGGGGACCGCTGCCGCCCTGCGCACCAATCGTCATTTGCATCGGACCATAGTCCAGTTTGACTATCCCCGGAGCAGTAACTTCAATCATGGTTTAAACTTCCTTTTTCACTGTAGCAACCGGTTTAACGGCTGCAGTATGTCCACCAATTTTTTCAAACGTCACCCGCGTCATGGTATATTCAACCGGAGCCACAGTGGCTGGTGTAGCAACCCAGGTAAAAGCCTTAGGTACCACTTTTTCCACATCGACCATAAAATTAATGCCGCCACCAGGCAGAATATAGGTTGGAGCCCCGCCGATAGTCAGTTTTACTTCCCCTTCATGCACAGCTTGTGAGAGCTTAATCGGATAAGTAGTTACCCCGGCCCGGGCGCTGCCGCCCGTCCCACCTACATACACAGCCGATACGCGGGCTTCTTCGCAGTTAGCGGCAATCAGGTCGACTACGGCCTGAATCTCAGCAGTCAGAGGGATTTCCGTTACCGCACCGTCAGCCTGCACCTCTAAGAGTCCTGCTTGTTGCCCGGTCGTCTCTGTAACCAATATCTGCATCCCTGGTGCAGCCAGGTTCATATCCACCTTTTTTACGGCTTGCAACGGTCCGGCTATGTCGGTGCCGCCCCAGCCATGGCCTTGCTCACCAAAATAACGTCCGCGCGTACTTTTACGTCCGTTGGGGATAACGCCGCTGTAGGTCATCCCGACTTCTTCCCCGGCCCGGTGCTCAGATAATAGCCCAATGACATGGTGGTCCAGAATAATGGCTTCATCAACGACTTTACTTAACTGGTCGGCAAACATCCCGATGGTCGCACTACCGCAGCCAACCCGCATTTTCTTTTCGGTCACACCGTCAATAATCGGCGGTTGGCCGACGGCAATATCGAGCTTACTGCCCTTTTCCACCTGCAATACCATCCGCTCACCATTTGCTAAACCTACAATGGTCCGGGCTGCCGTGAACCCATGTTTCCCGCTTAAAATATTGGCACCGCCGATCGATAACATCTTGGCACCATACTCCTCGGTATCCACCATGCCGATTACGGCGCCGTCCCTGAACACGCGTGCGCCTTCCGCCCCAATATGAGCATTGGCGTCAATCTTGACTTTAATACCGCTATAGCTGAGCGGCGCCTCGGTAACCACTGTTACTACCTCAATATCTCGCACAATATCGGCAACAATATGCGGCGCCGGCTTACAACAGGGGTATTCAGTTCCCGCACCTACAGCCGTAATCAGCGGGCGGTCCGGTATTTCCGGATACAGCTTGCCGGCGCGGTCACTGGCCGGTACTAACGCCCGATTGCGGACAAGTGTGCCATTTACATTAGTGTACCGGCGGCAAGCCCCTTCAAAGCCAGGCTGGATTGCACACTGCACCGGGCAAGCCCGGCATACTGCAGCGCCGTCACGCACAGTGTCATCCCGGCTAACAGCGCCGCAGGGACAGATACGCATACAGACGCCGCAGCTGGTACAGCTAAGATCCAACCGTGCTATTTTATCGATTAGGGTAACAGCACCTGTGGGGCAATTTTTCACACAAAGCCCGCAGCCTTTACACAGACTTTCCTCAATTACAATCACGTGTCTTCCCCCTTAGACCTACTCCACCGTTACCTTGCCTGCCGCCGGCGGTGTATTGCGGCTCTTATTTACTTTGATTACCCCATCAATCAGGACCAGCGCCACACCAGGCAAGTCTCCGGCCTGAATGGCTTCCAGGGCATTTTTACCGACTGAGCCCATCGGTGTATCAATAATAGCCAAATCAGCTTCTTTACCGGGAGCAATGATCCCGGTATTGAGCCCGTACACCTGTGCCGTATTACCGGTAGCCATGGCAATCGCTGCTGCTGCCGGGATATCCGACATACTGGCGATCTGAACAATAGTTCGCAAGATGCCAAGCGGAATAACACCAGTACCGGAGGGGGCATCATTCCCGCAAATAACCCGGTTCAGTTGACCCAGTCCAGCCAATTTGCGCACAGTATGGTCGGCTATTCTTGGATTGCCGCATTGTACAATTTCCAGTATCAAGTCACTATCTGTGATCAGTTTGTCGACTTCAGCCGGGGAGATAGCTGTTGGCCCGCCATTAATGTGGGAAACCACGTCTGGCTTTACCGCAAGGACATCTGCGGCCGTAACTGTTGAACTGCCGGGAATGGATGTACCGCCGGTATGCATCATGACTTTCATGCCATGCGCTTTGGCCCACTGTACCATTGGCGCAGCCTCTGCCGGTTTTTTTATTGATCCCAGCCCGACTTCCCCAACCAGCCATACGCCATTGGTCGCTAATTCAGCAAAATCAGCCTCAGTCAAACCTTGTTCCAAAATCACCGCACCGCCATGAACCTTTACGCCGCCGGGTCGTTGTTTCTGGAAAGAGCGTTGCGCCAGCACTGCCAGGGCTTTTACGCCCACCGGATCAGTCGGACGGCCTGGTGTATGACACTCACCAGCCGAGATCATGGTGGTTACGCCGCCATGTAAAGAACTATCTATAAAATCAGCCATCTTTTGCCTGGGAGTATAGTCGCCAATGACCGGGTGAACATGTGAATCAATCAACCCCGGTACCACCGTCATCCCACCGGCATCAATGAGTTTATATGCATCGGAATGTAGTTTAAGAGCATCAAGAAGTTTTTTATCGCCCACAGCTTCAATTTTTCCATCATGGATAATAATAGTGTCAGCCGGCAAAATCGGCTCGAAAATATTTCCAGAGACCAAAGTTCCGATATTTGTTATTGCTGTATACGCCATGTCAGCCACCTCCTGAGATTTGTAAAGAACAGGCAGAGAAACTTCTATTTCTCTGCCGATTCTTTTCTATTACGGACTAGTTCAACGCTTTTTGTTTTGTTTCATCCCCCAGGATAATCATGTCCAGTGCAGCGATAACCAGCACTGCAGTAAACATCATAAATACCAACGGAATTTTGTCAGGACCGGTAATCATTGCAGCTACAACCATTGGCGCAGCTATGCCACCAATCCGGCCAAATCCGGCTGCCCAACCCACGCCAGTGGACCGGGCCTCTGTGGGATACAATTCAGGCGTATAGGTATATAAAATACCCCAGGCACCAAGATTGAAAAAGGACATCAAGCAGCCCCATAAATAAATCTCGCTAACCGAAGCGGCGCTGCCAAACATGTATGCAGTGAAAGCGCATCCAAGCAAGAAGCTAGCCATGGTCGCCTTGCGACCAATCTTATCAACCAGCGCAGCGGCGGCAAAATACCCCGGGATTTGCGCTACCGTCATCCATAATACAAACTCAAAGGACTTAACCATGTCATGTCCGGCCTTAACCAACAAGGTCGGCAACCAAAGGAAAATACCGTAATAGGAGAATACTATACAAAACCATAGTATCCATAGGCACGCTGTCCGCTTCAAATATTGAGGACTAAACAACTGCAGCACACTGAACGCGGGCGCTGAAGCTGCTGTTTGCATTTCCGCCAGCGACGGTTTCATGCCAGGTGTAACACCTAGCTCTTTTTCAATATTGGACACCAATGCATGCGCTTCGTCTACCTGTCCTTTTTTCATAAGGAAAAGCGCCGATTCCGGCACAGTCCGCCACAGGTAAAAGACGTACAACGCTGGTATGGCACCAATATAGAAAGCAACTTCCCACCCGTACTTAGGAATAATTAAGTATGAAATGATTGATGCTGCCAACCAGCCGAAAGCCCAGGCGCTTTCGAGCAGTACAATCATACGGCCCCGGTAATTAGTGGGCGAATACTCGCTCATCAAGGTAATAGCAACAGGCAGCTGCCCACCCAAGCCAAAACCAACTAAAAAACGAAAAAAGAGCAATGATTCATAGTTCCAGGACAAGCCGCAAGCGCCTGTTCCCAGACTGTAGATTACCAAAGTTGCGGCAAAAACCTTTTTCCGGCCAACGTAGTCAGCGATTGTACCGCCAAGCATCGCACCAATAGCCATGCCGATCAAGCCTACACTGCCAACAAAGCCGACTTGTGCCGAACTTAATTTCCACGTAGCAATCAGTTTGGGTAAAACAAATGAAATGATCCCGGTATCCATCGCGTCAAAAGCCCAACCCAAGCACATAATCAGCAATAACCGCCAGTGGAACTTCCCGAGAGGTAAGTTTCCTAAACGCTCAGTAATCGTAGACATGTAAACAACTCCTCCATTTTTTGGTGTAAAAATCCTGCCATCAATACCTTTTTATGCATCCCTCCATCCAGCTGCACCGTTGCCGCTTTTTCTTGGTTGTCATCGCTTAATCCTTATTCAAGACTATCGCAATGAATCTATCTATACACCGGTCACAGCATAGACGTCATTGGCTACAGCTGCGGTGTCCGGAATCCAAACCGGCCCCACGCCTTTAATGTTAGAGGTTGTATTCGCTTCACTTAATCACTGTTTGATTTCCGGCACACCTACTGGTGGAGAATAATACGTTAACAGTTCTGCCTTTCGTGCAGTCTGGCCAAAACTTTCTCCGGAGTTATCGGCAATTCAGTAAACCGCACCCCGATCGCGTCGTATACAGCATTGGCAATAGCTGCAGCTGTGGGGATCAATGTCGGTTCACCTACCCCTTTTGCGCCAAAAGGACCGGTTTGTTCATGTTCTTCGACTATGAGCGGATACATTTCCGGAACGTCCAGCGCGGTTGGCATAAGATAGGTAGCCAGATTTTTAGTCAATATCTTTCCTTCGCTAACCTGTATCTCTTCTGTTAATGCATAGCCCAAGCCCATCGTACACCCGCCTTCTATCTGGCCTTCTATATTAACCGGGTTGATGGCCTGTCCCACATCATGGGCTGCAATAATCCGGATAACCTCAATTTCTCCTGATTCGGTATCTACGTCTACCTCAGCAATTTGAGTAGCGAACGCATATGTGGCATAGGGTTTACCCTGCCCTGTTTCCGGATCCAAGCTGGTAGTGTCCGGATTAAACCAACCGTGCCCAAGCGTCAGCTTACCTTTCATCCGGCATTGAGCAATACAATCAGTCAACGATACCGATAGTCCCTTGCCTTTAGGCGACAAACCCAGATCAAGACGGCACTCACTTAGACAATCTGACAAAAATTGTGACTGATCGGAATCAGTCCTGACACAAAGCTCCTTATAGCCTACAACCACGTCACCAGGGGCAACCCCTAACATGACTGCGGCCGTCTCAATAAGCACTTTTTTAGCCTCTTGCGCAGCAAGTCGAACCGCATTGCCGGAGATATATGTTTGCCGGCTGGCCGATGATGCTCCGCCGTCAGGAGTAATACCGGTATCAGCCGAAACCACGCGAATATCCTCCATATCTATGCCAAACTCCTCGGCTACAATCTGCGCCAAAGCAGTATCAGACCCTTGCCCAATGTCAGCACAGCCGGTTAAAATAAGCACTGTGCCGTCATCCAGTAAATTGACATAGGCTCCGGACGGATTTGGCAACCCGGTATTACCGATGCCATACCACATCGAAGCTATACCTACACCGCGTTTTTTCTGACACGTCACTTCTGAATGGCTGCTAAAGATCGTCTTCGCTGCAGTTGCGGTCTTTTCCAATGTCGGTACAATACCGATACTTTGCTTTAACTCCGCCCCTGTTGCTGTCACGGAACCAGGACGAAAGGCGTTCAGCAGTCTGATCTCAAGCGGCGACATGCCTATTTTTTCGGCTAGCATATCCATTTGTGATTCATGGGCAAAGGCGACCTGCGGTACGCCAAACCCGCGCATGGCACCTGCCGTGGGATTGTTGGTGTATACCGTGTGGGCGTCAATCGCAACATGCGGAATTTCATACGGCCCGGTCGCGTGCACTGCAGTCCGGGTAAGCGTTCCCGGCCCATATGACGCATAGGCCCCGGTGTCACCGATAATCGAGCACTCCATTGCCAGCAGTTTACCGATCTCATCAGTGCCTGTCTTCATTTTAATTGTACAGGGATGGCGTTTGGCCGAATTAACAATGGACTCGGTCCGCGTATAAACAAGCTTTACAGGACGCCGTGTTTTCATAGCTAACAGCCCAAGATGAACCTGCACCGAAATATCTAATTTTCCGCCGAACCCACCGCCGGTTGCAGCCTGAATCACCCGTACCTTGTCCAGACCCACTTTGAGGTTCCGGGCTACCTCTTTGGCATCAAAATGTGTGTTTTGAGTAGATACCCACATGGTCACCACGTCACCGTCAAATTTGGCTACCCCTGCTTCTGGTTCAATATAGCCATGTTCTACCATTTGCGTCCGGTATTCTTGTTCAACCACTACTGCACACCGCTGGAAAGCCGCCGCAGTATCACCTTTACGGATTTTACGGACAGCCAATACATTGCCATCTGCATATATCTTGGGTACACTATCTGTCATGGCTGCCACAGGATCAAATACCGGCGGCAGCACTTCGATGTCTACTTCAATAAGTTCCAGTGCTTTTTCTGCCAGCGCCTCCGTCTCGGCCGCAATCAAGGCCAGCGGATCACCTATTTTGCGGATTTTTTCATTATTTTTGACCAGTACAGGTTCATCCTTAATAATCATCCCCGTACTATTGGACCCCGGTACATCTTTACCTGTCAAAATAACCGCCACGCCTGGCAGCGCCTCAGCCTTCGACACATCAATCGAGCGTAATATTCCATGCGGCACGTTACTACGAAATACTTTCGCATATAACATTCCGTCAAAATGAATATCAGCGGCAAATTGAGCTTTTCCCAATACTTTATCAACCGCATCCAACTTTTTCACCGACTGTCCCACGATCCGATATTGGCTCAATTTACTCACCTCCCTTAATAATCAAAAACTTTTCTTCGTTTTTCTCGTGTATTCACAGTATTTCACATTGATAATATAGAGCCTACTCCCCCGGATAGACTGGCTAAGCTGGTCGCTATGTGGTTTTTGGGTACGGCAAACAAACCG
>NZ_DATMYD010000011.1:0-46252 GCF_035561155.1 Sporomusa sp. | reverse complement strand
GTCAGTCACACCCGAAGCCGGTGGGGTAACCAGCAATGGAACTAGCCGTCTAAGGTGGGGCCGATGATTGGGGTGAAGTCGTAACAAGGTAGCCGTATCGGAAGGTGCGGCTGGATCACCTCCTTTCTAGGGAGAACTGTTCGGCGTAACAGCCGAACTACTTCCAAGGTCGACGATGCCATCGAGGAAGTCTGCAGTCTGCAGAAATCTGACGACCGTCTTAAAAGGTTATCTTAATTCGATGCGCGGACATTTGGCAGATGCACAAATCTTACATTGTTTAGTTTTGAGGGAATGCTAGGGAATGTTGCAAAGAATAATAAATAGTAATGAACAATTAAGGCTTACGCGGTTTTTACTTCGTAGGCTTTTGTTCTTTTATCAGTATAAATTTTAGTAGGCATTTATTTGGAGGGGATTAAATGTTTTTATGTGGGGACTTTACTTATGTCGGCTACAGGTGAGATTGTAATACGTATCGGTTTCATTTAGTTTTCAGATTGCATTGATATACTTATTAGATGTCAGTAGTTTACTTTTAGCCAGGAGGATATTATGAACGGTATTATCTCTATCGGTACACTACGCTCACGGGATATTTGCCTGGGCATATTTTTAGCTTCTTTTTTATTTTATCTGTTGTTTAGCCATCTTGTACCTATTACTGATCCTGTAGAGTCTAACTATACACTTACGGCAAAAGAAATGGTGGTAAGCTCAGACTGGCTATCGCCCAGGATATATGGAAATGTGTGGTTTGACAAGCCTATTTTTTTCTACTGGCTTACGGCTATAGCTTTTAAGTTCTTTGGTTTTTCCGATCTGGCCGCGCGTTTATTTCCGGCTTTTTTTGCTGCTTTAGGTGTGGTGCTAATCTATTGGTTCTTAACCAAAGTCTCTCAACCATCGGTTGCATTTATAGGCATGCTTGTCATGGGGACTTCTTTAGAATATATGTTGTTGGCGAAATTCGTCATCACTGATATGGTGTTCTTTGTATTCAATAGTGCCGCATTGGTATTTTTCTATCTGGGCTATACTGGTATGGACGGAACAAAGCGATGGTATTTGGCGATGTATGCCAGTCTTGCCTTCGCGGTACTGACTAAAGGGCCGGTCGGCCTTCTCCTACCCGGTTTGGTTGCTGCCGTATTTCTGGGGCTGCAACGCAATTTATCAGAGCTTAGAAACATGTCCCTGCTATCTGGTGTTTTTCTCTTCTCAATTATCGCGCTACCATGGTATTCCCTTATGTATATCAATTATGGTTCCGAGTTTTTAAACACCTTTCTGGGGGTTCATAACTACTTACGAGCAACGGTGTCAGAGCACCCAAAAGATAATGTAGCCTACTACTATGTTATAGTATTTTTACTCAGCATGCTGCCTTGGTCTTTTCTGGCAATAAGGGCTGTAGTGGATCAGTGCAAGGAATTATCTTCTAAAAAAGCTCATTTGGTGCTGCTAAGTTTTATCTGGGCATCAACCTATTTCATTTTTTATTCGCTAATGGCTACGAAGTATTTAACCTATACTTTTCCAATACTTTTCCCGGTAGCCATTTTGACTGCTGTTTACCTTGATAAGTTGATTGCCCAAGGTAAAACTAAATTAATTGTCTACTGGGTGGGGGCTCCAACAGTGTTGGCCATCATTAGTTATAGTGTTGTAGCTTACCGTTATCTCAATAGTTCTGCGCTTTTATCTATGATAAGCATCTTATTAATAACACTGTTATTTACATGGAGGCAGGCCAAAGGTCAAAATACAAGGTATGTTTTTGGGTTACTTTGTTTATGCCAGCTAGTATGTTATAGTGCACTTTCATTTTTTGTATTTCCCGCAATTGCTCAAACCAGGTCAGAAAAAGGCCTTGCAGAAATCGTATCCGAATATCATGGATACAAGATAGGCTTTTATCAGTTTTATAGCACTTCGGCAGTATATTATAGTGGGAATGTAGCCATTAAAATTAAACCGTCCTCAGAGTCTACTTCAAATCAATCAGAATTGTTGAGTTGGTCCAGTAAGTATACTATGCCTAGCCAAACACTGGATAATTTTGCAGTACAGTCTGAGCAAGATCAAAGATTGATTATCGTACCTGATAGCAACAAAGCGTCATTTCTGAAAGAAGCGGAGAATTTTAATCCTCAACTCTTGAGGAGTGCTGGGGGATTTAGTTATTATAGTATTAAATAACTGATATAATATTATTTAGGTAACAAATGAAGGGGTTTTGTGTATGCGAGTGTTACTGGCCGAGGATGATACAAAACTTGGTAGATTAATTAAGCATATGCTAGAAAAAGCAGCTATACAGGTGGATTGGGTAGTACAAGGGGATATGGCGTTAGATTACGCTACCTATTCCTCATATGATGTAGTGGTTCTAGACTGGATGATGCCAGAGCAAACAGGGATTTATGTGTGTGACCGGCTGCGTAAGCAGGGTTATCAGGGAGCTATCTTAATGCTTACTGCTAAAGATGCACTGGAAGACAGAGTTTTGGGTTTAGATACAGGGGCCGATGACTATCTCGTAAAGCCATTTGAGTTTGCAGAACTGCTTGCTAGACTTCGCGCTCTGTCCCGGCGTAGTAGCGCTAAATTGCAAGAGGACATAGTGGAGTTAGGCAACCTTGTTTTACATCGTTCAACACGCAGTATTAAGCAAGGCGAAACCGAGGTACAACTTACTAGCCGTGAATTTCAGCTTCTTGATTTGCTTGTCCAAAATAAAGGGCATGTTGTCCCAAGAGAGGTTATCTTAGATAAGATATGGGGCTTAGAGGCAGACATATCATCAAATAATTTGGACGCGTATGTGCGATTGCTTCGGAAAAAGATTAATTGGTCTGATGCGAACATTGTGTTGCAAAACATCAGAGGTATAGGCTATAAATTGGAGGACCATGATGTTTGCTCATATTCGTAACCGCTTAACTATGCTTTATTCCGGTATTATGGTATTGTTTTTAGTGACTTTCATTATTGTTAGCTATGCCGGACTAATTTGGGTACTTTATCATGAAGAACAGCGTGATGTACAGGCAATCACAGAAGAGGAAGCACGTGAACACGTGCTTATTTTAAAACAACCAGAGGTATTACCCCACTCAGGGGGGCAGGAAGGGTACAATAACGAAGGAAAAATATTTTATTATGTATTTGGTGAAAATGGAAATCAGGTTTTTCGAGCTGAACCTGCTAGCGACTTGCGTTTAAATGTGCGGGACATCATCCAAAACTGGAATGAAAGAGATGGAGAGGCACGCTTAAAGATATTTTCTCTTCCTAGCGGGGAAAGCGCTTTTGTAATGATGTGTAGTAAAAAAATTTACGACGGGGATCATTTTTTAGGAACAGTTTTTGTGGGAGAGGATTTAACAGCATATTATCAAATGCTAAAGAAGTTGATGGTGATGCTTTTCGCTGTCGCTATCGTATTTCTTCTTATCGCGGCTTTTATTGGGCATACACTCGCAGGGCGAGCTATTATACCTATTAAACAGTCTTTTTTGAGGCAGCGGGAATTTGCTGCAGACGCCTCACATGAACTGCGCACCCCACTCAGTGTACTTATGACCTCTGTGGATGTGGTGCAGACCGATGATGAAAGTAATCTATCGACATTTTCAAGTCAAGTGCTTGCTGATATGAAGAGTGAAATAAAAAGGATGTCAAAACTTGTATCTGATTTATTGATCCTGGCGCGGGGTGATGCCGGGGTGACCACTATGAACAAAGAGAAGTTTAATTTATACAATGTGGGCGAGCAGGTTATTCGCATTCTTCAACCAGCAGCAATTGAAAAGGGTATAAAACTGGAACTTAGTGGCATCAACAACATAAATGTTTATGCCGACAAAGAAAGAATGAAGCAGTTATTATTGATTCTAATTGATAATGCAATCAAATATACAGCCGATGGCGGTACGGTGATTCTCTTGCTCAAAATGGTGAATGGTCTGAAACAAGCAGTCAATATTACCGTGCAAGATAATGGTGCTGGTATTCCTAAAGAGCAGCAGCAGCTGATCTTTGAACGTTTTTATAGAATAGACAAAGCAAGATCAAGAGAAGAAGGCGGCACAGGGCTAGGTTTATCTATTGCTAAATGGATTGCAGAGGCGCACGGGGGGGCAATAAGAGTTGAAAGCGTTCCAGGTATTGGGAGTTCTTTCATCGTAACTTTCCCGATGTAACCGACAAAAAAATGATAAATTGATAATAATATATTATGCTAATCGACATAAATTTGACAAACTGATCAAAGTGTGTAATAATCAGAAAAACCACATATGGAATCCTTTAAATCAGTCCTGTGAGGCTGGCAAGGTCGTCGTTTGATTACTTAAGCTTATTTGTGCTATACAATTAGCTCAATTAAGGCTTTCTGCCACTTCCAGGCAGAAAGCCTTTTTAATTTTTATGCAGGGGGAGTTATAATGGAAATTAACGTAAAAACTAACCAAGGCAGTGTAGGCGTAGTTCAGCCAGATAACTTACCGGCTGAGGTTGATACTACTTCAGCCAAGTATCGTTGGAAGGTACTAATTGCTTCAGTAATGGGGTATGCAATGGACGGATTGGATATGCTTATTCTATCCTTTGTTATGGCCTCAATAATGAGTACGTTTGGACTAACCTTAGCTGAAGGCGGGTTTGTGGCTACTGTAACACTCTTTGGTGCTGTTATCGGCGGCTATGCTTTTGGGATACTGGCCGATTACATCGGACGAGTTAAGGTGTTCTCGCTTACGATCTTGATTTTTTCAGTGTTTACTGGCTTAACGGCATTTGCCTCTAACTTGACAGAACTGAACATTTACCGCTTTTTGGCTGGTCTAGGGTTAGGCGGTGAGTTTGGTATCGGCATGACCCTGGTAACTGAGACTTGGCCGAAAGAAAAGCGCGCCAGAGTCACCGGCGGTGTCGCCATCGGTTGGCAATTAGGTGTAGTGCTTGCTGCAGTTGTAAGCGCCTGGGTATTGCCTACGTATGGATGGAGAGCAGTGTTTCTGGTAGGTGCTCTACCTGCAGTGTTTGCTGCATGGTCTCGGTATGGTTTAGCCGAGCCGCCTATTTGGGTTGCCAGAAATGAACTGAGAAAACGGCTTAAAGAGAAAGTCAAAAATAATGAGCAGCTGACTCAAGAAGAACTGGAAATCTATAAACAAACTAATAAATTTCCTTTGCTTCACCTGTTTGCTAACAAGCGAATTTCCACGACCACGTTTGGTCTTACCGTAATGACAAGCGTGCAAAACATGGGTTACTACGGTATTATGGTCTGGCTGCCAACAATTTTGATGCAAAAACATGGTTTAACCCTCACTAAAACCAGTGCCTGGATGATAGCAACAGTAATTGGCATGATGCTTGGCATCATGGTATTTGGATATGTTGCTGACAAAGTGGGTAGACGTCCGGCATACATTACTTTTCAAATTATGTCTGCGGTTTGTGTGTGGATTTATTCTGGATTATCTGACCCCGTGCACCTTTTGTTTGGCGGGGCAATCCTCGGATTCTTTTGTAATGGCATGATGGCAGGTTATGGGGCATTGCTTTCAGAAAACTACTCAACTGACGCGCGTTCAACCGCTGAGAACTTTATTTTTAATACCGGACGTGCTGTTGGCGGTCTGGCTCCGGTACTAATCGGTATGCTGGCAGCCAAGTATACATTGTCCGGTGCCTTGGCTCTCCTAGCATTTATTTATATCGCAGCTGCAATTAACGTATATTTCTTAATCCCTGAAACCAAGGATAAAGAATTGGTAGACTGAGTAAGTATAGATAAAACCCCTGCTCTGACCAGAGAGCAGGGGTTTTGTTGTTTATTTTCAATTGTTTAAACCCGGCTACGATCCTGGAATAGGAGGGACACAGAGTAAATGCCAGCTAAGCCGACCAAACTGTAAACAACGCGGCTTAAGAAGGACTGCTGCCCTCCAAATATGGCCGCTACTAAATCAAAATTGAATAAACCGACAAGCAGCCAGTTCAATGCACCGGCAATGACAAGGATTAGAGCAATTCTATCCATATGACTCCTCCTTTTTTAAGCGAATATTTATGATCTATAAATATTATGACCGGATAACTAATGATACATCCCCACAAATGCTGGCTGATTTGGATTCTTTTTACGCTATACTATATTTATAATACATGATATAATTTTACCCACTAATAGTGTTACATTAGAGTGCAAAAAATATATACTTCTAGAGGAAGGGGGCATTAAGACATGCCGCAAAAAGACTATAACTGGGTTGTTGGCTGTCTGACACTAGTGCTAACCCTCGCTGCCTTGTTTGGCGGACAATTATTATGGAATAAATACGCAGTAGCCAACCCAATTAACAAAACGTTTCAAAATATTGACGGGATTGAATCAGTTAGTGTTGGGCGTCTGAATGAACAAGGAAAAAATAGTGATAAGATTAAAATATATGTAAAACTTACTCATGTACCGAATTTGCAGAAGGTGTACGGTGAGATGGCTGATGGATTAAAGCGGGTGGACGGAGGAAAGAAATATGATATTGTTATCCAGGATAACCGCACACCGGAACTGGAGCAATTCTACTATTCTATTCATTATAGTATTCAAGAAGCCATTTTCACCGGTAATTTTGCAACAATGGCTGAGCGTATTGAATCTAAGTCCAGCAGCGCGGGAGTGGAGACTCAGACTTATGTAGACACCAAAAATGTTTATGTGAAAATGACCAAAGGAACGAGCGACATGTACGTGGTAGTTGCACGTGACGACAGTAGCCAGGGGGTGAAATAGCATGCGTTATATTGAAATTGGTATTGGGATGGCAGTGGCTATACTCATTTTCTTAGCTATACAAGGGATTGATCTTTTACCGGTGCTTTTTTTTGCTGGCTTAATGGCCGCATTCTTTTATGGCAATATCAAGCGCACCGGTAATAAATCGTTTGCTACTGTTTCTAAAGGGGCGGCTGATGAAAAATTGGTAAGTTTTGACGATATTGGCGGCCAGGATATGGCTAAGGGTGAATTGTGTGAGGCTCTTGAGTTTATCAAAGATGTTGAAGGCATTAAGACTTTAGGAATTCGCCCGCTCAAAGGCATCTTACTCAATGGTCCACCTGGTACCGGTAAAACGCTGCTCGCAAAAGCGGCAGCCCAATTTACCAGGTCAGCGTTTTTGGCAGCCAGTGGTTCCGAGTTTGTCGAAATGTATGTCGGCGTTGGCGCCCAGCGGGTACGTCAGCTGTTTAAGCAGGCCCGCGACATGGCAAAACGCAATCATAAGACAAGCGCAGTCATCTTTATTGACGAGATTGAGGTTTTGGGTGGCAAGCGTGGTCAAAACGCCGGTCACATGGAATATGATCAGACATTAAATGAGCTTCTGGTACAAATGGATGGTATATCGGAAAATGATGCTATCCGCGTCTTGGTGATCGGCGCGACCAATAGGATTGACATTCTTGACCCGGCACTTCTTCGCCCAGGTCGTTTTGACCGCCAGGTTAAGGTTGATTTACCTGATAAAAAAGGGCGGATGAAAATTCTTCAATTGCATACCCGCAATAAGCCGTTGGCTAACGATGTTTCGTTGGCTGATGTGGCCAATGATACCTTCGGCTTTTCCGGCGCTCACCTAGAAAGTGTAGCCAACGAAGCGGCTATTCTAGCTTTCAGGGAAAGTTCCGGAACGATTACTGCCCAGCATTTACGCAGTGCTGTAGAAAAGGTAATCATGGGGGAGAAGCTTGATCGGATTCCGAGCTCACAGGAAAAAAATCGGATAGCCGTTCATGAGACTGGGCACGCGCTGTTAAGTGAGTATACTCTGCCAGGCTCAGTAGCCAGTGTTAATGTAGTGCCGCGCGGTAATGCTCTGGGGTATGTCCGGCAAACGCAACAGGACGATATGTATTTGTATACTGTCGATTATATTAACAGCAAAATCGCAGTAGCTATAGCCGGCGCGATTGCCGAAGAAATGTTCCTTGGCGCACGCAGTACAGGTGCATCCAACGACTTTAAGCAGGCTACCGATTTGGCTAAACAAATAGTATTTGGTGGTATGTCTGAGCTCGGTATTGTATCTCCTGAGGATGTGCCCAAAGAACTGCTGCACAATACAATTACCGGCATTATTAAACAGATTGAATGCCAGGTAAGAACAGTGCTTACTAATCATCAGACAGCATTTACCCTAACGGTAGACACACTACTCGCTAAAGAGTTTATTTCCGGGGCTGAGTTCAGGGTCCTTTTGAACGGTGATGAACAAGCGGCATAACTTGCGTCCATCGTCAGGTGGACGCTTTTTTTTGCATACTCCTGTGTATAGCGGAGAGAATAAAATTCTGTATGATAAAAACAACAATTTTTTTAGGCGGCGGCGCTTCGGCGGCTGAGGGCGCGCCGGTACAAAGCATGCTCTTCAAGAAATATTTTAAAGCACTCCGGGCCGAGAATAATTACAGCGACATGAAGCGGGTAAGCGAACTTTGCGCCTATTTTAAACAAATGTTTTTTATTGATGTGCTTCATGATGATCTGGACGCGATCAATTTTCCGACCTTTGAAGAAGCGATTGGACTCTTAGATTTAGCTGTTCGCAAGCGTCAGTCATTTAAAGATTTCGATCTGGAAAACCTTGCTAAAAGCAGTAATAGAATTGGTTTTATTAGGCAGTACCTGGTGCTGTTAATGGCTGAGGTACTGGAAGATAAGACGTCAGTAGTAAAGGGCCTTCATCGCGTTTTAGTGGAACGCTTGGGCGAACTTGGCTATCTGACTGACATGGTGTTTGTATCCACTAATTATGATGTATTAATCGATCAAGCCTTGGCTTCTAGAGACGATATTGCTGTAGATTACGGCGTGGACTTCACCAATTATATAAGTCCGGCTTTTTCACAGACTCAGAGCAAGCCTATTGTAAACCTTTATAAAGTGCATGGCTCGCTTAATTGGTCCTATTGCCCGACTTGTAATGCTTTAAAGTTAATTAACTACCAACAGGGAATTCTTCGGTTGCTAACCGATCCATCACAAGCGGTATGCGCAAATTGCCAGTCAATAAAAACTCCTGTGATTGTACCTCCGACTTTTTTTAAAGATATGTCAAACAGTTTTTTGAACATTGTTTGGCACAAAACCGAAACAAGTCTTCGTGACACCGGTCACCTTATTTTCTGCGGATATTCGTTTCCTGATGCTGATATGCATATAAAATACCTGATAAAACGAATTCAGACTAATCGTACTGATCGTCTACGCATAACAGTAATTAACAATTATCCGGGTAAAAAGCAGGAAAAGATTGCAGAAGAAAAAAAACGTTATTCGCGTTTTTTGGGAACCAATATTTTCTTCACAAATGATACCTTCGAAGATTTCTGTAGGCAGCCGGAAAAGTTTCTATAAAAAAATAAGCCGCGGCTGGTTACGTGCGTACAACGTGCGTAACCGCGGCGGCTTTTTTGTTACTTATCTTTGTTAAACGCGAGAAGAAAAACTTTACTGCCGTGTTTAGCAGCAAACTCTTTCTCAAACTTTTCAATGGTATCAAGCTCTTCTGTAGATAAAGCAGCAAAATTCACATTATTAGTGTGCATGATAAGACCCCTTTCTATAATGGATTTGTCATTAATTTTTCCCATTATAGAAATTATATGCTAGCCTACTTCAGGCGGCCGCTACAGTTTAAGACATTACGGATTTTGTGCTTGACCATGCCTGTGATGGCTTCACGGGCAGGTTTGAGGTATTGACGAGGGTCGAAGTCGGACGGATTCTTGGACAAATGCTCTCTGATGGATGCTGTCATAGCCAGACGGAGATCGGTATCAATATTAATTTTGCATACTCCCAGTTTACCGGCCCTAAGCAGCATATCCTCAGGCACACCTTGTGCTCCTTTTATCTGACCACCATAATTATTGCACTTTTCCACAAATTCAGGCAGCACAGTAGAGGCACCGTGCAACACCAGTGGGAAATTAGGCAGAAGCTTTGAGATCGTTGCCAAGCGGTCAAAATCAAGATTACAATCGCCTTTAAATTTATAAGCGCCGTGGCTGGTGCCGATGGCAATAGCCAATGAATCTACACTGGTACGCTCAACAAACTCAACGGCTTGATCAGGATCAGTATATGTAGCGTCTTTGGTGCTGACGTTGACGGCGTCCTCGATGCCAGCCAACCGGCCAAGCTCAGCTTCCACAACAACACCGCGTTCATGGGCGTATTCGACTACTTTTTTAGTAAGTGCAATATTTTCCTCAAACGGTAGTTTTGAGCCGTCAATCATGACAGAAGTAAAGCCGCCGTCAATGCAAGATTTACAGATTTCAAAATCCTCACCATGGTCAAGATGTAAGCAAATAGGCAGGCCTGAATCTTCGATGGCGGCTTCAACCAGCTTTATTAAGTAGATATGCTTAGCATATTTACGGGCGCCGGCAGATACCTGGAGGATAAGCGGGGCCTGTTCTTCCTTGGCAGCGTCAACAATACCCTGGATAATCTCCATGTTATTAACGTTAAACGCTCCAACAGCGTACTGTCCTTCATACGCTTTTTTAAACATCTCTTTCGAAGTGACTAATGACAAATGAAATCCCTCCTATGTTTTTCCTGGGAACCAGATATATTATAGCATATTTCCCATACATTATAGCATATTTGTAGCCTAATCGCCAAGTTGGCTTAAAAGATCTGTCAAGTCACCGGGAAGTGGGCTGGTAATATCGATATTCTTTTTCGTAATTGGATGGGGTAAGCTGAGCTTAGCAGCATGCAATGCCTGGCGATGAATTAAATTTGTTGGACCACCGTACAAGTCATCACCTAGTAGTGGGCAGCCGATATGGCTTAGATGCACCCGTATCTGGTGGGTACGTCCGGTTTCTAGTATAATCTCAAGCAAACTGATATTGTTAAAGGTTGTAAGTACGCGATAATGGGTGATTGCCTGCTGGCCGTCTAGACTAACCTCGCGTTCAATTATGCTTCCAGGCTTCCGGCCAATGGGAGCGTCAATGATATCCTTGTCAGGATGAGGTATGCCTGATGCGATGGCCAGGTATGTTTTTGATAATTGCTGTTGGTTTTGATTCAGCCAATGCTGAATGTCAGGCCGTTTGGCGATAAGTACTAAACCTGAGGTATTGCGGTCAAGCCTGTTAACGGGATGGAAACCGCAGGAGTAATTTTGCAGTCGATAATAATGCATGACCGCATTTGCCAAGGTGCCTGACTGTTTTCCGGCTGCCGGGTGTACCAGCATACCGGCAGGCTTGTCAGCGGCTAAGAGCCATTCATCTTCATAGGCAATAGCAAGCGGCAAGTTTTCCGCAGTGATTGTTGAATCTTCCGGCCAGGTGACAGAAATTGTGTCACCTGGATAAACCAAGTCGTGTACAGCTGCTGGGAGGGCGTTTATCTTGAGTGTTCCGTTGTATTTTATCTTACGCCATAAGGTCAGTGATATTCCGGCCTGACGACGTAAGAACTCTTTTACCGGCAGGGTAGGGCAGGTTGACGGTACTGAAAAATCGGGCATAACGACTCCTTAAAATACTTAATTGCTGTGAAATAGTATTCGTATTATCCAGATTAAAATCCTTTAAAAAAATAAAGGAGGCAGTTGCCTCCCTTGCATTAATGGAAGTCTTATATCATATTTTGTACCATGCCAATCATGCCTGCCACATTTTCCCTTTCCATAGCAATAGATTCCTTGATATAGTCGCCCATCGGATTTGTTTTTAAGCCATAGAAGTAGGCAAAACGGCGATGCCGCCGAATAAGCCCTAAGAGGAGCGATAGAAGTAGCAGGCGGCTGCCGTAAAACTGCCGTTCGGCATCTGCCGGCTCGTTGTCGTTCATTTTAAAACCATGTTTTTTCATGACTGCGGCTAAATTTTCATCGTGCATACATATCATGTGGATTACGTCCAAATATTCTTCCCAGTGAGTCTCTGCCATATTATTAAGTGTATCACGTATGCCGTCACTTGCCTGTTCAGATGCTTCGACAGCTGTGCGCATAAGCTCAAGCTGTTC
This sequence comes from Sporomusa sp., assembly GCF_035561155.1. Taxonomy (GTDB): domain Bacteria; phylum Bacillota; class Negativicutes; order Sporomusales; family Sporomusaceae; genus Sporomusa. The sequence goes on along the minus strand of NZ_DATMYD010000011.1, from coordinate 34,176 downwards.
TATGGCTTCCTGGTGCAATGTAATCATGTGCGCCGGGTCAACGGCTAACAGCCGGCGAATGAAGGGTTTTTTCATGGTGTATCATCTCCTCTGCCAAGGCGTTAGAGAATTACCGATGGCCTTTAAAAGGAGCGATGAAACGAATCATTTTAATTGGTATATGCAGTGAAATACAGCGACGGCAGAATTTGCTATTAACGATAATGTAGTCGCAACCTACGTAGCAGATTGTACCGCAGAAAGTAGAGCCTTTGCGGTCGATCAAGGCATCAGTACCGATGAGAACTTCGTCGCCTAAAAAGCAAAGCAAGCGGTCTTTAAAGTTATCCCGGTACATTTTGTAGGACATGGAGTCGTCCATGTATTGATCGTCACAACACATCATGTCTTTATCCGGATAGTCGCAGCACATTTTGTCTTCCGGACCATACCAATGCGGATATTTAGTTTCCATAAATATCAATAACCTCCTTTATTTACCTTAGGGAAAATGATGAAATTTTTATATATCTGTCTCTACTTCAGCATATGAATTTCTAAAACATAATGTTACAACCGTTAACAATTTAGGAGATGAAATATATGCCCTTTTACTCATAAAAAGGAGTGTATGTTCTAATTAGAGTTACTGCTTATTTCGGCTATGCAGGAAAAAAACTGTGTTACAGCGAATAGTAAAGCTATTCTTGATGTAGGCAGGTGAACCTTCAGTAATGGAGTTTATGAAAAATAGCAACATTATTCTAATGGGATTTTTAGTGTGGCTGATTATTGCGCCGCGCGCCACCAGTCCGCGCTATGGCGAACTATTTCTGGCCTATATGGCAGCGCTTTTATTCAGTCTGATTGGTAGTTCAGAGATTATGATGGTAAAGCCAATTGCCTTTTTCTTCACGTTAGGCGGGGTGCTTGCTTTTTGTTACGTAGTAGCGCGTAAAACCATCAGGATAACAATTCGTAAATAGGGAGGTTATTCTATGTCTGAGAAAAAGCCTCCTAGCGGCGGGCGGGGTAGGGAAGGCACTTCCGGAGACCGGGCTGAAGTCCGGTATTTTAAGGGTGAAGAACAGTTTGAACGCTGGCGTAAAGAATTTGTTCAGCATCAGGATTATGAACTTAAGTTGGCCTCAGTCAGCAAATTCAGCTATGAGCCTGCAGATTATCAAGCCCTGCTTGTCAGGGAAGAGTTTGGTGAGCTCAAACTAACAGACTACAGCCACCTTATTGGCCAGGCTAAAACTAAAGTTGAGGCTGAATATTTCTATCCAATTGCTGCCAGGATTGCTGCGATAGTTTTCTTGCTTGGCGCATTAGTCATCCTTTTTAGCCCCGTAGTTCTCCTCATTACGGCAGCGCTCGGAGTTGCTGCTGCAGTATCGTTATACTTTACTAATAAAGATCGGGATGACGCGATGACGAGGGCTGAACAGGATGCAGAGGAGGAAATTTTCCGACGCAATGAGCAAGAGCGGGTAGAATACGAGGAAGCCAAAAAACGTCATGAAGAACAGGAAAATTCCCGAATAACGATTATTGAAAAATTGCTTGCAGGTGAAGCCAGCGCTGTAAGGTCAAGATTGGATGATGCCCTAAATCAACTAAAATTACCGATAGTTGTTGAAGTAGACATTGATTTTCATGTGAATATCCCGTTAGTCAGAGTGTGGTTGCCACCCAAATCAGTCATTCCCCGCCAGACCTGCGAAATGCTTCCGTCAGGCCGTATTCAGTATCAAGATAAAGACACCCGGGTATTTAACAAACAGTATTTTGAATTATGTGCGGCGATCATGCTCCAGATCGTATCCACAATTTTGGCGAACATACCATCTTTTGAGGAGGCATATACTGCAGGTATAGTGAATAGTGAGTTTAGCGACGACTGCGTTATAGCTGCACGAATCTCCAAAGAGAAAGTTGGCAATATTAACCGTGCTTCAAACGCGATTGCTGCTATGCAGGCATTTGATGCAGTATATGAATGTGATACCTCATTAGTGCTTTATCCTGTGGATATACTGCGTCCTCCTGAATGGGAAGGCATTGAACCACAACTATTAAAGAGCTTGCGGGTGCGAATATTTAAATAAAAATCGCAGAATACTAGTCGCAGAAAATTTTTGCAAAAAAATTATAGTCCTCAAAAGGAATTTTAATTTTTATGGAGAATAATTATTTCTAAAGCTGTTGGTAATTTATACTAAACATCTGAGGGGGAATAGTTAATGAAACTTGCTGATTTAGTACAAAGTGCTGATTGGAAAGCTGAAAAGCATGTGCCAGTTATCGAAGCACCTGACAAAGTGAAAGCTGGAGAAAAAGTTACAGTTGAAGTATGTGTTGGTAAAGAAATTGCCCATCCCAATACGACTGAACATCATATTCGCTGGATAAAACTTTTCTTTAAACCTGATAATGCTAAATTTGCTTATGAAGTTGCCGCTTTTGAATTTACCGCTCACGGAGAATCAACTGACGGTGCTAACAAGGGCCCTGTTTACACCGAGCCAGTTGCTAAAGCCGTAGTTAAACTCAATGCTCCCGGTACTTTTGTTGCTGAAGCATATTGCAACATCCATGGTTTATGGGAAGGTTCCAAAGCAATTTCTGTCGAAGAATAAAATAGTTCTCTCTAAGACCAGGGCGTTACTCCCTGGTCTTTTATTTTCCTGACAGAAAGTATAACTTTCTGCTGGATAAGGGCAACATTACCCAAAGGGCACAGGCGGCTTTTCCGCTTTCGCCAAAGGCTCGGCGCAAGCCGTGTTTTCTTTATATTCGGATGAAAAGGAATACACATTTCCATACCGAATGTTAATAAAAATACTATGTAAATAATGGTTATTAGTAAATGCAGAAATCGGGTTGGCGATATTGTAAATGACAAAGAAGGCCTGCTTAATAGTTTTGGTGACACTTTTGACGTCAATTATTTCTAATGGGTTATTTAATATCGTATATGCGGGGCAAAAGTCTGAACATAACATACACTCCATAACTGACTTTGAATTTGTTGAGGATGCAGGTGGTGAATATAGTTTTGATACTATAAGCTCACCTAGCTTTGCTAATCGATTTAAGCAGTATCCCCATGAGGTGATTTCGCTAGGTATTACAAAATCAGTATACTGGATACGCTTTCAACTGCCGCCCAATGATCCACAGGCGATGACTGCCAGTCAATTATTACAGTTTAAGAATCCGAATATTGACAAGATCGACATATTTATACCCGTTGCCGATAATAATGCAGCTTCAGATTTGCATTATCTTACAAAAGCTGTGGGAGTAAGTAGACCTGCAGCGAACCGAGATGTTTTGGATAATACCTGGGTATTCTCTATTCCGGATCAATACCGGCAAAACCAGTTTTTGTATCTTCGGCTTGAAAGTAGTTCGGCTTTGCGGCTACCTGTTGTACTATGGCGGGCGAATGCTTTCATCACCGAGGCTTTTTTGAAAAATATCGGTTTTGGTATTTTCTATGGTATTCTCCTGGCCATGCTGCTTTTTAATCTTTTTATATTTTTCGTTTTGCGAGATAAGGCCTATTTGTTTTATGTTTTATATATTGGCTTCATGTTGCTTTATCAGTTTCAGGTGCATGGCTATCTGAGGCTGTGGCTGGATATCTCCTATGAACTATATAATGCGATTTTTTGGGTATGGTTAGCTGCGGCATTTATCTCGTCGATTTACTTCACCCATCATTTTCTACAGGTTGGCAGTAAAAATACCCTTTGGAATAAGCTGATGGCAGTACTGGTGGCAACGGCTCTGCTGCAGGGGATATTAGGTGTTTGTGGCTATAATATTTGGGCTAACCAAATTGCCCACGGCTTGGGCCTGGTAGGACCGCTGGTGATCATGGTGTTGGCTGTTTTTCGTTTGCGTCAGGGTTTTCGGCCGGCTCGTTATTATCTGCTTGCCTGGGGAGTGCTCTCGATAGGTATTGTAGTATGGGTTCTGGCTGCTTACATACCGGATACATTTTCTGCTGTCAATTATCTATTGGTGGCAACAGCCTGTGAATCGATATTGCTTTCTTTTGCTTTATCGGACAGATTTAAAACCTTACGCTTAAAAGAAGCGACATTAACGAAGAACATGCAATACTATCGGGATTTAAGCCTTACTGATGAACTGACTGGTTTGTATAATAAACGGCACTTAACAGAGCTACTGGGGCGGGAAGTAGCGGGTGGTGGGCTATTAACACTTATGGTGATTGATATTGATCACTTCAAAACATATAACGATAATTATGGTCATTGGCAAGGAGATCAAGTGCTGATTCGGCTTGGTAACATACTGCTCACTATTCTGGAAAAATCTCAGCCGGCTTTTCGGTATGGTGGAGAAGAGTTTGTTGTTTTGCTGCCTAATATCAATTGTGCTGCTGCCATTGGGATTGCAGACCGTATTCGGGAAAGGATCCAGGCTGAAGAGTTTGTACCTGCCCCTAATCTGACAGTAACAGTGACTGCCAGTTTCGGTTTAGCCGAGTTAAGATATGATGATAATGCTGAGAAGCTGTTTCAACGGGCTGATGAAGCGCTGTACAAAGCTAAGGCAGCCGGAAGAAACCAGATTGTCTGTTTATCCGATGACAACCCGCTCTAAGACTCCCATCTTTTACAAGTGGGAGTTATACCCAAAGGGCACAGGCGAGCGGCTAAGTCCCTGGATAAGGGCGACTAACCTTCAGATGGGGTTAAAACCCCACCTGAAGCTAAGTCTACTTTATAACAGGTACGACAGAGTGGCTGGGGTTCACCCCCGGAAAAAACGTATAATTGGAAATATTATCGCTTTGCTGGAGGATTGCTACTTTTTTGGAAGAAATCATATAGTAGTTTTAGGTTAGTTTAAGCTGATCTTTAAATAACCTCATGAATTTTAGTACGAAAGGAAGGAGTGTATGCTGGAGATATATTGGGGCTGTCTGATCTTTGGCGTAATTTTCGCGGTAGTAACTCTGTTATTCGGAGACGTTTTACACAGTGCACTGAGCGTCTCCCCGGAGTTCTCTTTTGATCACTTAGCGTGGTTACAATCTATGGTTGTTGTAGGGGGGATAACCAGCTTTGGCGGAGCCGGCGTGTTACTGACAGGGTATACGGAACTTACGGGCTCTGAGGTGATTATGCTTTCTTTATTTGCAGCTATTGTACTGTCTGTCCTGGTATATTTCGTATACGTTAAACCAATGAGGAACTGTGAAAATTCGTCCGGTTTTTTTATAACAGATCTCATCGGGAAAACGGGAGAAGTGATAGTGCTCATACCTGCCGGTGGTTTTGGTGAGGTGTTGATTAGGATCGGTGCAGGAAATACAAATCAGACTGCAGCAAGTCATGATAAGGTAGAACTTCCTGCCGGCACGCGGGTCGTAGTAGCAGAAATTAGAGAAGGCGTTTTATATGTATGTCGCAATAATGAACAGGGTGGAGGAGGAACAGTATGACCGCAGCTTTTTTAACTATTCCTGTACTTGTATTGATCGTGTTTGTTGTTTTGGGATTAGCTTTTTGGGCGCGATACAAGACTGTAGGACCGGATGAAGCAATGATTGTTACCGGTTCATTTTTGGTGGGGGGAGATGTTCTTACTGACGATTCAGGACGGAAAATTAAGATTGTAAGAGGTGGCGGTGCATTCATCCTGCCAATTTTTCAACAAGCAGCCACGTTATCGCTACTTTCTCATAAGCTAGATGTTTCTACGCCTGAGGTCTATACCGAGCAAGGGGTTCCGGTAATGGCAGACGGGGTAGCAATTATTAAAGTTGGAAGTTCGATTGAAGACGTAGCAACCGCTGCTGAGCAGTTTATGGGTAAACCCACAGAAGCCGTCCAAGGGGAGGCCCAGGAGGTATTAGAAGGGCACCTGCGGGCTATCTTAGGAACGATGACCGTAGAAGAGGTGTATCGTAACCGGGATAAGTTTGCTCAAGAGGTTCAGGGTGTGGCCGCACGGGACTTGAAAAAGATGGGCCTGCAAATTGTATCTTTTACGATAAAGGATGTACGTGATAAGCAGGGGTATCTCGAAGCGCTTGGTAAACCCCGGATCGCGGCAGTGAAAAGAGATGCTGATATTGCTGAAGCCGAAGCAGTAAGAGACTCCCGGATCAAAAAGGCTCAGGCGGAAGAAGAAGGACAAAAAGCAGAGCTATTACGCGACACAAATGTTGCAGAGGCTACAAAAGAGAAAGAACTCAAAATTGCGGCGTTTAAACGAGAACAGGATACAGCCAAAGCCGAAGCAGACCAGGCTTATAATATACAAAAAGCCAAATCAGAGCAGATGGTAACACAAGAGCAGATGAAGATTGAGATTGTTCGTAAAGAGCGGGAAATCGATGTGCAGGAAAAGGAAATTCTGCGCAGAGAGAAGCAGTTTGATGCCGATGTGAAAAAGAAGGCAGATGCAGACCGCTATGCGGTTGAGCAAGCGGCTGAAGCTGCTAAAGCAAGGCAGATGCGAGAAGCGGACGCTCTCCAATATCGCATTGAGGCTGAAGCAAAAGCAAATGCCGAGCAGAAGCGCCTGGAGGGCTTGGCCATTGCTGATGCCGAGCGAGCCAAAGGTACTGCTGAAGCTGATATTGTTCGGTTAAAGGGTTTGGCAGAGGCGGAAGCAAAAGAGAAATTAGCGGAAGCATTCGAAAAATTCGGCGAGGCGGCAGTACTGGATATCATTATAAAGATGTTGCCCGAACTGGCTGGCAAAATCGCAGAGCCGCTTAAGTCTATTGATAAACTTACGATTGTTGATGCCGGAGATGGCGATGGTGCTGTTCGGGTTAGTAAATATGTGACCTCATTGATGGCAACCGCACCTGAAATGTTGAAAAATGTCTCAGGGGTTGATCTTGAGCAAATAATTAAAGGTTTGCTTAAACAACCTACTGATGGTTCTGAAGAGAATAAAGAAGCTAAATAGTGAGACACACAATGAAGGACACCGCAAAACTTGCGGTGTCCTTCATTGTGTGTTTGGTAAGTTACGGGTAGATCTCTTGCTAACTTTAAAAAAAATTAAGAAAACGTTAACGATGATAATACGCAGTAAAAACAGCGGATAAATATGAAAATAAGACTTTAAAGATAAATAATATAGGGTAATTTAGCGTAAATATTTAGAAAATTCTATTGACTATTGCATATATTTCCCATTAAAATAGAAATGAAACGAAAACGTTAACGTTAATAAAAACAGTTATGGAGATGAATTTGCAGGGGGTGATTTGCTGCTCTAACAAGTACGGTTATTACGGGGTAAAGTTTCGCAATTTTAAGTTTTTTTCTAAGGTAGAGTATTATCCAAAGTAATGATGTGAGGTGTAATAATGAGAAAAACGGGTTCCTTATTATTAGCTGTATTGTTGGTCATGTCCCTAATTATTACAGGCTGTGGGAATAAATCGGAGGTCTCCAAGCAGCAGCAAGCGGTTAAATACCCGACAAAGGCCATTGAACTGATTGTGCCATATGCCGCCGGCGGCGGTACGGATGCTGTCGGACGGGCATTGGCTGAGGCATTAAAAAATGTCCTGAAACAAGATGTTGTTGTAATTAATAAAACAGGTGGTGCCGGCGCTGTTGGCATGAATGAGGGCCTGCATGCTAAGGCAGACGGTTACAGTATAACAATGGTTACCCGCGAAGTCGCGATTCTTCCCATGCTGGGGCAGGCCCCCTTTAAAACACTGGATTTTAAATATGTAAGTAATGTTAATGTTGATCCGGAATTAGTTGTGGTGTCATCTAACTCCGAGTATAAAACGATTGAAGATTTGATTGCGGCAATGAAAGCCAATCCAGGCAAACTAAGTTTTGCTGCTGCGTCAACTCCTAATTTCTACGGCATTCAGTTTGCTCAGACTGCTGGCGTCAATTTTAAAACAGTGCCTTTCCAAGGGGCAGCACCGGCCATGACGGAGATACTGGGAGGCAGAGCTGATTTTGGTATATATAATCCCGGCGAAGTAAAGGCACAGATAGAAAATGGCAAGTTGCGTCCGCTGGCAGTTATGGCTGAGAAGCGGTTTGAAGGATTAAAGGATGTCCCTACATTCAAAGAAAAGGGTCTGGATGTCATCTGTGGCACTTATCGGGGTATAGCTGTACCGCCACAAACCCCGGACGAAGTAGTCAAGGTTTTAGAGGATGCCCTTGCTAAAGCTGTAACAGATCCGAAATTTATTGAATTTATGAATAAATCACAACTGGGTATTGCCTATAAAAACCCTGCGGATTTCAAAAGTATGGTTGAACAAGATATGAAAGTCCTGGCACCTATTGTCGAAGTCGTTAACAAAAAACAGTAATAACCGGCTTGTAGGGGACGAAGTCAGGTAAGGGAAAGCTTCGTCCCTGTTGTAATTATTAGAAATAAATGCTGTTATCTGCTGGAGGGTGATAAGTGTGCTGACAAACGCCGGTGTTTGGACAAGTATAGTTCTGTTGGCGTATTCATTGACATTGTTGTTCCAATCGCTTTCTCTTGATTACTATAACCAGCTTGGCCCAGGCCCGGGCTTTCTGCCATTATGGCTGAGCGGGACTTTAGTTATCGTTACCCTGTGTTATTTATGGGATTCGATTAAGGGCGAAGTGATTTCTATTGGCGAGATATTTCCTCGCGGCGATACCTTAATAGATATTGTATCAATGCTCGGAGGCTTGTGCTTTTTTGCGCTAGTTGTTGAATATGTAGGCTTTACTCTATCAGGCAGCCTATTGGTATTCATCATGACAGTTCTGAAGTATAAATGGTATTATGCCTTGCCAACCGCTATTATAGTTGCTTTCTCGATCTTTATAATCTTCCAGATACTTTTGGGGGTTCCATTACCTGTTAACGAGTATGGGTGGTAAGGAGGTTCGGTAGTGGACATATTTATGCCTTTGTTTCATGGCTTTGAGACGGCACTGACAGGCTGGAATTTATTCTATTGTCTGCTTGGTGTTACGATTGGGATGCTAGTCGGTATATTGCCAGGTCTGGGACCGACAACAGGTATTGCTCTTTTGTTGCCGATTACGTTCTCTATGGATGCGATTCCGGCAATTATTATGTTATCTGGTATTTATTATGGTGCAATGTATGGCGGAACTGTGACTTCGGTTTTGATTAATACCCCGGGGGAAGCAGCCTCAGTTGCCACTTGTTTTGATGGTTATCCGATGGCCAAGCAGGGGAGAGCCGGAACTGCGCTCGGTATAGCAGGAATAGGTTCATTTATTGGCGGGACGGTTTCTATGCTAGGGCTGGTATTTATTGGTCCCCCTCTGGCCGAGATGGCATTGCAATTCGGGCCTCCCGAGTTCTTTGCACTGATGGTACTTGGACTGGTAATGGTGATTGGTTTGATGGGGAAGTCTTTAGTCCGCGGACTGATTGCCACCCTGATCGGGTTGAGTCTATCAATGGTAGGGATGGACCCCTTATCTGGAGTGGTGCGCTTTACCTTCGGCGAAGCTAACTTGATGGAAGGATTCGATTTTGTCGTAATATCGATGGGCTTGTTCGGTATCTCAGAGGTCATGATAGGAATGGAAACAGCCCTCCATACTGATAAAATCCCGAAAGTTGGGAAGCTTTTGCCAAACAGAGAGGAGTGGGCTCCGACCTTAAAGGCAATTGCCCGCGCCACTGGCCTTGGTTTTGCTATTGGGCTGATACCTGGTTCCAATTCGGTTATACCAGCGATATTGTCATATTCCATTGAGAAAAAGCTGGCGAAAGACCCTTCGCGTTTTGGTAAAGGGGCTATTGAAGGGGTCGCGGGGCCTGAGACTGCTAATAATTCCTATTGTGGTGGAGCACTTATTCCGTTGTTTACAATCGGTATTCCCAGTTCGCCCACGATTGCTATCCTGTTTGGCGCGTTTATCATGCATGGTTTAACGCCGGGGCCGACACTCTTTCAAAACAATGCCAACTTTGTCTGGGCAGTTATTGCCAGTATGTTTGTCGGCAACTTAATATTATTGATTATGAATTTGCCAATGGCGGGGATGTGGGGGAGAGTAGCCACCATTTCACCATCGATAATGTATCCTGGAATTGTCATTATTTCCGTTGTCGGCGCCTATTGTACCGGCAATAGAATTTGGGACGTCTGGATCATGATTATATTTGGAATTATCGGCTATATCATGAAAAAAATCGATATTCCGATGGCGCCGATCGTGCTGACCTTTGTTTTAGGAAAAATGATCGAGAATTCGCTGGTGCAATCTTTGATCTACTTCGATGGCAGTATGTTAGGGTTTACCAGTCGGCCAATGGCTTGTGTGTTGTTGATTATCGCCCTGATGATTCTGACAGGAAGTATTGTCGCCGGCATCAAAAACAAGCGGGGAATTCTTGCTAATGATGTGGAGATGTAAGAAAAATTATGAATGCTGGAGTACTTGATAATGTTAGGCATTAAAGATATTGCACAAGAATGTAATGTGTCTTTAACGACCGTTTCCCGGGCTTTGAATAATAACAAAGGGATTTCGGAGAAAACTCGTGATTATATACTAGCGGTATGTGAGAAACGGGGCTATAGACCAAACTCAGCGGCGAGAAGCCTGATTCTCAAGAAAACGAATATGATTGGTCTGATTATTCCAGATATAACGAATCAGTATTATGCTTATATCAGCAAAGGTGTCAGTGCTTTTTTAGAAAAGGTTGGGTATGGACTAATTCTGTGCAATAGTGACCGTAACAAGGCTAATGAAAAGATGTATACACAGTTTCTTTCGGAGAAAAGGGTTGACGGTATTATTCTTATTCCAATTAAGCCTAAAAAAGATGACTATAGCTTCTTGCTTAATCATGACATACCACTTGTGCTGATCGACAATTATGTGAATGATTTAGATGTGAGTTTTATTACCAACGATAACTACGCGGGGGCACGGAAGATTGTTACCCATATGATAAAGCAAGGTTACCGTAGGATCGGCGTAATCCTGGGAGATGAGAATTCTTCTGCTAGTAATGGCCGCCTGACAGGCTACCTGGATGTTTTACGGGAACACGGCATGGATATTGATAAAGGTATTTTAGTGTATAGTGATGCTCGCTTCGAAGATGGTTTCAATCTGGCACCAAAATTGATCGAACAAAATGTTGACGCCATATTTGCCATAAATGACGTGGTGGCGCTGGGTGTGTTAAAGTACTGTTACTTAAAGGGGATTAGAATTCCTGAAGATATTGGTGTTGCTGGTTATGATGATATTGAACAGGGATCGATGCTGCCGATACCGCTAACTACGGTACACCAGCGGAAGCATACCCTAGGGGCTAAGGCAGCGGAAATCCTGATTCACGAAATTAATAATCCTCAATTCGGAAAACAAAAGGTAATATTACAGCCCGAAATTGTAATAAGAAAATCTTGTGGGGAGTGAGTTCATTGTTAGATACTAATTTAATTAAAGAAAAAGCCAATAATATGCGCATGGCGGCGCTGGAGGCGATACACTGTGCAGGTTCAGGGCATCCAGGCGGTTCATTATCCGCAGCCGATATTGTGGCAACCCTGTATTTTTATAAAATGAGAGTGGATGTCGCCAATCCGCGCTGGGCGGAACGTGACAGATTTGTTTTGAGTAAGGGGCATGCTTGTCCGATTTTATATGCTGCATTGGGGGAAAAAGGCTTTTTCCCTAAAGCGGACTTAAGGAATCTGCGTAAGCTGGATTGCCATCTGCAGGGCCATCCGGATATGAAAAACACCCCTGGGTTAGATATGTCCACAGGTTCATTAGGACAAGGTGTATCGGCCGCTGTCGGAATGGCTTATGCTGCAAAATTGGATAAGCTGGCCTATAAAGTATATTGCTTATTAGGCTGCGGCGAGTGTCAGGAAGGACAGGTATGGGAAGCGGCTATGAGTGCCGGGCATTTTAAGCTGGATAACCTAGTCGCAATCGTTGATAATAACCATCTGCAAATCGATGGAACAAATGAATGTGTAATGTGTAATGGTGATGTTGGTCTGAAGTTTAAGGCCAATGGCTGGCATGTGATCTATGTTGACGGCCATGATATCGAGCAAATTGCCAAGGCACTGGATGATGCTGATCATCAAGGTAAACCTGTAGCGATTATTGCCGAAACAGTTAAGGGCAAGGGTATTTCATTCATGGAAAACCAAGTAGATTGGCATGGTAAAGCTCCTAGTGAAGCTGAATTGGCTAAGGCTTTGGTTGAATTGGGAGGTGCGAAATAATGGAAGCGAATAGGATTGCGTATGGTAAAGCGTTAGCTGAACTAGGCAAGGTCAACGATAAAATTGTTGTTTTAGACGCGGATTTGGGTAAAGCGACGAACACCATTAAGTTTAAGGACGTAGCCCCTGACCGGTATCTTGATTGTGGTATTGCTGAGCAAAATATGATCGGTATTGCTGCCGGTTTAGCAACTACCGGCAAGATTGCGTTTGCCAGTACGTTTGCCGTTTTTGCCAGTTTGCGGGCTTTGGAACAAGTGAGAAACTCAATATGCTATCCTAATTTAAATGTTAAGGTGGTAGCTACCCACGCTGGCATCGAAACTGGCGGTGATGGGGCTTCCCATCAGGCTATCGAGGATATTGCCACAATGCGCTGTCTTCCTAATATGAAAGTACTGGTTCCGTCAGATCATATCTCAACAAACAAATTGGTAAAGGTATTGAGCGAGGAATATGGGCCAATGTATATGCGGGTAGGGCGGGATGCTAATGAAGCACTCTATGCTGCAGACGAGCAATTTTTCATTGGTGGCAGTAAGGAACTGGTTTCCGGGGATTATGCAACTGTGATCGCCTGCGGCACTATGGTTTACCAAGCACGTGAAGCTGCAAGCAAATTAGCGGCAGAGGGTATTAACATCCGGGTTATTGATATGTATAGCATAAAACCGCTGGATGAAGCGGCAATTATAAAGGCAGCTAAAGAAACGAAAGGTATTGTGACAATAGAAGACCACAACATTATCGGTGGTTTGGGAAGTGCGGTTTGCGAAGTAGTTTCGTTCGCTGCACCAACCAAAGTAATCAGGCTGGGCGTACAGGACAAATTTGGCCGTTCAGGCTCTGCGAATGAATTGTTCCAATTTTATGGTTTGACGGCTGATGCTATTATGGATGCCGTAAAAACATTATAATTTGAGATAATGCAAAAATGTTCACTGCACCCGATCCTATACTTTGAACACATAAACCTTTATTTTACGGGAAAATTAAACTAAGTATAAGGAGGTGCCTTATGAACATATTACGTATGGGAGCTCGAATAATTAGTAAAAGCTCGCCCATATTGCTAATTGCTAGCGGCACGGCGCTTGCGCTGACCTTGCCCCCAGTCCGTCGAGGGCTACGTACTTTTGCGGTCAAAGCAACAAAGGGGGCCTTAATTGTCAGCGATGAGGTAAAAAACCTAACCGCAAAGATGAGAGACAAAGCTTCAGACATAGTAGTGGAGGCACGTGAGACTGGTGAGTGCCCTTGTCCCGCCGCGGCGATTAAATCACTCCGGTCCTCTGCCAAAGTAAAGGGACGTCGAATTGCCGTGGCTACGACCGCCGGAGTACTGAGTATGCAAGAAAAAGCAAAGTCTGTCCGCGATGAGTTCAAGGACATTGTGGATGAAGCTAAACAACTTCGCGGAGTAAATCAATCAGAACCAGATGACGGGAAAAAAACAACTGTTGACGATGCCGATTCTGATATACCTCGATGGACTTGAAGCCCCAACAACATATATTGGTCCGGATTCTTCGCGACAAAGTAACTTTGCCTCATCAAAAGCTATAGATTAAATACCAAACCCTCCGAGATAATTCGGAGGGTTTGGTATTTATTTATAGATGTTCCGGGTCGTGGATCATTTCTTTGTTAGCTTCTCTTACTCCGCAAGCCTTACCTAAACCGTAAACAAGTGGAATTCCAATGGCGTGGACAAGTAGGAAAGCACCCCAGCTAACAGCCGGACGCATGAGCAACCAATGCATCACACCACCTCCTGAATTTTAGTATCTGCAATAGGAATAAATCTATTCTTTTTGCCGCTTCTCTCAATAATACCTTCGATGCCAAAATCCGCTATAGAGGTGAGTCCGGCTAAAAGCGCAGCTATCAACCACTCACTGCCTGTCAGAGCGACAGTACTGAAAATTGGTTGAAGCCAAGGCAGGTGAATAATCCCAACGACCATGGCCAGCGAAAGTGAAAACGCGCCAATAAGCCATGGATTGCTGAAGATGCCAACCTGTCCCGCTTCCCGCTCGATCCGGCAGTCGAAAAGGTGAATAAATTGGCTAAGCGCCAGTTGCGCAATCACGATGGTGCGGGCAAGGGTCAAATTGCCTGTATTAATCAGTTTCCAGGCAAATAGCGCTAAACTTGTGACGCCGATAATTATACCGCGCGAAACGACTTTACGTCCTAATCCACCAGAAAACACACTTTCATCTGCTGTTTTCGGCGATTGAGTCATGATGTTTTTGGCAGGAGGATCATTAACAAGGGCAATAGCCGGTAATCCATCGCCGATCAGATTGAGCCAGAGCAACTGTAACGGGATTAACGGTAACGGCAAGCCGATAACTGCGGCCAACAGCATCAATACAACCTCGCCTATATTGGTTGCGACTAGATAACGGATGGCTTTACGAATGTTGGTATATATAGAGCGTCCTTCTTCCATGGCTCGTATTATGGTAGCGAAGTTATCATCCGCCAATGTCATACTTGCCGCCTGTTTGGTAACATCAGTCCCCATAATACCCATAGCTATGCCGATATCGGCGCACTTTACGGCCGGTGCGTCATTTACCCCATCTCCAGTCATGGCCACAACAAAACCATTGCTCTTTAGCGCTTTAACAATACGTAACTTTTGCTGCGGCGATGTTCGTGCATATACGCTGATATCTGCCACAATTTTTGCCAGTTCAGCATCAGACATGATGTCTAATTCATTGCCCGCAACGACTCGCTCTGTGCTGCCCATCAAACCTAACTCACAGGCAATGGCCTTGGCGGTCAGGGGGTGATCCCCGGTAATCATAATGACTTTGACCCCGGCAGCCTTGCATTTAGTGATAGCCTTAGGCACCTCCAGCCGGGGTGGGTCAATCATACCAACTAAACCACAGAAGACAAGCTGCTCTTCCAGATCATTAGCCTGTTCCTCATCTTGAAAATGCGGTAGATCCCGGTACGCACAGGCAAGCACACGCATTGCCTT
This sequence comes from Sporomusa sp., assembly GCF_035561155.1. Lineage (GTDB taxonomy): Bacteria > Bacillota > Negativicutes > Sporomusales > Sporomusaceae > Sporomusa. The sequence goes on along the minus strand of NZ_DATMYD010000011.1, from coordinate 18,928 downwards.
GCCTGTCATGTGCAGGTTGGCTTGCTCAATCTTTTCCCGGGAAATAGCGTCTAATGGCAGAGTTTGACCGTCTTTGACATAATGAGTACAAATCGATAGAATTTTATCGGCTGCCCCCTTGCAGTAGAGGGTTGGCAGAGCCTGTTTTTCCTGACAAACGACAGACATCATCCGCCGTTCAGCTTCAAAAGGCAATTCTTTTAAGCGTCGATAAGTACTTTCCAGTTGCGTTTGTTTCAGGCCTGCTTTGGCGGCAACGACGACAAGTGCGCCTTCCGTGGGATCGCCATCAATGGCCCAGGTTGTTTGCCTGGTTTTATTAATAGCAATTACATTGCCTGTGGGTGAGGAGTCTGCTACCAGCCGGGCATTGTTGCAAAGGATGCCACTTCTGAGTGTTGCCATTAATTCTATATTGCTGGAAGGCACAATAGCGGTCTTGTCAAGCTGGAAACAGCCACAGGGCATATACCCTTCGCCGGTTATTCGCCAAGTACGGTCAAGGGTATAAATTTCCCGTACAGTCATCTTATTTTGGGTTAACGTACCGGTTTTGTCTGAGCAAATGGCTGTTGCGCAACCAAGTGTTTCAATGGAAGATAGTTTGCGGATAATGATATTGCGCTTACTCATGCGCTGGACGCCCATAGCTAAAGCAATGATGACAATGGCTGTTAAGCCTTCCGGTATTGCGGCTACTGCCAGACTTGCCGCAGTCTGAAGCATAGTGAGAGTTGTTTGGCCGCGAAGTAGTCCAATTAAAAATACTAAACCGGATACGCCAAGACAGCCATACACCAGATATTTTCCCAGTTCCTCAAGCCGCCGTTGCAGAGGGGTGGTTTCTTCATTGTGGCTTTGAATCAGCGAAGCAATTTTCCCCATTTCAGTTGCCATACCAGTAGCAATTACAACCGCTGTTGCCCTGCCACGTGTTACGCTAGTACCCATAAACGCCATATTACGTCGATCCGCTAACTGATACTCCTGCGGACAGAGTGTGTTGGCTTCCTTACGTACTGGCAATGGTTCGCCGGTTAGTGCTGATTCTTCCACTTCCAAATGAGAACAAGATAGCAGTCGTACGTCCGCAGGTACACGATCGCCGGCTTCGAGAACAATGATATCCCCGGGAACCAGGTTTTCGGCAAATACTTTGAAAGTTCGTCCTCCTCTTGTAACACGAGCCTGAGGAGCTGATAGTGTTTTAAGGGACTCAAGGGAACTACTTGCTTTCCTCTCTTGAATTACACCCAAGAAGGCATTTGCTATTACAATCCCCACTGTGAGCATAGCGTCTCTTGTTTTACCAATGGCAAAGGCAAGTCCTGCAGCCCCAAGTAACACCTGAACCATGAAATCCTTAAATTGAGCACTTAATAACTTCCAGAACGAAGGTTTTTCCGATTCTTGCAGGGCATTTTTTCCATATTGGCCAATACGTAATTGCGCCTCATGATCAGTAAGACCAAACTGACTGGAGGTTTCCAGCATGTCACACACGCTGGTCGAGGCTTGCGCATGCCAGGAATTCTGGGTATCTGCGGAATTATTATATGAGTTGTTGTTACCGGGAAAGCATACTACATTACTTTTTGAGGCGGAACACGCCTTTGCCATACTGTTTTTTTGTGAAAACCGTTGGAGATCCATTTGTACTTGTTCGCGTCGCCGTCTACGTGACAGCAAGCGTCCTGAGTTAAAAATTACTGCCAAAGTGCTGACATTTAGCAGTAAGCCTGCTGTCACCGGCGATATCAAACGGGCAGCAGCTAGTGCCATGCCCACTATGTTCGAGCCAACAGACAGCGCCAAATTCTGTTTAATCACTTCGTTTGTGTGTCTACCGAGACGTACTGCTTGGGGTACCTTTCGAGGATCATCATTGGCAATTACAATATCGGCTGCATGGATTGCCTGTGCCGTCCCGCTCATACCCATGGCAATTCCGACATTGCTGGCAGCAAAGGCAGGAGAATCATTGGTTCCGTCTCCTACCATGGCAATCTGCTTGCCGGTTTGACGTATTTCTTCAATTGCATGCATTTTTGCTTCGGGGAGCATTGAGTGCCACTCCTCCGTCAAACCGAGCTCGGTAGATATGTGTTCCGCAGCGTAGGGAGAATCTCCAGTGATAACACTAATAGCTTTGATTCCCAGGGACCGGAGCTGGCGAATGGCTGTGTAGCTTTCGGGTTTAATCATGTCGCTTACACCTATCAGGCCGACGAGCCGCCGATTGACTGCAACATATAAAATGCTGTTTCCTAAATGTTCTAAGCGCATGACTGTGGCTTTTGCCCGAAAGAACGGAACCTTTTTTCGCTCCATCAAGAGGCGATTGCCGATAACAATTGTCTTTTCGCCAATGATGGCTTGTACACCATAACCAAAAAGCGATCGACTGTTAGCCGGTATTAAAGCAAGATCCCGTTTTTGAGCTTCGCTCAGCAGCATTCTGGCCAGCGGATGACTGGTGGATTTTTCTGCTGAAGCAGCAAGAACCAATACTTCATTTTCATTATAGTCTGGAGTTAACGAAATGATCTCGGTAATCTGAGGTAACGCTGTCGTCAATGTCCCTGTCTTATCAAACAAAACGGTATCGACCTGTCCAACGCGTTCTATAGCCTCAATTTCTTTTACAAAAATTCCTTGTTCTGCCGCTGTGGAAACTGCCGCTCCGAGCGCAGCATTACGCGATAAGGCAATGGCAGCAGGGCAGCCGGTAAGCAGTACGGCCAGACTACGCATCACATCACGTGTCAGCCAAAAGACAGTTCCTGAAATTGCTATCGCCCACCACATAAGTGTATCGGCATACCGATTCGGTGGCAGACTTTTCGTTGCTTTGACCTGAGCTTCTGTTACCAAACAAGCAATCTGCGCCATTGAAGTTGCGTTGCCAACTTTATCAGCGTTTACTTTTAGCGACCCCGCCTGAACTTGGGTACCTGCATATACCATATCTCCCACAATTTTAAGCTGTGGCTGATAGTCACCAGACATGGCAGCTTGGGTTACACAGGCTTTTCCGGCTACGACTTGCCCGTCAACAGGGATACTCTCGCCAGGGTGAATAAGAACGATATTTCCCTCCTGAAGATCGCTGTACTTAACTAAATTCTTTCGCCGATTTTCCCAACGCCATACCTTTTGTTGCTTGTCCGTAAGGAGGTGATTAATATACCCGGTGTTTCGAACTTGCATAGTTAATCTAAATAAATTGGTTAGGTGTACTAGCCAGAGAACAGATAATCCCGTGATGCTTTCCCGCATCGCCAGGAGTACTAGGGTAGCCAGAAACAGTACTAAGTCATGATTAATTCTTTTTTTCTTAGCTAATGTTTCAAATCCGTTGTACAAAATTGGATATCCGGCAATAATCGTCGTAAGGGCTGCAAGATTAAATACGCGGGTAGAGGAGGATAACGGCGATTTTCCAGCTATCAACCTTTTTAATATTAAAGCCGCCAAAACTCCGCCTGTTGCCAAGGTATACATGGTATGGGTTTTGTTCTGCGCATGCGTCGTATTGACTATCGTATTCTTTAGTGTCTGTGGAGTGGACTCCAGGGTAAAATAAGCCTGACTGGCAGCGGAAATCAACCGCTGAATCTCCGCTACGCCTAATAATGCGTGGTCGAAGTAAATGAGTGCCCTTCCTGTTAACGGGTTTGCAGTGACTGACCGAATGGCCTTTTCACCCAGCAAATGTTTTGCTAAATTCTGAGCATACTTAGGATCTTGACGGAGTTCTGTGATCGATATCCGTAAGCGGCCTGGAATCAATCTGTACTCACTTGTTGCGATCACTGCTGGCACTGGAAAGTTCCTCCCTTTTGAACCTAAATGTGGTTAAAAAATCAACAGCAAGGATGATCTCCTTGCTGTTTACGCCAATTGGGAATACCTCGGACTAAAAGAGCTTCAAGCGTGTCCAGGAAATACCCGCAAGTAAGTTATCTTTCGAATCTTTACTTTTTTTCTTAATATACCCAAAAAACTGGCTCAAGAATTCTTCCCAGATTGTTACTACTTCTCCCTTAGCCTGGGGGGATTGGCGTCTTATTTCGACACTCATATCAATGGCTTCTTGCAACTCACGGCTAGCATTTTGGATTTTCTGATGCAGCAATTCAATAGTAGCCAATTGTTCCTCCTGACACACTCATTGGACATAGCCAGTCTAAAATAGCCTCAGCTTGTGCCTCCCGGTTCAACCGGTTCTTCTACTACAGTATCAAGCGAGTCTCTAAAACGTTCAAATTGTGCCTCACTTACCAGGTCTTCAATATCTTCACGCATACCACTAAATATGCCTTGGGCTTGGTCTGTCAACCCAAGTACACCTTGTACTGCTTTGACAGCTAAGGGGCGTAGTTTGTCTCTGACACTGGGAAGTAGGACTGCTCCCACAACGGCAGCTCCTAACCAGAACGTCATGTCCTGGCCTGTACGCATTTTGACCTCATGGTTAACGCGGCGTCTGGTTCTGGCTAGGCCAGTCATCTCTGGGCTTTGTTCTACTAAATCGGTAAGTTCGGCTAAATGCAGTAACTCTGCCCGCTCTTTACGTATCATCTGTTGCAATGACCTACGCGCATAAGGATCAGTAATTGTACCTAATCTTTGTTCATAGATGCGTATCGCAGCCAACTTAGCCTCAAATACCTGTTCCAGCCCCAGGACCGATTCTTCATTACTGGTTTCCATAGCTAACTCGCGCATGCGCTGTTTGCGGCTGTATCTTGACTCATACCGTGGATCACGGGTGGTATCATATCGTGCCTCGCGGCTGGCACTATATCGTGGTTCGCGGTTGGTATCATACCGCGTTTCACGTTTGGCATCATACCGTGGTTCACGGTTATTATCGTACCGTGGTTCACGGTTGGTATCGTACCGTGGTTCGCGGTTAGTATCATATCGCGCTTCGCGGTTGGCGTATGACTGTGCTTCACGTTCATCATCCGGGTGTGCTTCTATATCAGGCATTATATCCCCCCTTTACAGCTTTTATTCACTGTCGTAGACAAGGATATTTTTACCATGATTGTCTATAGTATACATTTTTTTGAGGTTATCAAAAAAACCAGGCATCGTATTACGATGAACTGGTTTTTTTTACTAGATATAAATGGTGAGGCCGGGATGGTACTTGTTTACATGACTCGTGAGAGGAATAAATCAATTTCGCAATATTTTTCATACATTGGTGTTGCAATTGCTGGTAGAAGCTGTCTAGAATTCCAGTCAGGCATTGTGATATATCAGCTATGCAACGTTTTTCTTGGTCTGCCGGGTGACAGTTTGTTACTTTCAACAAGGCTGTGCCTAAGCTTAGCTTTTTTGATACCTTCTTTACAAGCCAGGGAAGAGTAAATTCTTCCAGGCTTTTATTACAAACCGCTTCTGTGACTTTAGCGATGTTCTTAGTAATTATAATAGTATTTTTATATTGTTGGATTAGACCTGCAGAACCGTCAATAAAAGATGCCGGATCGATCATACTTTCTTTTATTGCAGTAGTACAATGCTCGGGCGGTATCGATAAGGTAGTACTTATCTGTAGACTTATCAGGGAAAGCAGCTTTTGAACCTCATCTTGACTAATAATTCTACGGCGAAAGGAGTCCGCGCTGTAAAATTCTTTACCTGATATAATATCAACAATAAATGGTGTAATCTTGCTCCGGGTCTCTTCTAACGAAGCATCAACCAATAGACGAACGAACTGACGGCAAGTCGTTACTGCGATTACCCGTTTCCATTCTTGTTTCCTACGATGTGATTCAGCGGCCATTATTTTTAGCTTGTGATGGGAAGTAATGATTTTTTCACCAAAGATAAATAATTCCTGAAAGCGATGATATCGGGTCTTTAATTTTCGCACCTCAGATTGCTGGAAGGCCAGGCGCATTAAGATTCACCGACTTTCATGTAGTATTCTGTTTTTAGTGTACCGCAATTGGCCGCTGTTTTGGTTAAACATAGATTAACTTTAGGTTAACTTTGATCCCTCCCCGCGTAACCGGGCTCTGAATCTTTCTACCTACAACTTTGGATAGTACTCTCTATTGATAGACAGTGGTATAGTGCCAGTTTGATAAGAAAGTCTCTGTCTGTAAACTGGTAGGGAGTGTATTTTCTTCAGCTAGATATTGACTAATACTCCCACCTGTTCTATACTAATGATAATGATTATCGATATCGCAAGGGGGCTATTCCTGCTTATGTCAGTATATATAAAGCCTATAGACTCGTTGGTCGGAGAATGCATAAAGGATATACGCTGGGAGTTTCATCAAATACGCTCCCGGATTCGGACAGACGAGGTCCATAGGTTAGCAGAAGGCCTTCTCAACCGAACCTCCCTGGAGTGGCCATTAGTATTACTTGAGTTACAAAAAGGGAATGCGCTTAATCGGCTTTTAGAGCATCTGAACTTTCATGTCCGGCGACATGGGTTGCCATCAGAAAAGGAGCTAGTTTTCAAAGGTCCTTTTCCCAGTCTTTCTTTAAGACCTTTGCAGGCTATCGTTGACACGCATCGCTCTACAGTACGTATGGCTCGTTGTATCGAATTCCTAGGAAATAAAGCCTGGGATCATGCGTTAAAACCTGTTAAAAAAAGTTTAGTTCCTTTTAAAGTTGAGGTTGCGACTTTGACACTAAACGCTTTCCAATGTTCGCCTAAACATCAGCTAGACGTAGCGCTGGTAGACCTTTCTCAACGAATCAGAGGGTATATTATTAATTTTTTATGTGAGTGGGAAGCTTTACTAATCCAGCAGGTTCAGGAGCAGCTCTTACTATACAAAGCAGATTCGTATCTGCCAATTTCAGAGGCTGCAGTATAATCCTAAATAACTTCCATATAATACTTCCTAGTGGGGCATTGGCCTTGCTAGACACTCAATAATCCCAGTGTCTGGGATTATTTTTATCCTGATAGAAAGTATACTTTCTCCTGGATAAGGGCAACATCGGCTTCCGCTTTCGCCAAAGGCTCGGCGCAAGCCGTGTTTTCTTTATTTTTTAGACCTCGTAAGGAGGGAAGCTGTTTGTCTCAAGGATACCCGCAGATTGTTCACAAGTTACCCGGACGCATTCGTGTATATATGCCACAGATTAGATGTAATCCTCGCCTTGCTTCTCAGCTTGACGTATTGTTAAGGGAACAAAACGGGGTTAAAGAATGTACAGCCAACCCCAAATCAGGTAAAGTATTAATCTATTATGACAGAGGCATTATTTCTGAACAGGCGCTATGCTCTTTGATACATAGAGTTTCCTGTGAAATTCCGGTGCAAAAAACCGCAACTGTAGAAAAAATATATATAGAAAAGAAAAAGCCCTTTGAGTTAGAGGATATGTCCATCCCTACCCAAATAGCTCTGGTCGTTCTGGGCGGTCTAGGGTTACTTTATCATCTTTTTCACCATCTTCGGCGTCGCGGTCCTCTCTCTCTGGTGCTGGAACGTCAATTAAGTCTGCTCACCTTGATTACGGCTATTCCCATATTACGCAGTGGCCTGGAAAGTCTCTTTCTACATCGCAAATTAAATAATGAAATTTTGATCGGTTCAGCAACTGTCCTTTCTCTACTATTGCGAGAAGGAGCCACCGGTTTAGTTGTCGTATGGTTGGTTAACTTAAGTACACTAATAGAAACGTTAACACTAGATAAATCGCGTCGAACAATTCGAGCTATGCTTGAAGGCAACCAGAAAAACGCATGGATCGTTGTGGATGGACAGGAAGTATTAGTCCCAATACCCCAGTTGCAAGAAAATGATACAGTATCGGTAAAACTAGGTAGTAAGATTCCTGTGGACGGGACCGTTGTTGACGGAGAAGCAGTTGTAAATCAAGCCGCTTTAACCGGAGAACCTATACCTGTTTATAAACACCAGGGTGATCGAGTTCTAGCAGGTTCTACCATTGAGCAAGGCACTTTATATATTAGAGCCGAACGAGTGGGTGACCAAACATCTGTTGCGCGCATCATCCATCTAGTTGAACAAGCTACACAATCCAGAGCTCCGATACAGACCATGGCGGATAAATATTCTGCCCGGATAATTCCTGCCTCCTTCCTATTGGCCTTGATTGTATTCCTGCTGACACGGGATATACGACGTACAATGACGATACTCATTGTTGCGTGCCCTTGTGCGGCAGGCCTGGCAACACCGACCGCTCTGAGCGCGGCAATTGGCAACGCTGCCAGCAGAGGAATACTTGTTAAAGGTGGTCGCTATCTTGAAGAAGCAGGCAAAATAAATTGTTTACTATTTGATAAAACAGGCACTTTGACAGAAGGTAAACCTACTGTGGTAGAGGTTGTTCCAGTTAATCAGGGACATGACGCAAACTCTATCTTAGCTTTAGCCGCTGCGGCTGAGGCAAACGCGAATCACCCGCTGGCCGATGCTATTAAACAGGCTGCAGAAAATCAGGGTATAAAGCTTCCCTGCATCCCCAATAGTGAAATGACGATTGGGCGCGGTGTAAAGGCTACTGTAAATGGCACAGCTATTTATGTGGGCAACTCCCTTTACTTAAGTGAGATAGGTATTAAGATTCCTCCACCAATTCCTGTGCTGATCCGCGATCTTGAGCAAAACTCAACGCTGGTGTACGTAGCCAGCGAGACTCAGGTTATAGGGATTATTGCGATAAAGGACGCTCTACGTAAAAATGCAGTAAAAGCCATTCGTGACATTAGATCTGAGGGCGTTATCGACATCGGCATCGTTAGCGGTGATACTGATGCAGTTGTAAAGGAAACGGCTAGTCACTTAGGAATTGATAGAGTCTGGTCAAATATGCTCCCACAGGAGAAGTTTGAATTAGTAAAATCCTTAAAAGACGAGGGTCATGTAGTTGGGATGGTCGGCGACGGTGTCAACGACTCCCCTTCACTGGCTCTTGCAAACGTTGGGATTGCCATGGGGGTAGGAGGAGCAGATGCGGCCATTGAAACAGCCGGGATTGTTCTGCGTGAAGACAATCCGGAGAAAATTGTCGAAGTCATTCGTCTTGGGAAACGGTCATTATTGATTATCCGGCAAAACTTTCTTTTTGCCATTGGGGCCAATATCATCGGCCTAGGGCTTGGTTCGGCTAAATTAATATCTCCTTTCTTAGCAGCCATCTTGCATAATGCAAGTACCCTTGCAGTAGTACTTAATTCCACACGGCTTCTTTCATACGCCCCAGACCGATTGAACGATGAGCATACGCTCTGCCACACAGAGAAGGATAGATATACACTTACCTATGAACAAGAACTGCCAGTGCTGAAATAGTAATAGATCATAGTGAGGCCCTGAACTCTAATACGAGGAGTTCAGGGCCTTGTTTTGTTGTGAAAGAAAATTTATCAATCTTACTTTTTTTGGCAGGTAGGTTAATAAAGACGTCGAATAATATTCAATTAATAATTATTATTAAAGTGATCAAAGTAAGGTACTTCAGTCAGTCTGGCATAATAAGAAACAGAGCGGAGGATGTTGTATGTGGCGAAAACCATTTACCGTTATGTTTGGCGGGCAAGCAGGCTATGGCATAATGAGCGCAGGCACGATGATTGCCAAAGCGGCAGGCCGTAATGGATTATGGGCATTTGTAGTTAATGAATACCCTTCATTAATCAAGGGCGGGCTCAATACCTGTACTGTAAGCTTTGATAGCAGACCGATAAAAGCCCATGAGGAGCGGTTAGACTTTTTAGGGGCATTATCTCAGGAAGCATTGGATCAGAACTATGAGAAGCTGGACTCTGAAGCGGCGGTTCTATATGACAGTGAAGCAGTCAAGCCCAATATGGCAAGAGTTCCAGCAGGGGTAAAACTATATCCTGTTAAACTAATTGGTTCCCTTACCGGTGAAGCGGCTAAAGTGATGGCAAACAGCGCGATGTTGGGAGCATTTTGTGCACTGTCCGGATTTCCCTTAGAGATCATAGCCGGTATAATGCGAACAGAATTTAAAAAAGAAAATATTTTGCAGCAAAATCTTGAGTTACTTCAGCAAGCTTTTGACCTAACCAAGCAGCAATATGCAGAGCATAAAGCATTTCCGCTATCTTTCCAGCCTGACGGCGAAAAAAAGATGCTCCTGAACGGTAATGATGCCATATCTATGGCGGCAATAAAAGCGGGAGTTAAATTTGCTGCCGGTTATCCCATGACACCAGGCTCAAGTGTTTTAACCTATTTAGCTGATCATGCCACAGAATATGGCTTGGTGTTTAAACAAGCTGAAGATGAAATCGCGGCAGTCAATATGCTAATTGGAGCCGGTTTTGCCGGTGTCCGAACCATTGGCGCCACAAGCGGGGGCGGTTTTGCCCTGATGACAGAAGCACTGGGGTTCGCTGCCCAGGGAGAAGTACCGCTGGTAATTGTTGAGGCCCAGCGAGGTGGTCCCAGTACCGGCTTGCCGACCCGTACTGCCCAGGCTGACCTGAATTTTGTTGTCTATGCTTCACAGGGGGAATTTCCGCGAATTGTTGTTGCGCCTGGCGATATTGAGGAATGTTTCGCTGAAACGTTTCGTCTGTTTAATCTTGTGGATAAATATCAAGTGCCTGGTATTATCTTGACAGATAAGTATTTGGCTGATTCCAGTGTGATACATCCCTACTTTGAAGATAAGCAGCTCCAGATTGATCGCGGAAAACTGGTAGATGAAGCATGGCTTAGTGAACATCAGCCTTACTTGCGTTACCGCATTACTCCTGATGGGGTTTCACCGCGGGCAATTCCCGGACAAAAAGGGGGGCGGCATATTGTTACCAGCTATACTCACGGAGAAGACGGTTTTTATAGCTCGGGCAACCGTGAATATGCTGAAACAGAGCCACAGGTAACTGCTGATGGGCTTGATAAGTTGTTTAGTAAGGTTCCTGCTATATTACAAGACATCCCGGGAATCAAACTTCACGGCCCACGGGAGGCCGAACTCACGGTGATTGGCTGGGGTTCCAGCAAAGGTGCCATTTTGGAGGCGATAAGCACGGTAAATCAAGAGGGCAGGTCGGTTAATTTTCTGCAGATTTTATATCCGTCTCCATTCCCGGCTGAAGCCGTACAGTCTGTCCTGCAATTGAGCAAAAAGACGTTGTTGGTAGAAGGAAATAAAACAGCGCAAATGGCGGCCATGATCCGGGCCCATACCGGTTTCGCCGTAGATAAAAGTTATTTAAAATATGACTCACGCCCATTTGTCCCTTCTTTAGTACTAGAAGAAATAAAGGAGGTACTATCTTAGATGGAGGCTCTAAAAACACAATTTGTCCCCACCTGGTGTGCTGGTTGTGGTAATTTTGGCATATTTACTGCATTAAAAAAGGCATTTTCGCTGTTGGCGCTGGACCCGGAGCAGCTTGCTTTGGTAACTGGGATTGGCTGTTCCAGTAAAATTTCCCAATATATTAATTCCTACCGGATTGAAACCCTCCATGGTCGAACACTACCTGTTGCCACTGGCGTCAAACTGGCTAATCATCAGCTCACTGTCATTGCCGAAGGCGGCGATGGTGATGGCATGGGGTTGGGGATGGGACATTTTATTCATACAGCCAGGCGTAATCTTGATATTACCTACATCATCCATAATAACCAAATATACGGCCTAACTAAAGGGCAGGCTTCGCCGACCAGTGATTTAGGTACGGTTACAAAATTTACTCCTGCGCCACAAGGCAATGTGGAACAGCCGATCAATATTGTTCAGATGGCTTTGCAGGCAGGAGCAACCTGGGTTGCACGGTCAACTGCCGCTGATCCGCAGCTTGCCGATATCATGGCACAGGCAGTAAAGCATAAAGGTTTTTCGGTACTTGATATTCTCCAGCCCTGTGTGTCCTTTAATCATGTTAACACCTATAAATGGTATCAGGACCGTGTTTACCGGTTGGATACGCTGCCAGAGTATGATCCTGCGGATCATGATAAAGCAACGTCTGTTGCCAGCCAATGGGGGGATAAAATTCCTATTGGTGTATTTTATCGTACTGAGCGTAGGACGTTTGAAGACTCTTTACCGCAATTAGCCAATAGAACGTTAGTTGAGCAGCCTCTGGAAAACATCTCGGTGTCTTTGTTGATGGATGAGATGGCATAGGGGAGGCTCTGGGTGTTAGGCAAGCGAAAGGGACTGTGTTTTTTACACAGCCCCTTTTTATTAATTAATGCGTATGTGCCAAAGCGATAAGGTTAGAGGCTGAAAACAAGCTTTTTAAGTTGGTTATTGACACCGGAGTGGAAATCTATTACAATCAAGTTAACGAACGTTAACTTGATTGGAGGGATAGCATGTCAACTAAGATGAAGCTTGGCTGTATCGGGGTTGTTGTACTATTTGCAATGGGGGTGATGCTAACTCAACCGCCCATTCCGCAGGCGGCAGCCTGTCACGCTTTTGCCGATGATGCGGCATGGTGGGGGATTGTAAACGCACAAAATGTCTTATCTAACATGGCCTTCGTTATTGCAGGACTCATAGGACTTATGAAGGTGGGAAGGCTGCCGAAATCGGCAGTTACTTCAATGTGGAGATTCTTTTTCAGTGCGGTTGTGCTTGTCGGTTTAGGGTCTGGTTATTATCATTGGCTGCCCTCGAATAATACTTTGGTCTGGGACCGGCTGCCTATGACATTATGTTTTTCCGCTTTGACTGCCTGTGTATGTGCAGAACGTTTAGGTGTTAAATTTGGTCAGCGGCTTTTCGTACCTCTGGTTATAAGCGGTGTGTTCAGTGTATTTTATTGGTGGCTGTCAGAGCAGCATGGTTTTGGCGACTTACGTCCCTATATAGTCGTTCAGTATCTTCCGATGGTCCTGATACCGCTAATGCTCCTCCTCTTTCCGAAAACGCCAAGGCAAGATAGGCCCTATTGGCTGTTGCTGGCTAGTTATATCATTGCGAAAGGTTTTGAGTTGAACGACGGTCTCATATTTAACCTGACAAACGAGGTCATTAGTGGTCATACCTTAAAGCATTTGGCAGCTGCAGCAGGCATTATGTTACTGCCGCCAACTATCTCCACTGAGGTAAGTAAGGATGAAGAGGTAAAAACAATTTTCCCCAAAAGATTCTTGACAAAAAAAGAGCTATTATAGTACAGTTAAGTTAACGAATGTTAACTTAAGCGGGTGAAAAGTATGCAACAATTATTGGCAAACTACGGAAAAAGAGGAGATCTCCTTAAAGCGAGTCTTACACTATTTGCAGAAAAGGGCTATGATGCTGTTTCGGTACGGGATATAGCGAAAGCAGCCGGCGTATCAGAGGCAGCCCTTTACAAGCATTTTAAAGGAAAAGACGATATGGCGCTCTATATTTTTAAGGAAATTGTAACTGACTACACAGGTCGTTTGAAGCGGGTCGACAGTAGTATGGAAGGGGCTATAGCCAAGCTTTGCCGCATTGCGGAAATAACCTACGATCTATATCAAGAATATCCCTCAGAAATCCGCTTTGCACTGCTGTCCCAGTACTCCTTCTGGGATTTGGTAGAAGAGGAGATAAAGCCGCATTTCATTATTCGTAAAATACTGGAAGACGGGATGGCAACAGGAGAAATACCCCGTCAGGATGTGTATTTTTGGGTAACAGTCTATACTGGTCTCATGCTGCAACCGTTGAATCAATACCCGTATTTTTATGATGTATTACCGGAGTTTGCTGAATTAAAAACAAAGATTTCAAATCTTGTACGCAAAATGTTCACTTAGTAGAGTCGTACTATTTAATAATTAAATCCCTACGGCAAAAATTGCGCTGTAGGCCGACAAAATGGGGGGAGAAACATGAGAACGATCCTTCGTTGGCTACTTCAATTCCTATTTAAAACCAGGGTGATTGGTAAAGAGAGATTCCAGTTTAGCGGTCCAAGCATTATTATGCCTAACCATGTTTCGTTTCTTGATGCAATTTTGTTATATGCATACCTACCCCGGGAGGTCTACTTTGTTGTCAACACAACGATAGCGGCCAAGATTTCTTTTATCCTGAGATGGGTCAACCATATAACTGTCGACCCGTTTAACCCCTATTCGCTCAAGAAGATCGTCGGGATTATCAAGGCTGGACACCCGGTGGTACTGTTCCCTGAAGGCCGTATTACTACTACCGGCAACCTGATGAAGATCTATAGCGGTGTGGGCTTTATCGCTATAAAAACAGGAGCTTTTATTCAACCCGTGATTTTTCGCGGACCGGAACGATCAAGGCTGTCGCGGGTGCAAGATAAGGTTAAAGCGCAATATTTTCCTCAGGTAACCATCTACGTTGCTTCACGGGAGCAGCTTTTGGCTGCTGCAGGTAAAAGCTTTCGTCTGCAGAAGCGGGAGATTAGTGACCGGATACTGAGCTTACTGCAACAAGCCATGTTTCAGGCTAGGCAACAACAAGACAAATACACAAATATTTTTGATAAACTACTGGCTGCTGGGCAAATCCATGGCATGGGAAAGGATATGGCCGAGGACATCGGGGGAACGGTCAGTTATCGTCAGGCAATAATGAGCAGTTATGCTTTAGGTGCAAAGTTGCAGCCACTGTTACCAGGGGAACACCCTGTTGGGGTTATGTTGCCTAACTCGATCGGACACCTGATTACACTATTTTCTCTCTTTTGCATCGGCAAAACACCGGCTATCCTCAACTTTAGTGCTGGAGCGGAAAACAATCTGGATTGTGTCGAGACCGCCGGATTAAAAAAAATCTTAACCTCGCGGGCTTTTATCGCAAAAGGGCATTTGGAAGAGTTAGAAGCACGGTTAGCCTCCCGGTTCGAACTCATTTATTTGGAAGATATTAAGCAGCAAATCAGCCTTGCTGACAAGCTAAGTGCCCTATATAACTATCTCACCCGGCAAACTGCGGTGGGAGACGCCGCACTGATCCTGTTTACCAGCGGCAGTGAGAGCAAACCTAAGGGTGTAGTACTTCACCATACCAATATCCTCGCGAATATCAATCAGGTAGCTAGTGTGATCGATTATACCCCTCGTGATAAAATGCTGAATGCTCTGCCCATGTTCCACTCCTTCGGGTTAACTGCCGGTACACTGCTGCCGGTTCTTAACGGTGTTAAAGTATTTCTGTACCCAACACCACTACATTACAAAGCCATTCCTGAAATTGCCTATGATCGAAATATCACGCTGCTTTTAGGAACGCCGACTTTTTTGCACGGATATGGGAAATCTGCCCATCACTACGACTTTTATAGCCTGCGTTATGTGCTGGCCGGGGGAGAAAAGCTTAACGATGAAGTGCGCAGCTTGTGGCAGGAAAAGTTTGGTGTACGGATTTTTGAGGGGTATGGTACTACAGAAACAGCTCCGGTATTGAGTCTAAACACACCGCTGTTTAGCAAACCCGGTACAGTAGGCAAATTTCTCCCCGGTATCGAATGGCGTACTGAAGAAATCCCAGGTATCTCTGAAGGCGGCAATCTTTTTGTCAAAGGGCCTAACGTTATGGCCGGGTACTTATTGCCTGGGCGAGGCTTCGTGCCGGCCCCTGAATGGTATGATTGTGGCGATGTGGTCAGTATCGATGAAGCTGGTTTTATCAGAATCCGGTCACGGTTGAAACGATTTGCCAAGATATCAGGCGAGATGGTTAGTCTAGACGCTGTGGAAAAAGCTGCTGAAAGCTGTTTTGGTACAGACCGCAATACGGCCATCAATCTTCCAGATACCAAGAAGGGCGAAAAAGTGATCCTCTATACTATGCACAAAGATGCATCGAAACAGCTGCTGCGGGAATTCATGAGTAAGACCCGGCAGAGTATGCTGGCAATGCCGGCAGCGGTTATTGTGGTTGATAAATTGCCCCTATTGGGCAGCGGGAAAATCGACTATGTTACTCTTAAGAGCTGGGGGATAAGCGAGGTGAAAGAAGATGCTTAGGTTATCACCGCTAAAAGCGTTGTTTACGGCCCAATTTTTATCCGCATTTGTCGATAATATGATCTTGTTTATTGTGTTGGCAATTATCAAAAGGGATGGTTATCCCGACTATTACTTACCTTTTGTCCAGAGTACATTTTTGGCCTCTTATATTGTTTTATCGCCGTGGGTTGGTCGGTTTGCGGACAGAAAGACCAAGCCTGAAGTGTTGATCATCGGGAATATCGTAAAGGCCGGAGGGGTGCTGCTTCTGTTTGCGGGCTGCAATCCTGCGTTAAGTTATGCGGCGGTAGGCCTGGGAGCAGTCATATACAGCCCTGCTAAATATGGGATACTTCCTTTTCTTACCCGTAATGAGGATGAACTGCTTAGAGCCAATTCCGGCTTAGAGAGCTATACCATCCTGGCAATTTTAACTGGCTCTGTAGCAGGTGGTATGTTATCTGACCTGTCAGTATCTCTGGCGCTCAGTGCTTGTTTAGTATTATACGGGGCCTCGATTGCTGTTAACACCATTATTCCTAAGAATCCCGGCAACCGGAGTGTTGGCTATCAAAACGCAATTGGTGAATTTTACTCTGATATTGTTACCCTGCTGAGGAATCCCCAAAGTCACTATTCGCTGATAGGCAGCGGCTCCTTTTGGTTAGCATCTGCCGTGCTGCGTATGATTATTTTTGCCTGGGTGCCTCTTACTCTGGGAATCACCAGTGGTACTTCAATCAGCCTCATTATTGCCGTAACCGGGGTGGGCATCGCGGTGGGGGCCGCAATCACTCCCTATCTGATAACGATTAAAAACTATCACCGTACTGTCTGGTTCGGCTATGCGATGAGCGGGTGTATACTCACGTTTCTTCTCATTGAAAGTCTGCAAACTGCTATTATTTTTTTACTACTGATAGGGGTGTTGGGCGGCATCTATATTGTCCCGATGAATGCCTCTCTACAGCAGGTAGGGCATCGTACTGTCGGGGAAGGGAAGACCATCGCCGTGCAGAATTTTTTTGAAAACTCATTCATGTGCCTGGGCGTAGGCCTGTATACCCTTGCCGCCCAAAAAGGGGTTACCACTTATAGCGCCATCGGGACTACTGGTGTAGTATTGCTGTTGTTTGTCAGTTATCTGCTTATGTATAGTAGACTATATACAACGCGTTAACAATACACCACCCACCTGTGTCTGCAAACTTCTTTAATGCGGGATATATAGGTAAAAAAGCCGACCCTCAGGCAGAGGATCGGTTTAGGTAAAACAGTAGGATTCTTATTGGCGCGTAATGATCCGAACAAGGCGGTCATAGAATACATATTCCCATACCCATTTCATAAAAACGACAAAACGGTTCCGGAAATCAATTAACCGCAAAATGTGTACAAGAGACCAGATTAACCAGGCAAAGAATCCTTTTAATTTAATACGCCCCATGTGAACTACGGCTGCGTTTCGTCCAATTGTTGCCATACTTCCTACATCTTTATACGCAAATTTTTCCAGTACTTTTCCCTTAATTAGCTTTTTTATATTTTTTGCTGCAACATCTGCTTGCTGAATCGCTACAGGTGCAATCATTGGCAAAGGTCCCCCGTTGTGCTCGAAACGGGCGGAATCGCCGATTACAAAGACTTCCTGGTGGTCTGGCAATTGTAAATATTCATTGACGATGGCACGGCGAGCTTGATCTTGTTTAATATTCAATTTGTCTAGAAGGGGAACTGCTTGTACGCCAGCTGCCCAGATGACTGTATGTGTGGGAATGATTTCGCCACCTTTGAGGGTTAAACGTTCACCATCATATTCAGTGACTTGTACGCAAAGCCGTACTTCAACATGTTTGCGGATTAATGTTTCGACGGTAACTTCTCGTAATTCTTCCGGCATAGACGCCAATACTTTATCTGAAGCCTCAACTAATACAATGCGCACCTCTTTAAAATTTAGATTATGATACTCCTCAGCCATAACTAAATAAATCAGCTCAGATAAGGCACCGGCAGACTCTACGCCGGTAGGTCCGCCGCCAACAATAATAAAAGTCAATAATGCTCGCCGCTTGTCCTTATCTTTTTCATAGGAAGCTAATTCAAATTGATGGAGTATGTGGTTGCGAATGGTTACTGACTCATCCAGTGTTTTCATACCAAAACTATAGTTTTCAACAGATTTAATCCCGAAGTAATTTGTAGTTCCGCCTGTAGCCAATACCAGATAATCATATTTTATTTCATCGGTATCAAGAATAACCGATTTGCGCTCCAAATCAATACCGGTTACCTCGCCCATCCGGAAGAGAACATTTTTTTGACTTTTTATCATAGCCCTCACAGGGTAGGCAATATCATCAATTGATAAAGTGGCAGTGGAAACTTGGTACAATAACGGCTGAAACAAATGATAGTTATGCTTGTCAATTAGAGTAATTTGTACATCAGCTTCACGTAATGCGCGGACTGCCCGGATTCCACCAAAACCGGCACCGACGATTACGATGTGTTGCGATTTTTGTTGCTCTTTCATGAGTGTATCTACCTCTTCATTTAATAATAGACTATGGCTGATATTCTACCCTTGCTATTCCAGTCTTTATGGCTGCTTTGGCAACTGCATCTGCCACGATGGACGGTATTGTGGGATCCAAGGGATTGGGGAAGATGCTGCTTGCCGTAAGTTCGTTAGTTGGCACGCTATTGGCTAAGGCTACGGCAGCAGCAAATTCATCTCTAATTTGCCATGTGACTGTTGGTGTAATGCTAAAGATTTTTCAAATACATTCATATGGTATCTCCTTTTTTGTTGGAATTACTGATGTGACTAATCAAATGATTCTAATTTGCTTTATCCGATGACTAACCCGCTCTAAGACTCCCATCTTTCCTGTGCCCTTTAGGGTATACAAGTGGGAGTTATACCCAAAGGGCACAGGCGAGCGGCTAAGTCCCTGGATAAGGGCGACTAACCTTCAGATGGGGTTAAAACCCCACCTGAAGCT
>NZ_DATMYD010000010.1:0-69463 GCF_035561155.1 Sporomusa sp. | reverse complement strand
CGGTCGTAGGTTCGAGTCCTACTCGAGGAGCCAATTTAACTCTATAAGGCTCAGACAGTTCAGAGTATTCCATATGCTAGGCGGGAGGAGGACGTGACCGTAGCCGTACTGGGAAGTACGTCGGAGGAAGCGCCCGGACTGGACAACGACACCGTCGCCTATGAGACTACTTTACGATGAATGGTTGGCGGCTAACTTGTTGTAACAGCATCGCACAGATGGGATGCTATCAACTGTCGTAACTCGGCTGTTGATCGATTGGTCGCTAGTTCGAGTCCTACTCGAGGAGACATATCCAGTGACGATAGCTGTGGGGTTCCACCTGTTCCCATACCGAACACAGTAGTTAAGCCCACAAACGCCGAAGGTACTTGGCTGGAAACGGCCTGGGAGATTAGGAAGTTGCTGGTTAGATCAAAACACCTATTAAAATATGTAGGTGTTTTTTTATTGTCAAAAGGTTTAGACCGTTCAGAGTGCCCCATATGCTAGGCGGAGCGAGGACGTGACCGGAGTCGTACTGGGAAGTACGTCGGAGGAAGCGCCCGCAGTGACAACGACGCAGATGGGGTGCTATGGACGGTCGTAGGCTTGGTTGGAAACGGCCTGGCTATTAGGAAGTTGCTGGTTATTAAAGCACTCACGAAAGTGAGTGCTCTTTTGTTATATATAGCTCAAAGACTTAGACCGTTCAGAGTGCTCCAGCTGCTATGGACGATCTTATATTCATATCAGAAGCTATACAGGCTGAAGGTCTGTATAGCTTCTTTTTTATGGCTAAATTATAAATCAGTATGATAGGAAGGGGCACAGAATTTGTCTTAAAGTGGTGAAATTTGCTCTAAATAATTGGAAGGATTTTGAAATTTATTGTCTAATGTTTAAACGTCCAGTTATTTAGGGTCTATTTGCCGTAGCAGCTAAAAAGGTGGTGGGGACTATTTCTATAGGACAAGCACTATTTCAAATATAAATGTACGAAAATGGAGGAGTTAGAATTGTCTTCCTGTGTTTCCAGGCATGAGCGGAACATGGTATTGTTTATATTAATGGCTTTAATTATTTTCTTTTTGTATGAGCCTTATGGTAAAACATTTCTGCACTATTGGAGTTCCGACTCTTTTTTGCTTACCCACTTTTTTCTCGAGTTTATGAGTATATCCATTTGTTTTGTCATAGCTATTTTGGGTTGTGTTATGTATCCTTTAACTAAATCTAGATATATACTTATGTTCAGCCTGCTATTTTTTCATGTTGGAATTTTTGATGGTATTCATACCTTGTCATTTACAGGAATGCCGTTTGGCCTTAACCCTGATGCGGCAACATGGTTCTGGATTATTGCCAGAATGGCAGAATCAACTGGGCTGATTTTGATTTTTGCCAAGCCTGATATTCCAACTAACTTACGAAGCGTAAAGACAGTTGCCATAATTACAGCTATTGCAGGCATTGCTATATCTGTCGTTTGGTATCAATCTGTCGTATTCCTGCCAGCACTTATAGTAACCGGTCCAAATTCTCCTACTGAGTTTAGAACTATTGTAGAGTACATTATTAGTTTTCTACGCCCTGTTACCCTCATTATGGTAATTTATCGTTACCTGCTTGCCAAAAGTCTATCAGGAATCTATATTATTCAGGCAGTTATAATGGAATCAATCGGGGAATTAATATACGTAATATATAATAATGATTCTGACCCTATTATTTGCCATATATATAAAGTAATAGGTTATTTCTATTTTCTTAAAGGAGTCTATTTTACTACAATAAAAGACTACTTTAACAATCGGAAGAGTGCAGAAGAACGCTTTACTATTTTGTTTCACACTAATCCCTGTATGATGGCAATATCTACCCTATCGGGCAAGTATGTTGATGTAAATGAGGCTTTTACCCAAAATATAGGGGTGGACAGAGAAGACATAATTAGCAAATCTATTACTGATATCGACTTAGGGGATGGTGGTAGTATAGCAGCAAAACTCAGGCAAATGCTGCGAGAGCAGGGACAGATTAGAAATGAGGAGATCCAGTATATTACGAGCTTTAAAGAAGGAAAAACTGCTTATTTGTCAGCAGACATTATAGACTTCGGCATAAATAAGTGCGCTTTGATTATAATGACTGATATCACCGAACGACGAAGTTTAGAAAAAGAGTTTTTACGGCTTGACCGTCTCAATCTCGTTGGCCAAATGGCTGCAAGTATCGGGCATGAGATACGCAACCCGTTAACAACGGTTCGAGGCTATCTCCAACTTTTTCAGATGCGTAAGGATAGCCTGGACATGACTAAAGCCGCCGCTGTTATGATTGAAGAACTTGATCATGCAAACACAATTATAACTGAATTTTTGACTATGGCGAAAAACAAACGAAGTGAATTTTCAAAAATAAATATAAATGAAATAATTAATAGCCTGTTACCCCTTATAAAAGCCAATGCTTTAGAGACCGGTAGAACGGTTAAAACACAGCTAGGAGCAGTTACTGAAATCTCCTTAGACACTAGAGAGATTAGGCAGGTAGTCTTAAACTTGGTGCAAAATGCCATTGAAGCAACTGACTGTGGCGGTATAATTACGATTAGAACTTCAGAAGAAAATAACGAAGTAATCCTTACGGTAGAAAACGACGGGAAGAAAATCCCACCGGAAGTGCTAGATCAGCTAGGTACTCCGTTTTTTACAACAAAGGATACAGGTACGGGCATGGGGTTAGCTATATGTTATAGTATCGCAGCTCGTCATAATGCTAAGCTTAAGGTAGAATCGACAGATAATATAACTAGATTTGACATCCGGTTTGACAGTTAGTCATGGGAATCCACCAAAAATAAGACATAGTAAGAGATTTTTTTGCTATCAACATGCCCCAACAGGTCTAACAGGGTATTGCAACATAAAAGAAAAAGGCCATCCAAATTGATGGATGGCTTAAAGTGTTCGTAAAGTTATTGAATATATCTCCGAGCTCCGATATAGTGTTGTGTGTAATAATCCTCAGATAAAGAGTTAATTGTTACTTCTTTGGCAGCCGAGCTGGCATGAATGAATTTGCCGTCACCCATGTAGAAGCCTACATGAGAAGCACCGGGCTTGTACGTTGTAAAGAACACCAGATCGCCCGCTTTTAAGTCGGTCTTGTTTACCGCAGTACCTGTATTGTACTGTTCAACTGCTGTCCGTGGAATAGTAATACCGTTTTCCTTCATCACATATTGTGTGTATCCGGAGCAGTCCCAACCATCAGGAGCTGTACCGCCCCAGACATAGGGAACTCCCATATATTTTTGGGCACTCTTAACGATAAGTTGCGCCTTTAGTGTTGGTAGTAGTAGGTGTGGTAGTATCAGTAGTTTTAGAGCCTATTGCAGCCCCCAAGACAGAAGATATATTGTTAGCGCTACTGCTGCTGTCTGAATTGCCAAGAACTTTGCCCAGTAAAAGCGCTAGCAGGATGTTGAGTAACCCACCAGATCCGCCACTGCTCTGGGTAGAAGGACTAACGGCGTCCGTAAGTGAGAATGCTTTTGCAGGTGCTGCCGGCATAAACAGGGTAGTAAAAAACGTGAAGAGAAGAATAAGTGTTATATGATGGGTATAGCGTTTCATTACGCCCTCCTTATCATTCAATTATTTTTTATAGACAATATAACCATAATAACATAGTAAAATTATTATGTAAACAACATATATTTGGCAGATTAAATAGACCTCAGTCCGATTAGCCGCAAACGGCTGCACAGATGAGGTCTTATCAGTGGGTTTGATTTTAGTCCTTGTCGTTAGTAAAACAGCGTAACACTAGCTTAGCTGTAGCAGCATTGGTGGCAACCGGAATATTGTGAACATCACATATGCGCAGAAGTGCGGTAATATCCGGCTCATGCGGCTGCGCCGTCAAGGGATCACGCAGAAAGATTACGGCGTTAACCTCCTGGCAGGCGATTCGAGCGCCGATTTGTTGGTCACCGCCCAAAGGGCCGGAGAGGTAAGTGGTGACGTCAAGGCCGGCTTTTTCTTTGATGATTTTTCCGGTAGTAGCGGTAGCAATTAAGTGACAGCAGGAAAGTTGCTCTTTGTTTTCTAATACAAATGTAAGCATTTCTTCTTTTTTGCGATCATGGGCAATGAGTGCGACAGTTTTCTTCATCAGGTTCACCTCGTTAGCATTAGTCCATAGTCTTATGATACCATAAAATGCATAGTAATAAAGACAAGACTAAATATTTCTTGACTTTGTCTTTTTTAGCTGGTATTATATCCACGAAATACAGTATACAAAATAGCCAACAATGAATACCTTATTGAGTGGAAGTGTGCCTAGGGTTCCGGCAGTCAGCGTCTGGTCCAAGCGGCACAAGGCCTGGATAGGTCACACCGTGGGTAAAAAAAACCCTAGCGGAAAGTTCCTGACAAGGACTTTTTGTGTGGGTTTTTCTTATTATCTGGGAGGGAGTAAACTATGAGTACATACTGGAACAAACCTGCGGAAACAATGGAACGAGAGGAGATGACCAATCTCCAGGCTGGGCGGTTAAAGGAGATTGTCACCAGGTTATACCGGCAGCAGCCATTTTATCGCTCCAAGATGCAGGCCGAAGGCCTGCTGCCAGAAGACGTTGTTACTTTGGAAGATATTGGCAAGTTGCCGTTTACAACAAAGCAAGATATGCGCGATAACTACCCTTATGGACTGTTTGCGGTTCCGATGTCTGAGATCGTCCGGATTCATGCCTCCAGTGGAACCACTGGCAGGCCCACTGTTGTCGGCTACACTAAGCGTGATATTGGTATTTGGTCAGAAGTAGCCGCCAGATCGCTAGTATCGGCAGGTCTTAGCAGGCAGTCGTGCATTCAGGTGGCTTACGGTTATGGTTTGTTTACCGGTGGTCTGGGCATCCATTACGGAGCTGAACTTCTTGGTGCTTCCGTAATTCCGATATCCAGCGGCAATACGGCCAGGCAAATTATGTTGATGAAAGATTTCGGCACTACAGCGCTTGCATGTACGCCATCATATGCTTTATATATTGCGGAGACTATGCGCGAGATGGGCATCGACCCCCGTGAGACTTCGCTAAAAGTGGGGATATTTGGAGCTGAACCTTGGTCTGAGCGCATGCGTCAGGAGATCGAGGCGCAACTGGGCATTAAAGCGATTGATATCTATGGGTTAAGTGAAATCATTGGTCCTGGCGTTGCTATTGAATGTTGTGTTCAAGATGGCCTGCATATTAGTGAAGATCATTTTTACCCGGAGATTATTAATCCGGTGACAGGTGAAGTGTTGCCTGATGGCGAAAAAGGTGAATTAGTGCTTACTACGCTCACCAAAGAGGGTATGCCAATGGTTCGCTACCGGACACGGGACCTTACTGTCTTATACCGTGAAAAGTGCGCTTGCGGACGGACCCTGGTCAGGATGAGCAAAGTGCTTGGGCGTAGTGACGATATGTTGATCATTCGAGGTGTTAACGTATTTCCGTCACAGGTTGAAAGTGTACTCTTGGGCATTGGCGAAACTTCACCCCATTATCAACTCATTGTTGATCGTAAGGATAATCTTGATCACCTTACTGTGCTTGTCGAAGTTACCGAGGAGATGTTCTCTGATGAAGTTCGTGGCTTAGAAGAACTGGAAGGCAGGATAAAAGCCGAATTGGCCAGTGTGCTTAATGTTGCTGCGGCAGTTCGCCTTGTTGGTCCTAAAACCATTGAGCGGAGCGAAGGCAAAGCTAAGCGGGTTATCGATAAACGGAAACTTTGATTAGCAGAACGGTAGTGATAGCTAATCGTTAGTTGGAGTTATCCAGGAGCTTAGCGCCCCTTGTCCTCGCCAGAGCGAGGGCTTAGAGGCGGTTAGCTATCGGGTAACCGGAAACTTTGATTAGCAGAACGGTAGTGATAGCTAATCATTAGTTGGAGTTATCCAGGAGCTTAGCGGTGGTTAGCTATCGGATAATAGGAAGATATAGGAGGTACAGCATGATTATTCATCAATTATCGGTATTTGTTGAAAACCAAGGGGGTAAACTGGCCGAAGTACTAGGCGTTTTAAAAGCGCACGAAATTAATATTCGGGCGATGGCTGTTGCGGATACTTCAGATTTTGGTATACTCAGGATTATTGTCAATGAACCGGAGAAGGTGCAGCATATATTACGGGGAGCAGGCTTCACCGTTAAAGTTACGCCAGTATTGACAATTTTGGTAACCGACCAACCTGGCAGCCTGTTTGAGCAGGTCGACAAACTGAGTGCAGCCGGTGTCAATGTTGAATATGTATATGCGTTTGCTGCTACCTCGGCAGAAACTGCTCGCGTGGTATTAAAAGTGGATAATTTGCCGTTGGCCGAGCGTTTGATAAACAGTGAGGGAAGATCTGATGAGCCATATCGCGATGACCAAGGCGAAGCCCCTAATTTTTACTGGTAAGAAGAGTTCATTAACCCGCATAACTGGATGCGGGTTTTTTATTTTTTGAACAAACTTTTCAAATATTTGTTTTTATCAGAAGGAAAAATATTAAATTGATAGAATATATAGTCTCATGAAAAGGTTTGCAGAAAGGTTTGCAGAAAGGTTTTCATGAGTACGTCAAGATGATAGGAGTTTTCTGCATGAGTGATATTAGAGATGTTGCTAAGCTTGCAGGTGTTTCACCCAGTACAGTTTCACGGGTTCTTAACGGTAAGATTCCGGTCAATCCCGACACTAAAGAAAAAGTTTTAGCGGCAATAAAAGAACTTAACTATCAGCCAAACGCCATGGCGCAGGTTTTAAAAGGCGGCCGGATCAATACTATCGGTTTATTTTTGCCTAACGTGCGAAACCTGGTATTTCCGGCAGTTATTCAAGGGATTGAAGATACTGCGAAAAAACATGGCTATATTGTCGTTGTCTGCAACACCGATGAAGACGTGGAAAAAGAAAAGTTTTATATCGAGAATTTACGTCGCCGGCTTGTTGACGGCTTTATATTCTGTACAGCCAGAGCAGGAACAAAGCATCTGCTCGAACTTCAAGACGAAGGGTTTCCGCACATTTACCTCATTCGTAAGTCTGAGCAGTTAGCTGATGCCGTGATCCTTGATAATTATGCCGGTGCCTGCTTGGCGACAGAATATTTGGTGGGGCAGGGCCATCGGCGCATTGCACTCATTAACGGCCCGCGCGACGTCCTGTTATTCCAGGACCGTTTCGCAGGTTACAAAGATGCGCTTGCCAAAGCGGGAATTGCGCTGGATGAGAATCTGATAATCCATGACATCCACAGTTGGGATGACGGTTATCAGGCTATGGTGAAACTCCTGGCTCTGCCGGAAAAACCTGATGCCGTATTTGCCACCAGCGACCCCAAGGCTATTGGCGCTATTCAGGCCATTGTTGATGCCGGTCTGGCGGTGCCACAGGATATTTCAGTTATGGGTTTTGATGACTCAGACCCTGCCCGGATGACTGTGCCGTTATTGACCACCGTGGCTCAGCCATTTTATGAAATGGGAGCCAAGGCGTGCGAGCGTTTAATAAAAAACATCGAGGGTAAGCGTAACATGAAGCCCAAGATTGATGTATTTCCGGCTGAACTTGTTATCCGGAAATCAGTTAAATAGTTACCGGCGTGAACTGCCATTAAATTAAGGCGGTAATCAAGTAGGTATAGATGTCAACTTAACGCTAGGAGGATATGGTATGGCTGCACATGAAAAATTTCACTATCAAGACAAAAGTCAGCTGGCCGCAGCGGCAAAAGAACTGGGAGTAAACCTGCCGCTAGGTGAAAACACTGCCGTTTTGCGGCAGAGTATAAGCCTTGGCAGCAAGGTTATTCCTAACCGTCTCTGTATACACCCGATGGAGGGCTGTGATGGTGAGGCTGACGGCAAGCCTAGTGAATTGGTTCGCCGGCGGTATCGCCGTTTTGCACAGGGCGGCGCTGGACTTTTGTGGTTTGAAGCTACCGCAGTGGTAAACGAGGGACGGGCAAACCCCAGGCAATTAATGATTAACGAAGAAAACCGCGAAGCATTAAAAACACTCTTAGAAGAAAGCCTTAATGCCGCCAAGGAATTACATGGTAAGGACTACCGACCATTTACTGTGGTTCAACTTACTCACTCGGGGCGTTATAGCCGCCCGAGCGGCAAAGCATTCCCGATAATTGCTTGTCGTAATCCTTTGCTTGATGCCAAATTACCTGCAGACTTCAAGGTGATTAGTGATGAAGAACTGGCGACGCTTGAAGATACATATGTGGAAGCTGCTGCAATTGCTGCTGAAATCGGGTTTGACGCTGTTGATATTAAATGCTGTCACGGCTACTTACTGGCAGAACTGCTTTCTGCGTATGACCGTCCGGGAATATATGGCGGATCCTTTGAAAATCGCACCCGTTTCTTAACAAATGTTATTGCTAAAATCAAAGCTAAACTAGGCGAAAAAATTGAAATAGCGGTGAGGTTGAACTCCTACGACGCTTACGCTTATGGCTGGGCTGTCGATAAACAAGAGCCTGCTAAAGCAGATTTAACAGAAACCAAGAAGTTAGTGAGCTTATTGCATGAAAACGGCGTGAGACTTTTCAATATCAGTGCTGGTAACCCCTATTATAACCCGCACATTGGTCGTCCGTATGATATTGGTTCCTATATCCCGCCTGTAAATCCGATTGAAGGGGTAGCTAACCTGCTAACTATCTGCAAAGAACTGCAGGCAACAGTGCCTGAGGCTGTTGTTATCGCAACAGGCTTCAGTTGGCTGCGTCACCATGGCGCTGAAGTGGCTGCCGGCGGTGTGGAAACCGGTTGGTTCAAGATGGCTGGTTTCGGACGTCAGGCTTTCGCGTATCCTGACTTTGCCAAAGACATTTTGGAAAATGGGGCTATGGATCAGAGTAAAATCTGCATTGCCTGCAGTAAATGTACGGCGATTATGCGTGATGGCGGTCGGGCTGGCTGTGTGCCCCGTGATGCAGCAATATATGTTCCTATCTATCGCGAGGTCCGTGAGGGCAAACCCGTGTTTGAAAGCAAAGTAGTAGCTGAACACGTCTAACATTGATCAGATTGAGAAGGTGAATACATGAAAGCCAAGGCAATGGTTTTGCGCGAATTTTGCCAATCATTAGAACTAACTGAAGTCGACATACCGGTTTTAACTGAGGGGCAAGTACTGGTAAAACTGGCAGCATCGGGTGTGTGCGGTTCAGATGTCCATATGTGGAAAGGGGAAGACCCCCGAACACCGCGCCCTATTATTTTGGGACATGAAGGCGTTGGCACGGTAGTGGAAGTTAAGGGCCAAAAGCGGACTATGTCCGGTGAACCGTTAAAGCCTGGCGACTTTATCTTGTGGAATAGAGGGTTGACCTGTGGCGACTGTTACTATTGCACGGTGCTCAATGAGCCCTGGCTGTGTACCGAACGAAAAACCTACGGCATTAACCGTTCCTTCAGTGAAGTACCGCATTTAAACGGCTGTTATGCCGATCATATCATTCTTGCCGCCCGCACTGATGTTTTTAAAGTGAACGGTGTAACTGATCCGGCGGTATTGGTGTCGGCATCGTGTTCAGGTGCGACTGTTGCTCATGCTTTCGACCTTCATAAGGTGCAATACGGAGATACTGTGTTGGTGCAAGGGCCTGGGCCGCTGGGTGTTTACGCAACCGCGTTTGCCCGCCGGATGGGGGCAGCCGAAGTATTTGTTATCGGCGGTACCCAATCACGCCTTGAGCTTTGCCGCGAGTTTGGCGCAACTGTGCTTCTCAACAGGCGGAGTATGACGGCAGATGAACGCAGGCAGGCGATAATGGATAAAACAGGTGGCCGCGGTGTTGACGTAATAATTGAAGCTGTCGGTGACCCTTCGGCAGTGCACGAAGGGCTGAATCTGCTGCGGCTTGGTGGTGCCTATTTATCTGTAGGATTTTCGCAGCCGCCAGGCGAATGCCAGGTAGATTTTTTTCGTGAGGTTGTCCGCAAAAATGCCAAAATTCAAGGTGTGTGGGTAAGCGGCGCCAAGCATGTATACCAGTCCATGCAGCTGGTGCAAGAAAATCAGGAACTTTTCGCAAAAATGGTAACCCACCGCTTTAGATTAGAAGATGCCAATACGGCACTCGAGGTTATGGCTAACCGGCAAGCGTTAAAAGCAGTATTAATGCCCGAATAAAAGAAGGCATTGGGCGAAGGACTATTTTAAAAACTGATACCAGCAAAAAAATACCAAGCGAAAGGATGTTTTCATGTTGAAAAGTAAAAAGTTAATTGCACTGTGTGTGCTGGCTATGTTTATGCTCTCTCTTGCAGGCTGCGGCGGCTCTGCCCAGCAAGAAGTCGTCATCGGCAATCTGCAGGACTTGAGCGGTCCTACTTCAGTCTTGGGTAAAGCCGTAACTCGCGGCGCAGAAATAAATGTTGAAAAAATTAATGCCGCAGGCGGCATTAACGGCAAAAAGATTAAGCTGGTAACGCTTGATACTAAAGGTGATGTACAGGAAGCCATCAAAGCGTTTAACCGACTGGCTGATCAGGAAAAAGTCAGCGCTATCGTTGGACCGCCTGTGAGCAATATCGGTCTGGCCATCGCCCCGATCGCCAATTCCAAGAAAGTACCGGTCATCGGCAGCTTTATCGACCCGCGGGTAACTGTGGGTGAAAATGGTCAGGTTCAGCCAGCCATGTTCCTGATACAGCCAAGCTCGGTGCAATATGCTGAGATTATGGCCAGTTATACAGTAGAAAAACTCGGCTTGAAGAAAGTTGGCATCCTTTATGATCAGTCCAACTCTTTCGCTACTTCACTTGTTGCTCCGTATAAAGCCTATGTAACCAGCGTTGGCGGCCAAATCGTAAGTGAGCAGGTTTACGCTAAAGGCGATAAAGACTACAAAACCCAGCTGACCAAAATCAAGGAATCCGGCGCTGAGGCTATCTACGTGCCTAACTATACCCAAGATGCTGTAATTACCGTAAAACAACGCAAACAGCTTGGTATTGACATTCCGGTTATCGGCGGCATTGACTTTGCTCCTCCGTTCAGCACGCTGGTAAATGATCCGCAAGCAGCCACCAACATCTACTACGCCAATAACTTCTCAGACAAAGAACCGCAGCTTACCGAGGCTAAAAATGCCTATAAGGCAAAATTCGGTGAAGACCCCATCAACAAGGCTTATCTTGGTTTTGATAAAATAGGCATTATTGCCGAGGCTATCAAAAAAGCAAACAGCAGCAAAGCTGAAGATGTTATGAAAGCTCTTAACGATATAAAAGACTACCAAGGCACTACCGGCATAATTACTCTGTCGCCGCAAACGCATCAGCCTGTTGGCCTGTCCATGGTTATGTACAAAATCAATAATGGCGTGGACGAGGAAATCGGCCGCTATGTACCTGAAAAACACAAGAAATAGAGTCTGATTATTGTGGTGAAAAAGGCGGGAGAGCGAGCCTAGGACCGTTTTCCTGCCTTTTTTGCGGCCACTGGAATCAGGCGAGGAGGAAAGGTAATGACACTGCAGTTTCTGATCAACGGCATATCACTGGGTTCGGTCTATGCGCTGATCGCCGTAGGGTTTGCATTAGTATTCAACATCCTGAAGTTTTCAAATTTCGCTCATGGCGGTCTAATGTCGGTAACGGCCTATATGGGTTATATCGCATCAGTGGCGCTGCGGCAGTATATAGACTCCATCCCACTGTTTATAGGCACCCTGATAGCCGCAGCACTTGGCGGCGGATTACTTGCAATAGTTGTTGAACGCCTGGCTTTCCGGAGGCTGAGAAACAACAACACTCAGGTTATTTACTACTTTATCTCTTCCATTACCATGGGTATCCTTCTGGAGAATCTCATTACTATTTTTGCCGGCAGTAACTTTTATTCCTATCCGCAATTTTTTTCGAGTGCTTCCCTGGCATTTGCCGGTTTGACCATTGCAGTACCTGACCTATTAATGCTCATCTTCTCATCTTCGTCACTAATCATCTTGCTGGGCGTACTCTATAAAACC
The DNA here is from genome assembly GCF_035561155.1 of Sporomusa sp. GTDB lineage: Bacteria > Bacillota > Negativicutes > Sporomusales > Sporomusaceae > Sporomusa. Next base: position 57,436 of record NZ_DATMYD010000010.1, on the reverse strand, counting down.
AAAATCGGTTTGGCCATCAGGACAATGGCGTATGATGTGAATACTGCCCGTCTTATGGGTATGGACCCTAATGCTGTAATTGCTGCCACCTTTGTGGCCTCAGGCATCCTGGGGGGGATCAGCGGTGTGTTCCTGGGAATAAATTACACATTGTATCCGCAATTGGGCCAGTTAGTTGTAAAAGGGTTTGTAGCTTCGGTAATCGGCGGTCTGGGCAGTATTACCGGCGCAGTTATCGGCGCAGTGCTCCTGGGGGTTGTTGAGGTAATGCTGATTGGTCTTGTCGGTGCCGGTTGGGTACCTGCCTTTGTATTTATGATTATGTTGTTATTCCTCCTGGTACGTCCGCGCGGTATTGCCGGTATTATTGTCCAGGAAAAAGTATAAGGAGGGGTTAGCATGGAATATATACTGTCATCACTGACATTTACCGGGATAACCCTGATCGGTGTTCTGGGCGTATACCTTATTACCGGTTTAACCGGCCTATTTTCGCTGGGGCAGGCGGCATTCATGGCGGTAGGCGCTTATGTTTCAGCGGTTTTGGTAAAAACATTTGACCTGCCCTTCCCTGTTGCTGTAATTGTGGCAATAGCGGTTGGGTTGTTGGCCGGTCTGCTGGTAGGCTTGCCTACCGTTAAACTGCGCCGGGACTATATCTCGCTTGTAACCTTAGGTTTTGGTGAAACCATTATTGCCGTTTTGAACAACTCAACCAATATTACCGGTGGCGCCATGGGGCTATCAGGTATTCCGCAAATTACCAACTTTCCCATTGTGTTGGCCAGCGTCATAGTATGCTTACTTATAGTTATCAGCTACAAATACTCTAAATACGGACGCCAGTGTCTGGCGCTCAGAAGTGATGAACTTGCTGCCAAAGCAATGGGGATTGATGTTAACAAACTCAAGCTGACCACCTTTCTCTTGGCAAGTGCTATGACTAGCTATGCCGGTGTATTGTACGGCTTTTTCACCTCCTATGTTGAACCAGGTGCTTATGGTTGGCAGGTGTCTGCCGAATGGACGATCATCGTCTTTGTCGGTGGTATAAATAGTTTAACAGGCACCATTGTCGCCACCATACTCCTTACCGGACTACCTGAACTACTGCGAGCTGCTTCTGAGTGGCGGATTGTCGTGTACTGTGTCATCGTGCTCTTGATTATTAACTTCCGGCCGAAGGGAATCTTCGGCGAGTTTGAATTTAGTTTAAAGACAATTAAAGCCTGGCTGGGGAAAGGAGCAAGCGCGTAAATGACTGACTACCGTTTAGACGTACAAGGCATCAGCAAATCTTTCGGTGGGGTAAAAGCCATTGAAGACTTCTCCTTCCAAGTGCCTGCCCACGATATTGTCGGCATTATCGGTCCCAATGGCGCCGGCAAGTCAACGTGTTTCAACCTCTTGACAGGCGTATACCCGCTTGATACCGGTAAAATACTGTTAGACGGCAAAGATATCTCGGGTTTACCCCAATATGAAATTACTAAAAGCGGTATTGCCAGGACTTTTCAAAATATCCGGTTGTTCCATGGTCTTAATGTTCTGGAAAACATCATGACAGCTGCCGATCCTTACTCGACTTATGGGTTATGGGATGTCTTTACCTTCAGTGATAAAAAGAAACAGCGTGAAACAGAGGTGCGTGAGCTTAGCCGCAAATATCTGGAGATTGTTGGCCTTAAAGGCTATGAGGAATACAAACCTGAAAGTCTTGCCTACGGATTACAGCGCAAACTTGAGATTGCCCGTGCTTTGGCCACAAATCCCAAAGTGCTGCTCCTGGACGAACCTGCAGCCGGTCTTAATCCGAGTGAGGTGCGTGATTTTATCGGCTTGATAAAAAAGCTCAATAGCCAGTTTGATTTCTCTATTGTTATTATTGAACACCGTATGGAAGTTATCATGGAACTGTCTTCCCGCATTTTCGTTCTAAACTTTGGTAAACTCCTGGCCAGCGGCACTCCGGCTGAAATAGTAGCCAATAGGGAAGTTACCGAGGCTTACATGGGAGAGGAGGACGAAGCATGCTTACTATAGAAAATCTGGTGGTCTCCTACGGTCATATTCAGGCACTGAACGGCATTAGTTTAGACGTTCCCCACGGAAAAATTATCAGTATTATTGGCTCAAACGGCGCGGGTAAGACCACACTGTTAAACACTATCTGCGCTATTGTAAAGCCGCAAAGCGGTACAATTAAGTTTGAAGGCTGTGAGCTTGGCCGTGTTGCTCAAAAAATCGTTAAGCAGGGTTTGGTACACGTGCCTGAAGGCCGGAAAGTTTTTGCCGGGTTATCAGTAAAAGAAAATCTGCTGGCAGGCGGCTATATTTTGAAAGACAGCCAGCATGTCGCCCGCAATGTTGAGAAGATGTTTGATATGTATCCGATTTTGCGCGAACGCCAACACCAGCAGGCCGGAACGCTGTCAGGTGGTGAGCAGCAAATGTTAGCCATCTGCCGTGGTCTGATGTCAGAGCCCAAGATGATCCTGCTGGACGAACCGTCCCTTGGTCTGGCGCCATTGGTAGTAAAAGGGGTATTTGAACTTATTGCACAAATACGCGACCAGGGTATTACTGTTATGCTTGTAGAGCAAAACGCCAAAAAAGCATTGGCACTTTGCGACTATGCCTATGTGCTGGAAAACGGCAAAATTACCATGCAAGGTCCGGGTAAGCAGCTGTTATGTGACCCCGCGATAATGAAAGCCTACTTGGGCGAGAAATAGAGTATTGATACTATATGGAACTAACTCAGCAGGAGTAGATATTATGAAAACGATTAATTGCGATGTCTTGGTAATCGGCGGTGGCGGCGCAGCGCTTCGTTCGGCTATTGCCGCCAAAGAAGCGGCTCCCGGGAAAAAAGTCACTATTTTGACCAAAGGGCGTTTGGGTCTAAGCGGCGTAACGGCTACTGCCTGCTCAGACCGAATGGCGTTTCATGCCACGCTAGAACATACCGAACCACAGCATACCGACATGCCGGCTTGGCAGTATCATGCTGACGACATTTACCGCATTGGCGGGCAGGTCTCTGACTATAATCTTGCTGCCGTTATGGCCAGCCGTTCAGGGGAGGCTTATCGCTACCTGGAGACTGCCGGTGTGCCGTTTGTTAAAAGAGACGGGGTGGTTGACCAGTTTGTTACCGACGGCTCGGACTACGCCCGGGCTTGCTATACAGGCCCTAAAACAGCGGTGCATATTGAGCAGGCCCTTGTGCCGTGTATTGCCCAATTGGGCATTGAAGTAATCAATTATGCCATGGCGGTTAAGCTGCTAACAGAGAACAGCAGAGTGATTGGTGTAGCGGCAGCCGATACCAGGGCGAAGAATGCCGAAGAGGCATTGTTTATTGTCGAAGCAGGCGCGGTTATTCTGGCGACCGGCGGCGGCGGCTTGATTTATGAGAATAATGTGTTCCCCGGCGGTATGACCGGCGACGGATATGCTTTAGCCTATGCTGCCGGCGCCGAACTTGTCAATATGGAATTTATACAGTTTGGCATCGCATCGGTGCGCACCAAGCTTAACTGTTCAGGCAGTATGATGCGCTGTATTCCCCGGCTGATTAACGACCAGGATGAAGAATTCTTAAAGAACTATTTCCCGGCGGGAACTGCTTGGAGCGAAATATATGACGTACTGTTTAAAAAAGGTGCCAGCTGGCCGGTGTCGTACGAACACACTACCCGGATAATTGATGTAGCGCTGTATAAAGAAAAACAGGCAGGCCGTAAAATTTTTCTAGATTTTAGTAAAAATCCCGAGGGGTTTGACTTTGCTATGCTGTCAGCCGACAATCAGGCCCGCTACCGCCGTGAAATGACAGTGGAGTTAACTCAAACAGACCGGTATGAATCGCCGATCAACCGCCTGAAGGAAATCAACCAAGCCTCTATTGACTGGTTGATGGAACGCAACATTGACCTGACAAAAGGCGAGTTGCTGGAAGTAGCTACATGCGCTCAGCATTATCAGGGCGGTGTAAAAATTAATGAATTCGCACAGACTACCATTGCCGGACTATATGCTGTAGGTGAAACCGCCGGCGGACAGCATGGTGCCAACAGGCCGGGGGGGAATGCGCTGTTAGATTGTCAGGTCTATGGCGCAATTGCCGGGGAAAACGCAGCCAAGGAACAAGCTGGAGACCCAAAGGGCAATTTGGCTGATAGTCCTGAAATTCTGGCATTGCAAACAGAGCTGCGGCAGGCGGTTCATGGTAGAGCGGCTGCCCAACTCAGAAAAGCAATTAAGCGCATCATGGAAGGCGCGGCCAGCATTGTCCGCACTGAAGACCGCCTAGACAAAGCGATTGCCGAGCTGGCGCAATTGGCCAAACAGCCGGTAGCCCTTGATGACAACGGCGTAGCTTACTATTTCGAAGCGAAAAACATGTTGAAAGTTGCGGCGATGGTTCTTGCTGCTGCGCGCGAACGGGATGAAAGCCGCGGGCCTCATCTTAAGTTTGCCTGTTACCAGGATGATCAGCCCGTTCCCCGCAAAAACGGTGAGTGGGATAAGTATGTTGTTATCTATGCCAAGAATGGTCAGCTTACATTGGAACACCGTCTGCCGAATCAGCCTAAAGCATGATAACAGCTTAGCCCTGCTTAGTCTTGTGATTAACAGTCACTTTTGCCTAAAATATCTGTAAATATGTAAAGACCTGCGGCTAGCTCGCAGGTCTTTGTGCAAATGGTGTAGAATTGTATATTCGCATGACGCGAAAGGGAGGAATACCATTGCCGCAAATCATAACACTTGGTGAAAGTATGGTCATGATGGTCGCTGACCAGAGTGATTCCTTGCAGTTTGTTACAAGTTATTCGCGGAAAATTGCCGGAGCAGAATCTAATGTTGCCATTGGCCTGGCACGGCTGGGCCACGATGTCGGCTGGATCAGCGCAATTGGCGACGATCCGTTTGGCACCTATATCCGGAACACCATTCGTGGTGAAGGAGTCGACACTTCCCGTGTACAGATACTGCCCGAATATCCGACAGGCATGCTGATCAAAGAACGTAACGAAATCGGCGATCCTAAGGTGTTTTATTACCGGCGGGGTTCGGCAGCCAGTCATATTACTCCCGATATGGTGGATGAAAGCTATTTTGTTGAAACTAAAATTCTACATGTAACCGGAATCTTTCCGGCACTTAGCGAAAAGTGTCTGGAAACGTTGCTTAAGGCAATAAGCATTGCAAAAAAACAAGGGGCATTAGTAACCTTTGACCCTAACATCAGGCTGAAACTATGGAGCAAAGAACAAGCCAGAGAGACTTTACTCAAGCTGGCAAATCTGTCAGACCTGATTATGCCCGGACGTAAAGAAGCTGAAGTCTTGATCGGGACAGGCGACTGGGATCAGGTTCAGCAATATTTTCATGCTGCGGGTAACCGTTACATCGTTATGAAAGACGGACCGGACGGCGCCTTTTATTCTCACCGCGAAGGCGAGGAGACGGTCGAAACTGGCTACGCGAAAGGTTTTCCGGTGCGTAGGGTTGTAGATACTGTGGGAGCCGGTGATGGTTTTGCCGTAGGCGTATTATCAGCTTTGCTCGAAGGTCTAAGCCTGAAGCAGTCGGTCATTCGCGGTAATGCAATTGGTTCGTTGGCTGTTACTGTTCAAGGCGATGTTGAAGGCTACCCCACAAGGCGTTAACTCGAAGAATATCTGGAAGAACACTAAGCGAGTATTTAATTTAAAAAAAACCTCTTGACAAAGTACAACTGTGCCTGGCATAATGTATACAAAGTTACATATCGCGTAAGGAAGTGCGTCTAGGGTTCCGCTGTTTAACAGGACTGGGCCGAGCGATGCAAAACACGGCAGATACCGTGTTACACCGTGAGTATAAAAGGCTCTGCGGAAAGTTTCTTACTTTTTATTAAGTAAAACTTTTTCGCAGGGCATTTTTGTAACTTTTAACAGGAAAATAATGTAAAAAGTAATGACTGGGATTAAAGCTTGCGTGTAAAACCTGCTCAGAGATGCCGGTGGTTGGTGTGAACCGGTGCAGGAATGTGAGCCGTTACGTCGCCCAGGAACTCTTTTGCCGAGCACATACCGTGTGATGCAGTATGTTTTAAGCCAAAGCGGCCCGTCCGTTATCCGGGAATGAGCCCAAAGTAGGGTGGTACCGCGCGTTTAGGCGCCCCTATGACAGATTCGAATCTGCCATAGGGGTGTTTTTATTTTTCTCAGATGATGGTAAATGTGCTAGCATCTAGGCATTTAATCATCTTAATGAAAGTGGAGGTGGTAATTGTGCAGCCCAGCGTTCTTTCGGTATTAGTACACAATCAGCCAGGGGTTTTGGTCAGAGTGGCCGGAATGTTTTCCAGACGGGGTTTTAACATCGACAGTCTGACAGTCGGTGTCACACAAGACCCGGAGTTTTCCCGGATAACGGTAGCTGTCTGCGGCAACCAGGCGTTTATTGACCAAGTGAAAAAGCAAATTGAAAAACTGGTAGAGGTAGTGGCTGTGCAGATTTTGCCGCTCAATCATTCTGTGGTTCGGGGCTTGGCGCTCTTAAAGGTCAAAGCCGGCGATAACCGCTCTGAGATACTTAAACTGGCTGAGGTTTTCCGGGCCAATGTCGTCGATATTTCCGGCAGCACTGTTACGCTTGAGGTTACAGGCGAAGAGAGTAAGATTACTGCATTAGCAGAACTGTTAGCCCCTTACGGACTTTTGGAAACCATCCAGACCGGCCTTGTAGCGCTGGAACGGGGTGAAAATACAATTTATCAATATGAGGAGAGAGAAAATTATGAGCAAAATGTATTATGAACAAGACGCACGCTGGGAACTTATTCAAGGTAAAACAGTAGCAGTTATCGGCTACGGCAGCCAAGGCCATGCCCATGCGCTGAACCTGAAAGACAGCGGTGTTAAAGTTATTGTAGGTCTCCACGAAGGCAGCAAATCCGCGGCAAAAGCGCGTGAAGACGGCCTGACTGTTACTGATGTTGCTCAGGCAGTGTCCTGTGCCGATATTACCATGATTCTTATTCCTGATGAAAAGCAAGCTAAAGTATACGCTGCAGAGATTGCCCCCAACCTAAAACCCGGCTCAGCGCTAGCTTTTGCCCATGGCTTTAACATTCACTTCAACCAGATTGTTCCCCCGGCTAATGTTGACGTGTTCATGGTGGCACCCAAAGGCCCTGGCCACTTAGTACGCCGGGTATTTACCGAAGGTAAAGGCGTACCCTGTCTCATGGCCGTATATCAAGATTTTAACGGCAGCACTCAGGATTTGGCATTGGCATACGCCAAAGGCATCGGCGGTGCCCGGGCCGGGGTACTCACAACGACCTTCAAGGATGAAACCGAGTCTGATCTCTTTGGTGAACAGGCCGTACTGTGCGGCGGTGTAACAGAGCTGATCAAAGCAGGTTTTGACACATTGGTAGAAGGCGGCTATGAACCTGAACTGGCCTATTTTGAATGCTTGCACGAAATGAAACTTATTGTAGACCTCATGTATGAAGGCGGAATGGCAGCCATGCGCTACTCCATCAGCGACACGGCTGAATACGGTGATTATGTAACAGGACAGCGGATCATTACAGAAGAAACGCGTGCCGAAATGAAAAAAGTCTTAGCCGAAATCCAAAATGGCACCTTCGCCCGTAACTGGATCCTGGAGAACCAGGCAAATCGCCCCATGTTTAATGCCAAGCGCCGCCAGGAAGCAGCCCATAAGATTGAAATTGTCGGCACAGAGCTGCGCAGCATGATGTCTTGGTTAAAAAAATAAATTACCTGGGACTTGGGATCTCAGGATCGAGTAAGTAAAGTGGGACGGTTCCGGTGACTTAATAATTGCCTGAAACCAATAAGTCAGGGAACCGTCCCTTAATCACCGACAAGTGACTCAAGAGAACCGTCCCCGTGAGTCAATTATTAATGAAAGCGAGGTAATGACATGGAAATTCGGAGAATTCAAATATTTGATACTACCCTCCGGGATGGCGAGCAGACGCCAGGAGTCAGTCTGCAAACAGAAGAAAAGGTGGAGATTGCGCTAGCGCTGGCCAAACTACAGGTGGATGTCATTGAAGCCGGATTTCCGGTTGCCTCGCCTGGCGATTTCGACGCCGTGAGCCAGATTGCCGCCAGGGTAAAAGGCCCGGTAATTGCAGCTCTGGCCCGCGCCAATGAAAAAGACATAGCTACTGCTTATCAGGCCATTAAATTGGCTGAAAGGCCGCGGATACATACTTTCATTGCCACAAGCGATATTCATCTTGAACACAAATTAAAAATGACCCGGGCTCAGCTTTTAGAGCGTGTCGAACAGGCTGTGCGCTATGCTAAGAGTCTGACAGCTGATATCGAGTTCTCGGCGGAAGACGCATCCCGCTCTGACAGGGATTTCCTGTGCCAGGTATTTACCAAGGCAATTGAGGCTGGAGCTAATGTCATTAATGTTCCTGACACAGTGGGCTATACAACACCGATGGAGTTTGGTGCACTTATCACTTATATTCGTGAGCATGTGCCTAACATCAGTCAGGCCACGATCAGCGTACACTGTCATGACGACCTAGGTATGGCGGTGGCCAATTCGCTGGCTGCTGTGGCAGCAGGCGCCGACCAGGTGGAATGCACAATTAACGGTCTGGGTGAACGGGCAGGTAATGCTGCGCTGGAAGAAGTGGTTATGGCGATAAATACCCGCCGTGAGTATTATCGCGCCATATCTAATATTAATACACAGCAGATTTACCGGACGTCTCGCCTTGTCAGCACCTTGACAGGCATTGCCGTACCGCCTAATAAAGCGGTAGTCGGGGACAATGCATTTGCTCATGAATCTGGTATTCACCAACACGGCGTCCTTAATAATCCGCTGACTTATGAAATTATAAGCCCGGAAACGGTCGGTGTCAGCCGTAACGCCATTGTGCTTGGAAAACATTCAGGCCGTCATGCCTTTGAAGAACGCCTTAAACATTTGGGTTATGAAATCGACGCCGAAACCATCAACAATCTGTTTATTAAGTTCAAGGATCTGGCTGATCGCAAAAAGATGGTATTTGACAAAGATATTGAAGCACTCATTGTGGAAAAAGCTACCGTACGGCCAGAATGGTATACGCTCGCTTATCACCATGTAGTTAGCGGCAATCAGACACTGGCTACTGCCTCAGTGCAGCTTAAAACAAGCGCTGGAATATGTGAAGCTGCAAGCTGCGGTGATGGCCCGGTAGATGCAGCGTTTAAAGCGATTGAGCAGGCTGTTGGTTTTTCCGTTGGTCTCCACGATTACCAGCTTAAGGCAGTAACGGCTGGCGAGGATGCGCTTGGGGAGTCAACTGTATGGATTGAGCGTGATGGCCGTACCTTCAGCGGTCGGGGTCTCTCAACCGACGTTATTGAAGCAAGTGCCAAAGCGTATGTCAACGCAATAAATAAAATGCTGGCTGTATGCGGATTTCCCGCAATTGAGCAGGCTGCAGGGAGGTAACAACTATGGCTAGACCTATGACGATGACTGAAAAAATATTTGCCGCACATGCCGGTCTAAGTGAAGTTTCCCCAGGCGAGCTTATCAAAGCCAAGCTTGATTTGGTGCTTGGCAATGACATCACAGCACCGCCGGCCATTAAAGAGTTTGAGCAGATTAGCGATAAAGTGTTTGATAAAGATAAAATTGCCTTAGTACCAGACCACTTTACGCCTAATAAAGACATTAAATCAGCCGAAATGGCTAAAACAATGCGCGAATTTGCCAGGAAGCATAATATTACTCACTATTTTGAAGTGGGGCGGATGGGCATTGAGCATGTGCTACTGCCAGAGCAGGGGTTGGTCGCTCCCGGCGAGGTGATTATCGGCGCAGACTCCCATACCTGTACCTACGGGGCTGTCGGTGCTTTTGCGACCGGCGTTGGTTCGACCGACATGGCTTGCGCTATGGCAACTGGTGAAACGTGGTTTAAAGTCCCGGCCAGCATCAAGGTTGAACTGACAGGCAAGCTGGCTAAATGGGTATCAGGTAAAGATGTAATATTGAAGCTTATCGGCATGATTGGCGTTGACGGCGCACGCTACCAGTCGCTGGAGTTTGCTGGCGAAGGCGTAGCAGCCCTCACTATGACGGATCGTCTCACGATTGCCAATATGGCCATCGAGGCGGGAGCCAAAAACGGCATATTCCCGGTGGATGCTGTTACAGAGCAGTATTTATCCGGGCGGGTTAAGCGGGCTTACACACCAGTGGCCGCTGATCCAGATGCTGAGTATGTACGGACAGTTGCAATTAACTTAAGCCAGCTCACGCCGGTGGTGGCGCTGCCGCATCTGCCGGAAAACGTGCGCCCGGTGAGTGATATAGAGCCCACACCCATCAACCAGGTGATTATCGGTTCCTGTACTAACGGACGTATTGAAGATTTGGAGCAGGCGGCCGCCATTTTGAACGGACGCCAGGTTCATGACGATGTCCGGGCAATCATTATCCCCGGTAGCCAGGACGTGTACCTCGAAGCCGTAAAACTGGGCTATGTCGAGACCTTTGTCAAAGCCGGCGCAGTCGTCAGTACGCCAACCTGTGGTCCTTGCCTGGGGGGACATATGGGTATCCTGGCCAAAGGCGAGCGGGCCGTAGCGACGACCAATCGCAATTTCCGTGGACGGATGGGGCATGTTGATAGTGAAGTATATCTGGCCAGCCCGGCTGTGGCGGCGGCAAGTGCCGTGTTAGGGCGGATTGCCGGGCCTGAGGAGGTAGCATAATGCAATTTTCAGGAAAAGTATGGCGCTACGGTGATAATGTAGATACCGATGTTATTATACCGGCCCGTTATTTAAATACCGCGAATATGAAGGAACTGGCCGCTCATGCCATGGAAGACATTGACCCTTCCTTTGCCGGTAAGGTACAAGAGGGCGATATCATTGTGGCTGGCAAAAACTTTGGCTGTGGTTCGTCGCGGGAACATGCTCCAGGCGCTTTGAAAGCTGCAGGGATTGCCTGTGTGGTAGCCGAAAGCTTTGCCCGCATCTTTTACCGTAATGCGATTAATATCGGTCTGCCGCTGATTGAACTAGGGGAAGGCGATATTAATATTAAAGCTGGAGATACCCTGGCAGTAGACCTAGACGGCGGAACAGCCAAAAACTTAGCGACTGGCGAAACCTTTGTTGTGCCTTCGCTGCCTGGCTTTATCCAGGAGATTGCTCAGGCCGGGGGCTTGGTCAATTACACCCGCCAACTGCTTGCCACCAAGGAGGGTAATCATGAGTAACAAAAACATTGTCATTATTCCCGGCGATGGAATTGGTGCCGAGATCACAGCTGCAGCGTTAAGTGTGGCGCAGGCGGCAGCCGATAAATGCGGTTTTAGTTTTACCTACGAAACAAAGCAAGCAGGCGGGGCAGCTATTGATGCGTATGGCGTACCGCTCCCTGAAGATACTATCGAGGCGTGCCGCCGGGCTGATGGCGTGCTTTTAGGCGCTGTCGGCGGTCCTAAATGGGATAATGTCGCACCTGAGCTCAGAGCCGAAAAGGCTATCTTGGGATTGCGTAAGGCTCTTGGATTATATGCAAATCTACGGCCTGTCAAAGTTTTTCCCGCGCTGGCCGGGCAGTCGCCGTTAAAACCCGAGATTGTCAGCACGGTGGATATCCTGATTGTCAGGGAACTTAATGGCGGCATCTACTATGGCGCCCGCCAGGAGGCAACCGTGATTAACGGGGTTGAACAGGCGTGTGACAGCGAAATCTACAGTCGGCCAGAGGTTGAGCGTATTGTCCGGCTGGCCTGCCGGGCGGCCATAAGCCGCAAAGGCAAGGTGATGTCAGTCGACAAAGCCAATGTGTTGGCAACCTCCCGTTTATGGCGCAAAGTGGCTGTTGAAGTAGCGCAGGACTTTGAGCAAGTTGAACTAAGCCATATGTATGTTGATAACTGCGCGATGCAGTTGGTATTGAATCCGGGCAGTTTTGACGTAATTGTTACCGGCAATCTATTTGGTGATATTTTAAGCGATGAGGCCGCCGTGCTGTCAGGTTCGATTGGATTGTTGCCATCAGCTAGTTTAGGCGATGGTACTGGACTTTATGAGCCAATTCACGGTTCGGCACCGGATATTGCCGGCAAAGGGATTGCTAACCCATTGGGAACAATACTGTCGGCCGCGATGTTGTTTAGGTATTCGCTCAGCAATGAGCAAGCAGCTGTTATGATTGAACAAGCAGTTGAACAAGTCTTGAACGATGGTTATCGTACAGCAGATATTTATCAGCAAGGCTTTACCAAGGTGTCGACCGACGAAATGGGTCGGCAAGTAATCGCCAGATTGAGGTGATCAACTATGCTCATGACAGGTGCACAAGCTATTGTCGAGTGTCTGAGTAAACAGGGCGTAGACACGGTATTTGGGTATCCGGGCGGAACAATTTTGCCGCTGTACGACGCGTTGTACGGCTCGCCTGTTCGCCATGTGCTGACAGTGCATGAGCAGGGAGCCGCCCATGCCGCTGATGGCTACGCAAGAGCCAGTGGCAGGGTGGGGGTGTGTATTGCTACATCCGGCCCGGGAGCCACTAACTTGGTTACAGGTTTGGCGGCGGCCTTTATGGATTCAGTGCCGGTAGTGGCCATTACCGGTCAAGTGCAAACAAATCTGATTGGCCGGGATGCTTTCCAGGAGATTGATATTACCGGGATTACTATGCCGATTACCAAGCACAACTTCTTGGTCAGGGATATCAGTAAGCTACCGGAAACCCTCCGGCGTGCCTTTAACATAGCCCAGTCCGGGCGGCCTGGCCCGGTACTTGTTGACATACCGCGTGATATCCAGACCAATAAGCATGATTTTACCGATATTGACGCCGAGTATCCCAGGCAGATGCTTGTCAGGCAAGCTCCTGATTTACCGGCGCTGATCACAAAAGCGGCAGCCGCTATCAGCGCTGCCCAGCGCCCAGTTATTATCGCCGGGGGCGGTTGTATTAACGCCAATGCCGGCCAAGAGCTGATTAGATTTTCTGAGCAGTGCGGCCTGCCGGTAGTGACTACTCTCATGGGAATTGGCGCAATGCCCGGCAATCACCCCAATCTCTTGGGGATGACAGGACTGCATGGACTTAAGCAGGCGAATCATGCCGTGCACGCAGCAGATGTGCTTATTGTTACTGGCAGCAGGTTTAATGATCGGGTAACAGGCGACCGCGCCCGCTATGCCGATGGCAAGATCATCATCCATATCGATATTGATCCGGCAGAAGTGCATAAAAATGTCGATGCGGCTGTACCGCTAGTCGGTGAAATGAATAATATTCTCGCAGAGCTCACTCAGACTGTACGGCCAGGGGACTTGTCGGCCTGGTGGGAAACGATCAGGGAGTGTCAGGCGGTGTATAACACGCCTGCTGACGGGGATGAGTTTTCGGCTCCCTGGGTCATGAGTGAATTGAACCGCCAACTGAACGGTAAAGAGGTAATCTATGTTACCGATGTCGGCCAGCATCAGATGTGGGCGGCGCAGAAACTGGCTGTAAACAGTCCTCGCGGTTTCCTGACCTCAGGCGGTTTGGGCGCGATGGGGTTTGGCTTGCCGGCAGCCCTCGGGGCGCAGCTTTCAAGGCCGGATAAGCGGGTAGTTCATATTGTCGGCGACGGTGCCCTGAAAATGACGGGTTGTGAGCTTTACACCGTTTCTGCAGAGGGACTGCCGATTATCTCGATTGTTATCAACAACAACAGTCTAGGGATGGTTAGGCAGCTACAGCATTGTTTTTTTAATAAACGCTACTCGGCCTCGCTCTTACCTGTCCCGATGGACTTTACCGCTTTTGCCAGCGCTTTTGGCATTCCAGCGACAGTAACGAACAGCCCGGACGAGTTTAGTCAGGCGTTTGCCGCAGCGTGGCAACGGCCGGGGCCATCGATGATTATCGCCAATATTGCTACCGACGACCTGGTTTCACCCATGATTGCACCTGGTGGCGCCATGGATTCGTATGTTGATGTAGAGTGATGGGTATATATATTTATAGTATGGTGAAATTTTGCAAGAGCAGTGGTATCATATAGATACAACTGCTCTTGTTGTTTTTTCTTCGGCTTCTCGCCTTCGATAGGGGTATTGCGAAAGCCGTGTTTTCGTTAGCGAAAGGAGATACTATGAACACAACTGTTGTTCGCGCTGAAAACCTTGGCAAAACATATGGCGATTTTCGGGCACTTAAAGGGATCTCATTCACGATAGAGGCTGGACAGTGTTTCGGCTTCTTAGGTCATAACGGCGCCGGTAAGACAACGACAATGCGCATGATGTATGGCATGTCTACTGTTGAAGAAGGCGGACTGTGGCTGTTTGAACAGCCCATCAGGCTGACGCCGCCTGCAATTAAAGGCAGATTGGGCGTTGTTCCGCAGGAGGATAATCTTGATGATGATTTGACAGTCATTGAAAATTTGGAGGTATATGGCGTAGTTTACGGTTTAGACCGCGTCGAGTCCCGGGCACGCGGGAAGGAATTGCTCGGCTTCATGGGATTGGAAGACAAGGAAAACAGTGATATCGAGAGTTTGTCAGGTGGTCTAAAACGGCGTTTGGTGATTGCCCGGGCGCTGATGAACAGTCCGGAGATTGTCATCTTAGACGAGCCAACTACCGGACTTGACCCCCAGGCCCGTCATTTAGTGTGGCAAAAACTGAGGAGCCTCAAAGCTGAAGGGGTTACCCTTATTCTGACTACCCACTATATGGAAGAGGCAGTGCAGTTATGTGACCGATTAGTTATTATGCATGAAGGCATTATTCTTGATGAGGGCAGCCCGCGTGAGTTGATAGAACGCTGTGTCCTGCCCTACGTGGTTGAAGTGCATTTGCCGCTAGCTCAAGTGCCTGACGACGTAGAGGCTAAAGTAACGGCCTGGGGCGGCGAAGCAATCCGGGTGGTTGACGGCCTCTTTTTATACGCCGCCGACGGTGAAGCGCTGTGGCATCGTCTGGATGAGTGGGGGCTGCCCAAGCAGGCCTGTCTGTTGCGTCCAGCTAATCTTGAAGACGTGTTCTTAAAACTTACCGGCATGGGGAAAGAAGAGTAATGGCGATGCTGAAAATTTTCTACCGCCATATGGCGGTATTTCGCAAGATATGGTTTACAAATATTATGTTTAATTTTATTGAGCCACTGCTATACCTTACCGCAATGGGCTATGGTCTGGGGACGTTTGTTCAGGATATAAATGGCCTGTCGTATATTCAATATATAGCGCCCGGGATGGTAGCCTCGTCAGCCATGTTTGCCGCCTCTTTTGAGTGTACGTACGGCAGTTTTATCAGGCTCCACTATCAAAAGACCTTCCAGGCCATGCTGGCCGGGCCGGTGACTGTCCGCGACATTGTTGCCGGTGACATTTTGTATGCCACCTTTAAAAGTACGCTATTTGGGTTGGTCATCCTGACAGTAATTACCGTCCTTGGCCAGGTTCAGTCCTGGTGGGCGATCTTGATTCCGCTGTTTCTTGTGATTCCCGGTCTGACGTTTTCGCTCTTAGCGATATGTTACACTGGCATAACTGACAATATCGATAAATTCAATTATTATGTCACCTTATTCTTGACACCGTCTTATCTGTTTTCGGGCGTATTTTTTCCGATAAACTCTATGCCTGGCTGGGCGCAGGTGCTGGCTTGGTTTAATCCAATCTATCATAGTGTTGAGGTGTGCAGGGCCATGGCTTTAGGAAACATAAACCCCGGCCTGCTGGTGCATGCCGGGGTGCTGCTGGCGGTTGCCATAGTATTTATGCCGCTCGCAGTTAGGTTACTGACCAAGCGTCTTATTGTGTAAAAGTGTTTGGTTGCTATACCTTAAATCGCTCCACTGCACCGCGCAGGTGGTTAGCCATGGCACTCATTTCTTCGGCGCTGGCGGCGATCGTTTCCATCGTGGCAGTCGTTTCTTCTGTTGACGCCGAAACTGCTTGTGCGTTGGCAGCTGTTGTTTCAATACCGGAAGCTACCGAATTGATTAGTTGGATTATTTTATCTGAGGTGGCAACCTCATCGGCGGTAATATTACCAATGCTATCAATATCATGGACTGTGCTGTTAACGGCACTAAGTATATTATTCAAGGCTTCACCGGCATGGTTGACAGCTGATACGCCGTGTTCAACTTCGGTACGGCTGTGCTGGGTTGCGGCAACAGCTGCAGCCGTGCTTTCAGCAATTTTCTTAACAAGTTCGGCTACTTCGCTGGCGCCATGGTTAGACTGTTCAGCCAGTTTGCGAACTTCTTCAGCTACAACGGCAAAGCCGCGTCCGGCTTCACCGGCCCTTGCCGCTTCAATGGCGGCGTTTAAAGCCAACAGATTGGTCTGACTGGCAATATTGGTTATCGTGTCAGTCAACAAACCAATTTGCTCGGAATATTTACTTAACACAGCAATTTGTTCTTCTGTTTCGACGGTCTTTTCTTTTATTCCTGACATCCTGGTAACCGCTTCGGCTACCGTCCCGGAACCAGCGGTGGCCGTTTTCAGGGTAATTTTAGAGTTTCTGACAGAGGATTCGGCTAGCTTTCTGGCAATTTGAATCATGGATGATAATTCAAGCAGTACCTTGGAAGTATCTACTACCGCCTGGTTGCCGGATTCGGCTTCCTGGGCCACTTCCTGCACGTTGCGCGCCACCTCGGTGGCTGTTGATGATACCTCTTGGCTGGAGGCAGCTAGCTGCTCTGAGGCACCGGACAGTTCAACAGCAGCCTGACGTACTGTGCTGACAATCTTGCGCTGATCATCAATCATGGCATTAAAAGCCTGCGTCAGATGACCAATTTCGTCAGTTGAGTCCACGTGTTCCTGCACAGTCAGATTACCGTGCCCGACTTCGACTGTCATAGCCTGTAGCCGCTTAATGGGATTAACAATCAGCCTTGAGAAGAACAAGCCTAATGATAAGGCTAGAATAACCGCGGTAATAATCGATACCAGAATAGTTGTTGCTGCGTTAGTCGAATCCCGTTGGCCTTGTTCGTTAGCTGCGACAGCTTTTGCATCGCTGTAATCAGATAACTCTTTAAGTAGAACATTGGTGATATCTAAGTACTTTAACGCATTTTGTTCATAATTTTCATAAGCTAGCTGCTTTTGTCCGGCCATAACCATATCAAGACTTTTATTTCGGGCAGTGCGATAGGCGTTCAAGGCTTCTTTAAGCTTGACCAGCCTCTCTTGCTCATAATTATCCAGCGGGATTTTTTCATAGATAGTCATAAGTTCGTTAAATTCGGTAACCCGATTAGTAATTTCAGATGTAAGATGATTTTCGCGGGCTTTGTCGATATTGGGCAGGAATAATTCGACAATATTTGCTTCAATCGCCCGGGAGTGAGCTCTCATGGCATTCAGATATTTTACTGGCAGTAATCTGTTATCGTACATGTTATCTAGGCTGGTGCTTAGTTTGGCAGTAAAGTAATAACCGACATAGCCAACACAGGTCAAAAAGACGGTGACTAGCAATACTAGGCCAATTATTTTTTTGGCAGTCGCAAGATTTTTAACAAATTGCATAATAACCTCCACGCTCTTCATTGCTATATACTATGTAAAAAAACAGGCGCTGTGATATTCTCAGCTGTTTTCGACATACTTCTAGATATTTCCTTCAAAATGTGTTAGATTATTTGGAAATAATAAACCGCCAGTCTGCGGCAGCAGCTTGGCGGTTATGTAAATATCCCGGCAGGGCCGGGCCACATATTAACGAGAGCTAAGGTGACTTGTTTTTTTAAGCCTGTTAATTTTGGGGAGAGTGTCTGAGACGAAGGTAACCCGTCCGCAGGTGCGGCAATGGGTTGTACCATACATAGTATGGTCTAGATCAGTCTCAGGACACCCGGTAATTGCGTGCCAGAACCAGCGAGAAATAGACATTGTCTCACCCCTTCTTCAATAGTTTTCAATCCATTGTATCTTGCTGAGTACCTGATAGCAACAGCCGTGGCAAGCTGTAAAACAGCAACAGGAGGAGCACGGGTTTATTCTATGCTTATGGGTCGCCCAATCTCATAATTTGGCCGGATAGGGTACTGCTTCTAATATATGGTTATGAATTAGGTATTTATTTCGGATTTGCCGATGAAAATTAGAGAGAAGGTGAACTTATGAAGGCAGATAATCGTCATATAGCAACAGTTACCTTGGTAGGGGCGGCTGCTGGTTTTTTTCTGAGCTACCCTCATCAGCACACCTTCTGGGGCGCGCTGTTAACTAGTGGCTTTAGTGCCGCTATGGTCGGCGGCCTGGCTGACTGGTATGCTGTGACGGCGCTGTTCAGAAAGCCTTTGCAAATACCTTACCGTACCGCGATTATCCCGAGAAACCGCGACCGTATTTTTAAGGCAATTATTATTATGGTAGAAGAAGAACTCTTAACCGCCGATAATATCAGAGAAACATTACGCCAGGCTGGCTTAGCCAGGCTGATTATGCATTATGCCGGACAGGCTGAAGCCAGGCAGCAATTGCATATTTTAGCAGGTGGGTTTGTCCAGAAAGCCAGTGGTGCCATAGACACGGCTAAGATATCAGCCGCGATTGACCTGGTGCTTAGAGAACACAAAGATAAGGTAAAAATTGCGCCACTGGCTGGTCAGGCTCTGGACTGGTCGTTAGCAAGCGGTTTTGCAGATGAGTTGATCGATTTTGGAATTACGGAAATTAAACAGATGGCCCGCGAAAAATACATAACAGAAATTATCGCTACTATGTATAGCAGCGCCCTTAAAGACTATGCTGCCAGGCAGAACCAGCGCAAGTTTGCGGGTTGGATACTAGAGAACCTGCTCAGCCTTGATCCCGTCACAGTTGCTGGTATGATCCAGGAGCAGGCGGCAGGCTTGCTGGAAGGAATGTATAGCCGCGACCACCACCTGCGTCAGCGACTGAACGGCTGGCTTGTTAAGCTTGCTGATGACTTACAAACTGACGCTTTGCTCGGACAACAGGCAGAGGAAAAGTTAAGGCCAATAGCAGTAAAACTCGCAGAGCGACTGGCAGAGTATCAGGCTGCTGAACCAGAAATGGCTGCAGGTTGGTCTAAGTGGTTGGTCAGGCAGGCGGCAAAACTTGCCGACGACTTAACAGGTGATACTGGCAGGCAAGACCAGCTTGATGCACTGCTGGTTGACTGGTTGGTTAGGTGGGTGAATAAGAACCACGGTGAGATTGGGCGCCTTGTCGCCAGTTACCTGGAGAGCTTTAGCGATGCTGAGCTTGTAGACTATATTGAGTCAAAGGTTATGAACGATTTACAGATGATAAGGATTAACGGTTCTATTGTTGGCGGTTTGGTCGGTATAGTATTGTTCCTCATTATTTATGCAGTTGGGGTGAGGCCATGAGGGCGGTCAGGGGGCGGGCCAATCAAGCGCTGGCAGCGGCTGCCGGTTTATTTGTGATTGCCCTGGCGCTAACATCTTCTTATCCAGGCAACTGGTGGACTAATGCATTGTTAACCGTAGCTGAAGCCAGTTTGGCAGGCGGCGTAGCTGACTGGTTTGCAGTAACAGCACTATTTCGCCGTCCACTTGGCTTTCCTTATCATACTGCTCTTATTCCGCGGAACCGTGAACGGCTTATTGAAGGCTTAGCTCGTGCTGTGGAAAAAGACTTTCTTAGCAAAGAGTCTATAAATGTACGGCTGATCGAAGCTAACATTATTAAACAAGTGCTTACGCACACTGAGAGCATCAGCATTAGACCGTTTATCAGGCAAGCGGCTGATAAACTGATTGATGGGCTGGTACAGACATTTAATCCGGATACTGCCGTTAAATATTCCGAAAGAATGATTAAGCTTGTTCTAAAGCATCAATCAGCAGCGCCCCACGCTGAGGATGTTGTCCGTTGGTCTTTAGAGCAAGGCAGGGGACGGCAAATATATCTAGCGATTATCGGCGAACTTGCCATACTGGCGCGGGAGGAGAAAACCCGGGACACTATTTTTCTCTACTTGGAACAGGTCAAACAAAAAACAGCCAAGAAAAATTGGCTGTCCGCAATGGTTACTGGATTTATGGAAACCATTGATGGGATTAACCTGACAGATGCCGCCGATGCTTTACACCAGGAACTGATTAAAACAGTAGATGAACTCCAGGATGAAGATCATCCTGTCCGGCATTGGTTTGAAGATCAGCTTTCAGAGCTAACCATGAGGCTGGAAACGCCTGAGTGGGAAACGGCGATCAATGGCTGGAAAGATAGCCTGGTTACTCGAATTTCCCTTACTGAGCCGCTTACGGCATTAATTCAGGCTGTGCTGAATGCGCTCAGGCAGCCATCCGAGTATCGCCATTATGTGGCAGAATGGCTTGCTGGCCATGTAGAAAGCAGCTGGGAGCAGTTTAAACAGAGCCCCACGATGCAGATGCAGGCTGAGACCTATGTTAAGGTACTTATCAGGAACATGATTGATAACGAACATCATCTTGTGGGAAAGGTAGCAAGTCGTGCATTGCAGAAGCTTTCTGATGAGGATCTTAATCGGTTTATTGAAGACAAAGCAGGTGAAGACCTGGAGTGGATTCGAATTAACGGTGTTATCGTTGGCGGTTTGGCCGGGCTGGGGCTTGCAGTCTTTAAGGCACTAGTATAAAGAATAGTTCACGCAAACTGCGGGTCAACTGTGATGCCGTTTCAGGTGCCGTACTCTGTACAGCAGAATCATTTTCGGTCAGATCAAGCTAGAAAAGAGTCTCAGCATACATAGACGCTGAGACTCTTTTCCTATAATCTCATAGCTGCTTCTGCGGCTAACGGGGAGCGTTCACATTCTTCCGGAAGCATGGTAATCTGATAACAAAGCTTAGAGCCGATCATTTTTTCGCCGGCGTAGCACAGCCCATTTGACTGACTGTCTAAAAGTGGATTATCAATTTGTGCCGGATCACCCAGCATGATGATCTTTGTTCCTTGACCTGATCGGGTTAATACGGCTTTAGCCTGCCGGGGGGTTGAGTTCTGCATTTCATCAAACATGACCCAGTAGCGTTGTAGTGAGCGGCCGCGCTGATAGGCGAGGGCTTCAGTCTGGATAATACCTTTTTCAAACATCATACTTACGGTGTCTTCGGCTTGAGCAACATCTTTGTCATCGGTCATTGAGCAGCCGGACATTAAGGTAAACAGGTTATCTTTTATTGACCGCATATAGGGTTCTAACTTTTCCGACTCTGTTCCTGGAAGAAAACCAAGCCCCTCATCAAGCATACAGTGAGGCCGGCAGATCAAAATATGATGGTACTCTCTGGGACGACAGTCCATGTTTTTATATAGGCCTACCGCCAAAGAGTAAAAGGTTTTAGCCGTTCCGGCAGGGCCCTTGATAATTACGAGCGGTGCTTCTTCGGCGCTCATCATGAGACATTCCTGCATAAATATTTGTCCAACATTTCTTGGTATTACGCCAAAAGGATTACGGTTCCGGTATCTGAGCTGGACGATTTTTTGTCCGTCAAACCGGCCAAGAGCGGTATGACGGGCATTATCAGACGATTTTATTAGCAGAAATTGATTTGTGATAAAATGGGCAGGAGTCGTTAGTCCGGCGTTTTCATCATAGGCAAAAAGCTTTGCCGGGTCTAGGCAATTAACATCATCACGATAGAACTCATTAATAATCTCACTGGAGGTGTATACTGTCTGGCGGCCGGTATATTGTTGGTCGATACTTGCGACTTTGTCATTGCGGAAGTCTTCTGCCGGGATTTCAAGGATCGCCGCTTTGACCCGCATATTGGTATCCCGGCTTACAAGAATTGCCTGATAGCCGGTTTCCATTAAACCTTTGCATATTTGGAGAATCCGGTTATCGCCTTTTTCTTTGTCCCAGTGAACCGGCATTTCGGTACAGGTATGGTTGGCCTCAAGTCGCAGCACGCCGCCAAACTCATTAAGGGGAACACCCTCTAACAAGTTGCCTTGTAACCGGAACTTATCTATAAGTCTGCTGACGTGACGGCTATGGGCACCACGCTCACTGCTTTCCTTTTTAAAGCGGTCAAGCTCCTCAATCACGACTTCCGGGAGTACGATCATATGCTCATTGAAGGCGAATAAGGCATTAGGTGAGTGAAGCAAAACATTGGTATCAAGTACATAACATTTTGACATTAACTATGGCCCCCTCAAGTATGACGTAACGCTCTGGAATCAAAGCTATCCCCCTTCTTTATCTTTGCATAACTAAGGCTACGGTATATTGGCAAACTAGGTGCCTATGTTAAATTGTACTGGCGGTTAGGCTTGAGTATGTTAGTAATTTGTTAATTGGGTGTTAAATTCTGAACATGTGCCATATTCTGCACCACCTACCGGTAAGGGGCATATATTACAAAGAATTTGATGCATTTCCAAAAAAACATTCCCATGCTAATGATACGTAAGAATGACTGAGAATTTTGCAGTGCCGAAAGGACCAATTGGCAAAAGTTAAGTCCTTTCTTACTATTGTATGAGTGCTGGGGAGGGAAGGTAACCTGATTAGATGAGGTGGCTAAGATGAAAGCGGTTGGTTTGATTGGCGTAGGGCGCATGGGTAAAGTACTTACAGGCAAGTTAGCTGGTCATGTCAATCTTAAAATTTTTGACCGCGATGAGAACCGGCTGCAGGCGGTTGCCCAAGAGCTGGGTGTTTCAGCAGCCGCAAACCTTGAAGAGTTGGCTGATTGGGGCACGATACTCCTGGTCGTGCCTGACAGGGAAGTCATTAGTTTAATCAAAGACTTTAACCAGTTGGAACGGCCGATCAACATGATCAATGTGGCGACCAATGTGGCCAAACATGTGCTGGCAGTAACGGCTTCCCCGCAGGTTAGATGCATTGGGGCCAAATTTGTCGCGCAGGCGAGGGAAATGGCGCAGGGGGCTGAGCCTATTATTATTGTGGATGAACAGCCGGAGGAACTTGCCGCACTGGCCCAGGAGATATTAGCGCCGGCAGGCAAGATTATCCTTGGTCAGGCTGACTGTGTTACGTATATAAATACACAGGCTGCTGAAAAAGCGCTGACAGCCGCCGTGTTGCTTGAAGAGACACTGCGTTGCCAGCCCTACGGGAGCACCGATGTAATTAAAAGTGCCATTCGCCAGGTAGCCGCCGGGATAATGAAGGCCTATGCCGACGATGATCTTGGCCCGTTTGCCCGCGAGATTGTCCGGGCAGTAAAGGCAAAACTAGGTAAGTGATAAAGAAGAAGAGCTATCGGCAACCGCCGATAGCTCTTCTTCTACTTGGCTGCTGCCGCCTCTTATGGGGGTTCAGCGCCCTTATTATGCTCCACATTCTTCTAACAGTTTTTTTGCTTCGATATATAGGGCAATGCCTTGAGCCACTTTTTTCGCTTCCTTCATCGCTAGTACGACAGTAGCCGGTTCATGCACAACATCGCCGCCGGCGAAGACACCGCGCCGGGTAGTCATGCCATATGGGCGATCTTTGGTAATCACATAGCCCTTTTCGTTGACCTCAATGCCTGTGGTTGTTGAGACAATTCGGGCAGCCGGACGTTGGCCAATCGCCAAAATTACTTTGTCGGTATTGATCTTTTCTAAGCGCCCTGTCCCCCGGATATTTTTATCGTCGTCAATCTCCATTACTTCATACTCGAGACTGGTCAGTTTGTCTTGGCCAAAAAACTTCGTGGTACTGGCCAGCCAAATGAATTCTACGCCTTCCTCTTTTGCCTGCTGATATTCAGAAGGTAGGGCGGTAATCTCTTTTTCGGTGCGATGATAAACGACACTAGCTCTTGCGCCCAGGCGAATTGCGGTACGGGCAGCATCCATGGCTACATTGCCGGCACCAACAACAAGGACTTTATCGCCAAGCTGTACAGGCACTTCCCGGCGATCAACATTGCCGCCTCTGGCTAAAGCGACCATCTGTAAAAAGTAGCTGGCCTGCAGCACACCCGGCAAATCTTTGCCTGGAACATCAAGTGTGCGGGGCAAGGCTGTACCTGTGCCGATAAAGATAGCGTCATAGTCATCAGCAAACATTTCGTCAATCGTAATATCAGGCCCTACCAGAACTTCGGTGCTGAATGTCACACCCAGCCTTTCAATACGCTGGATTTCCCGCCGAACAACATCCTTTTTTAAGCGGAACTCGGGAATCCCGTATACTAAGACACCGCCAGGTTCGGATTGGCTTTCAAACACAGTAACCTCATAACCGGCTTTAGCCAGATCACCGGCCACTGTGAGACCAGCCGGGCCGGAGCCGATAACCGCTACTTTGCCCGCAAACTTGCTGGGCAGAGTATGCGCCGTAAGTTCCATTTCGGCGTCAAAATCAGCAATAAATTGTTCAAGCTTACCTATTCGGATGCCTTTTCCCTTTTTGGCCAGTATACAGGCACCTTCGCATTGCTTTTCATGCGGACATACTCTGCCGCATACGGCCGGGAGATTGCTGCGACGGGCAATAATAGTGCTGGCTTCGCCGACATTGCCTCTAGCCAGCGCGTCAATAAATTGAGGAATTTCATGTTCAATCGGACAGCCTGTCCGGCAGAGTGGGTTTTTGCAGCTTAAGCACCGCTTGGCTTCGGTAATAGCTTCACGGGGATTAAAGCTATTGTCAGGTTCATCAAACGAAAGTGAATTTTTAATTCTTGCATTGTCAGCCATAAGCCTAAGTCCCTCCTAACTCGTATCAATGGTGCATAAGAACTGTTTACCTAATACCCATACTTGTCAAAAAGGTTATACGATAATAATTGCAGCTAGGTCAATAGGCTTGTAACAATAGTACCAAAAGATAAAAGTCGAATCAAGTCGAATAATAAAGAAAAATAGCAAAGAGGCACGATCGACAAATAATGAGCGCTGTTGAGAACAATTGCCAGTCAAGCTAACAAAAGGTTGCTATGGTGGCTGCAAAACTCAAACAGGAGATAGTGGGTTCCGGATATAGGCAAAGGTTACAAAGAAGGCCAGGAAGCTTTATACGCTTCCTGGCCTTTTTCGTCCTGATAGAAAGTATAACTTTCTCCTGGATAAGGGCAACATTACCCCAAGGGCACAGGCGGCTTTTCCGCTTTCGCCAAAGGCTCGGCGAAAGCCGTGTTTTCTTTATCGTTATGTACCTTTTCGCCAACTGGCAAGTGCGCCTGTCCCCAGGCCGACGCCCATAAGTACCAGGATTAGTGCTATATAATGCTGCCATACCAGCTGTTCATTTAAGAACAGCGCTGAGGCGAAGAGGCCGACGACTGGCTGACCGTTTAAAAACAGCGAGGCTGTTGAGGCGCCAATATGATGAACACCGGTGTTCCACAATAGCGCGCCCAGGGCTGTGCTAAACCAACTGGAAAAGAGTAAAATGGCGAGTGGCCAAGGCTCAAAAGCGCCTTCGTACACCCAGACCGGGTTAGCAAATAAGCCGAGTAGTACCAGGGCAGGAGCTGCTACCAAGTGGCTGTAAGTCGTGACAATGAGCGGCGGGGCGTAAATCGTGCCATTTTTGACACACAGCGAACCGAAGACATAAGCGAGCATGGCAATGACCATGACGCCATCGCCCAAGAGGGTCGCTCCTACTGTATCAGCCTTGCCGGATATAATAAGCAATACCCCGGCCAGCCCTAAGACCACACCGAGTAATTTGTTCCGGCTAAGTGGTTCGCGAACAAGCCAACTGGCCAGCAGAGTGGTTAGCAACGGATTCAGTGCAAGTATCAGCGTAGCGTGCGTAGCGCTGGTTGCTTTTATGCCCCATGACAAGGCTATCTGGTGTAGGAATATATTAAACAGTGCCACACCGCAGATAGGCCCCCAGGCGGCCCGGGGTACAGGCTGCCAGCCGCCCGGATACAGTACAGCCGGCAGTAAGAAGGCAGCAGCCAGTACCATGCGAATACCGGCAAGAGCCAGGGGCGGATAATAATTGGTCAAATATTTAATCATAACGACATTGATGCCCCACAGGAAAATGACGGCAATCATCATCATGGTTATGCGATTATTATTCACAGGTAGTCTCCTTAGTATGGTTTACAGATCCACTATCACCGATAGTACCATGATGAATCAGTCTGAAGCAACCCTTTTATCGTAAACTAAAAAAAACACAAAATAGTCTAAAAAAAGTGTTATACCATTAGCAACATTCAGACTATAGAATTAAGTAAGACAAAATCTCAAACTAGATCCACAGTTAATTGAACTGCAAAATACAATTGGGGGGTACGGGTATGAATAAACTTAACAACCAGCTCCATCCTGCAGCTGCATTGCCTGAGCGGGTCATTCAGTTCGGCGAGGGCAATTTTTTACGGGCATTTGCCGACTGGATGATTCATCAGATGAATCAGCAGGGCTTGTTTAACGGCAGGGCCGTACTTGTGCAGCCCATTGCCGAAGGCTTATCTAAGCAGATCAACGAACAAGACGGGCTATACACGCTGTTCTTGCGTGGACTTAAAAACGGCCAGCCCTACGAGGAAAAAGAAATTATCAGCTCTGTGAGCCGTTGTATCAACCCCTATGGACAATGGAACGAATGTCTCGCCTGCGCCGAAAATGCGGACATCGAATTTGTTATCAGCAACACTACTGAGGCTGGGATTGCCTACGATCAGACTGATAAGCTGGAAAACCAACCGCCGGTATCTTTCCCAGGCAAGCTAACCGCTTATCTCTACCACCGTTTCGGCCATTTTAACGGTGATCCGGCCAAGGGTATGGTGATCCTGCCGTGTGAACTGATTGACCGCAATGGCGACAATCTGAAAAAAGTTGTATTGCAGTTAGCCGATGCCTGGCAGTTACCGGCAGAGTTTGCGAGCTGGATTGAGCAGCACAACTACTTCCTGAATACACTTGTTGACAGAGTTGTAACAGGCTATCCCCGTGATGAAATCAAAGAATTGGAAGCAAAGCTGGGTTATCAGGATACCATCTTAGACACCGGTGAACTGTTCCACCTCTGGGTTATTGAAGGCCCGGAACAGCTGGCTAACCGTCTGCCGTTTACTAAAGCCGGTCTTAACGTGATCTGGACCGATGACATGACTCCGTATCGAACTCGTAAGGTCAGGATTTTGAACGGGGCGCATACTTCATCAGTGCCGGCGGCCTTTCTGTACGGTCTTGATACTGTAGGCGAGATGATGGAGCATGATGTTATGGGTAAATATGTCCGGCAAATTGTTTTTGACGAAATTGTGCCGTCCATTAACCTTGATAAAGCCATGCTGGACGATTTTGCCGAAAGCGTGATGGAGCGGTTCCGTAATCCGTTCATTAAACATTATCTGTTAAGCATTCTCCTGAATTCATCTTCTAAATTTAAGGCCAGAGTGCTGCCGTCCATCCTGGAGTACAAAACTAAACATGGCAGCTTGCCGGTCAAGCTGACCTTCTCACTGGCTGCCCTGATTGCCGTATACAAAGACGGTCAAGTTGAAGGATCTGGAATGAAGGCCCGGCGCGAACAAGGCGATTTCGTCATGAAAGATGATGTACCTGTGCTGGAGTTCTTTGCTGAAGTGTGGACAGCGTTTGACGGCTCCCCTGAGTCGGCAAGCCAAGTTGCACAAAGAGTACTAGCCAATATCAGTCTATGGGGTCAGGATTTGACGCAAGTGGAAGGGCTTGTTGCCAAGACAGGCGACTACCTCTATCGCATTGCGACCAATGGTATGAGAGCCGCTGTACAAACGATTGTGGATTAAGGAGGTGCTGACTTGTCACACTTAAAAATTCATGAAAAAGATAATGTTGCCGTAGTTCTTCATCCTGCCGAGGGCGCTAAGGCCGGCAGAGGTCATAAAGTAGCCTTGACTGATATTCGCGCCGGTGAGCATATCATCAAATACGGTTTTCCTATTGGTCACGCCACGTCTGATATCAAGGCCGGCGACTGGGTTCATACCCACAACATTAAGACCAATTTAGGAGACATTCTAGAGTATCAATATCAGCCTGAGCCCGCAGCAGACCAGGCGACACGTGATTGCCCGACTTTTCAAGGCTATCGCCGGGCCAACGGGAAGGTTGGTGTCCGTAACGAAGTATGGATTATTCCTACCGTGAGCTGTGTCAATCAGAATATTAGGCTGATGGCCCAGCAGGCAACGGCTCGGTTTAAGGGCACGCCCAATGTCGATGGCGTTTTTGAGATTACCCATCCATATGGTTGTTCGCAGTTAGGGGATGACCATAGCAGTACACAGCGCATTTTAGCTGACTTGGTGCGCCATCCCAATGCCGGGGCTGTGCTGGTGGTTGGCTTGGGGTGTGAAAACAACTATATTGACGACTTTAAAAAAGTGCTGGGCGATTACGACCCTGAGCGGGTAAGGTTTTTGGTGGCTCAGGAAGTGGAGGACGAGATTGCCGCCGGGGTAGAACTGCTTGGCGACCTTGTCCAATATGCCTCAGGGTTTAACCGGGAAGCTTGTCCGGTGTCAGAACTGGTCATTGGTCTTAAATGCGGCGGCTCTGACGGGTTTTCAGGTATCACTGCCAATCCTCTGGTCGGCGCGTTCTCTGACAGTCTCCTTGCTTGTGGTGGCAGCACTGTGCTGACTGAAGTGCCGGAGATGTTTGGGGCGGAAACAATTCTGATGAACCGGGCTATCGATTGTGCTGTATTCGACAAGACGGTACAGCTGATTAATGACTTCAAAGCGTACTTCCAAGGCTATAACCAGCCGATTTATGAAAACCCCTCGCCTGGTAACAAAGAAGGTGGCATCAGCACACTGGAAGAAAAATCGCTAGGCTGCACCCAAAAAGGTGGAAGAGGCCGGGTGACAGATGTACTAGGTTATGCCGGGCAGGTTACTAAAAAAGGGCTGACACTCTTAAGTTCGCCTGGCAATGACATGGTTGCCGCTACCGCTTTGGCGGCTGCCGGCTGCCAGATCATCCTCTTTACTACAGGGCGGGGCACGCCGCTTGGCACAGTGGTACCTACTGTTAAAGTCGCTACCAACAGTGAGGTGTTTGCCCGCAAAACTAATTGGATGGATTTCGATGCCGGACAGCTGCTTGCCGGCGTGAGTATGCAGCAACTGAATGAGCAATTTTTTGCCTATGTCGTTGAAGTGGCTTCAGGTAAGCCAACCAAAGCAGAGCACATGGGTTTTAGAGAGATTGCCATATTTAAGAACGGTGTAACCCTGTAAGTCAGGCTAAAAAAAACACAAAATTACCTAAAAAAACTAATATACTAAATATTTTGAAAGAACAGTAAAATGTACAAAGAACCCTATGCGTAATTTTAATAAATATTGCAAGGAGGTATGACGTGGAGACGCTCAAAAAAATTGCTCTAGCTATAGATACCCTATTCGAAAGTTTTGCGCTTCTAGGCCTCGCCAGTATGATTCTTATTGTTATCACCCAGGTCATGACCCGGAAACTTTTCAATTTCGTATTCTTCTGGTCTGAGGAGATGACACTGCTTCTTTTAGTCTGGTTCGCGTTTATGGGTATGGCGATTGGCTTTCGTGAAGATTTACATCTTGGTGTTGACTCTTTTACTGCTTTTTTACCTGACATGGTTAACCGTATCCTTGATAAAATTATCGGACTCTCTATTTTTGGCTTCGGCGTGTATCTAATTGTTTACGGCTGGGATTTTACCGTCATGATGCACGAATCCACCTTGGCGGCCACTAAGCTGCCTAACAGTATACTGTATTTAGTTTTGCCTGTGTCCGGCGTTATGACGTGTGCTTATTCAGCCCTGCAGGTTGCCGGTTTTGATACCAAACGTCACAAAGGCAATGAAGTTGAAATGGGCGGCGCTATGGGAGGTGAGGAATAGTGGACCAGCAAGCAGTAGCAGTTACCTTACTCGTTGTTAGTTTTATCGGATTCATGGTTCTCAGATTCCCGGTAGCAATGGTACTAGCCTTTTCTACTATGCTGACTATGATTTACATGGATCTGCCGCTGGCCGTACTCGGCCAACAAATGATTCAAGGGATTAGCAGCTTTTCGCTCCTAGCCATTCCGTTTTTTATTCTTACTGGACAAATTATGGGTGAAGGCGGCTTGGCCGTCAGAATGGTTAACCTAGCATATCTGATTGTCGGACGCATTCGGGGCGGCTTGGCGCTTGTTAACTGCGTAGCCTGTATGTTCTTCGGCAATATCTCGGGCTCGGCGGTAGCTGATGCCTCTTCAGTAGGCTCTGTTATGATCCCGATGATGAAGAAAAAGGGCTATGATGCCGACTACTCAGTAGGACTAACAATTTCTTCAGCGATTCAAGGCGTTGTTGTTCCGCCAAGTCATAACCTGGTTTTATACTCTATTGTCGCTGGCGGCATCTCTATTAAAAGCCTGTTCTTAGCCGGTATTGTTCCTGGATTTATCTTACTTGGTACCCTTATGACTGTTGCCTATATCATCGCCCGTAAACGCGGCTATCAAAAAGGCGACCCAATTGACAAGTCTCAAGTTCCCAGTATCCTGTTCCATGGTCTTCTGTCTTTATCACCGGCTGTTATTATTCTCGGTGGCATTATCTCCGGTTGGTTTACAGCTACGGAGTCGGGTGCTATGGCTGCGCTGTATTCCTTTATTCTGGCTTTCGGCGTGTACCGTGAGGCACCGCTGTCATCTATGATTCCTGTGCTTAAGCGTACCCTTCGTACTGTGCTTATGGTGTACTTCTTAATAGCCGCCTCTGCGGCCTTTGGTTGGGTACTTGCCTACCTTAAGATCCCTATGCTTGTTACCGACTTCTTCATGAGCGTTTCAGACAGCCCAATTGTCATTATGATGCTGATCAATATTCTGCTGCTGATCTTGGGCGGCCCAATGGATATGGCTCCAATGATCCTGATTATGACGCCTATTCTGCTGCCTGTGTGTACTGCAATTGGCATTGATCCAGTACACTTTGGCTTGATTCTCATCTTCAACGCCGGCATGGGGCTCTTAACACCGCCGGTTGGTACAGTTCTATTCGTTGGCTGCGCTATTGGCGGGGTAACACTGTCCCAAGGAACTAAGGCGATGATGCCGTTCTTCTATGCCATGATTGCAGTCCTGCTGCTCATTACCTATGTTCCGCAGACTGTTATGTGGCTGCCCACAATGTTTAAATAGTAGGTACTATTAACTTATGGGGATTCATCCCAACATTATTTAAGGGGGATATTAATAATGAACAGAAAGAAACTGATTGCGGGTGCTCTGTCCTTGCTGCTGGCCGGTTCGCTTTTCGCTGGCTGCGGTTCCAAAGACAGCGGTTCGGCTGAAAAGAAAGCCGAAGGAGCTAAGTACACGTTCCGCTTAGCAGAAACCCATCCGGCCGATTACCCCACTACCCTGGGTGACAAAAAATTTGCCGAACTGGTTAATGAACGGACAAAAGGCCGCATCAAAATTGAAGTATTCCCATCCTCTCAGCTTGGCGAAGAAAAGGCTGTTATTGAGCAAGTACAGCTTGGTGCCATTGAGTTTACTCGCGTAAGCTCCTCGCCACTGGCTGAATTCAACAAAGCCTTTGGTGTATTCTCACTGCCTTATATCTTTGACAATGACGCTCATATGTGGAAGTTTCTTAGCGGTGAAGCCGGTAATAAGATGCTTGACGGTCTGGAAAAATCAAAAATGAAGGGCCTGGCTTACTATAGCTCTGGTTCCCGCAGCTTCTATACCAAGAAGCCAGTCGCCAAGGTTGAAGACCTGAAAGGTCTCAAAATCCGTGTGCAACAAAATAAGATCAATATGGATCTCATTAGTGCTCTGGGTGCCAGTGCTACCCCCATGCCTTACGGCGAAGTATTCAGCGGCCTGCAGACCGGCGTAATTGACGGCGCTGAAAACAATTCGCCCAGCTATTTGACTGCTAACCACTATCAAGCAGTTAAGAACTTCATTCTGGACGGACACCAACGTGTTCCTGAAGTACTCTTAATCAGCAAAGTGACTTGGGATAAGCTGTCTGAAGAAGACCGCAAAATCATTAAACAAGCCGCTATTGATTCAGTAGCAACCCAACGAGATCTGTGGGAGAAGTTTGAAAAAGAATCCATGGACAAACTTAAAGCCAACGGCGTAGTAGTTACTGAGGTTAACGACGTTAAACCGTGGCAAGCAGCTGTTAAGCCTGTTATTGATAAACATGGTGAGAACTACAAAGAAGAATTGGCTGCTATCGAGCAAGCTCGCAAGTAATAGTCATAAAAGTAGGGAGATGCCGTGAGGCTTCTCCCTATTTGTTATCCTGTTAGAAAGTATAACTTTCTAACAGGATAAGGGCAACATCGGCTTCCGCTGTCGCCAAAGGCTCGGCGCAAGCCGTGTTTTCTTTATAGTAAGCAGGATATAAAATTTGTATCGCGAAATATTATTACTTATGAGAAAATCATTACTTAAGTTTATTAGTGAAACCATTTGGTTGAAAGACCAACTGTTAACAGCCAAGTTATTTACTTTTTCAGCAGTACTTGTTATCATCCCCATGGTCGTAGTTGGAGTTATCTCTTATTACCGTTCCTCCACAATTCTCGAAGGGGAGGTAAGGAATTATAGCTGGCAGATTAATGAGCAGGTTAAAACTCAGATTGAATATTATCTGCGGGATGTTGAGATAAATTCGCTTAAAATACTCAACGATCACGACATGATCAACTTTTTAAAAGCGGGCGAAGTCAGCGACGTTAAGCGTCTGGAGCTGATTGAAGCAGTTCGGGAGCTTTTGGTGAGTATAGCCTATTCGCGTTCCGATATTTCGAGTGTAGCAGTAGTGATCGATGGTGTTGGTGTCATTGACAGCCTGGGTTACAGGGGACCGTATCCTGTTGGTGAACTTGAGAAAGAATACTGGTATGCGTCAGTACCAGCCAACGGCAACTCCATGCTGGTCAGCCGCATTATTAAATGGGGTAACGAGCAAGAGCCTGTCATAACGATTGCCAGGCGAATCCATAGTCCGTATACGCTGGAACCCATGGGCATGCTGCTTATTGATGTGAACTTCCGCCGCCTCCAGGATCTTGCTGACGAGGTGAACAGTGTCGGCAAAAGCTCCTTCTATATTTTAGATGCAGAGGGCCACTATGTATACCATCCTGACAGTTCTAAGCTTGGACGGCGTTCAGAGCTTCTCAATCTGGAGAGCATCCTGTCGTTACAGGACAACTCCTTTATATCAGAGCAAGACCAGGTAGTTATTCTAAACCATTCCTCCTCCTTGGGCTGGCGGTTTGTTACAGCCATTCCCCGGGCTGAACTGTTTAAAGGGACAGCCCATATTGGTTTTACTATCCTTTGGACAGTTGTCATTACGCTCCTTATTGCCTATGTGCTGGGCGTCAGTTTTGCCAGCACGATTATCAGGCCTATCCGCCGCTTACAGCGGTTTATGAAAAACGTACAGGTTGGGGATTTCTCACGGCGATTGCCTGTGGAATCAAGTGATGAAATCGGGCAGCTTACGAATGGCTTTAACCAAATGGTCGAGAAACTTTCGGAGCTTATGGAAGAGGTATACTTTTCTAAATTACGGGAAACAGAAATGTCGTTGGGGCAAAAAGAAATGGAACTAAAGGTGCTGCAGTCGCAAATCAACCCACACTTTCTCTGCAATTCACTGGAAACCATTCGCGGCATGGCTCTGGAACAGAATATGGGCGACATCGCTGCGATGGCCGCATCGCTTGGTACGCTCTTAAGGTACAACTTAAAGACAGTATCGCCTACGGTGACCTTGCGCGAGGAAATCAATTTCTGCACCGTCTACCTTAAAATTCAACAGTACCGATTTGATAAAAATGTTAAATACTGCTTTGAAATCCCCCAGTGGGCCATGAATGCGATGATTGTTAAATTCTCCCTGCAGCCTTTAGTTGAAAACTGTTTTGTCCACAGTGTTGGGGCTGGGCCTGAACCAACCCGCATCATTATCTCGGCTTATCAGCAGTCCGATAACCTCATTATCCGGGTGGCCGACACCGGGGTAGGTATGGTAGAGAGTGTGTTGGACAAGATTAACCATGACCTTATTAATAAAGACATCACTGCCGGCGGTGCCAATATCGGGATAGTCAATGTCCATCGCCGGATTGTCAACCTTTTTGGCCCCGATTATGGGGTAACCGTTGAGAGTATCCCAGGCCAAGGCACAACGGTGCTGGTCAAGTTGCCACTTGTTAAAAAGGAAGAGGGCGGGGACCACAATGAACAATATTCTTATTGTGGATGATGAAAAATGGGTTCGGTCTGCCCTCAAATGGACAGTCGAACAGACCGGCCTGCCGGTAAAGGTCGCCGGCGAATGTAGCAATGGTTTGGAAGCGTTGGATTGGCTAAAGACCAATCAGGTCGATTTAGTGCTTGCTGACATTACCATGCCGGTTATGACCGGGCTGACGTTTTTAGAAAACCTTAGGCAGGCTGGCAATGAACAGGATGTCATCTTTATTACGGTAAACGAAGATTTTTGTTGTGTCCAGCAGGCCCTCCGGGCAGGGGCCATTGATTACCTCTTAAAGCCAGTCGAAGAAGAGCAGCTTACTGCTTGTCTGACAAAATGGCTAACCCGCCGGAACAAAGCGGCTAAGGAGCAGGAAGCCGGAGAACCTTTGCGGGTTACTCCGCTGTCGCCTGTAGAACAGGTACTAAAATATATTGAATCATTGCCGCCCGGCCAAATAACACTGGCTGAGGCTGCCAAGCATGTATACATGAACCCAAGTTATCTAAGTCAATTGTTTAAGCAGCAGCAAGGGATTAATTTTATTGACTATGTGACTCAGATTAGACTAAAAGAGGCCAAACGTCTCCTGTCTTCAACTACCCTCAGAATTTCTGAGATTGCTGAGCGTTTAGGGTACTCGGATCTGGCCTATTTTACCAATATATTCAAAAAAAGCTGTCAGGTTACACCGTCAGAGTACCGGAAAACTCAGGGGCGTCATTAGGAGTCAAACAGTCCCATGCCCACCGTGCATGGGATATTGGTGAGTTAGGAATAGGCAAGTGACTCACGAGAGACGAGATTGCAGCATTCAGCTGCAATCTCGCTTTTGTATACTGTTTAGGTTTCAGGATGAGTCTAGTAAAGTTGACGCTGGGCGTAATCTGGAATAAACTAGTAGTTATCTGGTGCGATGGGAGGTGAGTAAGTTGCTGGAACTAGACATAAAAGAAACCTTTCGGGCGCTGAGGCATCGTAACTACCGGCTATTTTATTTTGGGCACGGTATGTCGCTTGTCGGCACTTGGATGCAGCGGACAGCGACAATTTGGCTGGTATACCGCCTGACGCAGTCACCGGAGATACTGGGAAATGTCGATTTTACCGGGCAAATCGCCGGGGTAGTGCTGATACCTGTTGCCGGAGTGCTCTTAGACCGTTGGAACAGATACCGGGTGATACTCTGGACTCAGGTCTTAAGCATGGTGCAGGCGCTAGCCCTGGCGGCGCTGGTGTTTACCGGCACAGTGGCTGTGTGGCACATTGTCGTGCTGAACACAGTCCTGGGCATGATTAACTCGTTTGATATGCCGGCCCGTCAGGCGTTTATCTCTCAGATTGTCGAGGATAAGGAAGACTTAGCCAACGCGATTGCTCTTAACTCAGCTATGTTTAACGGAGCGCGGATTATTGGTCCTTCAGTCGCCGGGCTGGCGATTGCAGCCTTTGGGGAGGGTTTATGCTATCTGTTTAACGGACTTAGCTATATCGCTATCCTTGGTGCGCTGCTGGCCATGAAACTGACTGTGTCGCAAGAGGTTGCGGCTACCTCGGACAATATCATGGGTGGGTTAAAGGAAGGGTTTATTTATACATATAATTCACTGCCGATTCGGATGGTGCTGTTGTTGCTGGCGCTCTTGAGCCTGGTGGGTTTTCCTGTTCTGCCGCTCATGCCGCTATTTGCCGGACAAGTTTTGGGAGGCGGCCCTGAGACGCTGGGCTGGTTAATGGCGTCTTTTGGGATTGGGGCGTTTGTTGGCACAATTTGTTTGGCAGCCCGTAAAACCGTTGTGGGCATTGAAAAGGTTATTGCGACAAATTCAGTCATTTTTGCTGTGGGTCTAATCGCCTTTTCGCTGTCAACAGCATTATGGCTTTCGCTGGGCATTGCCTTTATTATGGGCTTTGGCCTCATTGCCCAGATGGCTTCAACCAATACGATTATTCAGTCCCTGGTGGATGAAGATAAACGGGGACGCGTTATGAGTTTATATGTCCTGTCTTTTGGCGGAATTACACCGATTGGCAGCTTGCTTGCGGGTCATGCGGCCGGGATGATTGGAACGCCTGGCACTTTTCTCATTGGCGGATTGCTGGCGCTCACTGGGGCGGTTATCTTTGCCTGGAACTTACCTGTGTGGCGAATAGCCGCTTGTCCGATATATAGTAAAAAAGGACTTATTTAGGAACCAGAAAAAACCGATGGACACGATTGGTGTCTATCGGTTTTTTCTGGTTAAAAAGCACAACCCCCGCAGATAATAGGCTAAAATCCTATATCAGCGGGGTAACCTTTTGCGAATAATCAGTGTTGAATGTATTGTAATGTACATTTGGGTATTTTTGATTGTTTGGGTAAATGTTCAAACCACTATCAGTGGTAGTTTTATCATAGGCATTACTCTTCCTATGCTGCTTTATATTCATTATGTAGACAGAAAGAATTTATCAGAGTATTTGCAGATTCGAATGGATAGATGCTTGTGCGGTATTAGTTGGGGATTAGGATTTAGCCTGTTATTTGCAGGTGTTAGTTTAAGTAAGGCAATGATTATTGGGCATGGTAAGCTTTGGTTTACCTGGCCGGTTGACTACTGGCTAAACTCTGTTATTGCGGCAAGCACAGTAGAAGAACTGTTTTTCAGGGGATTTCTCCTGAATAAGTTGATTGAGAGAATCAACTTATTCAGTGCAAACGTTGTGGTAAGTATTATGTTTGTAGTCATTCACATTCCCGTTTGGCTGGCTGACGGAATACTTGGATGGAACATGCTTGGTAACGCGATGTATATAGGAACATTAAGCGGTCTCTTTGGTTACTTATATTGCCGGACTCAGTCTTTATGGACACCGATCATCCTCCATGCTGCGAATAATTATCTGACATTGGTTACTATCGGAGTTGTTTATCAGTAGCAACAGAACCAATATCTGCATATTATGTAGCATAAGTGAACCTTCGAGCTTTCTTAGCCGAAGTGACAAAGCTAAAGGAGGAATTTTAGATGGCTTATAAAAAGCGCCCTGATTGGGAAGATCCTGAACTTGAAGAATGGGATGACGATGAGGACGAATGGGATGATGACTCTGATGTGAGAAGTGACGACCGTCAGTTCATTGTCGGTGTTGGCTTTGGCTGTTTTCCCGGTAGTTTTTGCTTCCCCCGGCAGTTTGGCTGTTTCCCCCGTAGGTTCTGCTTCCCCCGGCAGTTTGGTTGTTTCCCCCGTCAAGGCTGCTTTCCGCGTCAAGGCTGCTTTCCGCGTCAAGGCTGCTTCCCGCGTCAAGGTTGTTTCCCACGTGAAGGCTGCTTCCCGCGGTAAGATACTAATAGTTACTCATAAAGCTGGCCTCCGTGGGAGGTCAGCTTTAAATCTACAATCCCCGGAGAAGCTTTCAAAACTCTCCGGGGATTGCATTGTTGCTACTTGTCACTAAGCAAGTTGTGGACCAGGCCTGGCTATGTAATAACCTTGAGAAAAGTCAATATTATACTTCTGGACAGTCGTAAATACTGACTCAGAGTGGACGAACTCAGCGATTGTTTTAATGCCCATATCCTGAGCAAAGGCAACAATGCTTTTGACAATGGATTGTGAACTGGCATCCTGATCAATATTTCTGATGAGAGAGGCGTCAATTTTCAGATAATCAAAGTCAAGCGACAGTACATAAGCAAAGTTGGAATAACCTGAGCCAAAATCATCGACAGCCAATTTGCAGCCAGACGTTTTAAGGTTCTTTAAGAATTGAACGGCAGCAGTGTGGCTTTCCAGACTATGGTTTTCCAATACCTCAAAAGCCACTTTTCGGGTCATGTTATATTTCTCCAGCAGTTCATGAATCATAGTGGTTGTTTGAAGATCCAGCATATCTTCTACATCGAGGTTGATGGATATTTCGTTAGGGAGGTGTTTGAATACCGAAAACGATTTTTGGATAATGGCTTTCGTTATGGCCGGATATTGTCTGGTAGCTTTGGCAACGTCGAGAAACTGGTGAGGGGAGATAATCTTCCCTCGATTATCCACCAGCCGCGCAAGTACTTCGTAATGACGGTTATTAGGATCTCGATGATTATATATTGCCTGAAAATACGGAACAATACGGTCATATTTAATGGCTTCCTGCAGTAATTTCGCCCATTTGATATTATCCTGGTAGCGGGCGTCTATGCCATCAGCTTCTCTAAAAAAGAGGTAAGGCTTACGTTGCGCGCGAGCCTCACGCAGGGCGATGTCAGCCTTGATAACCAGACTTTTAGGATCGGCACTGGCTGTGAAGGCTATGCCGGTGCTTACCCGTAAAAGGACTTCCTGGTGGTTTGTGGAAAACCGGGTTGTAAGAATAGTTGAAGCAATATGCTTGGCCAGTCCTTCAAAATTATCTAAAATTGCAGGCAAATTGGCTGCAGTCTGAGCATCAAGAAAGATTGCGTATTCGTCCGCATGCATTTTATAAAGTGCATAAGCGGGGTTAGGTAAAATATCCGATAGCAGCCGTGCCAGGCTGACGAGAATAAAATCACCTTCAGCATAACCGTAAAAGTTATTTATTTGTTCAAAATCATCAATGTTAATAAGTGCTACAACAGGTACTTTAGATTTGGCAACATCCCGGAGCAAGCGTAAGCGGTTAGGGAGGCTGGTTAGCGTATCGGTATATAGCAGCCTAACAAGCTGATCTTCCTGGCCTTTAAGCGCTTGTGTGCGTTCGATAACCTTTTTCTCCAGGTTTTGATTAGTGGTAATAAGCTCGCGTTCATGACGTTTGCGCTCAGTAATATCTTTGATATATGTAACAATCCCTGTTAGCTCGCGTGAGGGATTTAGTAACGGTGTGGCTGTTAGTATACAATCTATTTCGTCCCCGACGCCGTTTTTAAAAGTAATATCAAAATCAATGCATTGCAGGGAATCAGCAATGCGAAGCATGGGGCAAGACGGGGTTTGGCAGTACGGATTAGGTGTTAACGTATAACACTTTTGCCCAATAGTTTGCTCGCGTGTGAAGCCGGTCATCGCAGTAAAGGCATCATTTACTTTCAGCACAGTGAAATCACGGGCAATAACACACATGCCGTCAGCAGCTGCATTAAATATCTGTTGAAATTCGTTATAGTTGGATTCAAGTTGAGTCACACCCGGATTTACCTCCTGATTTTTGTCACGTAAATTTATCATAACATTGGTACTAATTTGACTATATAGGACTTTTGTCCCGGACGAAAAAATATACCAGGCAGGAGTTGGCGCGGCTGCTGTTGAAAATATCACCATTAACATTTTGCGAGGTTACTTATGATTTGTATTCAAGGGTTAATAAAAAAATTCGGTGAGCGAATAGCAGTAAATAACCTGAATTTGACGATTGAACAGGGAGAAACCTTTGGTTTGCTTGGTCCTAACGGTGCCGGTAAAACTACGACAATACGAATTCTGACCATGCTTACCCGGCCAACAGCCGGTAATATTACAATTAACGGCTGGCGGCTGCCACAGGATGAGCTAGCCGTCAAATCAGTTATTGGCGTTGTTCCTCAGCACTTAAATCTTGATATTGATCTGACAGCCAAGGAAAACCTGGATTTACATGGACGGCTGCACCATATGTCCAGCGAACTGAGGGAACAGCGTATTGAAGAGTTATTGGATTATGTCGAGCTTACAGAACGCGGCAATGATATGGTGAATACTTTTTCAGGTGGTATGAAACGGCGGCTGATGATCGCGCGGGCACTCCTGCATAAGCCGCAGGTTTTGTTTCTGGACGAACCTACTGTAGGGCTTGATCCCCAGGTGAGACGGCGTTTGTGGGATCTTATTCGTCGTATGAATGCTGATGGGTTAACGGTGCTATTGACTACCCACTATATTGAAGAGGCTGAAAGCCTCTGCCAGCGTGTTGCCATCATGGAAAAGGGGCAGCTAATTGCGCTCAACAGTCCAAGGTTGTTATGTGAACGGTTAGGCAACTATGTGGTGGAATGGACAGAGAGCGAAGGTACGCAATATCGCTTCTTTGCCAGCCGGAGTGAAGCTGCGGCGTTTGCCGGGACATTGGCAACCAATACAACACTGCGGCATACGAATCTGGAGGATGTATTTGTTGAATTGACTGGTCGACGTGTCAACGGCTAAAGGAGTACACTCTATGGAAACAGCCAGAAAGATTATGAAGGCGCTTGAGGCTGCCGGTTATGAGGTATACATTGTGGGCGGCGCGGTGCGGGATATAGTACGCGGTTCCCAGCCTGTCGACATCGATTTGACTACCAGTGCAATCCCGGAGGAGATCGTAGCTATTTCAGCGCGTCAGGGCTGGCGGGCTATCACTGTGGGGGCTGCTTTTGGTGTGGTGATCATTGTGGCCGGCGATCATAACTATGAGGTAGCGACATTTCGCAGTGAACGTTATGGCACCGACAGTCACCGACCGGAAACAGTTGAGCTCGGGGTGAGTCTGGCAGAGGATCTGGCCAGGCGCGACTTTACGATTAATGCCATGGCTATGGGGACTGACGGCCGTATTATCGATTTGTTTGGAGGGCAGGAAGACTTAGCAGCTGGGATTATTCGTACAGTAGGCAACCCGCATGAACGGTTTGCCGAGGATGGGCTGCGGATGTTCCGGGCTGCCCGCTTTGCCGCCCGCCTTGGGTTTAACCTGGAAAGTGGCACAATGGCTGCTATTTCGGCCAACCTGGGCCGGGTGAGTGGTTTGTCAGTCGAGCGAGTACGGACTGAGATCGAGAAAACGCTGATTGCTGACTTCTCATCACAGGGTTTTGGCGTACTGCTTAAAACAGGGTTGCTGGGGGCTAAATGTCAGGCCAAAGAACAGGGGAAGGCATATGCTGTGCCTATTCTGCCTGAGCTTGAGCACCTTAGCGGATTACCGCAAAACCCGAAATATCATCTGTACGATGCCTGGCGGCATACGCTTGCGACTGTTGAGTTGATACCGCCGGAGGCCGTCCTGCGCTGGAGTGCGCTATTGCATGATGTTGCTAAAGGTTGGCCGGGAGTACGTACTATGAATCGGGAGGGCCAGCCGTCTGATCCCGGTCATGATAAAGCCGGGGCTAAGGCAGCCGCGGCTATCTTGGCAAGATTACGGGTAGAGCGTCAGATGGTCGAACGGGTGGAATGGCTCATTCGCAATCATCTGGTTTTCCCGGAAGCTGAGCGTAAAGCTGTGCTAAGATGGCTCAAGCGTTTGGCTGGTGACTTTAAAAACTGCAGTCAATTTAATGCCGCTTTGGTGCAGCTGTTTACCTTGCATCAGGCCGATCGGTTGGCCGGGCACACTCAAAGTGATATGGCCGGGCTAAAAGCCGTCAGGGAAATCGCTAGCGAGATTTTGCTTGAGGTACCATTTTTTCCAGCGCAGCTTAGGCTGAGCGGACAGGAAATTGCCGCCAAGATTGGCGGAGGCCCTGGCGTTGGCCGCTTTCAGCAGAATCTGTTGGAGCGAATTCAAGCCGGACGGTTAAACAATACACACGCCGCGCTTACTGCTGCCCTTGACGCTCGTGTTCGGCGCATGTTTATAAAACAGCAGGAATGTTTTTGATAGTTTTTCGGTAAAATACACTTGACTGCGGTCGGCGCATAATGTATAATCGAAAACAAGTTAAATAGCGTAACATGATGAACAGGAAGTTAATTGGTTACAATCTTCAGAGAGCCAGCGGTTGGTGTGAGCTGGTGTGAGTAATGATTAATTCCGCCTGGGAGTGGCTTATGATGAATCTGACGGGTCCGCCCGGTATAGCGGCAAAAGTTGGCCGGAAGGCAACATGGGTGGCAACGCGGGAATAGCTCTCGTCCCTGTAGGGGATGAGGGTTTTTTGTTTTATGCGGAGTTGGCTGTGCTGTTAGGTCTAAACTGGGTGGCACCGCGAGATATCTGTTTCGCCCCATACATAATATTTGCATGTAGGGGCGAGATTTTTATGAGGTGATTTTTATGGAAAAGAACAGTAAAAGAGTATACAACTTCAATGCCGGACCAGCTGCGCTGCCGCTTACAGCCCTTCAAAAAGCGCAGGAAGAACTACTTGATTTTAACGGAACAGGCATGTCGGTTATGGAACTCAGCCACCGCAGCAAAGATTATGAGGCAGTACATAACAGGGCAATTGAGCTATTAAAAGAACTGCTGGCGATCCCGGCAGGCTATGAGGTTCTATTCCTGCAAGGCGGCGCCAGCCTCCAGTTTGCTATGGTGCCCTTGAACTTCTTGCCGACAGGTAAAAAAGCGGGTTATGTCATGACTGGAGTCTGGTCTGAGAAAGCCTATGCTGAAGCTGAGCAGCTGGGCGAGATATTTGTCGCCGCTTCAGCCAAGGAGGGCAACTACCGCCGTATACCGGCAGTTGAGGAATTGAAATACAATGCTGACGCTGCCTACCTGCACATTACTTCCAACAATACCATTTATGGTACAGCGTGGCAGGATTTCCCTGACACCGGGACTGTACCGCTCATTGCGGATATGTCAAGTGACATCTTGTCAAAACCGTTTGATGTCAGCAAGTTTGCCCTGATTTACGCCGGAGCGCAAAAAAACCTTGGCCCTTCTGGCGTAACTGTAGTGATTATTCGCCGTGATTTATTGGAACAAGCCAACAAAAAAGTTCCGACAATGCTCCGGTATGGAACGTATGCCAAAGACAACTCTTTGTACAATACGCCACCCACTTTCAGTATCTATATGATAAAACTTATGCTGGAGTGGGTCAAAGAGCAGGGAGGAGCAGCCGCGATCTACAAACAAAATCAGCAAAAGGCAGCACTTATCTATGATGTCATCGATGACATCAACGGCTTTTACATTGGTCATGCTCAGCCGGACGCACGGTCTCTAATGAATATTACGTTCCGCCTAGCCAATGAAGATTTGGAGAAAAAGTTCCTTGATACTGCGAAAAAACTAGGATTTGTCGGTTTGGCCGGACATCGCTCTGCGGGCGGCTGCCGGGC
Source organism: Sporomusa sp. (assembly GCF_035561155.1). Classification (GTDB taxonomy): domain Bacteria; phylum Bacillota; class Negativicutes; order Sporomusales; family Sporomusaceae; genus Sporomusa. The sequence goes on along the minus strand of NZ_DATMYD010000010.1, from coordinate 14,205 downwards.
ATCTGTTTACAATGCCGTGCCTTATGAATCCTGCCAGGCCCTACGCGAGCTCATGCTTGCCTTTCAAAAGGAAAACGCATAAAATAGGGAACGCTCTACTGCCACAGTAAAAATTTACTTTGTTGTAGCAATATGAATAAGAAAATACTAGTAGCGTTCCGGTAACGGCCCGTTATAGTTTAAGGAGGAAAACATGGCAATCACCCGATTTATATTAGTCCGCCACGGTGAGACTACCTGGAATAAGGAAGGCCGCTATCAAGGCCAAATTGATACACCGCTCACCGCGTTCGGGAGAGAGCAGGGACAAAAGGCAGCCAAAGCTCTTAAGGATGTTTCAATTGATGTTTGCTATGCCAGCCCGCTATCTCGGGCTGTGGATACAGCCATGATGTGTGTGGCTTCCCATGGGTTACCGGTTAATACCGATAGTCGGTTATTAGAGATTCACCATGGCGAGTGGGAGGGGCTGTTAAGCGATGATGTTGGCAAAACCTATCCGGAACTTTTAGCCCAATGGAAGAGTACTGTAGTAGGTGTTACCATGCCTGGACCAGGCGGGGAAGATATCACGGCTGTTCGTGACCGTTCCATGGCAGCATTCCGTGAATTGGCCGAAAAGCATCAGGGTCAAACAGTGCTGGTTGTTGCTCATGACGCGGTTAACAAAGCCGTGCTGTGCGATATATTGGATATTGATTTATCACACTTCTGGCAGATAAAACAAGACAATACATGCATTAACGTGTTCGAATACCAGGATGGTAAGTGGCGGCTGGTACTTATGAACTCAACAACACACTTGGGATTCTTATTTAGCGGAATAGAACAAAAAGGACTATAAAACGCCATCGGTCTTCTAGGATGCCCATGAAGGAGCATCTTAGAAGACCGATTTTGATTGCTCTGCTATGTTTCATATGTATTTAAGCGGTGCTACAAAGTACAAACGACCTTGTGGCTCTCGGCCAACGCCAGCAATGAATCAACGTGACTCTTAGGCGGAGGCTCAAGCTCGGTTAATGGATATCCCCAACCAATACGCTCATATTTGGATATGCCATACTTGTGGTAGGGCAATATTTGTATTCTTTCTAAGTTATTGAGGCGTGCGGCAAAGCGGACAGTCTCGCCAAAGTCCTCAAGGCTGTCGTTAAGGCCTGGGATAAGCGGAACACGAATCCGGATTGGTTTTTGCAGTTGATCCAAGCGCTGGGCATTTTGTAGAATAAGGGCATTGCTTTCGCCGGTGAGTAGTTGGTGTTTTTCGGCATTAGCATGTTTTATATCCAGATATATAATATCCATTAGTGAAAAAGCTTCTACAGCAGAATCCCAATGAAATAGGCCGCAGGTTTCAATAACCAAGTGTAGTCCCTGTTGTTTAAATCGCTTAGCCATGGCGGTCAGAAACTCCGGTTGGTAGGTTGGCTCGCCGCCGGTAAAGGTGATTCCGCCACCTGAGTTTTGATAAAAGATAGCATCACGCATCACGATATCACAGAGTTCTTCTTCAGTGGCAACCTGACCAATTAGTTGTAGCGCGCCGGAGCAACACGACTGGGCACATGCCCCGCAGTGATTGCATAAAGTCAGGTTTACTTTCTCAATAAGCGTCTTGCCAGCAGGTCTTACCGCTTTCACCGGGCAGGCTTTAGCACAACTACCGCACCGGATGCACTGCGACGGAAAATATGTTATTTGCGGTTCTTTACGCACTGACTCTGGGTTTTGACACCAGGCACACCGCAAAGGGCACCCCTTCATAAAGATCGCCGTTCGTATGCCAGGACCATCATGAACGGTAAAGCGTTGAACGTCGAATATTACACCTGTCACAGTAGATTCCCTCCCTCCCGTTGCCGTAAAAAACAAATACTTAGTTGATAGTTTTGGGAGCAGAAAAGAATCTGCTCCCAAAACTTTTTCTGCTACTAAAAATCGTGTTCAGTTCTGGCGATAATATCTTCTTGGAGGCTCTTGTCAAGAGAGGTAAAGAAGGCGCTGTACCCTGCGACCCGGACTACCAAGCCGCGGTATTGTTCCGGATTACGCTGAGCGTCCTCCAGTGTTTCTTTACTAATGACGTTGAATTGTACATGTAAGCCGCCCAGACTGAAGTAACTGCGTATCAGGGCTGCGAGATTTCCTAGACCAGCCTCACCTTTTAAGGCGTTGGGAAGGAACTTTTGGTTAAACAGAGTACCGTTTGACGCAATCTCATGGTCAAGTTTGGCTACAGATTTAGCGGCAGCCGTTGGGCCTTTAATATCCCGGCCAGATACCGGAGAAACGCCATCAGCGAGCGGTGTGCCAGAGAGTCGTCCATCAGGTAAAGCTCCAACGACTGCGCCTAAAGGAACATTGGCCGAAACAGGGTATAGTCCAGCCTGGAATTGGCCGCCGCGCGGGTTGGTATACTTTTCAACTTCTTCGCAATAGATTCGAGCAGCTAAGCGGGCAAGTTCATCAGCGGCATCATCATCATTGCCGAACTTAGGCGCTTGGTTTAACATTACCTGACGTTCATTTTCGTAGCCGGTCCAATTTTTATTGAGTGCATCAGCTAACGTTGTTCTGCTAATGACCTCTTCAGCATAAACCAGTTTCTTTAACGCTACTAGTGCATCGCCGACATTGGCTACCCCAACACCCTGCGGCCCGGTGAAATTATAATGGGCGCCACCTTCTTGCAGAGACTTGCCTTTGACTACACAATCCTGAACCATGGAGGACAAGAGGGGTAATGGACATATGCTGCCATGAGCAATATCGCAGCAGTTGTTACTAATGACCAGCAATTTAACAAAATACTCTATTTGTGTGCGGTAAGCATCCATAACCTCATCAAAAGTGGGCATTGTCGCAAGTGTTCCAGTCTTGAGGCCCAGTTGAACGCCGGAAATAGGATCAACACCGTCATTTAATGCCAACTCCAGGCATTTTGCCAGACTAAAGAAAGCCGCGTCATGCCAACCTTCGGTCTTACCGCCTTTTTGCGGTTCAACACAACCAATGACACAATAATCACGGGCATCTTCCAAAGATACTCCTCTGGCGGCTAGCGAAGGAATAATGACATGATCATTATACATCGCAGGCATACCTAGACCCAGAGCAGCGACTTCACTGGATTTAATCAAGAACTTCTGCGGCGTGCCCTGATGAAAGCGAATAGACAGTGATGGCTGAGGAAGACGAACATTTTCGGTAGCTTCCAGACATAAGTAAGATAATTCGTTAGTACTATCGCGGCCATCGGTGGTTTGTCCACCCACAATTAGGTTCTGGAACATGGGATATCCGCCAAAGGCTTTAGTAGAAGCCTCGTCACGAACTTTATTAATCTCGTTGAATTTTACCCACAGGCATTCGATTAATTCCATAGCCTGTTCTGGCGTCAGTTTACCCGACATAACATCTTTTTTGTAATAAGGATACATATACATATCAAACCGGCCGGGGGAAATAGAATGACCATTTGATTCTAACTGAATGATTAGCTGGACGAACCAGAAGGACTGCAATGACTCATAGAAGGTTTGTGCAGGGTTTGCCGGAACCTTGCGGCAGTTTGCGGCAATTGTCAGTAATTCCTGTTTACGTTGGGCATTGGTTTCAGTCTGGGCTTGTTTTTCAGCTTCATCTGCAAACCGGGCGGCAAAACTAATTGCGGCGTCACAAGCAATCTCAACTGCCTGCAGGAATTGTGATTTCTTTAAGTCTTCCGGATTGGTAAGATCAAGCTTGAGTTTTTCCTTAAGGACATCAGCCTTTATACCCAAATAGCCTTTTTGCAGAACCATGCCGTAGTCTACACAAATATGGCCAACGCCAAGGAAAAAGTAGTTTCCGACCGTAAACACACCGTTGGTTTGAGCTGCTTTGGCGTCTGCGGGCATAAGATTAGCAGCATATTCTTGGGTTGTTTTACCTTGCCAATATTTAAAAACGGTACTTAATTTTTCTTTACACTCGTCAGAGATTAAAAATACATCACCGGCACGCTGGGCTAAACGATCAAATTCAGCTTCGATCCAAGCAAAAGAAAACTCAGGGAAAATAGGTGAACTGCGCGGTTTGGGCGTGTGATTGCCAACAATCAGTTCATCAGGCTGAATGCGAATAACCATTTTCTCCAAAATTTTCTCAAGAGCTTTGGCCCGCCGTAAAATAATCGGCATCCCTTCTGTCTCTTTGTAAGATTCAGTGATTAGTTCGGCACGTTCATAGCAAATTTCAGGAGTAATGCTTAATAATCGATCTTTTAATAAACCTGCGCGGGACGAAATAGCCGAAGGAGTTTTTTGTGGTTCAAACTTGATCGCCGGACTTGCCATTATTTTTACCTCCCTTATATGATGTAGTTTAATTCTAGCACTAAGTATAAAAAGTAATTTTGATTATTTTGACCTAATATTGGAATATATCTACTCTATTTATTGTACTATTTTGACTATTCAAGGAAGCTTACATTAAAAGATAATTGCTGTGAGCATAGAAAAAGTGTAAAAAAATGATCTTTATAAATTAGCAATAAAATCCATTCGATATCCCTGAAAAAATGCTATAATATTCAATGAATTAACAAGTTGATCTAACAGTCTGAAACTTAGTTGCCAATTGCTTATTTGCAAGATAAGGAGGGCCTGTTACGATGAAGCTAGCGGAAAAAATGAAATTAACGGATATTATTGATATGAATACACTTCACGGTATTCAGGAAAAAATGGGGAAATTAATTGATATCCCCCAAATAACCACAGACACGGAAGGGATTCCTGTCGGAAAAATCAGTAACTTCATCCCTTTTTGCAGGCTCATCCGTTCCTCACCCAAAGGCTCTCAGCAATGTATGGTGTGTGACCGGCAAGCTGGCCGGTTAGCCATGGAAGAAAAACAACGCAGAATCTATACATGTCATACCGGGCTTATTGATTGTGCCGCTCCGATAATAGTAAACGATTATCATGTGGGCTCTGTCTTAGGCGGTCAAGTACTGCTTAAAGGCGAAAAAACCAGAGACTCAATTGATATAGAACGAATCTCTAGACAATTTGACATTTCGCTCGATGTACTCAAGGTGGCAGTTGAGTTTATTCCGGTAATTTCCCGTGAACAATTGCAAGACTCTGTCGAATGCTATTCGTTGTTGGCTAATTATATAGATCAAATAGGTGTCAACCGACTAGCGAAAGAGCAATTACTGATGGAGGCGCAAGAGAAAATACTGCTTGAACAAAAGGCAAGACAAATGAAGCTGAAAACAATTAAGGCTCAAATGCATCCTCATTTTTTGTTTAATACGTTGAATTCAATTGCCCGTATGGCTTTGCTTGAAAATGCGTCGCAAACTGAGGAATTGATCTATAGCTTGTCTGATCTATTAAGATATAACTTAAAAAATGAGGATAATTTCCCTAAAATTCGTGATGATATCAGCAATATAAATAAATACCTATTTATCCAAAGCCAAAGTTATAGTGATAGAATAAGTTATGAAATTGACATTGATGAGTCTATTATGGACTACCGAATTCCGTCAATGATTCTGCAGCCTATTGTTGAGAACAGCATGATCCACGGACTTGAGACCAAAAGGGAGGGCGGAAAAATAGAAATTGTTGGACGGCTGATTTCAGAGCGTGAATTAGAAATAAAAATTACGGATAATGGTAAAGGCATTAAGGGTGAAGTACTGAATTTAATACGCCAAACAGGAATAAATTCAAATAAAGAGTTGGGAATTGGTCTAGTAAACACATATGACCGCCTGAGGCACTATTTCGGCGAGCGCTGTGGGCTGACAATTGAAAGTGCGCCTAATGTTGGTACCTGCGTTTCCATTCGTATTCCTTGTGTTCAAGAGTATTCTTGATAAGAGGACGGTATTAAAATGTATAAACTGCTGATTGTAGAAGATGTACCATTAGAAAGAAGGGCACTGCGAAAAATAATTCAGAGACAGTATTTCAATATTGATATTTTAGAAGATGCAAAAAACGGAACCGAAGCAATTGAGAAAGCCAAGCTTTATCGGCCTGATATAATCCTCATGGATATTAGAATCCCTGAAATATCTGGTCTTGAGGCTCAGAAACGAATAGTAAAAATTGTACCCAATGTAAAGACTATTATTTTAACAGCATACAGTGAATTTGACTATGCACAGGAAGCTATAAAAAACGGAGTTGCTGATTATCTTTTAAAACCTGTAAGACCTGAGGAGTTAGTAAAGGCTATTGATTCAGCTATTGTTTCATTAACTAAAGCTATATCAGTGGTAAGTAAAGGTCAGAGTAGCACTGGTACTGAAAGAGACATCCTCAAAAGCGTATTAAATTATATAGAACGCCATTACTGTTTAGAAATAAAGCTCAATGCTGTGGCAGAACTCGTACACTTAAACCCGCAATACTTTAGTCGATATTTCAAGAAGGAAATGGGCATAACCTTTTCCAATTATGTTATGAAACTGAGAGTTGAAAAAGCAAAAAAACTGCTTGCCGATACAAATTATCCTATCTATCGAATAGCAGCAGAATTAGGGTTTTCCGACCCGTCTTATTTTAACAAAGTGTTCTTGAAATATGAAAAACAGCCTCCGTACAAGTACAAACAAATGATTAACAAGTAATATAAGGATATCTATATATTAAAAGCAGCCAGAAAGTTGCCTTAATAGTCCCCAAATTTTTGCAATAGTAGCAGGTGTTGGAGATGGAAAACGCGAACATTATATAGTAATTAATAGTAATTCAATTTTGCACATTCGGAAAGGGAGATGTTTAATATGCATAAAGATACAGGTTGTGATGAAGCCGCATGTGCGGCTTGCGACTGTGGCTGTTCAAGCTGCGGTGGTACGGAGGACAACCAGTTTGGGGAGCAAATGTATGAACTGTACCAAGCCGGTCAAACAGACGACATAGTGGCGGCCTGCACTAAGGTGCTGGCAGAAGACCCGAATAACAGTGACGCTTATTATTGGCGCGGAGTAGTAGCCGCTGTTGCCAGCGACTTTGAACAAGCGCTTGCTGATTACACCAAGGCAATTGAACTTAACCCCAAAAAAGCTGCTTACTATTCTTATCGTGGCAGCGCTTATGCCATGCTTGATGATATAAAAAATGCCGTTCTGGACTATTCCAAAGCCATGCTTTATGAACCAGGCGATTGGGTTAACTATGCCAACCGTGGTGTATTGTATCTCAACAACAGGATGCTGGAGCATGCTATTGATGATTTCAATAAAGCCATCGAACTGGAACCCGAAGATATGGGGTCATACTTAAACAGGGGCGATGCATATGTTGGCCGCAATCTATATTCGGTCGCCATTGCCGACTACAGTAAGGTACTGGAGCGGTTTCCTGAAGAAACCGGCGCGCTGATTAAACGGGGACAAGCCTACTATGAATTAAGTCTGAATGAAGAGGCCTTGGCCGATTACAATAAAGTAATTGAGCTAGAGCCTGATCATATTCAAGCCATTGCCGTCAGGGCGTCCATTTATCTGGGGCAAGGCAAGACCAGTGAGGCTGTAGCCGACTTTACCCGTGCTATTGAACTTGACCCCGAAGACGGCAGACCGTATTTTTTCCGGGGCGTGGCGCAAGCTGCTCAAAAGGCTTACGACGAAGCCATCGCTGATTTTACCCGTGCGGCCGAACTGAATCCCGGTAACGTTCTTGCCTACCACAATAAGGCGCTCTGCTGTGAAGTTCAAAACCGGAAGGATGAGGCTATTGTTGCCTATAAGAACTTTTTATCAGGTGCCAATCAGGATGCACCCGAAGCAGCCCACGCCCGTGAGCGCTTGCAGGAATTAACTAAAACAACAGGTGAAACTCAACTGCAATAGGAGGAAGTTATGGAGAAAAGGCGCTTAGGGCGTACCGGATTTATGGTTACGCCTATCAGTTTTGGAGCACTGCCGGTGCAGCGTTGCACTATGGAAGAAGCTGGCGAGGTGCTTAACGCTGCATTAGATGCAGGCATTAATTTTTTTGATACAGCCAGAGCCTATACTGACAGCGAGGAAAAAATCGGCAGACATATGTCTGGCCGGCGTAGTGAATACTATCTTGCTACTAAAAGTATGGCTAGAAATAAAGCAGCCATGGCTCATGACGTTGACCTTAGTCTTGCAGCCATGAAGACAGATTACATCGATTTGTATCAGTTTCACAATGTCAAGGCAGAGCAGGAGTGGAACGAGATCATGTCCCCGGGTGGGGCGCTTGAAGCGCTTAAAGAGGCCAAAGCAGCCGGAAAAATTCGAAATATCGGCATAACCGGGCATAATCTCGACTTACTGGTCAGGGCGGTTAAAACCGGTGAGTTCAGCACTGTGCAGGTGCCTTTCAATTGTGTCGAGCAAGGTGCTGCGAAAGAGCTGTTCCCGTTAGCCAAATCACTGGATGTAGGTGTTATTGTAATGAAGCCGCTGGGAGGCGGACTGATTGATCATGTTGATTTAGCTTTACGTTTTGTTCTTCAGCACGATGATGTTGTGGCAATTCCGGGCATGGATCGGGTTGAACACATTGAACAGAATCTGGCACCGACGAAAGACTTTACTCCTTTGAATGCTGAGGAAACAGCGAAACTGACTGCCGAAGCGGAAGCACTCGGCTCTAATTTTTGCCGTCGTTGTGGGTACTGTACGCCTTGTGTGGTAGGAATTGAGATTCCGGCCATGTTTATTTTACACCTTCAATATACAAGATATGATATGAAGACCGCAATTCCGGAGCGGTATAAAGGTCTTAAGGTCAAAGCTTCTGAGTGTGTCGAATGCGGCGAGTGTGAAGCCCGCTGTCCATACAACCTGCCCATTCGTGAACGTATGAAGAAAGTGGCCCAAGACCTCGGTTAATACAAGGAGGAATGGATATGGCCGAGGACAATAAGTTTGATATTGCCGTTATTGGCGGCGGCCCGGCTGGGTTGTCTGCAGTACTGACAGGGCGCATCCGCAACAAAAATATCGCGCTGTTTGAACATCTTGATTTTAGCCAGAAGCTGCAAAAAGCCCATTTAGTAGACAATTACCTGGGATTACCAGAGGTAACTGGCAAAGGTTTAATGCAGCATTTTGCCGGTCATGCGCTAGCACATGGGCCTACACTTATTAAGGAAAAAGTGCTCAACGTATTTCCGGGAGACGACGTGTTTACCCTTCTCACGCCCAAAAATACGTATGAAGCCAAGGCTGTTATTTTTGCTACAGGCGTAGTGAGTACATTGCTGTTTGAAGGGGAACGCGATCTGCTTGGGCGAGGGGTCAGCTACTGTGCTACCTGTGACGGGCGTATGTTTGAAGGGCGGGATGTAGCAGTCATCTCCTATACTCAAGAGGGTGAACATGAGACAGCCTTTTTGGGAGAGCTCTGCCGTAACGTGTATTATCTGCCGCAGTATAAAGGCGACTTTGGCCATATGCGTTCACCTGTTAAGGTGCTGTCAGCCAAGCCTAAGGCAATTGCCGGTGATGGCCAGGTAGAGAAGCTGGTAACTGATCAAGAAGAATTGAAAGTCCATGGCGTATTTATCATGCGTCAGTCTGACCCGGTTGAAAACCTGTTGCCAGGCCTGGAACTTGATGGTGAAGTGATTAAGGTAAATCGGGACATGTCAACAAATATTCCTGGTGTGTTTGCCGCAGGCGATTGCACAGGTAAACCCTGGCAGATTGCCAAAGCCACCGGTGAGGGACTGGTTGCGGTACTTAGTGCCATTACTTATATTGACAAATAAGCCACAATGAAAAAAAGCGAGATTGCAGCACTGTTTTCGCATGACGGCCCCGGATTGTGTACTTCCCGTCATCGCAAGCTCAGCGTGGCGATCTCGCTGTTTTGTTTTACTAAGTCGCTCTTTATACCAAGCCCAGCCACTTCCAATAGGTAGCACCTAAAAGTAGAATAAGCAAATAAGCAATAATGGTAAGCGGAATACCTGTCTTAATAAAGTCCCGCACCTCGAAGGTTTCGGTACCATAGGCCACCATGTTTTGCGGGGCATTTACCGGCAGAATAAAACCGAAGCTGACGACATATTGCAAAATCATGGTCATACCGACCACATTGATCCCCGGTGTTTTGACGCTTTGCAAGATAGTAATAATGATAGGAATCATGGCAGCAGCCAAAGCGGTAGCGCTGGCAAAACCAAGATGGATAATAATGAGGAAAGCGGCAATAACGGCCAGGATAATAAGGGCCGGCATAGTCTGCAGGCCAAACAGACCAACAATAATTTTAGCCAGCCAAGCGGCTGCTTTAGTGCTAAGCAGCGCTGACCCCAGGCTGATGCCGACGCCAAATAAAATGAGCGTACCCCAGGGGATTTTCTCCTGAGCCTGTTTCCAGGTCATGACCCCAATACCGGGCAGGAGCATGAGGGCGATGGCGGCAATGGTTGTGGAGGAAGTATCAAAGGGATGCACGATTTTTTCAGTGGACCAGAAAAACAAAAGCAGGACCGACATAGCCATTAGCTTTTTCTCAGACAGTGTCATAGGGCCAAGCTCGCTTAAAGCGCGGGCGATCGCTTCTTTGCCACCTGCAACCTCTTCTGTTTCGGGCGGTATAAGCTTGAGCAGCACATAATACAAGACAATCGACATGATTAGAGCAAAGGGGGCAGCGGCAACGAACCAATCCAGCCAGGTAATATATTTGCCAAGTTGCTTTTCGATGAAGCCCATAGCAATCATGTTTTGGGCGGCCGCTGTTTTAATGCCAACGTTCCAGATGCTGTCGGCTTGCGCGGTGGCAATCATCATGACGGCAGCAAACCGGCTCTTTTTATCTACTCCAAACGCCAGGATAATACCCATGACAATAGGTACCATACATGAGACACGGGCAGTCGTGCTGGGGACAAAGAAGCTTAGAATAAAGCCAACCAGGATAACCCCGGCAAGAACGCGGTTCGTTTTAGCGCCGATCTTGGAAAGTACCACTAAGGCGATACGGCGGTCCAGCCCGGTCTGCATCATGGCTGCCGCGATAAACAGCGCGCCGCCGACAAGAGCCAGGGCTGTATTGCTAAACCCGCCGAGTGCCAGCGTAAGCGCTTTAGTTGTACCCAGCAGTTCTTTAGGGTTGGCTACATCCGGAGACATTCCCAGTAAAAAGGACATAAGTGCCATAATAATGGCTGCGCTGACCGGATACGAAATGGCGTCAGTCATCCATATGATAATAGAAAACAGTAAGATACCGAGCATCCGCTGTCCGGCTACCGGTAGGCCGTCAGGCGTGGGCAGGATCATAATAATCAGCAGTGCAATAAGGCTTATGGCTAGACCGTAACGTTTCATAAACGGCTCAGGTGCTAGCGAAGTAAGTGGGCTAACCGAAGTAGGCATAGATGATTCCTCCTTTAATTTTTTATTACATCTTAACCACTCATATTATAAAATCCTGCCGATTATACTGAGTATACATAATTATTGAAAATATAATAAAAAAAAAGGTATACAGCCAATGACTGTTTACCGTAGTGCAACTCTTCGCTCTTCGCGCCTTCCACTGTATAGTGCCAGCAAATCAGGCGGTTCAGGCGATTTTAACGTATATTCGGGAGCTAACTCCAAACATTTTTCTACAGCTGCTTTAAGGTCATAGTATACTTCCCACTTACCCTTAACCAAATCTTTGCCAGTAAGGCGGAGGAGGTAGGCCGGGTGGTAAGTTGCTATGGCAGGGATACCGTACTTGGTCGTGAACCACTGGCCGCGGTCTTTGGTGATGCGGGCATTAGGAGACATCAGATACTTTAAAGCCACGCTGCCCAGCGCAATGATAACCTTAGGCTGGACTAGAGCCAGCTCTTGGTCAAGCCAGGTAAGGGCACAAAACTGCCCTTCTTCAACAGTGGGTGTGCGGTTGTTTCTGGGACGGCATTTAATTACATTAGTGGTATATATTTTATCCCGGGTAACGCCGACACTAGTCAGTGCTTTATCTAGCAGTTGGCCCGAAGGGCCTACCAGGGGTACGCCATACTCATCCTCGACCCCGCCCGGTCCTTCACCGACAATGACCAACGGACTGTACGGCGTACCGTTATAGGAGGTCGGGCCAATGGCGTCCTGACGCAGATGGCATGCGGCGCAGGCAAGGAGCGACTGCTCAAGCTGTTCGTGAGCGTCATGTGTCATGATATCACCTCATTAGTTCATTTCGCTTTGCAATAAAGAACTCCTTTAGGGGAAACCGCCAAAAACTATCCTAGGATATAATTCTTTTGCCAGTAATATAAAGTGAGACTTAGCTTCAGGTGGGGTTTTAACCCCGTCTGAAGTTTAGTCGACCTTATCCAGGGACTTAGACGCTATTAACTACCGCTTACAAAAGCGGGAGTCTTAGAGTGACTTAGTCATCGGATAAACGGCTAGGAGTGTTGAGTATGATCAAGAAGGGAATTATCTTGGCCGGCGGTTCCGGTACAAGGTTGTATCCGTTGACCAAAGTAATAAGCAAACAATTGATGCCTATTTATGACAAGCCTATGGTCTATTATCCACTAACTACGCTTATGTTGGCAGGGATATCTAATATACTGGTTATTTCAACTCCGCAAGATTTGCCGTTATATGAGCAGCTTCTCAAAGACGGAACACAATGGGGGATAAATATCTGTTATGCAGCGCAGCCCTATCCGGAGGGGATTGCCCAGGCATTTATTGTTGGGCAGGATTTTATTGAGGATAAAGGCTGCAGCCTAGTGTTAGGGGACAACATTTTTTATGGTGATGGCCTTGCGGTCAAACTTCAACAAGCGGCCAGTAAGGAAGCAGGCGCAACTGTCTTTGGGTATAGGGTCAACAATTCGGAACACTACGGTGTAGTTGAGTTTGATAAAACGGGTAGAGCTATAAGCATTGAAGAAAAGCCGGTACAGCCTAAATCGAACTATGCAGTAACAGGACTATATTTTTATGATCATCAGGTAGTTGATATGGCGAAAGCGCTCAAACTAAGTGCCAGAGGCGAACTTGAGATTACCGATATAAATAGACTTTATCTCAGGCAAGGTCAACTCAAAGTTGAGCGTTTGGGGCGGGGGGTTGCGTGGCTTGATACAGGAACGCATAGGTCACTTCTTCAGGCAGCAAATTTTATTGAAACAATTGAGCAAAGACAAGGATTAAAAATAGCATGTCCTGAAGAAGTTGCTTTCCGTATGGGCTATATTTCTGTTGAGCAATTATTAAAAATTGCCGACTCCTACAGAAATAATGGTTATGGCGAATATCTATTAAACCTGGCACAGGGGGAGGCCGCTCAATGAGGTGTTATGAAACGTCTTTGCCGGATGTAAAGATTTTTGAACCTGAGGTATTTGAAGATAGTAGGGGCTTTTTTATGGAAACTTGGAACTCAGCCCGTTATTTACAGTGGGATATCCCAACCAATTTTGTTCAAGATAATTTATCGTTGTCCACAAAAGGAATTCTACGGGGGCTTCATTATCAGCAGCCTAATCCGCAGGGTAAGTTGGTGTATGTATTGCAAGGAGAAGTTTTTGATGTGGCCGTAGATATAAGATACGGGTCGCCTACCTTTGGCCACTGGGTTGGTATAATTTTATCCGCACAAAACCGGCGCCAGATGTATGTACCAGAGGGCTTTGCACACGGCTTTTGCGTAATGAGTGAAACGGCTTTGTTTGCCTATAAATGTACAGACTTTTATTCACCACCAAGTGAAAGGGGAATTTTTTGGAATGATCCGGATTTAAAAATAAACTGGCCTATATCGCATCCTACCTTATCGGAAAAGGATAAACAGCATTTACAACTTAGAGACATTGCGGTAGAGTATCTGCCGGTATATCGTTAGGTGACAGTATGAGAATAGTTGTTACTGGCGGCACAGGGCAGCTAGGGAAGGCTTTTGCTTCTTTAGCACACTTATATACCGGACAAATGTTTATATTGGGATCAAGGGACATGGATGTTACAATTGAGCGACAGGTCATTGACGTTTTCAATCAGATATTACCGGATGTTGTTATACATGCCGGGGCTTACACTGCTGTTGATGCTGCAGAAACAGCACAAGATGAAGCTTTCAGGTTAATATGTTTGGTACCCGTAACGTTGCTGCTGCTTGTTTAAACTATAATAGCAAATAACTTCCGTCTCTGGCAGGATGCACTTGTCGAATATATAAATATAGAGGATAT
>NZ_DATMYD010000009.1:0-36519 GCF_035561155.1 Sporomusa sp. | reverse complement strand
CACTAAGTATCCATTGCTGAATACTCCGTTCGACTTGCATGTGTTAGGCACGCCGCCAGCGTTCGTCCTGAGCCAGGATCAAACTCTCCAATAAAGTGTATTTATTGAAGCCGTTTATCGGCTCATTAAATCAAAAAAAATTGTTTTGTTTGTGCTACAAGTAGCACAACGCACATCTGGCATTTTATGATGCATTACTTTACATTGTTCAGTTTTCAGGGAACGACCTGCATATTGTGTTGTCGCATTCGCAATGCTGCTGAATTCGACAGCTTTTATATGTTATCACGATTATTTCATCGTGTCAACATATTTTTTGTTATCGGTTTATTCCAAGAAGCCGGTATAAACCAGTTATTCTGGAATATTTTGTCGCACCGATTAGCGACTTATTTATAGTATCACATAATCCAAGGCCATGTCAATAAACTTATTCTTTGTAATTGTTGGGAATAATATACCCCCAAGTGCACGGATCATGCGCACCTGGAGGTATGTTATTGTTTTCAAAACTGTACTACCTAGTTCCAATAATCTCGCCTTCACTAATAGCGGCTTGAGCAGCAGCTAACCTAGCAATTGGCACCCGGTAAGGGGAACAGCTAACAAAATTTAGCCCTAGTTGGTGACAGAACGCAATCGAAGATGGTTCGCCGCCATGCTCACCGCAAATTCCGATTTCTAGATCAGGTTTGGTTTTGCGTCCGCGTTGAACAGCCATGTCCATAAGGGCGCCAACGCCTTTACGATCAATAACAATAAACGGGTTCTCTTTTAAGATTTTTCTTTCGAGGTAGTGCGGTAAGAATTTGCCTTCCGCATCATCCCGGCTAAACCCAAGGGTTGTTTGAGTCAGGTCGTTAGTGCCAAAGCTGAAGAAATCACAGTATTCTGCTAGTTCGTCAGCTACAACACAAGCCCGCGGCATTTCAATCATAGTTCCAACAGAATAGTGGAATTTAACATTATAGCTTGCCATTGTAGCTTCAGCAATGTTATCAATTCTCTTTTTAAAGAATTTCATTTCGTTTACATCGATAGTCAATGGAATTTCAACCTCTGGCAAAACTTTTAATCCTTCTTGCGTTAGTCTTGCCGTAGCATTAAATATAGCTTGCATTTGCATTTCATAAACTTCCGGGAAAGTAATTCCCAGCCGGCAACCGCGATGCCCTAACATAGGATTGAATTCGTGCAGGCTCCGCACTTTTTTCAGTAATTGCAATTTTTCTTCCAGCAGAGCAGGGTTTTGTCCTGTTACTCTTAGTTCAGTGGTTTCTATCAGCAATTCTTCAAGGCTTGGAAGGAATTCATGCAGCGGTGGGTCCAGCAGGCGAATGGTGACTGGATACCCTGCCATTGCTTGCAATATGCCGTAGAAATCACCTTCTTGCATCGGAAGAAGATAAGACAATGCTTCCTGTCTTGTTTCCAGTGTCTCAGCCAGAATCATTTGCTGTACATAAGGCAACCGATCCTGTCTCATAAACATATGCTCTGTTCTGACTAAACCAATGCCGGTAGCACCAAACTCGCGCGCTTTTTTAGCATCTTCCGGGGTATCAGCGTTGGCACGTATTCCAAGGGATTTTACTTCATCTGCCCAATTTAGTAAGGTTGTGTATTCAGCCGAGATTTCCGGATCTTTCATAGGTACTTGACCTAAAATTACCCGGCCGGTAGCACCGTCAATTGAGACAAGTTCCCCTTTCTTAATTACGATAGAGCCTACACTAAACTCTTCCTTTATATAATCGATTCGAATGGCTTCACACCCACAGACGCATGGCTTTCCCATACCGCGGGCAACTACGGCTGCATGACTGGTCATCCCGCCCCTGCTTGTTAAAATACCCTGGGCAGCAACAATGCCGTGAATGTCATCCGGAGTAGTTTCAGTACGCACTAGCAATACTTTTTTACCAGCCTTAGCCAAACGTTCAGCTTCATCAGAGTCAAATACCACCTGACCGGAAGCTGCACCTGGCGATGCCGGCAAACCATTTGCAATAACCTTAAGCTCAGCCTGACTGTCAATTTGCCTGTGTAACAATTGATCAAGCTGCCCGGGATCTACAAGAAGAAGTGCCTGTTGCTTTGTTATTAATCCTTCCTGAGCTAGCTCATAAGCAACACGGACACTGGCTTGGGCCGTCCGTTTGCCGTTACGGGTCTGGAGTATATATAGGCGTCCACGTTCAATGGTAAATTCAATATCCTGCATATTTTTATAATGGCTCTCCAGGAGCCGGGCAATCCGGACAAACTCGTTGTACAGCTCAGGCATCTCTTCCTTTAGCTCAGCAATGGGCCGCGGAGTACGAATACCTGCGACAACATCCTCGCCTTGAGCATTGGTTAAAAATTCGCCATATAATATGTTTTCACCAGTCGAAGGGTTGCGGGTAAAGGCTACGCCGGTACCTGAGTCATTGCCCATATTGCCAAATACCATGGATTGGATGTTTACCGCGGTTCCCAAGTCATGATCAATTTTATTAAGATTACGATATATTATGGCCCGGTCATTATTCCATGAACGGAATACTGCCTCAACAGACAAAGTCAGCTGTTCAAGCGGGTTTTCCGGGAAGGGCCGGCCAGTTCGTTCTAATACTAATTTTTTGTAGTTATCAATAATTTTACGTAACGATTCAGCAGTAAGTTCCTGGTCGTATTTTACGCCTTGCGCGTCTTTTTGGTTATGCAGTAAATCTTCAAACTCATATTTGGGAATCTCCAACACAACATCGCTAAACATCTGAATAAAGCGACGATAGGCATCATAGGCAAAGCGAAGGTTGCCTGTATTTTTAGCTACCGATTGAACAGTGTCTTCGTTAAGTCCTAAATTCAAGATGGTATCCATCATACCTGGCATTGAGAACATCGCACCTGACCTCACCGATACCAAGAGCGGGTTAGCAAGATCACCAAACTTTTTACCTGCCTGTTCCTCAACGACACTCAAGTTGCGTTTGACTTCATCCATCAAGCCTTCCGGCAATCTGCGCTCCAAGCGATAGTACTCGGTACATGCTTCAGTGGTAATGGTCATTCCAGGCGGTACAGGCAGACCAATATTGGTCATTTCCGCCAGGTTGGCACCTTTACCTCCTAATAAGGCCTTCATCTCAGCCCGACCTTCTTTAAACAGATAAACAAATTTAGACATGCGTCACTACCCCTTTCCGATAAATATCCAGAATGTTGGCGGCTGCCTCTTCTACCGATTTGTTTGTCACATCGATAACAGTGCAGCCGATTTTTCGCATTATCGACCAGGCATATTCGTATTCAGCTTGAATCTTCTCCATGTGTACATAGTCAGTTTCTATCGATAAGCCCATTAATTTTAACCGTTGTTTCCGTATTTCCTGCAAAACACCAGGCTTAATAGTTAAGCCAATCACTTTGTTCAGCGGCAAGTTAAAAAGTTCAGCTGGCGGTGGTGCTTCGACGACTAGCGGCACATTAGCGGCTTTGATCCCTTTATGGGCCAGATACATGCATAGCGGTGTTTTGGAGGTGCGCGATACCCCGATGATTACTATGTCAGCTTTTTCCAGGCCTCGCGGGTCTTTACCGTCGTCGTATTTTACAGCAAATTCAATCGCTTCTACTTTGGCAAAGTAGGCCTGATCAACTTTTCTAATAAGGCCAGGTTCATTTCGCGGCACCAAACCAGTAATTGTTGCTAAAGCGCTAATAACCGGATCCATAATCCCCACAGTTTGTATGCCAAGTTTAGCCGCTTTTTCCTGTAGATAAGCCTTTAAGTCCTGCCGTACAAGCGTATAGACAACTGCAGCGCCGGCTTGCGCCGCTTCACTTAAGGCATACTCTACTTCTTCGATTGAGCTTAGGTGGGGTTTGCGCCTGATGTCTATCCGAACATTGTCAAATTGACTGGCAGCCGCTCTAACTACAAGCTCACCGGTTTCTCCAATTGAATCTGACAGAATATAGACTGTTGGTACATGATTAGCTGGACTGATAACCACTCCCCCCTCCCCCATACTTAATTCGCCAAATTCTTCTAGTTATTATACTTAGTTAATCAATAAAATATCTACGATTTGGACACTAGCCTTTTATCTTCCTTAAGGTCTTATTGGTATATACTAAATAAGCGTTTTACTTTAATTAGCATACTCTAATAACAGTCTATTCAACACACAGTGTTTTTTTTCCTCCTATTCTGGAAAAAAAATTATGGACGGCTGACAGCCGTCCATAATTTTTACATTCTAGCTTATTCCCATTCAATTGTGGAAGGTGGTTTGGAGGTAATATCGTAAACAATCCGGTTTACACCTTTTACTTCATTAACAATACGCCGTGAGATTGCATCAAGGACTTCGTACGGCAGGCGTACCCAGTCAGCCGTCATGCCGTCTTCGCTTTCAACAATTCTAAGGCCAACCGTATACGCATACGTCCGCTCGTCCCCCATAACGCCAACACTCTTCATCGCCGGCAGTACGGCGAACGATTGCCAAACCTTGCGGTACAAACCGGCAAGTTTAATCTCTTGATACACTATAGAGTCAGCTTCGCGGAGAATTTCCAGTCGTTCTTCGGTAATCTCGCCAATGATTCTTATTGCCAAGCCTGGGCCAGGGAAAGGTTGGCGATAAACGATATCCTCAGTCAGATCAATTTCAAGTCCTAAAGCACGAACTTCATCCTTAAATAAGTCTCTCAGCGGTTCGATCAGTTCAAACTTCATATCTTCAGGCAAACCGCCTACGTTATGGTGACTCTTGATAACGGCAGCAGTGGCTGTACCGCTTTCAATAACGTCAGGATAAAGCGTACCCTGTACCAGATAGTCGATATCACCTAATTTAGCGGCTTCAACTTCAAACACACGGATAAATTCTTCGCCAATAATCTTACGTTTCTGTTCAGGCTCAGTTATGCCGTCCAGGCGAGCCATAAAGCGGTCAACAGCATCGACGTACACTAAATTCATTTTAAAGCCGTCACGGAAAGTTTTAACAACCTGCTCGGCCTCGCCTTTGCGTAAGAAGCCGTGGTTAACGAATACACAGGTCAATTGATCGCCTATAGCCCGATGCACTAACACTGCGGCAACTGATGAATCAACACCGCCGCTTAACGCGCACAATACCCGTTTATCTCCCACTTGCTCTTTAATCTTGGCAATAGCCTGATCAACAAAAGAGCCCATATTCCACTCGCCGGCACAACCGCATACGTTGAATAAGAAGTTCTTAAGCATTTTCATCCCTTCAGGAGTATGTACTACCTCCGGATGAAACTGCACGCCGTATATACCCCGGTTACTATTTTCCATAGCAGCCACTGGAGTGCTGTTGGTATGTGCTGTAATAGAAAAACCAGCCGGTGGTTCGGCAATATAGTCACCATGGCTCATCCAGACTTGAGTTTCTGCATTGACTTCTGTAAATACGCCGTCATTTTTATCGACAAACAGACGGGTATTGCCATACTCGCGTGAAGTAGCGTGCGCCACCTTGCCGCCCAAAGTGTGGGCTGTCAGCTGCATACCATAACAAATCCCCAATACCGGCAAGTTAATCTCAAACACCTGCGGGTCACATTTGGGTGCGCCTTCACCGTACACACTTGATGGGCCGCCGGAAAAAACTATGCCCTTAGGTGCCATCTGGCGGATTTTGTCAATACTGGTATTAAAAGGAACTATTTCGCAATAAACTCCGCATTCGCGGATTCGTCTGGCAATTAGCTGGCTGTACTGGCCGCCAAAATCCATGACTAAAATCATTTCTTGTTTTCCTGTCGTCATATGTAGAATCCTCCTCTAATTAGCGCTATTTGAATTAAGGCTTACTCGTAACTTCTTTCAGCAACGTCTCTTTCTGCTGACCGGACACCCACGTCAGCAAAATTTAGACTGGGCACATGCTCTATAAGGCGTAAGCCATAGGCTAGTTTATAGTAAGTAACAAGTGCTGCCTGCTGGTCTGGTGTCAACTGATAATTTAGTAGTTGTAAATAAGTCGTGATTTGTTCAGTGTTAAATGGTGCTTTACTATCCAGCGTGTTGGCAGCTGTCAACAGATTATTAAGGCCGTGAGCGAAGCCGCCAGCGACCCGCTCATATACCGTACGAAGCAACCCTGGCTGTTCGGCAGCAAACTCTCTTCTCACCACCCATAAAGCATATACCATAGCTTGTCCGGTAAGTTTACGCCATTCTTGGCCCATATCATAATAGTAGTAACCAGTTGCCTGATTATGATATGTATACAAGGCATCATCACCAATAAACAGCACAGCTTCCGCTTCTGTCAGCGCCTCAGTTTGCCGCGTGGCTGAGCTAACAAAGTACTCAGGCGTAACATGATAAGCGTTTTCCATAATGATCTTAAGCAGAGTGTGTGAAGTTGCCGATTTAGCTGTCAGCGCTACACGAGCGCCTTTAAGCTCGTTAATTGGCCGCTTAGAGACCAGAAGAATACTTTGCAAAAAGCCGTTAGCACTTATTGATACATCAGGTAAGATCAGAAATTTATCGCAATTGTTGGCGTAAATAATCGATGAAACCGGACTTACGTCCAGTTGACCTTCAAGGATTAGTTGATTAAGCATGGACGGTGGCCCTGCCACAATATCAAGCCCCTGCCCCAAGCCACCCTGTCTAAGACCGTAAGCTAACGGCAGACAATTTATAAAATCAATATGACCCAATCTGACTTGTTTCTCTTGTATCATTGTCTGCTCCACGACATATTTTAAGCGGCTTACCTATCAATTACCGACAGGCGTCATACTTTACGACCAAGCCGGATTGTCCCACCGGGTAAGCAACCATAAACCATCTTGATTTTACAGCCAGCACTCAGATAGCTGCCGGCAATTTTAGTTATCGGCATAAATCTGGGACTTTATGCAATCATATCAGTTTCGCTATATATCGCCAAATTCCTGCAGGCAAGTTAAATAAATATAAGAGCGAAATCACTTCACACCCTTCGCAATGACAATGGTTAGCCCACCAAGCATTGCAGCGGTAGCGTGGCAATCTCACTCTTAGTCCTGGCCTATCTTCTAATGTCTTTGTATCCCTTTATCGCTATACTTTTCTAAAAGCTCGCCAACAGTAACAAAAGTATATCCTTCTGCCTTGATCCGCTCAATAAGAATAGGTAACGCTTCGGCCGTTTGCACGGGAGTATCAGACGCATGCATTAAGATAATCGCACCTGGTTTAATCCGCTTCATTACTCGTTCGACAATTACATCCCGCCCGGGGTTTTTCCAATCCAATGAATCCACATTCCAGATGATGGTTTTATACCCAAGTTCATCAGTAGCTTTTAACGACTTCTGGTTGTAGTGGCCATTAGGCGGCCGCAGTAGCCGGGGTTCTACACCGGTAATTTCTTTGATCTGAGCATGGGCTTTCGTAATATCTTCTTTTACCCATTCGGGCGACATGTCGCCATAGTTTTCGTGCCGGTAACCATGGCTGGCTACCTCATGCCCGTCTTTCGCAATGCGCTGCGCTACTTCCGGAAACTTCGTAGCCCATGGCCCCATAATAAAGAATGTCGACTTAATGTTATTTTTCTGTAATGTATCTAATATCGATGGTGTAAATTTATTTCCCCAAGAATGATCGAAGGTAAGCGCTATCACTTTTTGGTCAGTACGAGTCCCCGCAATAGCAATCGGACCGCCGGCAATTACATCAGTCACTTGCACATACAAAGCCGATATTGCAAACAGGCCAATGATGCTGTAAAAAATGTTCCGGTGATAAAACAGGCGGCGCAAGTTGATAATCATATGTCCCCCTCCTTCCGCAGCTACACTAGTATGTATGCATCAGGAAAGGCGTTTATGCTATCGCTCTTGCCACTTTATATATGGGTACTTTTCCATGCAATAAAGGATAAGTTTATCTGACACCGTATAGGCCAGGCGCAGTGTGATAACAACAGTGGCTGCCGTTATCCACCAAAGCCACTGACTGTGTCTAATTTCACTGGGAATAAGCAAGCCGGCTGCCAGCATGACAAAGATAAACATACTGCTAAGCGGGATGGCTGTTTGAATAATACCGAAACCCAGCCGGGTATAGATCAGCGTGTTAAAATCTTTTTTTCTTTCAGTGAACAGCGCTAAACAGGCATCAAACCGCTCATTTACCCACGCTTCTTCTTGACCGCTGACAATCAGCTTACCGCTGATAGGAACAAAATTTTGGAGCGCCAGGGCCATAGTGCCTTTGTCTGGTACTTCGACTGTCAGGGAAATTTGATCAATGTGAGGCAACTTTTTCGCAAAACCAATCAGCTCTTCTAAACTCTGTACGTTCTGAGTCGACCGTTCTTCTTTCTTTCCTAGGAGGTCGTCGCCGGTTCCAACAGCAGCATGCCAGAGGAACTCTCCGTCTTGGTTAAAAATATCCCATAGTTTGCGAAATAATTGTTCATCAAGAGTGCAGGCTGGTATACGGCTTTGTTCAATGTGTTTGTATTCCACGTAATACCTCCATAGACTGAAAGTTTTCATCTCAATATATATTAGTATATAAGGAAACCCCTTCGCAGGGAAGGGGTTTGTCCTAACTGTAACACTTTTTATATTGTACTACAAGCCCGCGAAAATAAACGACTTATTGAAAAATTTATTTAAATGATTTTAAAGCCGCCGGGTGATTATTTCGGCTTCCCGAGGACTGATCTTACCACACATACTCCACCCCCTACCATTAAGCACCGCTATTGCGGCGCTATTTTTATGCAAAATTCTCGGCGTAAATCTGTTTAACGCTGGCAAGATAGTTTTCCAACGAGTCACCGAAGTAGCCGCCGTTTTTAAGTGCAACGATGTAGTCGTCAATACAAGTGGAATTATAGATACCGTTTTCTTCGTAATACTTGAGGTACTTGCCAAAATACTCGGCATAGTCCTCATAACTATCAAACTGCATGTAGTAGTTTTCACCATCAGGCTGTGGTGTATCGTTTGATGTAGTCTGTGTTAATCATTCTTCCCACCTCGCCTCATATCCCCGGGTATCAACATGAACAAATTCCTGGCTGTAATAGCGGCCAATTCCTTTAGCACCACATTGTTCGGCGATACTTGCTAATTCGTCTACACTCATTCCGTCCGGCACTAAAACATCAGCGGCAATGCCTTGAATGTGGTAAGAGTTTGGTACGCCACCCACCTCGGCATTATGTTCAGGGCAGCGGTACGCACAAGACAGTGATACCGGGCTGCCTACGGCTTCGCGGATTGCGTCAAGCACCTGCAACAACCTTTCGCCCATACCGCCGGCTGGTAGTTGTCCGCAGCATTTGCAGGCTAATTCTGATTCAGAAAAATATTTACTCATTATTGCTTACCCCCTTTATTGTCAATATATTTCTTAAACATGTTCCTGCTACAATGTAAATCTGGCGTATCGGTTGCCCGCCTACAGCCGTCCGTGGCCGCGTACAATAAAACCAGAGCTAGTGCTTACCGTGATTGGTGAGCGCCAGCCCTGGTTTTTCTATCTTGGCCAAAAGTAGTGTGGTGTGTCACTAATACCACTCGATCAATATATTCCAGTCAGCATCAATTTTAAACATAATAAAAGGCGCCGTTTAGATTGGCGCCTACTTGAAGCCATAAATTTGGGCATAAGAAAAGAGCCCGAAGGCCCTAGTATAGTTGCGTTACGATATCTGCCCTACCAATACGCTTAAGTTTCTCCTTAGCTTCTGTTACCGTTTGTCCAAGCTGAGTTACCTGTGTCGTACCCGCCTTAGTCAATACATACTCCCCATTGGAATCAACTATTTGCTCCAGCATATCTCTACTCATCCAAATAACAGACTTCATATTTACCTCCAATCGTTTCTCTTATGATTACCGCTAGGGGGTAAAATATTCAGGTTGGAGTGTAAATAGCTGTTTTTTTAATGTCTGAATATTGAGAAACAAAGACAACTATTGTATAATTAAGATAACAGAATTAGTTAAATAAGGAGGTGCGAGCAATGATTACTGGGATAGCAATAACGTTGCTGATCTTCGTTATTTTCCTAGCTCTAGTAATCACAGTTGAAACCTATTTAGAAAAAAATAAACATAAATGCTTATAGCTTGTCTTTTCAGAGCCTTCGGGCTCTCTTTTTATTCCTTAACATAGCAGCAGCAGGGCAGTGCATTAAAAAAACCTTGCATAAAAGCATGTTTATCAACTAGACTAACAATGAAAGGGGGTTGTTTTATGCCAACCTTCCGTATCATCATAAATGGTGAACCTACCGAGAACGTAGTCACTGGAGCTACTTACATTGACGCATATTTTTTGGCAGTTCAAACAGTGCCTCAAGCTTATAAAAATGATTTTAAATTAGAACAGGAAGAATCAGAATAACCTATCCTCATAGTAAGTACATCTACTGTCAGGTTCCGCAAAAAAGGAACCTGACTTTTTGTTTTGGTTTTTCATATTATTCCACGTGTCGTATGCATAACATAAACTAATATCACATATAAATAAACTGGGATAGTTTAACCTTAAATACACCCAAAAAGGAGGACGCTATGACAATACTTTTATATGCAGCGTTAGTTGTAGTTGGAGTCTGTCTTTTAGCTGTCGTGTACTTTGACCGGGTGTCCTATCCTTGGCAATAAAATGCCATCTTTACAGTATGGGGGCTTATTATAGCCCCCTTTTTCTTTACGTCCCAACTCATGTAACAGTAGAAGAATTAGAACAGGAAACTGATATCCCAAAATATCTTGAAACAGAAGAGCTTGCCCTATTCCTTAAACCGCCCAGACTAAGGGTTTAGAAGGCGACTACGCCATTTTTGTGACACTTGCCTATATTGGCATGCGAGTAGGTGGTTGTGCACCTTAAAACCGGCATACTCGCATGTAACCAAGTCAAAAAAAGAGGCTTCCCAAAAGTTCAGCGAACTAATGAGAAACCTCTAGTTTTTTAAGTGCTATGTGAGCAAAACGTGAGCATTTGATAGTAAGCGATGCTTAAAACCCTAGTAAATCAAGGGCTTCAGGCACTTCTTACATCATGCCGCCCATACCGCCCATGCCGCCCATGCCACCCATGCCGCCCATGCCAGCAGCAGCGCCAGCGTCTTTCTCAGGCTTATCGGCAACAAGAGTTTCGGTGGTAAGAACCATAGCCGAAATGCTGGCAGCGTTTTGCAGCGCCGAGCGAGTAACTTTGGCCGGGTCAACAATACCAGCTGCAATCATATCAACATATTCTTCGGTCAGAGCGTTGAAGCCTATGCCCTTACCGGCTTTCTTAACGTTTTCTACAACAACCGAGCCTTCTAAGCCGGCGTTGTTAGCAATTTGACGTACCGGTTCTTCAATAGCGCGTCTAACGATTTGAACACCGGTTTTTTCATCGCCAGTAAGCTGGAGGCTGCCCAAGCTTGCTTGAATATCGATGAAAGTAGTACCGCCGCCTGCAACAATGCCTTCTTCAACAGCCGCACGGGTAGCATTAAGAGCATCTTCAATGCGGAGTTTCTTTTCTTTAAGTTCAACTTCGGTAGCAGCGCCTACTTGAATGACAGCTACGCCGCCAGCCAATTTGGCCAAACGCTCTTGAAGTTTTTCCTTATCGAAGTCAGAAGTAGTTTCTTCGATTTGGGCGCGAATTTGGTTAACGCGCTTTTTGATTTCGTCAGCTTGACCGTTACCATCAACAATGGTGGTTTCTTCTTTGGATACGCGAATCTGACGGGCGCGACCAAGGTCTTCAAGGGTTACGCTGTCAAGTTTACGTCCCAGCTCTTCAGTGATAACAGCGCCGCCGGTTACGATGGCGATGTCTTCAAGCATAGCCTTTCTGCGATCGCCAAAGCCAGGAGCTTTAACAGCGACAGCGCGGAAGGTGCCGCGAAGTTTGTTAACAACCAAAGTAGCAAGGGCTTCGCCTTCAACATCTTCAGCAATGATGAGCAGTTCTTTACCTTGTTGAACTACTTTCTCAAGTACTGGCAGCAGGTCGGCAATAGCGCCGATCTTACGATCAGTGATGAGGACATATGGATCGTTTAAGACAGCTTCCATTTTGTCCGGATCGGTAATCATGTAAGGGGAGATATAGCCACGGTCAAATTGCATGCCTTCAACAACTTCAAGGTCGGTGCCCATGGTTTTGGACTCTTCAACAGTGATAACACCGTCTTTGCCGACTTTTTCCATAGCTTCAGCAATCAATGAGCCGATTTCTTCATCACCAGCCGAAATTGACGCAACTTGGGCGATAGCGTCTTTAGTTTCGACTTTCTTGGCGCTCTTTTTGATTTCTTCAACAAGCACGTTTACAGCCTGTTGAATGCCTTTTTTCAGAATCATAGGATTGGCGCCGGCAGCAACGTTCTTCATGCCTTCGCGAATCATAGCTTGTGCTAAGAGAGTAGCAGTAGTAGTACCGTCACCAGCTACGTCATTAGTTTTGGTAGCAACTTCTTTAACAAGTTGCGCACCCATATTTTCAAACGGATCTTCCAGATCAATGTCACGGGCGATGGTTACGCCGTCATTAGTGATCGCTGGAGCACCGAATTTCTTGTCAAGCACTACATTGCGGCCTTTAGGTCCTAAAGTAACCTTAACAGCGTTAGCCAGAGCATTTACGCCTCTCTCGAGCGCGCGGCGTGCTTCTTCATCAAACAAAATTTGTTTAGCCATTTATGTATTACCTACCTTTCATTTTATAATAATTAGCTGATTATTCAATAACAGCCAGGATGTCTCTTTCACTGATGATGAGATATTCTTTGCCGTCAACCTTGACTTCAGTGCCGGCATATTTGGAGAAGATAATTTTGTCGCCA
Organism: Sporomusa sp.; assembly: GCF_035561155.1. Taxonomy (GTDB): domain Bacteria; phylum Bacillota; class Negativicutes; order Sporomusales; family Sporomusaceae; genus Sporomusa. The sequence goes on along the minus strand of NZ_DATMYD010000009.1, from coordinate 23,674 downwards.
ACCGAAACGTCTAAGGCAACCTTTTGGCCGTTTTCCAGAGTTTTTCCTGAACCAACAGCCACAACTTTACCCTCTTGCGGCTTCTCCTTGACTGTGTCAGGAAGAACGATACCACTCTTGGTAACTTCCTCTTTTGCCAAAGCTTCAATTACGACTCTGTCGCCTAATGGCTTAATCATGTAAAGAACCTCCCTTTATAGTGTGTTAAATATTAACTGTTTGTTGTTAGCACTCGCTTAAGTTGAGTGCTAATTCCATAATTTATAATATAAAATTCGACCCAAAAAATCAAGAGCATTTCAGTAAAAATACATAAATATTTTTAAAAACTATGAAAAACTGTAGGGCAGAGGCTAAAAAAGCCTCTGCCCTGCAGAAAAATGTGCCTTATTATCGTTTTCGGGTGGCTGACTCAACAATCGCTGCAGCCACATCACGGATCGATTTTCGTTTACTCATACTGTACTGCTGAATGCGGCGGTACGCTTCGCTTTCAGTTAAACTATACGCATCCATCAGAATCCCTTTAGCCCGATCAAGCACTTTTCTGGTTTCAAGCGAATTTTTGACTTCCTCCAGTTCGCGCTCTAATTCAGCAAACTCCTGAAACCGCGATAAAGCAATTTCCATAGCCGGGAACAAGTTTGCTTCTTTAACAGGCTTAACCAAATAGGCTAATACGCCTGAATCCTTTGCCTTTTCCACAATTTCCTTCTGGCTGAAAGCAGTTAGAAGGAGCACTGGCGACAGCTTTTCGTTAGAGATGATTTTAGCTGCAGTAATGCCATCCATTTCAGGCATCTTTATATCCATAACGACCAGGTCGGGGCGGTATTTGCGGGCCAGTTCAACTGCTTTAGCTCCGTCTGGAGCTTCTCCTACCACGGTATGGCCGGCTTCTTCCAATAACTCTTTTAGGTCCATCCTTATAATTGACTCATTGTCAGCAATTACTATCCGCAAAGCGTCCATGTTATTCCTCCTTCGCCTCTTTAGCGCCTTCCGTCAGCCGGGGAATGGTAATAAAAGCGTGGGTTCCGGCACGGGAAAATAGGCGGAATTTCCCCCCAAGGTCGTTTTCTATCAGTGTCCGGACAATTTGGAGGCCCAAACTGTTGGTATTCTGCAGGCAAAAACCCGTAGGGAGACCTATACCGTCATCATAGATATCTATCTGATAACTTTCCGGTGTTGTTGCAATATCAACACCAATCAGGCCCTCTTTACGCCCGACAAAGCCGTGTTCAATAGAATTTTGAATCAGTTCGTTTATTACCAACGCTAAACTACTGGCCTGTTCAGACGGCAAAATAACGGTTTGCCCATTGAGCACTGTTTCAATGTTAAAATCAGGCTCAAGCATGTTTTGAATGACCAAGTCTAAAATGTTTTTAGTGACTTCAGCCACATCAATAAATTCTCTGTCTTGTTGGGACAAAAACTCATGCACAACCGATATACTCAATATCCGGTTGACACTTTCTCTAAGCGCGGCTTTCACTTCCGGCGTTTTTGTACGCCTAGCCTGCAATCTAAGCAAACTGGCAATGGTTTGTAGATTGTTTTTGACCCGGTGGTGTATCTCCTGGATTACCGCTGACTTTACCAGCAATTCTTTTTCTTTTTTCCTAAGTTCGGTAACATCGGCAATAATAAACACGGTACGCACTGCCAGGCCGCCGACAAATATGGGAATAGCCCGCTGTACCAAGATCATGTTGCCAGCCTCAATCTCTTTTTCCACAGGTTGCCCAGTTGACAGCGCCTGCTGCGCCAGCTTCATATTGATTTGGCGGTCAGATACCCGACGGCCAATAATCTGGTTGGTACCCAGCACTTTATAAATACCATCGGCTGCTGAATTAGCAAATGCAATATGACCGCGTTCGTCAATGATAACAATGCCGTCTCGTGTTGCCAGCGGCCGATAAATTTTACGGCCCAGTGACCCAACGGCTGCAGCCATAGTCAACAGCATATATGCTGTTTCTACCAGCATGCCATGACCATCGGCACTGGCCTCCTGGTTGTTAGTCTCAAAGCTTGCTGCAGCAATTATCTGACCGACGGCGTCTTTAATAGGGAAAACCCGCATCTCAAGTGCGTCCATACCGAGCGCCCACTCGCGCTGACCGGCAATATTGGCACCAGAAACCAGCGTCCGCCATACCAAAGGCTCCTCACCTGATTGTACGGTGCTACCCAAAATATTTGTTTTAAAGTCAATATAGGTGGTATTGGGTTTAGCTTGCGCAACAATGGCTAAAAAGTTTTCATTGCGGGCCGCAGTATACAGTGTAACCTGAGCATGCGCAAGGTCAGCAGCCAGCCCCAGTACGCTTGATACTTTATCAATAACTTGAGTTTGGCTTGGAGTTAAAACTGTTATTTTCCGGCAAATATCTGCCGCTACGCCCATAAAACTTTTCCCCCGTTCCGTAAAAGAAAAACCAAGCGCTGCTTAATCTTTTATGTATTCAACTGCAACCGTAAAAATTCCTTGTTATCTGGTACCAATTTTACAAAGTTACAGTCAACAGTCTCTCTTCAGAACTTTCCCAAGGTTATCCCCCTAGTTATCCACAATATCCACAGGATTATACACAATAGCATTGTCGATTCGACAAAGCGATTACGCCATTTTTAACAAATTACCCACACTATCCACAATTGTCTTTTTATTGTTGTCCACATCACCGGTGACCCAATTTGAGAGAAGGAACGGCATTCAGGTTAAGGTCGGCAAAATCACCGGCCAAAAACTGATAATGAGCACGGCAGGCAATCATGGCGGCGTTGTCGGTACAAAGTACCGGAGGCGGATAAAAAACTGCAAGGCCCCTGTTCCCGGCTTTTGTTGCTAACTCAGTTTTCAAGGATGAATTAGCAGCTACCCCGCCGGCTAAAACAATCTGGTTAACACCGGCATGTTCTGCAGCTGCTATCGTTTTCATAACCAGCACATCAACAACAGCTGCCTGAAAACTGGCAGCCACATCAGGAATACTGACAGTCTCTCCCCGCTGCGCGGCACTGTTTAGATAGTTTAAAACAGCCGATTTTAATCCACTAAAACTAAAGGCAAACTTATTTTCCCCTGCCTGGCCTGCAAAGGCGCGTGGGAATGCAATGGCTGACGGATTACCCTGTTTGGCAGCATTATCAATATAAGGCCCGCCAGGATAAGGGAAGTTCATGACCCGTGCAATTTTATCAAAGGCTTCACCGGCCGCGTCATCACGAGTCTGTCCCAAAAGTACAAGCTCGTTATAATCCTTAAGGTGAATGAGTGAGGTATGGCCGCCTGATACTACCAGCGCCACAAACGGCGGCTCTAATTCACGATGCGCCAGGAAATTGGCAAAAATATGTCCTTCTAAATGATTGACCCCTATCAGCGGCTTATTGAGAGAAAAAGCAAGGGCTTTGGCAGTTGCCACCCCGACAAGCAGGGCACCGACCAAACCAGGGCCATAGGTAACGCCAATGGCGTTGACGTCTGCCAGCGTTGTTCCCGCCTCTACCAAAGCCTGGTCGATAACCGGAATAACATTCTCAATATGCTTGCGTGAGGCGATCTCCGGCACAACACCGCCAAATTTTTGGTGTGTCGGTACTTGCGACGAAATGATATTGGATAAAATAGTACGTCCGTTTGTGATAACAGCAGCTGAAGTTTCATCACAGCTTGTTTCTAGCGCCAATGTTAAACTTTGAGTCATAGGATAAACCTCCATCACATGTCTGCTAATTATTACATGATGCAAATGATGTATTAGAATCTCGAAAGTGAGCCAAATTAGAACCAAGGACATCAACATAAAGTCCGGGAAAGGAGGTGCGAATAGATGGCACGCTCGAATAAACCTGTAAATCCTGGTGCAGAAAATGCTCTTGACCGCATGAAAATGGAAGTGGCTAATGAATTAGGTATTTCGGAGCGCGTTCGTAGCCAAGGTTGGTCTACTATGACCTCTGCCGACTGCGGTCGCGTAGGCGGTCACATGGTTCGTAAAATGATTGAGCAGTATGAATCTACTCTCCAATAGATTGTAAAGCACAGGGCGGCTACGGCCGCCCTGCTCTTTTTTGTCACCCTTTTACCCACTTATGCATATGCTATCTTACACAATCACCCTTGGGGCCACAATCTAGCGTGGCTCCTTTTTTTATAACTCCGAAACGTTGTTATAAACGCCCATCTTCGTTGTACCCGCAAGGGGTAGGCCGCATTTCTAAGCGCTAAAGCGCCAAGAACTGCGCACTTTACTCCTGCGGGCGTTCCCTCCGACGTACTTCCCAGTACGACTGCGGTCACGTCCTCGTCGCGCCTCGCAGCTGAACATTTCTAACAGGTTTCGGGCCTTGCGGCTTATTATTAGCTTGTTGGGGATTGTTATAGATTATCCAGCCACATGATTAATGCGTCTTCGCCTATTTCGGCATAATAATTAGGGCGGATGCCGCGCTCGATGAAGCCGCGGCGTGAATATAGTTTCCGGGCCGCCGTGTTAGACGGACGGACCTCAAGTGTCATACTGACTGCGCCTTTGACTTTGGCGACAAGAATCATGTTCTCCAACAAGAGTGAGCCAAGCCCGTGTCCATGATACTCCGGCAAGAGCGCGATGTTTGTCACATGCGCTTCATCCACAACAAGCCAGAAACCTCCGTAGCCCACAATTTGGCTGTCCTTCACCATAACCAGATAATGTGCCAAGTCATTATGACCGACTTCTTCTTCAAAAGCAGCACGCGACCACGGCGTAGTGAAGGCTTTATTCTCAACAGTGATTACTTCATCAATATCTTCCGCCTGCATGCGACGTATGGTTAATTCCGACATTTAACGACACTCCTGAGACTGCCGCCGTTCCCACAGTTCTTCGGCTTCTGAACGTCTGATATATAACGGCTCTAAAGTAGCTACATCATGTTTAATACCTTGAGCATACATCTGCTGAGCCATGACTGCCACACTGCCGGCACGCGGCATAACAACATGAGGCGGCGCGGGATGAGCAATATCCTCTTTATACATAACGGCGGCTTCACCCAGTAATAGGACAGGCCGTCCTTTGGCGGCAAGTTCAGCGTTTGCCTCAGAAAACGCCACTACCCGTGGCGGGTGAGTTTCTGACATAGTACCCTCACACCACTCGTACAGGCCTAGATAGACGTTACCTTTTTGTGCATCAAGCATAGGTGCCACTAGCACTCCCGGCGCCGGACAGGCAAAAGCCATTGCTGCCAGTGTGGGCACACCGATTAGTGGAATATTAAGCGCGTAAGCGAGAGCCTTAGCTGTGGCCAAGCCAATCCTAAGTCCGGTAAAAGATCCCGGACCGATACTTACAGCAACTGCTTTAAGACTGTTTTGCGAGATTTCGGCCATTGTGAGCAGACTGGAAATATGGGGCATCAGCCGCTCAGAATGGGTTTTTCGTGTCTGAATAGTAAGTTCAGCCACCAGCGTATCCGGTGTGGCGATAGCCACGCTAGACACGAGGGTGGCTGTATCAATAGCAAGAATTGGCAACCTGTTTCAACTCCTCACACAGCTCCATATACCGCGTACCCTCAGCCTTGAGGCAGAGTACGCGTTCACTAGGGCAATCACCAGTCTTAAGTGTCAGCCAGAGACGCTCTTCTGGCAAGAATTCAGGGAATTTGTCCGGCCACTCAATAATTGCAATGCCGCCGGCTCCAATATAATGGTCAAAGCCAATATCAGCAAGCTCGGCCGGGTGTTCCAGGCGATATAGATCAAAATGATATATAGACAGTTCCTGACCGCTGCCGGTCATTCCCTCATACACATTGAGCACGGTAAAAGTGGGACTGGAAACGGCATCAGACACCTTAAGCCCAGCAGCAATTCCCTGACTTAACAGCGTCTTTCCGGCACCTAGATCACCGGACAAACATAAAACATCACCTGGTTTTAATGACTTAGCCACATTTTTTCCAAATGTGTAAGTTTCATCAGGCGACTTAGTCTTAATAACTAGCATACAGTATTACTCCTCCTGGCGGAAATGGTTAAACCCTCTGGCCTCAAGCTTTTGAGCTTGCCCGGCTTCATCAACAAGTGTCACGCCCTCGCTACTGTCAACTACCTCACCGACCCTGACCACCGCCAAATCAGGGTATGCGGCCAGCAGCGCTTCATACTTGCCCGGTTCCATAGTAAACACTAGCTGGAAATCCTCACCGCCGAAAAGAGCATAGTCAATCGCCTGTTTATTGAACTTGTCAGCAGCCTCTGTCACCTCAGGCGCAAGCGGGATTTGACCAGCGTACAGTTTGATGCCAACCTGGCTGGCTTTAGCTATTTCATGCGCTTCACTCGCAAGCCCGTCACTGATATCATCCATACTGGTGGCGCCAGCCGCTGCCAGCAATTGACCGGTTTTGACCTGCGGCCTGGGAGTCAGATGAGCGGTGACTAGCGGCCAGGCAAAAGAAGAATCCTCCCATTCACCGGCTGTCAAAAGATCCAATCCTGCTGCCGAACTTCCCAGCTTACCGGTAACAGCCACAACATCACCAGGCTGGGCGCCTGAACGACGAACCAAATTGGCCGGCTCAACCTCGCCCGTTACAGTGACATTGATAACTAATCCCTGCGGGCTGGAAACGGTATCGCCGCCGACTATGTTGACACTAAACTCACGGCAGATCTCTTTCATGCCTTTATATAGATTAATAACAAAGTCCGCCGGGGTAGACCGGGGCAAAGCCACCGATACTACCGCATGACGGGGCGCACCGCCCATGGCGGCAATATCACTCAAGTTAACAGCAATGGCTTTATAACCAAGCTGCCAGGGAGTTGTCGTCGTCAAATCAAAGTGTACCGATTCAACCAGCATGTCCGCCGTCAGCAACTGTAACTGACGGGGTGTAGGTAAGACCACGGCAGCATCATCACCAATACCAACTACTACACTGCTATGATCATGGATAGTATCTTGTTTAATTAAATCAATTAGGCCAAATTCGCCTAGTTCTTGAAGCTCATGCATAGGAAACACCACCTTTTAAGGCTGCGTAATGTTTCTAATTATTTCTCTTTTATGCAGGCATTTCCTGCAAGGGTAGTATACCACAATGTAAAAAAAAATTGTATGAAACAAAGGAATTTTTGTTATAATAGCAAATTTATTCCATAGGTAATGGACACACAAGATCAGGAGGCCCTATATGGATAACCTGTGTTTAAAAATATCCAACATTGACAGAGTCGGCCTTGTCCTTGATATTTCACAAGTTCTTGCTGCCAGACAAATCAATATCATCTCCATGGAACTTGAGATTAATACGATTTATGTAGAGATCGAGCCGCTCCATGATAGTAGCAAACAATATCTTATCCACGAACTGTGCGCAATCGCAATGGTAACTGCTGTAACCGAAATTAACCTCATGCCTCATCAGGAACGGGCCGAACAGCTTAATGCCGTACTTACTTCAGTTAGTGACGGTATTATTGGGATTGATCTTGAAGGCCGGATTACTCAATACAATCCGGCTGCTGAAAAAATTGTCCGTTTACCGGCAATCGATGTTTTGGGGCAGCCATTTGATACTATATTTCCTGCCAATAGCCCACTGTTAGAGACTTTGCAACACGGAACACGCTATAACAATCGTGAAATTGTTCTGGAAAAAACCAAAAGCCATTATCTATCAAGCGGACGTCCCATAGTTGATAAAAACGGACGCATTATCGGGGCTGTAGCAATTATTAAAGACATCAGCGCTGTCCGGGAGCTGGTATATACCGTAACTGGCCAGTTGCAGATAACCTTTGATGAAATTTTATTTACCAGCCGGTCTATGCAACGGGTAGTCACCCTTGCCAAGTCTATTGCCAGAGGGGAATCGACCGTTCTCATCAGGGGCGAGACAGGTACAGGCAAGGAACTTATCGCAAGGGCGTTACATGCTGCCTCCCCCCGAAATAATAAAATATTTGTACCGCTTAACTGTGCCGCTATTCCTGATGCACTCTTAGAAAGTGAGTTATTCGGCTACGAAGACGGTGCATTTACCGGTGCTGCCAAAGGTGGTAAACATGGATTATTTGAATTTGCAAACGGCGGTACCATATTTTTGGATGAAATCGGCGAAATCCCCTCACACCTGCAGGCTAAACTACTGCGCGTGCTGCAGGAGGGAAAAGTCCGGCGAATCGGCAGTACGCGTGAAATCCCTGTTGATGTACGTGTTTTAGCAGCTACCAACCGTAATCTAGAGAGTATGATTACTAAAGGCAGTTTCCGGGAAGACCTGTATTACCGGCTTAATGTAATTCCGCTATTTATCCCGCCGCTCCGGGAACGGAAGGATGACATACCTCTGCTGATTCAATTTTTTCTCAAACGCTGTGCCACTCGTCTCCACAAAGAGACTGATACCATTAGCCAGGCAGCGCTGGTGAAACTCACCGGCTACCATTGGCCTGGCAATATCCGTGAGCTGGAGAACGTTATCGAACGTGCTGTTAATATCGTCATCGGTAATATCATTCAGGTTGAACATATTATCTTTGATCAGGATTACACCCCCTCTATGCCTGCGGTTACTCAAGCATGCGATCGCACGCTTGATGAGATTATCAACGAAGTTGAGCACGATGTTCTGGTTAAAGCCATGGTTAAACATACTACCTCCCGGCAGTTGGGAGCTGCTCTAGGACTGTCGCATACTGCAATACTCAAAAAACTGCATAAACACGGGCTAACGCTAAAACGGAGCTCATAATAAAAAGCAGCAATTCTTCGCACTGAAGAATTGCTGCTTGATTATTACTTTTTAATAATTCTTTCTGATCGGCTCAGCGGCTCACTGGTATCCATATGACCTGAGATAGTTTCAATTTTTTTGCCTTCAACCAAAATCTGTACCTTGTGAATGTCGGGAAACTCGGTAAGCGTATTGACAATAGCGCCTACCAGCAACGTTTCACTGGCCGAGCCGCCAACATTCTTCTTGATTAATTTATCATCAAAATCTACATACGCGATATGGTCTTTGACTGTCAGGTTTTTCACTTTCGTTCCAGAAGGCATAACGCTAACAAGCTCTGGATTTTTGGTTCCGGCCAGGAGAAGCTCAATCGCTGTACGGGCCGGATGGCTGTTAACAGGCACCTTATAGGCTTCAGGCACAAGATACATGGCATCTTTAGTCGCATGGTAAACAACAAGCTGCATAGTCCGATCAGGACTGGAAGCCGTATTGGTTTGCTGCGATTGTTCAGTCACTTTTTCCGGTGTTGCCGGTGCTGTCTGATTAACAGGTGCCGAGTTGTCACACCCGGCAACCAGAAACGCTAAAGACAGCAAAAAGGCCATTATTAGCAATCTCAAGTTATTTTTCATATTACCCACCTCTTTAGTTTAGCTTGGCAGCCTGGTCAAAAAACCGTTCCAGCCCCCGTACTATTCCTAGAGACATTTTCTGCTGAAAATCGGGTGAGCTTAGGAGTTTTTCTTCATCTGGATTTGAAATGAACGCCAGCTCAATAAGCGCCGCCGGCATCTGGGTCCGCTTAATTACATAGAAGTTGGCCGGATTAGTCCGACGGTCCTGGAGTTTGCCCGCCTCAATCAGACTTGTTTGTAAGGCTCGTGCCAACATAGAATCATACTTCGTTTTCTGATAATAGTACGTTGACGTGCCGCCTACAGTGCGGTCGGGAAAGGCATTCATATGAATGCTTAAGAATACATCAGCTTTACGACTATTGGCAGCTGTCGAACGCGCTTTGAGTTCATCAACAGCTGATGCGTTAGGGCCGTAAACATCACGGTCATCCTGACGCGTCATAATTACCCTGGCCCCCGCCTTTTCCAGCAGAGTCCGTACATTCTGGGCCACAGCCAATGTCGCTGTCTTTTCTTGATACTGGCTGGGACCAATAGCCCCAGGATCACTGCCCCCATGACCGGGGTCAATCGCAATTACTTTGTTTTTCAGCCCGGTTGTAAAAGAAAAATCTGGCATCGGCACGGGTTTGTTTACATCAACAACGACCCGGAAAGGCTTGTTAGCCTTGGCGTCGCTGGGCAGGGTAAATACCCTGTAGTCGGTATCCTCAACCATAAGCGGCAGGTCAAAGGTCACTTTAGTATCTTGACCACTGACATCAAAGCTTACTTTTTCGATAACTTTTCCATCAAAGGTAAGGTCTTCAATCGCTTTACCCGGTGTTGTCCCTTTTATTGTCACACTTAGACGCGGCGTAGGCCCAGCAATAACTACACCACTGGCTTCAACAGGGCCGGATACATCCATTACCAGCCTCATCATAGCTGTTCCAGTAAGGGCTTCCGTATGATTAGCCCACCGGACTTGACTAAGTTCTAGCTGACGGCTGATCCCGCGTGATTCGACTGCTTTCTCGGAAGTTATTTTCGGCAAACTAATAACAGGCTTAGCTTCCGGAACAGCATCTGGAGCGGCATATACGCCTGTCCAAGAGGCAACAAACAGAACGAGCAGAAACATTAACGCTATCTTTCGCAATAAAGGCACCTCCAAACCGCGAAGTGTCTTGTACCTATTCGTGATCCTTGTCAAAATTCCTGCAGGACTTAAGTCTGATTTTCTAAAAAGGTACAATATATGCGCTGAACCTATAAAGTATTCCTGCTACCGACTATTTATTGTTGCCCTGCTGTCGAATAATCTGTTCAAACAGCGCATCCACCTCTGCTTGTGCCTGTTGTGTGGCTTCAGCATCAACTGTTACCTGTATCGCCAGAATATCGCCTTCTTTAGTTTCCGGCAACAGCTCTTTTGGCCAGTTGACGCTAATCTCCTGGTCACCAACTAACAGCACCGCTTTGCTTCCTTCAAACCGGTCAATCACGGCTTTTATCTTCATGACAGCTTATCGCTCCTTCGCAATGGCATATGTTTTACCATCGGTAGTAACAGTCAGAGTACCGTCAGTATCGGTACGGTACACCTTTATTTTTTTCTCGTTGTATTTCTTTAAGGTTGACGGATGTGGATGGTGGTAATCATTGTTGGCCCCTAGTGAGATTAAGGCTGCCTCAGGACTGACCGCCTGTAGGAAAGGCACAGATGAGGAGGTCTTACTGCCGTGGTGGCCACTCTTTAGCAACGTGCTTTTAAGGTTAGCCGCACCTTTTTTGAGCATCCGCTCTTCAGACTCCTGTTCGGCGTCTCCAGTCAGCATCATAGAAAAATTACCGTAAACCAGCTTGGCAACGATTGAGTTGTTGTTTAAATCAGGCTCAGAGCCGCCGATGAACGGCTGCTCCGGTGCCAAGACGTTAAGCGCCGCTTCGTTGCCTAACTCAATCGTTGTACCGGCAGTAACCACTGAAAAAGGAATATTCCTTTTCTGTATTTGTGTTAGATACTGCTTGTACAGGTTTGAGGTCGTTTTCTGGCCGCTGTCATAAACCTGCTTAACAGAGAAATGTTCAAATAAAGCCGCGGCGCCGCCAATATGGTCGGCGTGCGGATGGGTAATAATCAGCTTATCAATGGTGCTAATTCCCTGGCTCTTCAACATACTAACCAGTTTATCCCTGGCCGGAACATCGCCGGTATCAATAAGCACCACCTGATCTTTGGTACGGATAAGGATGGCATCCCCTTGACCGACATCAAGCACCTTGACAGTAACCGGTGCCCCTGCAGAGGCTGCCGCCGGTGTCTTGCCACCAGGCTGAGCGGTTATACCCGCGCCGCCACAGCCAGTCGCAAGGATAAGTGAAAACACGGTCACAGCAATGACAAGCCATGACCATTTGCGTATTTTATTCATTTGGTCTACCCCCAATATGTATTCCAACCACACCAAAGGCTGGTCAAAAGTGGTCAGATGCTAGGCGCACCGGAAAAACGCGCAGCGCCGCGTACGGTTTGTGTACGCAAGCAAGCGTTTTGAGGAGCAACGAAGCAGATGGCCGCTTTTCACCAGCCTTCTAAACTAAAAATAGGCAGTTTCCCGCCTACACCTAGCCCTACAACTGAACCAAGCCAATACTTATCCGTATAGCTTCGTCCACCTTATTCATAATTTCTTCGCTTAAATGCGTTACTTTGTCCCTAAGACGGCGCTTATCAATGGTCCGGAGCTGTTCTAACAGCACAACCGAATCTTTTTCAAGATTATATTGACTGGCATTTACTTCAACATGTGTGGGCAGTTTAGCCTTGGAAATCTGCGACGTAATCGCCGCGACAATAACCGTTGGGCTGTACTTGTTACCGACATCATTTTGAATGACCAGAACTGGCCGGTGGCCACCTTGTTCTGAACCGACCACAGGACTCAAATTAGCGTAATAAATATCTCCGCGCTTGACAATCATCGCTATTCACGCTCCGCCAGCAGGCCAGGCATCAGTTCAAATGTGTCAATATCAGCCAGTAGGCCTTCCTCGGCCAAAGCCAGATTAATGACTGCCATTTCCTGATAACCCTTTTTCATCATATCCCGTACTGCTTTTCTCTTGCGTTCTTCTATATAAAGACGCATGGCTTCTCTGACAAACTGGCTTCTGCTCAATTTGTCCATAGCTATTATGCCGTCTACTTCTTGTAACAATGCATTAGGAATACTTATCATGATTCGCCGTAATTCTGCCACACCTTCACCCCCGCCAGTATGGAGCATATTAAAAGATAATATTATTATATAAGCAGTTATATACCAGTGTCAACTTTTTTATATACTTTAATAGCCTTTTATGCCGTACAATGCTGCTGGCACAGCTTTAATCAAATCTGTCGCCGCCATACCGACCATTCCGGCAGCTGCCGCAACATCGCCAGCCAAGCCGTGAATATACACCCCGGCTACTGCAGCATCATGGCTTGAAAGACCTTGGGCTATCAGGCCGGCAATGATGCCTGTAAGTGCATCACCGGTTCCGCCTGTAGCCATTCCAGCATTTCCGCTAGTATTAATATATACTTCTCCATCCGGAAAAGCAACAACTGTCCGCGCCCCTTTAAGCACAACAATACTGCCCCACTCGCCAGCTGCCTGCCGGGCCACATTCACACGGTCAGCGTTTACCGCCTGGATTGAGAGGCCGGTCAGTCGTGCCATCTCGCCCGGGTGTGGCGTCAATACCGGTAATGCTGCACAGTCAGATAGACTATCTGTATAGCCTGCCAGCGCATCCAGCGCATCTGCATCAATCACCAGCGGGCACTCTGCTGCTACAATTACAGCTCGTACTGCCGCCGCAGTCTCTTCATGGCGGCCAAGACCGGGACCAATTGCCATCACATCATTGGCTGACGCCAGACTGATAATCTCACGTACAGCTTCCTGGCTGATAGCGCCTGCTAAAGTTTCGGCCAGTGGCCTAGTCATTACTTCAGTCAGTTTAACCGCTAATACATCCTGCAAACTTGCCGGAGCCGCCAACGTAATCAGTCCGGCTCCGGCTCTGAGTGCTCCTTCAGCGGTCATAGCGGCGGCCCCACTCAGACCACGCGAACCGGCCACAACAGCCAGCCGCCCGGCCATTCCTTTATGGGCTGCGGGGCTGCGCCTAGGCAAAATTGTACGGATCGTATCTGCCATTATGATATTTTGTTTAATATTCTGCCCTGCCACGATAGCCGTAGGTATACCAATATCAGCCACCGCGAGCTCACCGGCGTACTCTGCACCAGGATATAAAAAGATGCCCGGTTTTGGCAGACCAAAAGTCACCGTATGTGTTGCACGCACAGCGTTACCGCAAATCCGGCCAGTATCAGCATCCACGCCAGAGGGGATATCTACCGCAATAACCAGTTTGCCGGCTGCATTAATAATATCAATAAGCTGAGCCATGTCACCGCTAAGTTCGCCGCGAAAACCGGTGCCTAAGAGCGCGTCCACAAGACAGTCCGCAAAGGTAGCTGCCACTTTTACCTTGTCCCAAACACGATCATTATTGATTTCGATTATATCAATACCCATTCGCTCAATAATATCAAGATTAATTCGGGCATCACCGCTCACGGCTTCTTTTTCTCCCAATAAGAAGACTTTAACCTTGCCTCCCTGGTTGGCAATGTGCCTGGCAATCACATAGCCATCGCCGCCATTATTGCCTTTGCCGGCAAAAATACAGAACTTCCGCTCAGATAGCGGTTCCATTATCGTCTCCAGTTGCCGTACTACCGCCACCCCGGCGTTTTCCATCAATACCGCGCCGGGAATGCCGTAATCATCAATTGCAATACGGTCAATCTCCCGCATTTCATTGGCTGTTGCTGCTCTCATCACTTTCCGCCTCCCTCTAAAACTGCCTGAGCTGCCGCATATTCCCGGGCATGCGTCAGAGAAATATGTATATCAGTAACCCCAAGCTCACCAGCCAGCACAGCAAAACTACCGTGAAGGGCAATGACCGGTTTACCCCTGTCTGCTACTATGACCTCAATATCTTTGATATTCCCGCCTGCAAAGCCGCTGCCAAGCGCTTTAGCCACTGCCTCCTTAGCCGCAAAACGTGCAGCAAACGAAGCTGCCTGCTGGACACCCCTGCTGCGGCAATAGGCCGCCTCTTGGGCCGTAAACACCCGCTGAATAAACGCCTCCCGCTCAACAGCCGCCTTAATTCTGTTTATCTCAACAATATCAATACCTATGCCAATGATCATGACTCACCTTCCACAAATTTACAAATTAGGCTTCAAAAACAATTATATACCAAAAGTAACAATAAAAAAACTAGGCTTTTAACCTAGTTGCAAATAAAACACCCAGAGCACGCTGTGTACCCAGGCTCCGTTAACTTAAGTTATTTTTGACACCCATTACATTGCCAGCCCTTAAAAAACCCTTGGCAGCCCTCAGTTTAAGAACCATTAATACGGCTTCCCTGAAGATAGACGAAGACATCTTCGATTGTCCCTCCTGCCGTTCTTCAAAGATGATAGGAACTTCCTTAATATTAAAGCCTAATAAAAAAGCACGATAAGTCATCTCTATCTGAAAAGAGTAGCCGTTTGATTTAATATTGTCAAGGTCAATCGCTTCTAACACCCTGCGACGAAAACACTTAAAGCCACCAGTTAAGTCATGAAATGGCATGTTGAGAAGGATGCGGGAGTACAGACTGCCGCCAATACTGATTAGCCTTCGAAAAAAATTCCAGTTGGTTACGCCCCCACCGGCAACATACCGGCTGCCCAACACTACGTCACAACTGGCGATGGCTTTTATAAATTGCGGTAAATACTTAGGGTTATGTGAAAAATCAGCATCCATTTCAAAGATAAGCTCGTATTCACGCTCAAGCGCCCACTTAAAACCGGCAATATAGGCGGTACCTAGACCAAGTTTTCCTGACCTCTTTAACAGAAAAAGCTTGTCCTGATATTCGGAGGTCTTTAATTCTTCAATTAGTTCACCGGTACCATCAGGCGAGGCATCATCAACTACCAAAACGTGAATATCAGATACAGAACCGTATACCAGTTTTAATAGTTGAGCAATATTTTCTTTCTCGTCATATGTTGGAATAATTACAAGCTTCATCAGTAGTTGCCTCCTCGCACTTGCTGCGCCTGTCGCTAAAGGTTATGACGTAATTAAGCGCAAAAGTAAGCGCCCCGGTGGCGCCAATGGCAGTGAGCTGTGCAACTGTCGCATTCACAGCAAATTGTTCGACCAAGACCTGTAAAATCATCAGATTGGCCACTAAATTAATGATGCTGCAAGCTACAAATGAGATATATTTGTGCCTGAGACTCTTATTAGTAGCCCGCCCTTTAAATGTCCATAGCAGATTCCAGACAAAATTGTTGGTGACAGCCGCTATAAATGATAGCAGTGCTGCAGTTATGTAGCTGATGCCAAGGGCAGTTAGCGGGATAAACACTGCCATATTAACGCCCACACCTGATAAGCCGATAATCGAAAACCTGACGAACATTTTTAAAACCATATAAGCCCCTTCTCCTTCCTACTTGTTTAGTATCTAAAGGCGAGATCATTACGCAATGTATCTAGTATTTAGCTATTGCCGGAAAATTATATTAATATTTGACAAAATAAAAAAGCGAGGCAATAATTGCCTCGCTTTTGATAAATTAAGTGGTATGTAATTATTATTTACGGACGGTAGTTGCGCTGGATAAACACCTCTACCCGCCTATTCATAGCTCGTCCCTCAGAAGTATTGTTACCCACAACCGGCCGGTACTCACCATACCCGGTAGCGCTAAACCTTTCAGGCCTAAGCCCTGTTTCCTGGGACATTAGAAACCTCATAAAATTTACGGCCCGACGTGAGCTTAGTTCCCAGTTAGAAGGAAAATCCCGGGTGTTGATTGGTACAGTATCAGTATGACCTGATACCGTAACCTTCTGGGTAAGTGGCGACAACAATTTGGCTATCTGGGTGCCGAAACGGCGGGATTCAGGTCTAAGGTCAGCACTGCCTGACGGGAATAGTGCCGTATCCTGAATGCGGATCATAAGTCCGTCATCGGTCAGCGAAGTAGATAAATCTCCCCCCAAGCCATTATCAGCAATGTACTTATCCAACATTTTCTTTAGCTCAATTAATTGCGCTGTTTCCTGCATATAGGCCTTTTCATTGATGCCGTTCATGGCAGTCATTACTGCAGGAATTTGTGGAGCAGGCGGATTAGCCTGGCTAGTCTCCGGCTGGGGCGGCTTAGGACTCTCCAAAAGCGCCGGGCTGCCGTTAAATGCCACATTAAAAGAGGCTGCTATCTGATCAAACTTTTTCTGATCAACCTGAGCGGACGCAAAAAGTACAATAAACAGCGCCAGGAGCAGTGTCAGAAGGTCAGAGTAGGGAATAAGCCAGGTCTCGTCCGCATGCTCCTCGTGATGTTCTTTCTTTTTTCTGCTCATTTACTTATCCTCCGGTTTAGGCTTTAGCAGATCCCGGACCTTTTGAGGAATAAATACCAGCAGCTTAGACTCTATTGCCATCGGGGAATCACCGGCTTGGAGAGACAGTATCCCTTCAACCATCATCCGTTTCAATTCTACTTCGTCTTTCGATATCAGCTTAAGCTTAGTAGAAAACGGATGCCACAGTACATAGCCTGTAAATATACCCAGCAAAGTAGCCACAAACGCAGCGGCAATCGAGTGACCTAATTTCTCGATATCATCCAGGTTACCGAGTGCAGCAATCAGACCGATTACCGCGCCTAGTACCCCGAGTGTGGGCGCATACATTCCGGCTTGAGAAAAAATGAGCGCTCCGGAGCGGTGACGTTCTTCCATGGCTTCAATATCAGCGTCTAGTACGTCCCTGACAAAATCGACATCCATACCGTCAATAACCATGCTCATGCCATTCTTCAAGAATGGATCATGAATATCCTCCAGCCTGCTCTCCAGCGCCAAAATACCTTCCCGTCGCGCTATCTGCGACAGCTCAACAAACAACTTAAGTAGTTCAGACTTGGCAATACGTTCTTCTTGCTTAAATAATTTCTTAATTAATACTGGGAAATTTTTAACTTGCTCAAGCGGGAAGGCATTGAGCAAAGCGGCCGCCGTACCAACAAAAATAATCATAAATGCCGCTGGGTTTATCAGTGCAGCCGGGCTAGCACCCTTAAGTGCCATACCAACAATAACAGCCACAATCCCCAATATCATACCAAAAACTGTTGATTTTTCCAAATAGAAGCCCTCCCTGCGATCTAGGCAAAAATGTCACTATAATATATATCGGAAATTCTCAAATGTAATTAAGGGTTCTCTAAACATAAAAATAAGTCCTGCCACAAATTATGGCAAGACTTGATTTATTTATTGTAAACAATTAACAAAAGTCTTTTACACAAAATATTCAATTTTAGCATGGGGAAAGGTGGCGGAAAGCTTGCCTGTGAGGTAATCCTTAATCTCGGCCATTACTTCGGGCTGATAAATGTACTTTCCATAACCAAACTGTCCGTATTTAAATTTTCGATCACTTTCTTCCATTGGCAAATCAGTCTCGGGAAATAAATCCAGAATATTATTCTTGGCCCTCTTAGTAAATCTGTGAGAAATAAGCTCAAAAGTCAAATCACCTCTTGCGTCATCAGGCAACTGAGCATCAAGCGCTTCAAGCAGACTGCCATACTCCTTCTGCCAGCCGGGAAAGTAGAAAATGGGTGCAATAATAAACCCTAGCGGATACCCAGCCCCTGCCACCTTGCCAGCAGCTGCCACCCGTTCGATTATAGAAGGTGTCACATGCTCATACTTTTCGATAACAGACGCAGCGTTTAAACTAAACCGGAAGCGGGTATGACCGTTATGCCTGGCGCTAAGCAGGGTATCTACCTTATCGTGCTTAGTAACAAAACGAAACCGCCCCAGTTCATGGCTGCCAAAAAACTCAATTGTTTTGAATAAAAGTCCGGTCAAGTATTCAGTAGGAATCGGGTCAGAAGTAGCAGCGCCTTCAAACCAGGTAATTTCCGGCGCACGCTCCTTTATATAGGTTTCGGCTTGCTCAAAAATTTCTTCAATATTTACATATACTCTAAGGTACGGCTTTTTTCCCAGAGTAGTCGCTAGATAGCAATACTCGCACATACTCGGACAACTGGTGTTAAGCGGCAGTTGATAATGCGCCGAAGGCTTACAGCTGGCAAAATCCGTACTTTTTCTCACCCCAACTACCAGGGTGCGTTTGGCTTCGCGAAAGGCTTCCTGGGGTGTTTTTCCGGGAATCCCAGTCACCCGGTTATGTGATCCTGTGAATTGTACAGGAACATTCATGGCTTGAAGTTTTTCATATAATTCTTTTCCCATCAGATAATCCAGTGCGCCAGGTTCAAAAAAAGCGCGTTTGGGTACAAAAGATTTCATGGCGGCAAATTCACCTCAACATTAGTGTGAACTGCCGCCATGACTTTTACGCGAGCCTATTATTATTTTTCACAGTCAAAAGGCCAGGAAACAATACCGCCTTCCAGTACTTTGACATTGTTAAAGCCGGCTCCCTCTAAAATACAAGCTGCTTCATAGCCACGGAGGCTGATTTTACAAAATGCAATCACTTCATCATCTTTACCGATTTCATTCAGCTTGGTTCTAAGCTGCCCAAGCGGAATGTTCTTCACGCCCGGACAGTTGGCAAGACGAATCTGGCTGTATTCTGCCGGTGAGCGTACATCCAGAAATACCGCGTTGCCCTCAGCCATCTTTTCCTTAGCCGTCAGCGCCGATATGCCCTTTAATTTACCGCTTAGCTTATTCATAACTGCATTAGCCGCAACGGCTACGTTATCAATCGGACTGCTATAAGGGGGCGCATAGGCCAAATCCATATCAAACAGATCATCAATCGTTGCGCCCATTGTGAGTGCCGCCGCCATAACGTCAATTCGTTTGACTACTTCGCCTTCACCAAAGGCCTGCGCTCCGAGAATTTTACGGCTGTCAGCCTCAACAATCAGCTTAACCGTGATCGGCTTAGAGCCTGGCATATAGTGCGGTTTATCCGGCCCAGCCACCATAGCGGTTACATATTGATACCCAAGTTCTTTGGCTTCCCGTTCGGTAAGACCAGTTTTGCCGACATGAAAGTTCAGTACCCTGACAGCTACCGTATTTAACACACCGCGAAACTTGATACGATTACCGCCGATATTTTCACCGATTACCCGCCCATGCTTATTGGCCGTCGAGCCCATGGGGGCAAACACCTTCTTGCCTGATACGATATTCGTATTCTCAGCACAGTCGCCGCCGGCATAGATATCCGGGTCGCTTGTTTCCATGTACTCGTTAACCGCGATAGCACCTGAAGGACCGATGGCAAGACCGGCTGCTTTGGCTAATTCAGTATTAGGGCGGACACCAATGGCTAGCACCACGATATCTGTTGGAATAACGCGCTTGTTAGTCACAACTTCCTTTACTGTGCCCTCACCGCCAAATCGTTCAACCTTCTCACCCAGTAATAGCGTAATGCCGTTTGCAACCGCATATTTAGCCACCGAGCCAGCAACCTCGGTATCTAAGAAAGCCGGAAACACCTGCTCTTTCATCTCGATAACCGTTACATCAACACCCCGGACCTTAAACGATTCCGCCATTTCCATACCAACAAGACCAGCACCGATAACTACGGCGCTTTTAATCTGCCCGTTATCAATCCCTGAGCGTACAGCAACCGCATCATCCGGATGCCAAAACTGGTGAATACCACCTAGCTCAATACCGGTAAGCGGCGGTTTCACAGGAGTAGCGCCTGTAGCAATAACCAGCTTATCATAGGGTAATACTGATTCTTCACCGGTTTCCAAACTTCTGACTGATACCGTTTTATCCACCCGGTTAATGGCAGTAACCAACATCCTGATACGAACATCCACATTCTTTACATTCTTAAAAAAATCAGGATTGCGTATCGCACCTGCCGGAGTTTTCACAAACTCACTTACATCAGCAATCAAGCCGCCGACATAATACGGCATACCGCAAGCGCCATAGGAGATGAGCGAACCTTTTTCTAAAACGATAATTTCTGCCTCGGGATCTTCCCTGCGGATCTTGGCTGCTGACTTAAGCCCTGCCGCCACAGCACCAATGACGACTACTTTTTTCACACAACATTCCTCCTACCCCCAGGGAGGGGGTTATGTATTTTAACAAAAGACCCCGGACAGGGGTCTCGTTTTGTTTACTTAGTGTTAGCCGCCGGCGGTTGATAAGTCCTGGTGGCCAGTTCTTTATCCAAGTAGAACAGGCCTGAATTTTTATCACCAATCATTCTAAGCTGTTCAAGAACCTCACTGGCAGAAGCTTCTTCCTCTACCTGTTCGGTCACAAACCATTGAAGGAAAATTTGGGCAGCCACGTCTTTTTCTTCAACAGCAACTTCGTACAGTTTATTAATCAAACTAGTAACATGTTCTTCATGAGCTAATATCTGCTCGAATACTTCAACAGGCTTGCCGAACTCGGCCGGCGGTGCGTCAATTACCTTAAGGTCTAGCTCGCCGCCGCGCTCCAGTATATAATCAACGAATTTTAATGCATGCATAGTTTCTTCCTGATACTGTACTCGTAACCAATTGGCAAAACCTTTCAGGTTTTTGGACATGCAGTAACCGGACATGGCCAGATAGAGATTAGCTGAATACATTTCTGCCTGGATTTGATGGTTGATGGCTTTTTGTAATTTTGCAGTAATCATTATATAATCCCCCTTCATTGTCTCAATCATATTTTACCAATTTTCTGGCAAACAGACAAGACTTTTCGACAACTTATTTTAATTTAATACTAAAAGATATCTATTGTTTAATCCCTCTTTATTAAGACCTGTTTAAACTCCTCAACTGTCTGGACAGGGCGCTGACAGGTGAAATTCTCGCAAATATATCCTGTAGCCCGGCCACTAATAGCTCCTTGTCCGGCGGCCACAGGAACGAGTTCCCAGTTGTCTGCCTGATAGACCGGATTATTGTAGATGACAGTCGTTTCAGGCATAAAGCTTTGCCCAGCCAGCGCCAACATGGCCTGAACATTCGGGTCTTCCTTTTCCCCAGCTATTACAATATGGCTAGGCGGTGTGAGGTAATAGTCAAGCGCCAACAAAAAATAGGTGTACGCACGGGGATAATGAGAGATCTCCGCACTGAAATACTTAAACATGTCTTCAACCATGGCAGTATACTCAGCATTTTCGGTCAGCCGTCCTAATTTCAACAAAACTAAAGCAGCCACAGAATTGCCTGAAGGTATAGCACCATCATAAATTTCTTTTTGGCGCAATAACAATTCTTCGCCGTCATTGCCGGTAAAATAAAATCCCCCATTTTCCATGTCCCAGAACAGTTGTTTAAGGTCTTTGCTCAAAGCGATCGCCTGCCGCAAATACTTAGGAGCGAAGGTTGTTTCATATACCTCTAAGAGACCCCACAGCATGAACGCATAGTCATCCACATACCCCAGATAGGCCGCATTGCCCTCCCGGTAACGGGCTAACAAACGTTTGCCATCTTCTGCAGTAAGCTTAGCAAAGATAAACTCTGCTGCCTGCTCAGCAGCCTGAGTATAATCTTCTCTTTGCAGTACCCTTCCGGCCTTGGCCAGCGCCGCAATCATCAACCCGTTCCAGGCTGTCAGTATTTTATCATCTTTAAAGGGATGCACCCGCTGCTCCCGAGCCTGATACAATTTCTCCCTGGCTTCAGCCATTTTGGCCTCAAGTTCATTAATATCAAGGTTATGTTTTGCGGCGTAATCATATAAATCATGTTGAATCAGATTCACAATACTTTCGCCGTGTTCAAAATTACCGTTCGGGGTGATGTTATACACATCGGTAAATAGTTCACCAAGCTCTGTGCCTAACAGTGCAATAATCTCCTGCGGTGTCCAGACGTAGAACTTGCCTTCCACACCTTCAGAGTCCGCATCCTCGGCTGAATAGAAAGCACCGCCGGGGCTGGTCATATCCCTCATTATATATGTAATAATCTCCTCAGCAACGCGGGCAAAGTCCGGGTCTCCGGTACACTGATAAGCTTCCACATAGGCATAGCAAAGAAGAGCATTATCATACAGCATTTTCTCAAAATGCGGTGCAAGCCACTTGTTGTCTGTTGAATAACGGGCAAACCCGTAGCCTAGATGGTCATAAATCCCGCCCCGGCTCATCGCATCAAGCGTCTTAACCACCATCGCAATGGCCTTTTTATCCCCTGACCGCCGCCAATAGCGCATGAGAAACAAGAGGTTATGGGGTGTCGGAAACTTAGGTGCAGTCCCAAAACCACCATAGGTTGGATCAAAGTCACTTAAAAGCTGGGAAAATGCACTCTCCAGCGTTGTCTGCGACAACTGCCCCTTTTCCGTTTTAACTGGCTGCTGCTTCAGCGATTGAGCCAGCTTTTCGCCAATCTCTTCAATCTTATCCCGGTTCTGGTCCCACTGCTCTTTCAACATTGACAATACTTCCAGCAGTCCCGGCCTACCCCACATAGCATGTTTAGGCAGATAAGTCCCGGCAAAAAACGGCTTTTTATCAGGAGTCATCACAATTGTCAGCGGCCAACCGCCTTGCCCGGTCACAGCCTGACACACTGCCATATAAATATGGTCAACGTCAGGTCGTTCTTCCCGGTCAACCTTAATCGATACAAAGTAGTTATTCAAAAGCGCCGCTACTTCATCGTCCTCAAAGGACTCTCGCTCCATGACATGGCACCAATGGCATGTACTATAGCCACAACTAAAAAATATCGGCTTGTCTTCTTCTTTTGCCTTCGTAAACGCCGCTTCGCCCCAGGGGTACCAGTCTATTGGGTTGTGTGCGTGTTGTAATAGGTATGGACTCTTTTCATTCGCTAGGTGGTTAACGTGCTTAGTAGACACTTGTATCACCTCGTTTTATTGCTGTACCATTTAGGATTTGCTTACGTTGGGTTTTACATACGCTATATAATGGATAATTATTATTTATTAGTGTTATTTATATTTTAGTTGGAATCATGTGGTAAGTCAAGGTGGAATATTGCAATAGTATACAAGTACTGTAAGCGTCAAACAAGAAGGTGGCTAGAAAAAAACAAAACCGGCCATCTCATTTACCGGTTTTGCTAGAAGAGCACTTTTTCTGAATGTCTGGGTGCCATGGAAGATAGTCATCCAAAATCTCGGGATATTGCCGAAAAG
>NZ_DATMYD010000008.1:0-12445 GCF_035561155.1 Sporomusa sp. | reverse complement strand
CTGTTTCCGCAAACCCACGCCAGTTCTCCTGCTACAGGCTCTTTAAACTTATAAATTCTGATATACTAATAAAGGCCAAGGTTCATAGTATGAACCTTGGCCTTCAGTTTGTTAACTGATCAGCACATTGTCTTATCATGGGCTCAGAATTTGTGTGGCCCCGTTGTAATAGTAACAATAATATCATGTTTCGGCAGCTGTGTCAACGGATTGCAACCTCCATGGTTTTCCCTGGAGGAAATGATCTATACAGAAAGTACTCTCATTGGTACAAACGTTTAGACTGGAATATCTTCTTCAGGTTGGAGAACAGGAACATTCACCCAAACAGTATCAGGATACTTCAACCCGGTACCGGTATTGAGCATAACGACCTTCTCATTTGGTTTAATCCAGCCGCTCTCACGCAGTTTTTTTGCTGCGGTATAGTTTGCCGCCCCTTCCGGGCATATAAAAGTTCCTTCCACAGACGCCAGTTCAGCTTGATCGTTAAGTATTTCTTCATCAGTAACGGCAATGGCACAGCCGTTGGTCTGATAAATGGCATCAAGAACCAAAAAGTCCCCCAGTGCTTTGGGTACGGTAATGCCGAAAGCAACAGTGGAGGCATTATTCCAGAATTCAGACGCCGGTTTCTTCTCCTCCCAGGCTTTAACGATAGGTGCACAACCCTCGGCCTGAACAGCAACCATCCGGGGCATTCTATCACCGATCCAGCCTATTTGCTGTAACTCGCGGAAGGCTTTATAAATACCGATTAGGCCAACGCCACCACCGGTAGGGTACAAAACAACATCAGGGACTTCCCAGTTCAGTTGTTCAGCAATTTCCAAGCCCATGGTTTTTTTCCCCTCAATGCGGTACGGCTCTTTGAGCGTAGAAGCATCCATACAACCTAACTTAGCCACAGCCCGACCGACAATTTTGCCGGCATCGCTGATTAATCCATTCACCAAGAACAACTTGGCACCGGCAATAGCGCATTCATTACGGGTAATTGAAGGAGCATCAACAGGCATAACAATATAAGCGTCGATATCTGCTTTCGCTGAGTAGATAGCCCAGGAGGCGCCAGCATTACCGTTTGTTGGCATAGCCAGTGATTTTACTCCCAGTTCCTTGGCTCGTGACACACCTACGGCTGCACCGCGGGATTTGAAGGTTCCACTAGGAATAATGCCCTCATCTTTTAAATAAAGCTCAATACCAAGTTTTTTCCCAAGCTTGTCCAAAGCAAGGAGCGGTGTCATCCCTTCCCCTAAACTAACCTTATTTTTTTCGTCAACAAGCGGCAATAGTTCACGATAACGCCATAGATCCGGTTTACGGTTAGCTAGGCTCTCTTTTTTAAAATTGTCTTTTACCTTATTTAAATCATACCTAACTAAAAGCGGCGCCCCACAGTCAGGACATACCTGTGTAAGTTTATGAGGATCATGCTTAGCATTACATTTGGGACATTCCAGATGAGACATATACATAATACGTTCGCTCCTTCTAACGATTAAATCTTGTCAATATATGGTTTTATATCTACATGAGGCGACCTGGGGTTATCTCCCCATATACTGATGAATATTATACCGCCTTCATATACTATAGTTCAAATCTGATCTTAATCAAATCAAGTAGTTTCTCTCGCAAGTTTAAACTTTAGTGTAGCACGCTCAGTTTGAGTTTTCTCCGGGGTTTTCTAATTAAAGTAGATGCAAAAAGCATTGGGAAAAAGGTGCAAGGGATAGTTCCTGCAATAAATAAAATTAGCCAGCATCCAAGGATACTGGCTAATTTCATCTGGTCGGAGCGACACGACTTGAACGTGCGGCCTCTACCACCCCAAGGTAGCGCTCTACCAAGCTGAGCTACGCCCCGATAAATTATGTATTTGGAGCGGGTGAAGGGAATCGAACCCTCGTAGCTAGCTTGGAAGGCTAGTGCTCTACCATTGAGCTACACCCGCAAACAGTAAATGGTGCCTCAGGACAGAATCGAACTGTCGACACGAGGATTTTCAGTCCTCTGCTCTACCGACTGAGCTACCGAGGCATGTGCAGCTGTCTATAAACGCCCATCTGTGCGATGCTGTTACAACAAGTCTTCTCGCCACCAGGTAGGCTTATAATAGCCTCATAGGCGACGGTGTTGTTGCTCCTGCGATCCGTTGCTCAACGTACTCCGTGTACGTCTCCGCTACGGTTCTCGTCGCGCCTAGCATATGGACATTTCTAGCCACCCGCAGGAGACTAAGGTAAATTGGCGACCCTGAACGGATTTGAACCGTCGATCTCCGCCGTGACAGGGCGGCATGTTAGACCGCTACACCACAGGGCCACTTAACAAATCGCATATTCAAGTATATATCACTTTCTTATTCAAGTCAATACTTATTAATACCAGTTTTATACCAGACATGTGCATTAACGAAATTTATTATATATCAATAGTAAAAAACCGTCAAGTAAATCTACTAGTTAGATTTACCCAGCTAATACCTTGTTTACCGTTTCCTCTACCTGCTCAGGTTCAAAGGGCTTTACGATAAAACTGGATGCACCTGCTTTTATAGCATCAGTAATAATACTACGCTGCCCGATGGCTGTTACCATGATAATACGGGCAAGCGGATCTTCCTCATGAATATGCTTTACGGCCTCAATGCCGTCCATTATTGGCATAGTGATGTCCATCGTAACCAGATCAGGTTTGTGCTGACGGTATAGCTGGACTGCCTGTTTCCCATCCCCTGCCTCAGCAACAATCTCATGGCCTTTATCTGTTAGCAGTTTTTTTAACATCATCCGCATGAACGCTGAATCATCACAAACTAAAATTCTTGACATTCCATAACCTCCTTTATTTGGCGTTCATAATTCGGATTACTGTAACTTTAACCGCAACTTCTCAAGCGTTGGATTTAGATTATTTTTTAGCCGTTCTTCGAGATCTGGCAGTGTCTTGGCATCAAATTCAGCCGTCATAAGCGGTGTTCGCCTGAGTCGTATTTCACTAAAAAATTGATCGCGAAATATATTGTAATTTACAATTAGGTTACTCTCTGTAGCAAAATCACTATAGTCTATTATAACATAAGAACCATTCAATCCTTTAAATGGTTCTTGCGGAGTTATGAAAAGTTCAAATCCCGACAACTGTTTAGGTAGCTGTGCTGCATAAGTCCACTCAACAATTTTCTTTGCTGCAAATTGCGCGCATAAGCAGGTTGGTTCAAAACGGGCTAATCCCCATAGCGTTTTTTCCATCCGGTCTGTCAGTAATTTTTCCAGCGCCGCTAAGTTACCGGTAATAAAACTGATATCGCAGAATTCAGTTAATCCAATAACCGTACGAACTAAGAAATCCTTGGTCGCTTTATCGTACAGAACAGTAAAGCTGCGCCTGGCATTTTGATTGTTATATGTAAAAATGCGGTACTGGGAGCCGCACGTCATTAACTCATTAATAAGCATAAACCCGCACATCTCTTGGGGAAGTTTTTGCAAAAATTCCCATCCTGTTACTTCTTCAATAATTTTTTCCATGTACTAGTCCTCTCCTATAACCTATATACTTAGTATTCTTGGCTCATAGTAAAAAAACCTGCCTATCAAGTAACCAAAAAACAAACTTCGAATAGTATGAAGTAGCTCTACGATGATCACCAAATTTTTACAAGGAGGGAACTATATGTTGAAACGTTGGGGTGGACTGGTGTCAGTCTTACTTGTATTCACCTTTCTCATTACTGCCTGCAGTCAGGCACCTGCTACCCAAGTTACTCCGGTAAGAGGACCTGCATGGGCTCCAGGCTTAAACGCACTGCCGCAGGAAACTGTTGTAAAAGTTGGCATGAAGCAGGTTATTTCTGATGCGGGTATTCTCATCGGCATGGCCAAAGGCTACTATCAGGATCTTGGCATTAAAATTGATCCGGTACAATTTAATTCAGGTCAGGAAATGATTAATCAACTGGCCGCCGGACAATTAGATGTTGGCGCAACAGTGACCGCCTCCGGGCTATTAAACGCCATGTCCCGCGACATACCTGTTAAAATGGTAGCAGATAAAGGCATTAACGTCCCAGGCCAAGGCTACTACCGCTTAGTGGTAAGAAAAGATCTTGCTGATAGTATTAAAGACTTTGCCGATTTGCGCGGTAAAAGGATTGCCGTCGTTGGCACGGCTTCTCTAGATGAGATATGCCTGGCACGGGTTCTGGCTAAAGGCGGCTTGACGACCAAAGATATTGATATGCAGGTAATCCGGGCCTTCCCCGATATGCTTGTTTCGCTGGGTAATAAAAGTATTGATGCTGCTATGGTAATTGAACCCTTTGTGACCCAGGGCGTCGCCAAAGGCATCGTTGACCCCTGGAAAGACCCCTCTGAATATGATCCGGATGCCCAAATTGCGCTATTAGTATACGGTACTAGCATGACCACACGTCCTGATGTAGCTAATCGCTTTATGACTGCCTACGTAAAGTCCCTGCGCGACTATAATGATGCGTTTTTCAAGAATAAGAACAAAGCCGAAGTAATCGATATGCTAAGTAAATATTCAGTTATCAAGGACCCAGCATTATATGAAAAAATGTTTCCTACCGGGCTTAATCCGGACGGCTATCTACGGTTAAAAGGCATTGCTGCAGATTTAGCATGGTATAAAGAAAATAACTTGCTAAAGTCTGAGATTAAACTGGAAGATGCTGTTGATAACAAATATGTAGACTTTGCCGTAAAAACTTTAGGTAAATATCAGTAAACATATGTCTTATACCGGGAGTTGATGATAATGAAAACAGCTATTTCCATACTTTCTCCACTAACTTTATTATTGCTCTGGGAAGCAGCAGCCCGCTTGGGGTTCGTTGACACCCGCCTGCTCTCAAGTCCATCGCTTATTCTCCAGGCTTTTTTCCCCCTGCTGCTTTCCGGCGACCTCATATACAACACCTGGATAAGTGTTTTAAGAGTAATCTGGGGTTTTATTGCCGGTGCCGTTCCTGGGATTCTCCTAGGGATGAGCATGGGGCTTTCTCCCCTTGTCCGCTCAGCTGTTGAGCCCATGATTGCAGCTACATATCCGATTCCAAAACTGGCCATTATGCCACTTATCCTCCTAATCTTTGGGCTAGGCGAAACCTCTAAGATATTTACTATCGCAATTGGTGTATTCTATCTGGTAGTTATTAATACCATGGCTGGGGTTTTAAACATTGATAAAATTTATCTTGAAGTCGCTAAAAACTTCGGCGCCAGCCGCAAGGACTTCTACCTCACGATAGCGTTGCCTGGGGCGCTGCCTATGATCTTTGCCGGACTTAAGCTTGGCATGGGCATGGCTCTCATCCTTATTGTTGCCGCTGAGATGTCGGCTGCCAAAGCCGGTGTAGGCTGGATGATATGGCGCGCCTATGACATGTTTGATATTGAGCAGATGTTTGCTGCGCTTATTACCCTATCAGTACTTGGTTATATCTTTTCTCTTGTACTTGACTGGATGGAACGCCTGGTGCTTCCGTGGAAACAGGCCAGCTAATAGATTTAAAGGAGGTGCGGTTATGCCTTACGACAGCACCAGCATTATCTTAAACAATATCGGAAAAACGTTTATTACAAGCCGTGGTCAGGTTACCGCTCTTACTGATATTAACGCTTCTATAGGTGATGGTGAGTTTTTTTCTATTGTCGGACCCAGCGGCTGTGGTAAAACTACGCTGCTCCGCATCCTCGCTGGCTTAGACACCGCATCTATTGGTACAGTTGATATCACAATTACAACAGGCGACCGTCCGGTAAACTCTATGGTGTTTCAAGAGCAATCTGTCTTCCCCTGGCTTACAGTAATTGACAATGTTGCGTACGGCCTTAAGCTGCGAGGCGTACCTAAAAAAGAGCGTTATGAGATTGCAGAAAAATATATCCGGATGATTGGGCTAACCAAATTTGCTAAAGCATATCCCCATCAGTTGTCAGGTGGTATGAAGCAGAGGGTAAGCGTAGCCCGCGCTTTTGCCAATAACCCTGAAATCCTGCTGATGGATGAGCCCTTCGGTGCACTTGATGAGCAAAACAGGATTCTTCTACAACAAGAGCTACTAAGGATTTGGGAAATAAGCAAAAAAACAACCGTCTTTATCACCCATAGTATTGATGAAGCCTTATGTCTCAGTGATCGCATCATGATTATGACGGCACATCCTGGCACTGTAAAATCAATTGTAGACATTGACCTTCCCCGCCCTCGCGACATTTCAGCGATCCGAACTACACTCCGTTACAACGAGTTGTTCCAGAGTATTTGGCTTACACTGCGCGAAGAGGTATTAAAGGTTAAAGAGATTGAGCTGGCTGACAGCTAAGAAAAAATCCACTGAGAACCATCTCTCAGTGGATTTTTATTAGTAGACGTTAGAAATTTTCTGACAGCCATCTCTCTGCCGCAAAATCCATAGGTAATGTAGACACATAGGCTAATATCCAATCAGGAGCTTGGGCAAGTTCCCGCAGGTCAGCCACCTTTAGATATCCGTGGCATGTTTTGCATACCTGTACAGACCATCCCGGACATTCGCCGCCACACTCTAAAGTCCGTAAGTTGTTGTGACTTTCTTCGCCACAGGCGGCACAACTAAGCCGTTTGAATTGCCAATGAGTTGTACATGTTCCACACACCAGTTTACGTTTACCGTTGTCGTCGTAATACGCTAACGCCGGAGCTGATCCACAGGCCGGACAGATATTCTTCCGCCATGACTTTGACACCTCTTCTCTGTGAATACTCTCAGCCATGATGTTCATCACTGTCTGGCATACAAAGTGGATATACATGCGCAATTGATTGTCTGCCAAACCTTGAGAAATAATCTCTTCACAAGTTTTACTCTGAAGATAGCTCTCGATAAGACGTTGTGCCTCTTCAGGTAATACTGACTTTTGTTCCATTGTGTAAATCACGGTAACAAGAGCATCTGCAGCAAGTGCTAGCGGAAATACGGCTTCATCAAATGCCGGCAATCCGGCAGATATCCGTTTATTCCACTCGTCAGCATGTCGGTTTATTTCCGCTTTAGCTGTTTTACACGCCTCCTGTTGCTGCCACAGGGAAAGGCAATGGCGTATTTTGAAATATTTGTTACTACCAGCCCTGATCATTCCGATTCTCCTTTGCATGTAGTATTTTGTCCTGTTACCTCTCGATACCATTTAGGATGATGACCTGCTGCAAACTTACGGTCAACAGTTCCATAAAGCATTCCCTTGATTGATTCCTTCGAAGCAGGATGAATTAAGGCCATAAACATATGCATACTGATTGCGGCAACAGATACCATGGCTGTAATGCTATGCAGAGGGTAAGACCATCTTACTACCGCCAGAGGAAAATACTCAGGGAACCACATAATAATGCCAGTAACTGTTAATACAGTTCCGCCGCCCAGTGTAATGAATATAGAGTTCATTTTTTCACCGGCATTGAACATCCCCTGCTCAGGCAGTTTGGGATGCCCCCCCATAAATTCTTGGGGAAAGTCCCGAAGAAAGATGATATCATCTTTACCCAGATCGGTAATGCTTTTTATCCACCGCTTGAAGCCGTTCCAATCACCGATTATCAGTATAGCAAGCGAACATACTGAAAATATAGGAGCCAGCCAGCGATGTACGATCTGTGCGTTATGCAGTCCGCCGAACAGGGGGGCCAAGAATGCAAAGTAAGGTGTCATTGCCACAAGACCAGTAAAAAATAAGGTAAAGAACGCGAAGGTGTGTACCCAATGGGATACTCGCTCTGCAACAGAAAATCTTTTAATCCTGCCAGCGTCATCAGGCTTAATCATGTACATCCCCTCCTTTTCCCTCATCAGTGTGATGCCCTTTACCTGCACCGCCCCGATAATTCATGAAGGTACCTATCCCTACCATGGCTAAAGCACCGGCTATACCAAGGCCTCCAAGAGGTAATACCCAGTCTTTCCAGATAGTGAGGGATAACGGTACAGACGGATTTGCCGGCAGATTGTAAAATTGCGGCTCACGTAGCAGGACACAGGCATAATTCAGGCCCCCCAGTTCTGCATCCCCATAAAAGTTAGCCCTTGGATATGATGCTCTGAGTTGTTGGACTCGTTCTCTTGCTTGCTTAACGATTGCCTGCTTCCCACCAAAAATAAGGGCTTGAGGCTGGCATACCTTGACACAAGCCGGACTTAAACCTTGTTCCACCCTATCTGAGCAGCCAGTACACTTGGTCGATTTCTCCAATTTGGCATCCACTCTGGGAATATGAAAGGTGCAGTTGGTTGTGCAATATCCACAACCGATACATTTTGTGTGATCAATTACAACAAAACCCTGTTCGTTATGGGAAATAGCCTTATAATTACAGGCCTTTTCACAGGCAGCGTCAGTGCAATGCATACACTGGTTCTTACGAAAAAACCAATTGTTTCGCTTGTTCTCATAGGTTTCCTGATAACTCATGAAGGTCCATGTGGCAGAAGAATGCACATTCTGAGTCTGGTAACTGTTAACCAAACTGGTTTTTTCGCCTGGTAAGCTATTCCATTGTTTGCAAGCTACACTGCAGGCCCCACATCCTGTGCACTTAGAACTATCGTAAAGCGCCATCATCTTTTCTGCCATCTTACTTCACCTTCCTTATGTCACACAAGCATGCCTTGTATTCCGGAGTTCCGCCAGCAGGATCCATGGCCGAAATGGTAAGGGCGTTAATACTGGGTCCTGTCGCAAGACCCGTAAATCCCCATCCATAAGGGGCATTAACGACATGTGTTTGGTTGCCGTTGATAGCAAGAGGCTGAATCCGGTCTGTGACGACAGCTTTAAGCCTTACAGCACCACGAGCAGAAGCGACCTCAACCATTTCACCGTACTTTACACCCAGTTTGCCGGCAAGAACGGTATCTAGTTCCAGGTAAGCCTCTGGCGCTAATTCGTTTAACCAGTCAATATTTCTGGTTACTGCACCTGAGCAAAAGTGCGCCGCTCCACCACGGTTAGTTGTTAATATATAAGGAAACTGGTCAGATTTGCCAACCTTTTGAATGTCTTTTAAGGTCTCGCGAACAATGGCCACTGGGTTAATTTGAACCTTGGGATGGAACGTATTAATCGCTGGACTTTCGACAGGTTCGTAGTGCTCGGGTAGCGGCCCATCGGATGCAAGTGCTGACACATCAACCGGCATTGACACTCCCTGGGGTTTGTTTGCGAATTTAGCCGCAAATAGACGCCCCATTCGCTCAGCTGTCATTCTGAAAGCCGCCTGGCCTTCCGGTGTATCTGGCCCCTTACTGCGATTCATAATATCAGGAATATCATTGCCCACCCATTGCTGTTTCAACGAATCCCACCAGATTAACGCCTTTTTGGGGTCTACAGGTTCGCCATTGGTATCACATGACGCTCTGTTGTACAAAATGCGTATATTGGCCGGCCATGAGTACGTCCAGCCAGGGAATAAGCCCAGCCCACTGGTATCCCGGTTATCCCGGCGTCTAGCCAAGTTGCCGTTACCAAATACCCCCGCATATACCCAGCACCCGCTTGATACTGTTCCGACTGGAGCTGCAAGGTATTCTCCCAGCGTTTTTATTAGACCGCCACCCTGCGCATAATTGTAACCGTTAATCTCTTTAAGTACTTTTTCCGGATCTGCTTCATGCCCATGGTCATAATCCCAAGTAGCTTTTATGATACCCTGGTCCTTGGCAGCAGTGCTTCCCTCGTATAAATTGCGTACCTTTTTAAATATAAGATCAATCACATCCAGATCAGGCTTGGTATCTCCCTCCGGCTTGACTGCCGCATCTTTCCACTGCACCCAACGGGCACTATTACTAAGGCTACCACCCTTTTCACACCAAAAGGCGACTGGTAATAGAAGCACTTCGGTGTTTATGCTTTGTGGGTTTACGCCAGGTGCTTTCCAAAAGGAAGCGGTTTCATTCTCCCACAGATCAAGAACCACTACCATATCAGCTTTAGAATATCCGGCGGTTACCAACTGATTGTTGGCAATACTAACCATTAAATCTGTGCCAATATTAAACAACAACTTAAATTGGCCCTGGGCGGCCTCCTCCAGCATGGAAACAATTGAAATCTGTTTACCAGACTGATTTTTGGGCAGATAGCTGAAGCAATAATCGTTTTCCTCTGTCGCGTGAGCACCAAACCATGCTTTCAGCAGTGATATCAAATGTTTGCGGGCAGAACTACCTACCCGCATACCATAAGCAGTAGTGTCCTTTTCGGTATCAAGCGGCATAGAGATGTATCCGGGGAGGATGTGACTAAGTTCGGCAAAATCAGAAGATCCTTGTACATTAGGCTCACCGCGCAATGCATTGATGGCTCCACCGGCTTTACCAATGTTGCCTAGCAACAGTTGAAGAATAGTGTAGCATCTTACATTCTGCGATCCGGTTGTATGTTGAGTGATACCCATGGCATACAAGATTGACATAGGGCGGTTTTGGACCATGGTATCAGCAATCTGTTTAATTTTATCTGCAGGTATACCTGAAATCTCCTCTGCTTTGGCAAATGTATAGCGGCTGAAATGTTTTTTGAGCAAACTAAACACAGTACCAGGATCATCAAGGTTTTCGGCCTTAACTGGCTGACCTTGATCATCTAGCACATAGGTCCAGCTATCAGTAGAATAACTGCGTTTTTCAGCGTTATAACCAGAAAACAAACCTTCATCAAAATTGAAGTCAGGGTTTACCTTACACAAGACATTAGTGAAGTTAACTATATAATCACGATCATAGTAGTTATTTTCGAGAATATAATTGATGATTGCACCTAGGTAAGCAATGTCTGTGCCTGGTCTAATTTGAGCAAATACATCAGCTTTACTTGCCGATGTAGTAAAACGGGGGTCGACACAAACTATTTTTGCTCCTTTCCCTTTGGCCTCCATCACATAGCGCATTGCAATCGCGTGGTTTTCCGCTGCGTTAGAACCACCTAGCAAAATACACTTAGAATTTGCTATATCATTAAATGAATTTGTCATGGCTCCCCGGCCAAATGCTGGTGACAGACCTGTCACCGTGGGGGAGTGTCACATACGCGCCTGATGCTCAAGATATTGAACCCCAATCAGCCGGGATAGTTTGGTTACAAGGTAACACTCTTCATTGTCAATTTCTGCTGACCCGAATACCCCAATCGCATCTGTTCGGTTGGCAGCCTCATTCCAGGTTGACTCACGGACATCTTTTATTTTATTGGCTATTTTGTCAATCGCATTATCCCAGGAAATTTCCTCAAACTTAGTACTACCAGCTGCCCGGTACATAGGCTTGGTCACGCGCTTCGGGTTGTGGCGTACTTTGCCCAGGGCAGCCCCCTTCGGACAGAGCGATCCCTGGTTAGTGGGGTGATCTGGATCTCCTTCGATATTAATAACTTCATCGTCCTTGGTGTGAACAATGATCCCGCAACCTCCGGCACAAAAATGGCAGATGGCCGGGACTTCCTTTGTGTCTCTAAGCTTCCAACTCCGTCCCGCTGCTTTAGCCGCGTTTTCGTCTACACCTAATCCTGCCGCAAATACAGCCATTGTCGAAGCAGATAGCTTGATAAACTGCCGTCTGTTCAGCCTCATAATTACCTCCTTATACTAAGGTTATTATTAAAGTCTACTTGGCCCAGCGCAACAATGCGGAAATATTTCAATTATTCTGATTGTAGACTTCTTATTCATTATGATGCTTTTACAGGATAATCGATAGTAAAATATACCAAGATGTAACAATTCAACGCTGAGTGGAATGTTTTATAAACCAACCTGTTTTTTACTTTGCGTTCATTCAGAATTATTGCGTTCAACCAATTTATTGCATAAAAAAAGAACGCCTACAGGCGTTCTTTTCATTTCTTGTGTGGCAGGGGCAGAAGGACTTGAACCCTCAACCAACGGTTTTGGAGACCGCTACTCTACCAATTGAGCTATACCCCTATATGGAGCGGAAAACGAGATTCGAACTCGCGACCCTCGCCTTGGCAAGGCGATGCTCTACCGCTGAGCTACTTCCGCAAGTCAGGATGGCGACCCCGAACGGATTTGAACCGTCGATCTCCGCCGTGACAGGGCGGCATGTTAGACCGCTACACCACGGGGCCGTGTTAATTATTATCTCCCTGACGAGATCTAATATTACCATGCTTTTGACATAATATCAATACCTATTAGAGGTTATTTTATAAAAATATTTACTTATACCTCTGTTTTTTTCTCTATATTGTCCGTTTGCTACAGTTTCAGCGAAAATCGAGTAGGAGCTGAGTAATTATTTACTCAGCGACCTCTCACACCACCGTACGTACCGTTCGGTATACGGCGGTTCAATAGAATTAGTGTATTAATGAATATCTTTCACTTATGGTGATAAAGCCTAATTTCCTTA
>NZ_DATMYD010000007.1:0-72259 GCF_035561155.1 Sporomusa sp. | reverse complement strand
GGTCATAAGAAATACTTTGTTATTTATTTAACAATACTCCATCAAATAACCGTAAATAAGTATAGATGCCTCTTTTCCAATGTTGAATACTGTTTTAGTTAACTCCGTAAACACTCCAAATAGATATTATTTTTGTGCGTATGGCTTGGTGGCTGGTTTTTTGGTGAAACGTCAGCAGTTGCTCAATTATTTAGTGGGAAGCCACGTGGGGGTAATTCCTTTTTGCTTTTTTGGTTATGTGGTTGGACTATAGGTGGAGGCTGGGCTTTTCTTACGTTATTGTGGAATCTGGCCGGGAGCGAGTGTATAACAGTCGCCAAGGGGATTTTGAAAGTTGAAAAGAAGATAATGGGGATTGGTATTAGTCGAGAATATAGCTTATCCTCAGCTCGTGATTTCAGGGTTGTAGCCGATCATAATTCAAACTCGCTATTTGGCAGTAGAAGCGGGATGAGTTTTTGGGGATATGTCGGCGGTCCTATTGTATTTGATCCAAAACATAGTTAAAATAGGTGTCCACAAAATACGTAAAAATCTAAGCTTCTCATAATTTTCCAGAGAATTGTATCCCAAGCTCATCTGCTACAGACGACACCCCCTTAGATTTGGGGACGGTTCTTGCTTGTTAGTTTGTGGTAGTGTAAAATAATGTTGAGGTGGTGTTTATGCCCAGATGTGCTCGAAAAAAAGGCGAATACGAAATGTATCATGTTATTCAACGCGGTAATGAAAAAAAGTCGATCTTCTATGATGATGAAGATCGAAAACGGTATTTGGAAATTTTACAAAAGAATCAAGAAAAGTATGATTTTAAGATATATGCATATTGTTTGATGGATAATCATGTTCATCTACTAATGGCTTCAAACGGTAGTGACATTTCACAAGTCATGAAAAGCATTAATGTAAGTTATGTCATGTATATCAACCGTAAGCATGTAAGGTGCGGGCATTTTTTTCAGGATCGTTTTCGTAGTGAAATTATTACAAATGATGCGTATGCGCTACAAGTCTCGAAATATATACATTTAAATCCTGTAAAGGCAGGATTAGTTGCTAGCCCAGAAAAATATCAATGGAGTAGTTATACTGAATACATGGCAGAGCCACTGGTAATAGACAAATTGGTAGATAGATCATTTTTGCTTAGCTTTTTGGCACATGATCTTAGCAGTGCTCAGAAGCGATACCGGGAATACATAGGGCTGTCTGAACTTCAGCAACCACCATTGCATACAGATTGTCGTAATATGATTAGCTCAGTAGTTGAGGTTGAACGAAAAAAGATGTCTCTGGAAGAATGCAGAGCCTTTGTTGCTAAGCATATTCCCCAAATACATCACGAGCAGACCGGGGGAAGAGGCAAAGAAAACTCTGCAAGAAATCGATTAGTAAAAGAACTCCGGTGTAACTCCAACTTATCTTTGAAAGAAATCGGGAAGTTAGTAGAGTTGAGTGAATCCAGAGTTAGCCGGATAATAAAATCGGCAGAAAAGTAGCAAGCAAGAACCGTCCCTGTGATGCGCCTCAGAGGTTTCTATAAAGAGGAGATGAGATTGTGAACAAAGCAAAGCTCAAAGAAGCCGAAAAAAAATTTATCATGCGATTTCCTGGTGGATTTTCTAATCCTCAGATGCTCGAATTGACGAAAAAGCACAAAGTAGAAAAAATGAAAAAAATGGCGCAAGACAGCTTCGCCATTGGTCAGTTTGAAAGTGCCGACAATATCATAGATTCCATGGGGAAGATTGTCAGCCAGTCCTCTTTGATTTCTCTTTTTGAAAAGCCTAAGTTTAGAGATTTAGTGAAAGTCTTGAACGACAGTGAAAAAAAACATTTAGCCCATGGCCTGAAGGAGTTTTTACATGGAGATCAGGCGTTTGGCTTTGGGTTGATGACGGGGCTGCTTCATGAGTACAAGCTGGCGAAATGGCCGTTGTTAACAGTTTGTTCTATATATTACCGGCCAAGTGTGGAAGTTTTCATCAAACCGACCACAGCGAAAGGAATAATAGAGTACTTTGAATTAACAGGACTCAAATACCATTCCAACCCAACCTTTGAATTTTATAAGGCTTTTCGAGAACAAATCATGCAGATGAAACAAGAAGTCCATGCTTCGCTACAAGTTGATAATGCTGCTTTTTGCGGGTTCCTTATGATGACTCTGGAGAATCATTTGCATATAGATTGAATAACGAATAGGATCGGTGTTGGTTTTTCACAAGTAGGTAAGAATTAGCTATCGCCGTTGCGGGGACGAGACAGGGGACGGTGGTATCGTCTTTCGGACGCATCCACCGTCCCTGTGTCTTCCTGTAGATCATTTTTGCTGGGCTCTTTGGCCAAAGATCTTAGCGGTGCTCAGAATCGATACCGGGAATACATAGGGCTGTCTGAACTTCAGCAACCACCAGGTCATACAGATTCTCGTGGTATGATTAGCTCGGTAGTTGAGGTTGAACGGAAAAAGATGTCTTTGGAAGAATGCAGAGCCTTTGTTGCTAAGCATATTCCCCAAATACATCACGAGCAGACCGGAGGAAGAGGAAAAGAAAACTCTGCGAGAAATCGATTAGTAAAAGAGCTCCGGTGTAACTCCAATTTATCTTTGAAAGAAATTGGGAAGTTAGTAGAGTTGAGGGAATCCAGAGTTAGCCGGATAATAAAATCGGCAGAAAAGTAGCAAGCAAGAACCGTCCCTGGCAATGATAAAGGCTTATGAAAAACCTGAATGGGGTAAAGATGGGGAGAAGAACTCTGGTATTTAGATTTGTAAGGAAAAAGGGGAACGATAGAATGGAAGCAAAACTTAAAATGATTTTTTCTATGGCCGTCTTCGGGACTCTTGCAATTTTTGTTAAAAATATTTCTCTTTCAACTGGGGAAATTGCACTTTTCAGGGCCATTATAGCGTCAGTGGCAATTATCATATATAAACTTGCAAGCGGAAAGGAATTTTTATTCTCAAAATTAAAAAGAGACCTTCCTTTACTTTTTGTTTCAGGTGCAGCAATAGGCTTTAACTGGATTCTACTTTTTCAGGCATATCACTATACATCTGTTTCAATTGCTACATTAAGTTATTATTTTGCGCCTGTAATTGTTATGGTAATATGCCCAGTTTTATTCAGAGAAAAGATAACAATGAAGCAAGTAGTGTGCTTTGTTATGGCAACAATAGGGCTCACTACGGTA
Organism: Sporomusa sp.; assembly: GCF_035561155.1. Taxonomy (GTDB): domain Bacteria; phylum Bacillota; class Negativicutes; order Sporomusales; family Sporomusaceae; genus Sporomusa. Next base: position 69,061 of record NZ_DATMYD010000007.1, on the reverse strand, counting down.
ATTGGCGTTGATGGAATGGAAGGATCTAAGAATAATCTTATTGGCATAGGCTTTGGTCTTAGTGCGGCACTACTTTACGCAACGGTTGTGGTACTTAATAAGTTTATTAAAAATGTTACTGGTATTGACAGAACGTTAATACAATTTACTGCAGCAATTATTGTCCTTATACCATATATATTCGCAACAACAGGCGTACATATGAGTATTTTAGACAATGTTGGAATAATAAATCTTTTAATACTTGGTCTTGTTCATACTGGAATATCGTATTGTCTGTACTTCTCATCACTTAAGGATTTAAAAGGTCAAGAAGCAGCGATTTTAAGCTATATTGATCCACTTATTGCGATCATTGTTTCGGTAACTATTTTAAATGAATCAATAAGCTTTATGCAGATTATAGGTGGAATGATGATTTTGGGTTTTACACTTTTAAATGAAATTAATGCAAAAGCTTAGAAGATTTAGCGATTTTGTTAAATTGGGATTAACTTCGCCATACCCGACACGGAGAACCGTATCACTGGTATCGGCGAAAGATATATCAATAAGAGCTAGGAGAAAAGAATATCTATTGACAGAATTGGGCAAAAATGACATAATTTACCCTAAGCAACTGACAATTTCATAAACCATAATACAAAAGTGATGATTGGGAATAAAAGCAATATATTGACTGCCACAGAGAGCCGGAGTTGCTGAGAACCGGTGCGGAGTTGTTGCTGATTAAATCACCCATGAACTCTTCTCCGAAAATTACAGGACTAGTTCTGTTTGGATTAGGCAGAGGCGCCACCTGGGCGTTAACCAGGAATCGGTTGATTGACCGATATAAAGGTATAAATAAGGGTGGTATCGCGCATTTTGCGCCCCTATTCAACTATAAGTTGATTAGGGGCGCTTTTATATTAAAAAAGGGAGAGAGATTAATGAAGAATATCAAGAGAAAAATGAAGACAATGGATGGCAATACAGCCGCAGCCCACGTTTCTTATGCTTTTACCGACGTAGCAGCTATCTATCCGATCACCCCATCGTCGAATATGGCCGAACATGTGGATGAGTGGGCAGCCCAAGGTAGAAAAAATATATTCGGACAGACCGTGAAGATTGTGGAAATGCAATCTGAAGGCGGTGCCGCCGGTGCTGTACATGGTTCCTTGCAGGCGGGAGCATTGACCACTACATATACTGCATCACAAGGCTTGCTGCTAATGATCCCGAACATGTATAAAATTGCCGGAGAGCTTTTGCCTGGCGTATTCCATGTCAGTGCCAGAGTCGTTGGCGCCAATACCATCAGTATTTTCGGTGATCACTCAGACGTTATGGCAACAAGGCAAACCGGTTTCGCGCTGCTGGCAGAAAGCAGCGTCCAGCAAGTTATGGATTTATCAGCTGTGGCTCATTTGGCTGCAATCAAAGGCAGAGTTCCATTCCTTAACTTTTTTGATGGTTTTCGGACTTCTCACGAAGTACAAAAAATTGAAGTCCTTGAATATGACGAACTGGCCCAATTGTTAGACCGAGATGCGCTCGATGAGTTTCGTAGAAGGGCGTTGAATCCCGACCATCCGGTCTTAAAGGGAACGGTTCAGAATTCTGACATTTACTTTCAGCAGCGAGAAGTATCCAATCGATATCATCAAGCCCTTCCGGAAATTGTAGAAGGCTATATGAGCGAAATTAGCAAGCTTACCGGCCGGAAATACCATCTTTTCAACTATTACGGCGCAGAAGATGCTGATAGAATGATTATTGCTATGGGGTCGATGTGTGAAGCCATTGAAGAGGTGGTCGATTATCTGAATGCCAATGGAGAGAAGGTTGGTCTGCTGACAGTGCATTTGTATAGACCTTTCTCAGTTGAACATTTCTTTAAATACATTCCCAAAACAGTAAAGAAGATTGCTGTTTTGGATAGGACTAAAGAGATGGGTGCTTTGGCCGAGCCGCTATATCTTGATGTAAAATCAGCATTTTATGGCAAAGAGTGGCAGCCAGTCATTGTGGGCGGTAGATGTGGTATTGGTGGTAAAGATGTAATTCCCGGCCATATTCAAGCCATTTTTGATAACCTAAGAGACGGGCAGCCAAAAGATAACTTTACCGTCGGCATTGTTGACGATGTAAATCATACTTCATTGCCTTTTGGTCAGGATATTGACACAACTCCACCAGGGGCCAAAGCTTGTAAGTTCTGGGGTCTTGGCTCGGATGGCACAGTTGGCGCTAACAAGAACGCCATCCAAATCATTGGCGATTACACCGATATGTATGCCCAGGCTTATTTTACCTATGACGCCAAGAAATCCGGTGGCGTTACTATATCGCATTTAAGATTCGGTAAACAACCGATAAAGTCTCCCTACTTAATCAATAAGGCGGATTTTATTGCCTGTCACAACCAGTCGTATGTTGATAAATACAATGTGCTGGAAGGTTTAAAGAAAGGCGGCAGTTTCCTGTTAAACTGTACGTGGACCGAGCAGGAACTGGAGGATAAATTGCCTGCCGCTATGAAGCGTTATATTTTTGATAATGATATTAACTTTTACACTTTAGACGCTGTTGGCATTGCCCAGGAGATTGGCCTTGGAGGCCGGATCAACATGATTATGCAATCGGCCTTCTTTAAAATTGCCGATATTATTCCTTTAGAAGAAGCCGTTAAGTATCTAAAAGCGGCGGTGGTAAAATCTTACGGCAATAAGGGCGAAAAAATTGTCAGTATGAATTGTGCTGCCATTGACAAGGGAATAGACGCCAGTTTGCAGATCAATGTTCCTGCTTCCTGGGGAAATGCCCAGGATGTAAGCTGTGAAGCCAAACAAACGCCAGCCTTCATTAAGAACATTCTGATTCCAATGAACCGGCAAGATGGGGATAAACTGCCGGTAAGCGCCTTTCTTGGTATGGAAGACGGCACGTTCCCCTTGGGGACTTCGTCCTATGAGAAACGCGGCATTGCCATTGATGTTCCCTATTGGTTGGCTGATAGCTGCATACAATGTAATCAGTGTTCTTATGTATGCCCGCATGCTGCCATTAGACCGGTATTACTTAATGGGGAAGAGCTGAAAAACGCGCCGGAAGGTTTTATTGGTAAACCAGTTTCTGGTTTGCCTGACCTGAATTTTGCCATTGTCGTTTCGCCATATGATTGCACAGGCTGTGGTAACTGTGCGCAGGTCTGTCCGTCTAAGCAAAAAGCTTTGGAAATGAAACCGCTTGAGACTCAACTTGATCAACAACTCTTGTGGGATTACGCCATGACGCTATCGCCCAAGACCAATCCAACCAATCCATTCACGATAAAAGGCAGTCAGTTTGAACAGCCATTACTTGAATTCTCGGGTGCCTGCGCAGGCTGCACCGAGACCCCTTACGCTAAACTTATCACGCAATTGTTCGGTGACAGGATGATGGTGGCCAACGCTACCGGTTGTTCTTCTGTCTGGGCAGGTAGTGCGCCGTCTGTACCTTATAATAAGAATTACCGGGGGCATGGACCTGCCTGGGGAAATTCTTTGTTTGAAGACAATGCTGAATTTGGTCTGGGTATGCTGCTTGGCGTAAAGCAAGTCAGAGCAAAATTGGCGATCGATATCACAGCAGCAGCTAAACTGAATTTAGGAGAAGAATTCAGTTTAGCCTGTGAAGATTGGTTAGTGAATCAAGAACAAGGTGAAGGTACACGAGCTAGGGCTGATCGATTAATTACGGCTTTGGAAACAGTAAAGAGTCATGTTCCGCTCGTAAATGAAATCTACAAGAATAAAGATTTTCTGGTAAAGAGATCGCATTGGCTCTTTGGCGGCGACGGCTGGGCCTATGATATCGGCTTTGGGGGTCTGGATCATGTGCTGGCCTCTGGTGAAGATGTCAATGTCCTGGTATTTGATACCGAAGTATACTCAAATACCGGCGGTCAGTCCTCTAAAGCAACACCGACAGCGGCCATTGCTAAATTCGCGGCTAGCGGTAAGCGTACCAAGAAAAAAGACCTTGGCATGATCGCGATGAGCTATGGCTATGTCTATGTAGCGCAAATCGCTATGGGTGCCGACAAAAATCAAACGCTCAAAGCTATTGCCGAGGCTGAGGCTTATCCAGGGCCATCCTTGATTATCGCCTATGCTCCTTGTATCAACCACGGCCTAAAAGTTGGTATGGGCTGCAGTCAGTTGGAGGCCAAGCGAGCCGTTGACAGCGGTTATTGGGCAATGTACAGGTATAATCCACAATTGAAAGGCACCATTAAAAAACCATTTACGCTGGATTCCAAAGAGCCAACTATGAACTTCCAGGAATTCCTTATGGGTGAAGTACGTTACTCGTCCTTAAAGAAGCAATTCCCTGAAATGGCTCAAGCCTTGTTTGAGAAAACCGAGCAAGATGCAAAAGAAAGATTGGAAAACTACAGGCGATTGGCTGGCCAACATGGAGTAGTTAACCAGGAAGCGGCGGCAACAAAAGAATAGTAGAAAAGGGCTGTCTCATCAAGTAGGTTTACTACTGTTGAGACAGCCTATTTTTAGGGCCAGAATAGTGATGCGGCCATCTTTCCGAAACCGACTAGGGGAAAGGTGGCCGATCTTTTTTACGCCGTTTGCTTGAGGCGAACGGTTCCCATCTTGGAGTAGCTATCATGGATACGTAAAACTCCCTGCATGACCGATATCGACTTATCCTTAGATATAGTAGTCGCATCCCTAAGGGCTAAATTTTTTGTGTCAGCTATGACTAAAGGATAGTCCAAATATTGGGTAATGCTGCATTTATGAAGCCGAAAGCATTGGTATTTGTCTAAGAGTATGCTGGTAGAAAAACAAGTTGCTGGATCTAATTGTTTGTTGCAGGATTGTTGACATTTATCGGGAATATTCAACAGTAATTTACATACAGGATAGTGTAAGTGCAGGTAAAAAGGTTCTTGATTTAGGCTGAAAGATGGGCACGCAAGGAGTATAGAGAATGAGAATTAGTATTAGAGAAAAATTGGTTATTTGCATTGTTCTTCTGGTTATCACTGCTGTTTCTGCGGCGTTAGTACCGGCGCTATACTTTTTTTCGGGCATGTTGGAGCAGGAGCAGAAAAGAGCGGCTCTACAGGGCGTTAATGGACTAAATAATATTATAGAAGAATACAAAGTGGAGGCCGCTCATTACGCCACGGTTTTCAGCAAGTATCCGACAATTGCCAAGGCTGTCGAAGAAAAGGATGCGACCTTTTTGCGCAACCAGTTGACCGCGATGGGGCAAGACGCCAGACTTGATTTTGTGACAGTCACAGATGAGAAAGGCATTGTCATTGTCCGAGTTCATGAACAGCGTTCAGGTGACAGTCTTGCCAGCCAGGCGGGTATTAAGGCGGCCCTTAATGGGATGACTATTTCCACTCTTGAGCCAGGTAATGAGATTAAACTTGCTATTAGAGCAGGGGCGCCGATTAGAAATGAACAAGGGCGTATAGTAGGTGTACTTTCGCTTGGTTATGATGCTAGCAGGAACGAAGTTGTTGATCGCGCCAAGCAGCTTTTTAATACTGAAGCAACACTGTTTTTGGGTGATCAGCGGGTTTCGACAACCATTGTGAAGGACGGTAAGAGGGTAGTCGGTACTAACTTGAATGAGATGGTCGCCGCCGAGGTGTTAGGCGAGGGCAAAAAGCATATTGGTCGTGCCGAAATTCTTGGAACAGATTATATGACGGCGTATCTGCCGATATTGGGAGCGGACAATAAACCGATCGGTGTTCTTTTTGCGGGGGAATCCTTAGATGATTTTCTGGCGGCTCGCAATAAAGCTATTATGGTTTTGGGCTTTATTGTTCTATGCTTTTTGGTTGGTGCGGTTTTTACCGCGACAAACCGTTTGCACATTGAATTAGAGGAAACAAAAAACAGATTGGAAAAGACGGTGCTATCCCGGACGGTAGAACTGGAGAAAAGTTACATATTTACAGAATCGGTTTTGGAAAACATTCCTGATGCCATATTTGTCAAAGATGCCAAGGAGCTTCGATACCTAAGGGTCAACAGGGCGGCGGAAGATTTACTCGGATATTCGCGGGAAGAACTCATTGGTAAAAATAATTACGACATATTTGAGCAGGATTCGGCTGATTTGTATACTACAACCGACCGGGAAGCGCTTACTCACTTGAAACTTGTTGACAATCTAGAAGAGCCAATGCTGACAAGAAAAAAAGGACAAAGGTGGCTTCACACCAAGAAGATTCCTATTGCTGACGCGAAAGGAATTCCGGAATATTTATTGGGAATTTCCGCTGATATTTCTGAGATAAAAAAGACAGCAGAGGCACTAAAAAAAGCTGAAGGGGAAAAGCGTCTGGTTTTAGACAGTACACTTGATATCGTCATATATCATGATTTGGATTTACGGGTTGTATGGGCTAATCAAAAGGCGGCGGCTTTAGTTGATAGAACCTCGGAAGAGCTTACAGGCAGTTTGTGCTGGGAAGTGTGGTACAATCGCAAAGAGCCTTGTGAAGGATGCCCGATTATTTTAGCTCGTGTTACCGGTCAGCCACAGGCGGCAGAATTAACTTCTCCGGATGGGCGAGAACGATTCATCCGTGGCTATCCGATTAAAAACGACGATGGCGAGCTAATTGGTATTGGCGAGTTTTGTTCAGATATAACCGACCAAAAGCAAGCTGAGCGGGCAGTAAGGAAAAGTGAGGCACGGTATCGGGCGGTAGTCGAAGCCCAAACGGATTTGATTTGTCGCTGCAAGCCAGACGGGACACTGATTTTTGTTAACGATGCTTTTTGTCGCTTTTATGGTATTGATAAGGAAGAACTTGTTGGCAGGAATTTTGCGGACTTGCTTATACCAGATGATCGAGAATCTATTCAAAGACAGATATTTTTGCTTACGCCAAAAAAACCGATTGGGTTTGCAGAAACACGTTACATTAGACCAAATGGAAGCGTTAGATTGATAGAATACGTCAGTCACGCTTTTTTCGATGAGGATGGCAATATTATTGAATATCAATCAGTTGGACGGGATAATACCGTTCAGAAAGAGGCGGAGGAAAAAGTTTCCGAGGCAAGGGAGGCAATTGAACGCGCTTCGAGAGTGATGGCTTTAGCAGTCATTGGTGGAGGAATTGCGCATGAAATCAACCAGCCGCTTAATGCCATTCGAATCTTAGCCGAGACCGTTCTGGTTTTGCAGCAGAATAAAGGTGAATTACCTGTTGTGGAAACTTTGCAAAGTGTCCGTAATATTTCCCAACAGGTCGACAGAATCGATGCTATCGTAAATCATTTACGGGCATTTCTGCGCAGTAGTCAGAATTTTGAGTATGTACCTTGCAATTTGAATAGTGCTATTGAAAAAGCCTTGTCAATCATTACTCACCAGCTTGTGTCTAGACAAATAAAAGTACAAAAAACGTTGGCGGCAAAAATGCCCCCAGTGCATGGGGCGCTTGTGAGGTTTGAGGAGGTTGTTCTCAATCTGTTGATGAATGCCATGCAGGCGTTTGAATCTTCTAGTGAAAATCATAAAGAGATTATTATTACGACTTGGGTTGATGAGAATGTCAATCTTACGATATGCGATAATGGGCCAGGGATGAGCCCGGAAATACGTAAAAAAGTCTTTGAACCATTTTTTACCACGAAAAATGGTTCAGAATGCATGGGTCTTGGGATGTCCATCGTTCAGTCCATCGTTGCCGCAAGTAACGGTTCTATCGAGGTCGCGAGTAACTCAACAGGTGGGACAGTAGTCCATATCACCTTCCCGATAAATGAACGATAAGCGACAAGATGTCTGTAGTGCAAAACTACCCTAGTGCTATCATTCTGCGGAAATAATAGCTAGCTTGTCTGGCGAATTGCTTTCGTGCAAATGGCAACGATTAAACGATTTTCGTGGCATAGTTTTTGCAACATATTTGTATGAGGGGACGACTGGGGAGGCGGAACAGCAGTTTTTGAGGATGCTTAAAACCAAACCGGTGCTTCTTTTGCATCAAATATGCTTTCCAGGCAAAGCTAGTAAATAATCCGTATCTCTGCAGTTTTTGCAGAATCGCGGGTTTTATCTTGCGTGCAATTTTTGCACGATAACGTTGTACTGCGATGCCATTATCGGTGTACCTTGTACTTAATAATAGCGCCTTTCTGGTATTAATCCGATCTGTGGAATGACGATACAAATAGCTTTATCGAAGACCGTGAACGTATAATTGAGCGCCGAATTGACAGGGGGGACGGAGATTGCGGATTTTGCTTGTTGATGATGATGTGGAGGGGAGGTCCTTTCTGGCTAATTATTTAGTGTTGCTGGGACACGCTATTACACAATGCCAGTCAGGTGAAGAAGCACTCGCAACTTACAATAACAATGTTTTTGAGATGATTTTGTCTGACATCAAGATGGATGGAATCTCAGGGATCGAGTTGGTTCGCGAAAGCAAGAAGATCAAACATGAGCCAGCGGCAGACGTTGTGCTTTATACTGGTTTTGTCGATCTCGAATTGGCCATCGGGGCTCTGAGGGCAGGGGCCTATGATTATTTGACCAAGCCGATCAATATGGATGAACTCAAAGCAATTCTAGAAAGGGTGGAAGAACATCAGGCCTTGCTTCAGAAAAACGAAGTACTGGCAAAGCATTTTGACGAAGATGTAAAAGTGGTCATGCAGGATAAGCATGAATTAGCGGAATTACAGCAAAAGGTAGCTACCCAGGCAGGGATAGGGAAGATCGGGATTTTTTCAGATGTGATCAAGCGAGTCGTTCGGCAAGCGGAACAATATCACACTGACCGGTCATTGCCTGTTTTGATCCAAGGCGAGACCGGCGTCGGCAAGGAAATCATCGCGAAGATCATTCATTACGGAGAAAAACTCGAATCTGGTCCGTTTATTGACATAAACTGTACGGCAATCACCCCCAGCTTGTTCGAGAGCGAGTTGTTTGGGTATGAGGCGGGCTCCTTTACAGGTGGGTCTACACGCGGACAAAAAGGCAAGCTGGATATGGCGATGGGTGGTACGCTTTTCCTCGACGAAATTGCCGAGATCCCGATCGAATTACAGGCTAAGTTGCTGCGGGTTATTGAGGAGAAGAGTTTTTATCGTGTCGGTGGCTTAAAAAAAATTAAGACAGATATCAGAATCATCGCTGCAACCAACCTTGATTTTGAGAAACGTATCGCCGAAGGGTTATTCCGTAAAGATTTGTATTATCGGCTAAAGGTCGGCCAAATTATTATTCCGCCGCTGCGCCAACGCAAAGACGACATTCTGCCGCTGGCGCGGATGTTTTTGCAGGATTTTTCTGAGCGCCGGGGCAAGCAATTCCGGAATATCAGCGAGTCCGCGGCTCGCCTGCTTTTGTCTTACAATTGGCCGGGCAACATTCGCGAGCTTCGCAACGCAATGGAATGGGTATCATTTATGTATGATGGTACTGAACTGAAGGAAGAACACCTTGGCAACCTGGCCGGGAAAGCCATTGTGCCTGATATTAAGGAGAAAGAGTCTAGAGGCGAATGGCAAAAAGCGACAGACGTTCCAGAAGCGTTTGCTTTGGGGGATCATATTGACGAACTCATCGAGCAGGCACTCCGCCGGTTTGGCGGCAACAAAACCCAGGCGGCGCGATCACTAGGTATTTCGGTTCGGGCCCTCTACTACCGTTTGGAGCGGCTACAAAAAAGACGGGCAAATGGCGATTGACATCTGCATATATTGCAGACTTTGCATTTGCATACTTCCTGCAAAATGTGCAGATTTTTATAATAAATGGAAATATTTTGATAGATTTTGGGTTATTGTGAAGAGTTTCTGGGTTCAGAATATAACGTTTTTGGATTTGAAAAATGCTCGATGAGCACAAGGTTTTTCCTGCGGACAATATAAAAATTAATATGAAAATTTATAAAACATGCCTTTTGGCATGTTTTATGCGTTTATAGGGAGACAAGTTAGAAAGTTTTAGCATGGCCGAGATCAAAAAAAAGAGAGGTGGGCAATTTACAGCAAGGCTTATGCTGATACCGAGACTTATCATTCAATCTATATGATGAAAGTAAGGAGGAATTAATAATGAATTGTTTTACCCCTACGGAAGTAGCTGAAAACTGCTGTAAAGCGCAGGTAAACCGGACCAAACTGAGTATCGGGCAAATGATAGTTCTGGGTCTGATCGCTGGCTTTTATATCGCCTTCGGGGCGAACGGCGCAACCATGGCGACCCATGACTTCACTTCGCTGGGAGCCGGTTTTCAGCGGTTTGCGTTTGGTTCCGTGTTTTCTGTCGGCCTGATGATGGTTATCAATAATGGTGCAGAGTTATTTACAGGCAACTCGCTAATGTGGACAGCCCTTATTGATGGGCGAATTTCGATCTACGATATGTTCCGCAACTGGTTCTGGGTACTTCTAGCCAATTTGGTTGGCTCTGTTGCTTTTGCCGTACTGATGTACTATACCGGACTGTGGAAATTCAACAATGCTTTGTTCGGAGCCTTTGCCTTGAAAATTGCTGTTGCCAAAGTCAACTTGACCTGGACGGAGGCGTTTGTTCGCGCCATCTTTTGTAATTGGCTGGTATGTATAGCGGTTTGGATGTCATTAGCAGCCAAAGATGTTATTAGTAAATGTGCCGCAGCCTATGTGGGGGTCATGACTTTCGTTATGAGCAATTTCGAGCATAGTATCGCTAACATGTACTTTCTACCGGCCGGCTTGTTTGCCAAGTATACTCCCGGTGTGATTGAGGCTGCTAAATTACCCCAGGCAGCGCTGGATTCCGTCAATTGGGCCTCCATCATTTTGAATAACTGGATTCCTGTCACTCTCGGTAATATTGTTGGCGGCACAGTTTTTGTAGCCAGCCTTTATTGGTACAGCTATGTACGTAAGCCTAAAATTCAAAATTCGGCTGTAGCAGAGGCTGCTGCCATGAGTAAGTAGTTGACGCAAATACGCTTTTGGGGAAGGGAGAACAGGCCGTGAAGAGTGTACTGACAACCTGCCCGTATTGTGGGACCGGTTGTACCTTCTACTTGAATGTGGAAGGGAGCGAAATTATTAGCGTTAGTCCGAATGAGCACAACGCCGTCAATCAAGGCAAGCTTTGTTCCAAGGGGCACTTTGGCTTTGATTTTGTGCACCATAAGAGCCGCTTGAAAAATCCATTGATCAGAAAAGACGGCAAGCTGGTAGACGCTACCTGGAGTGAAGCAATAAAACTGGTGGCGGCGCAAATCAAGAAAACCGTCAAGAATAATGGAGCCGACAGTTTAGCGGCTTTCAGTTCGGCACGGTGTACCAACGAAGAGAATTTTCTAATGCAGAAACTGATGCGCGCGGTGATCGGCACTAATAATATTGATCATTGCGCCCGTCTCTGACACGCTCCTACGGTGGCCGGTCTGGCCACAGCGTTTGGCAGTGGGGCGATGACTAATTCCATTAATGAACTCGACACTATGGGCCCGAGAGACGCAATTTTTGCTATTGGCACCAATACGACAGAATGTCATCCCTGGATTGGCGTAGGGATGCTAAAAGCTCATGAACGAGGTACCAAACTGGTTGTTGCCGATCCACGGGAAATAGATTTGGCCCGGCATGCTGATGTTTGGTTACGGCATAAACCTGGTACTGATGTGGCTTTGCTTAACGCATTAGCTAATGTAATTTGGACCGAGAATTTAGCAGATAAGAATTTTATTAGAACGCGGACCGAAGGCTTTGACGATTTTATAGAAACGGTAATGAAGTATACCCCTGAATATGCGGCCACCATCACGGATGTTCCTGCGGCTAAGATTTACCAAGCCGCAAGAATTATCGGCAAGGCGGAAAACACGGCATCTTATTACACGATGGGTATTACCCAGCATACTACCGGCGTTGATAACGTGTTGAGTGTAGCTAACCTTGCTCTGGTAACAGGAAACCTTGGCAAGGCAAAGGGCGGAGTTAATCCGCTGCGGGGGCAAAACAATGTGCAGGGTGCCTGCGATATGGGGGCTCTCCCCAATGTTTATCCAGGCTATCAAGCCGTCACTGATCCGGCGGTAAAAGAAAAATTTGAAAAGGTATGGAACGCTAAGCTCAGCGATAAAGTGGGGTTGACAATCCCGGGCGTTCTCCATGCTATCGAAGAAGATCAGGTGAAGTTTCTCTACGTCTTCGGCGAAAATCCCATGCGCAGTGATCCCGACATTAATCATGTTAAGCATTGTCTTGAGCATGTGGAATTCCTTGTTGTCCAGGATATCTTCCTGACTGAGACCGCCGAGCTTGCCGATGTTGTCCTCCCCGGAGCCACTTTCGCCGAAAAGGACGGCACATTTAGCAATACCGAGCGGAAGGTACAACGGATCCGTAAAGCTATCGAACCCATAGGCAATAGCAAGCCTGACTGGAGAATTTTAGCGGACATTATGAAAGCTCTCGGCTATCCTTCTGACTACCAATCCCCTGAAGAGATTTTTGAGGAAATACGGGGCGTTACGCCCAGCTATGCCGGTATTACTTACGAGCGGCTGGAAAAAGGCGGTTTGCAGTGGCCTTGTCCCACCACCGATCATCCGGGAACTCCGATTTTGCATACCAGTAAGTTTAATCGTGGCCTGGGGAAATTCTCGGCAGTTGAGTGGAGGCCTCCAGCGGAACTTCCTGACGAGGAATACCCGCTGATGTTAACTACCGGACGAGTTGTTGCTCACTACCATACCGGTACTATGACCAGAAAGAGCTGGGGCCTTAACGGTACTTACCCTGAAGAATCGCTGGAGATTAACCCGGTCGATGCTGACAAGCTTGGAATCGAAGACGGCGATGATATTCTGGTTTCTTCGCGGCGTGGAACGGTGGCGACGAAAGCGCAGGTTACAGATCGTGTTCCACCGGGACTTACCTTCATCACGTTCCATTTCACTGAGAGCCCGGGCAATTTGTTGACCAACAGCGCCTCAGATCCGATTACTAAAACGCCTGAATTCAAAGTATGTGCCGTTAAGGTGGAAAAGGCAGGCTAATTGAGCAAGATAACAGGATTAACGATGAAGGGAGCAAATGGCATGAATACTCAATTAAATACGTTTGTCGTGGCAGATCCACATAAATGTATTGGCTGCAAGGTTTGCGAAGTGGCATGTGCAATGGCCCATTCCGACAGGAAGATCACTACAGCGGGAACATTTGAAACACCGGTTATTTCGAAACTGTACCTGGTAAAAACGGCAGAGATTACAATGCCCATTCAGTGCCGTCACTGCGAGGATGCAACTTGTGCCAATGTTTGCCCGATTTCAGCGATAAAGCAGGTCGACAACAAAATTCTTATTGATGAGACAACTTGTATTGGCTGTAAAACGTGTATGATGGCGTGCCCGTTTGGCGCAATTGATCTCGCGCCTGTTTTTAAAGAAGGTGCTGCCGTTATACAAAACATTCTGAGAGTGGAAACCACCGAAGGCTTGATCGAGAAAGAGATGGTTGTAGCCAATAAATGCGACTTGTGCGCGGGGCGTGTGAATGGCCCAGCTTGTGTGGAAGCGTGTCCGGAAAAGGCGCTGGAAGTGATTACTCCCAAAAAAGAAAAGAAAAAGCGCAACATAGAAGCAGCGCTCAGCTTGAAAAAATTTATTGGCTGACGGTTAGGTGTATTTCAAAGACGATAGGAGGCGCTCATAATGACCACTGATACTTCCCGAATTATCAATATCGACCAAGAGTTGTGTACTGGTTGCCGTCGGTGTGCGACAGTATGTCCGGTTGACGCTATCGAAGGTGAAAAAGGACAACCTCAGACCATCAATCAGGATCGCTGCGTCGTCTGCGGTCAGTGCGTGCAAATCTGCAGCGCGTATGCGTCTATTTTCGATGATGACATCGCCTCCAGGGAGCAAAAAATTGCGGAACGAGGTTTGCTCCCTACGGTAAAGGAACCGCTTTTTGCGGCTTATAACCGCGGTGATGCTCAGAAAGTAAAAGAAGCGCTTGCCGATACCAGCCTGTTCAAGATGGTGCAATGTGCTCCTGCTGTGCGCGTGGCTCTTGCTGAAGATTTCGGGATGCCGCTTGGCAGCCTTACGCCCGGTAAGATGGCAGCGGCTTTAAGAAAAATTGGTTTTGACAGAATATATGATACCAACTTCACCGCCGACCTCACGATCATGGAAGAGGGCTCCGAGCTTATTGAGCGTGTGACCGAAGGTGGCATTTTGCCGATGTTCACTTCCTGTTGCCCCGCCTGGGTAAAATATGTTGAACAGACCTACCCGGAACTGATTCCTCATCTGTCAAGCTGTAAATCGCCGCAACAGATGGCTGGCGCCTTATTTAAGACCTATGGAGCGCAAGTAGACGGAATAGATCCGGCTAAAGTCTGCAGCGTGTCGGTCATGCCTTGCACGTGCAAAAAGTTTGAATGTGACAGGCCGGAGATGGAGGCCAGCGGCTACCGCGACGTGGATATGGTTCTTACGACCCGTGAACTGGCTCAATTAATCAAGGATGCCGGTATTGACTTTGTCAGTTTGCGGGAAGAGGAATTTGACAAACCGCTGGGTACTTATACCGGAGCCGGAAATATCTTCGGTGTCACCGGCGGGGTAATGGAAGCCGCTTTGCGTACCGGCTATGAATTGATTACCAAGGAGTCCATCCCCGAAGTAAAATTGAACTTTGTTCGTGGTGGCGAAGGCATAAGGAAGGCCAACGTAAAAGTCGGTGAGCTTAATCTCAAAGTAGTTGTTGTATCCGGGCTTGCTAATGTTAGAACCGTTCTGGAAGAGGTAAAGGCGGGAACAGCTGACTTCCATTTCATGGAGGTAATGACTTGTCCTGTCGGTTGCGTAAGTGGCGGCGGGCAGCCCAAGGTGCTGATGCCGTCAGACAAGCAAATTGCCTATACCAACAGAACCTGCAATACTTATGTGCACGACGAAACTCTTGCCATGCGCAAGTCTCACGATAATCCCGATGTACAAAAGTTATATGATGAGTTCCTGGGGGAACCGCTCGGCCATGAATCACATCATTTGCTACATACTAAATACATTGCAAGGAGGTAGGGGTGTGTGAATACATTTGTCGTCGCCAATCCCAATAAATGTATTGGTTGCAGGGCCTGTGAAATTGCCTGCGCCATTGCGCACCTTGATACCACCGTAGTAACCGCAGGGGCAACCGAGGTTCCGTTTCTTCCGCGGCTTAATCTGATCCGAACATCGCGGGTAACCATGCCGATTCAGTGCCGTCAGTGCGATGATGCGCCTTGCGCTAATGTATGCCCGGTGGAAGCAATAACCCAGAAAGACAACACGATAATCGTCAACACCAAACGGTGCATTGGTTGCAAGACCTGCATGCTGGCGTGTCCTTTCGGCGCTATGGACATGGTTCCTGAATGGGAAAAGGGGGAACCTTTGAAACAGGCAGCTCTTAAAGTGGAGAATGCGGAGGGCGAAGAGGAGATCAAAGAAGTACTTATTGCTCATAAATGCGACCTCTGTGCCGGACGCGAGAAGGGACCAGCCTGTAAGGAGGTTTGTCCAGCAGAAGCGTTTGTGACAGTAAATCCTACTTTGTCTAAGGCTAATATTTGTGAGAAACGGATTTCCAGTGCTCTTGAATTTGCCAGAACCAAAAGATAAGGCTAGATTTGCGTTTCAAAATCCAAGCTCCCCAAAGCATTTAGGGGATTCGCTGAGGCCGGTGCCGGCTCATTTTGCAAGGCCAAGCCTTTAGTTTTACAAGTAAAGTGGTTCAAAAAATACTATTAGGATTAAGGCGGTGATTTTTAGTGCCGATTGATCAACTATATATTTTGGTTGTTGTCTTATTCGGGTTGGGTGCAGTATCTACTCTTGTCACTAAAGATAGTCCGAAAGGGGCCAATGTTCTTTCCCATGGGTTGGCTGCCCTGGGATGTATTGCGACCATTGCATTGGCGATTTCTATTTTCGTCACAGGAGGACAGACTCTTTCGTTTTCCCTTGGGGCTCCCTTGGGGGTTATTACTATCCGGCTCGATTACCTTGCCGCCTTCTTTTTGTTTGCCTTCGGCGTAGTGGGAACCGCGGCCAGCGTTTACGCTATCGGTTACTCCCGCGAGTATTACGACTGCAGATTTGCACAGTTGGCGGCTCTTTATAATCTGTTTCTGTTGTCAATAGTGCTCGTATTGACCATCGGCCAGATTATTGCTTTTATTGTTGTATGGGAGCTAATGACGGTTGTTTCGTTCTTCCTTGTCAATCATGAATATGAAAAAACGAATAACACTAAAGCGGCATATCTGTACATTTTGATGACACATGTCGGCACGGCATTTATCGCTATCGCTTTTTTGCTGCTGGCGATGTCGGCAAACTCTCTGGATTTCGCGGCACTGCGAACCGGTGTAATGTCCGAACTTTTGCGTAATTCGGTGTTCCTTTGCGCCTTGATTGGGTTTGGGACCAAGGCCGGGATTATTCCCCTTCATATTTGGCTGCCGGAGGCGCATCCTGCTGCGCCCAGTCATGTATCGGCACTGATGTCCGGCGTTATGATCAAAACGGCCATCTATGGAATGAGCCGCTTCTTCCTGGAATTTCTGGGCGTTGGCCCGGAATGGTGGGGTCACTTGGTTTTGGCCTTGGCGATAATCTCTTCGGTTTTCGGAGTGCTTTATGCCCTCATGGAGCATGACCTTAAGCGCTTGCTCGCTTATCATAGTGTAGAGAATATCGGCATCATTTTGCTTGGAGTAGGGGCCGGCATGGTGTTTATGAGCAAAGGGATGCCTGGGTTGGCAGGACTGGCTTGGATGGCCGGACTGTATCATGTGTTCAATCACGCAGTTTTCAAGTCATTGCTGTTCCTGGGGTCTGGCGCGGTGCTAAGTGCCACCCATACCAAAGATGTGGAACATCTTGGCGGGCTTATTAAGAAGATGCCTTATACCGCGTTGTACTTCCTGATCGGGGCCGCAGCCATTTCCGGCTTACCGCCGCTCAACGGTTTCGTCAGCGAATGGCTGACTTTTCAGGCGTTGTTTTTCCTGCCTAAGGCTGTGGCGGGTATGCTGGGCAAATTCTGGGCCATTACGCTCATTGCCCTGTTGGGTTTGACCGGTGCATTGGCAGCCACTTGTTTCGTGAAAGCCTTCGGTGTGACCTTTTTGGCCAAGCCGCGTAGCAGGCATGCCGAGCAGGCCACAGAGGTATCCTGGCCGATGCTTGCCGGGATGGCGTTTTTGTCCTTGGTATGCGTGGTTTCTGGTGTATGGCCGCAGTGGATGATCGGTATTCTGAAGAATGTAGTTTCTGGCTATGGCAGTATCAGTGTTGCTAGTTTACTGGATGATAGTCAGTGGTATGCTGTTGCGCTCCAAGTGCAGCAGACGGACGGCACTCTCGCTATGCCGATAGTTCTTGTTATCATTATCGCCGGCTTGGTTTCAGCCTTTATTTTTGCTCGCTTCTATGGATTGCCCCAGAGTAAAACGGGCGAGACCTGGACTTGCGGCATCATCCCCAATGCCCGGATGGAGTACACTGCGACCGGCTTTGCCCAACCTATTCGGCGAACCTTCGGCAGCGTACTGAACCCGGTGGATCAAGTGAACGCCGATAAGTCGCTCAACCCTTATCACGGCGTAAAGATGTCTTTACATGTGCATGTTACTCACTATGTAAACGAAATGTTGTATAAACCGTTGTACGAGGGTGTAATGGCTTTTGCCAACTACCTAAAAGGCATTCAAGCTGGCAGTCTCCAGTTGTACATCGGATATATCATGGCAGTCACGGTAGTAGTTCTAATCATCGGGACAAGGTGGTGATAACATGGCTATATTAACAATTCTAGCTCAAGCCATAGTCATTGTGTTTTTGGCACCCTTAATCCAGGGCATCATTAAGAATACCAAGGGGCGCCTCCAGAGTCGGCGGGGTCCAGGCTATCTCCAGCCGTACTATGATTTTGTAAAGTTTCTCAAAAAAGACAGTGTCGTATCACCCACTGTATCCTGGATATTTCATTTTGCGCCATACATCTACTTTGCAACAGCCATTGGCGCCGCAGCGTTGGTGCCAACCGTTGTCACCAATGCCGGAGTGAAGTTTGACAACTTGCTGGTTCTTGTTTATCTATTCGCTCTCGGACGGTTTTTTCTGGCAGCGGCATCTCTTGACGCCGGCAGCAGCTTCGGCGGCATGGGCGGTTCCCGGGAAATGTTTATAAGTGTTTTGGTGGAGCCCCCCCTGATGCTGGCTCTCTTTACAGTGACTTTTAGCGCGAATTCGAATTCTTTGTCGACAATGGCCAGTGCTGTAACATCTGCGCCTATTACATTTTCAGCTCTTTTGGCGGCCGTGGCTTTCATCATCATAACTGTAGCGGAAACAGGCCGTATCCCGGTTGACAATCCCGATACCCATCTGGAATTGACCATGGTTCACGAAGGCATGGTGTTAGAGTATTCCGGTCGGCCGGTAGGGCTGATCTTCTGGGCATCTGCCATCAAACAGCTAGTGTTTGTCTTGTTGTTGGTCAATCTCTTTATTCCGTGGAATTTGCCGGGATTTGACTCACAGCCGTTTATCGCCCCCTGGATGTTTGTCAAAGTCGTGCTTGCCGCTGTTCTGCTGGCTTGTATCGAAACAAGTACCAACAAAATACGTCTATTCCGCGTGCCAGGGCTTATGGCCGCAGCCGGAGTTTTTTCGCTGCTGGCGTTAATAGCTCAGTAGAAGGAGGGAACGACCATGGAGTTACTAACAATTATGCTTTTGCTGGCCGCCATTCTGCAAACCAGGATATCAAATCTAAGGTTGGCGATCAATATTATCCTGGCACAATCAGTCCTTGTCGCGATGGCTTGTGCCATCATCGGCATACAAACCAATGAGGTTCATATGTACGTTGCCGCGCTGTTGACCGCGGTAATTAAAGTTGGTCTGATCCCTTACGCTCTGTACCGTGTGTTACCCTACCTGAGGGAAGAGCGGGAAATTGTTACCAAAGAAATCATGCGGGCTAACTTCTCGACTTTTTCGGCACTCCTGTCGATTATTTTGGCGTATGGCTTGATTAGTCCGACATTTATGCCGGGAGTGGCAGTGGTGTCCGCTTTGCCGGCGGCTGTCTCGCTTGTGCTTATTGGCCTGCTGTTCATCATGACCCGCCGTCAGGCTGTCATGCAGATTATCGGCCTGATCACGATGGAAAACGGTTTATACCTGTTTGGGTTGTCCATTACGCAAGGTCTACCGTTGATCATCGAAATGGGCATTTTTCTCGACGTTTTGGTGGCGGTAGTGGTGCTGGTGATTCTTACGTACCGGCTAAAACTGTCGCTGGAATCGACCGACATAAGCCTACTGAAGAAGTTGAAAGGGTGATATCATGAATGAGTTGATCCTGTTGGCGCTGGTAGTGCCGATCGTCACTGGATTGCTGTCGTTGGTACAGGCAAGGCCAAGAGCCTTACGCGCCATCAATCTGTTGGGCAGTGCGGGAACTACCGCTGTTTTATTTTCCATCATCTATCATATCACCCAGGGAAACGTGTATAGTGCAGAATATTTCTATGTTGATCATTTGAGTGCGGTGCTGCTGTTCATTGTCGCTTTGCTCACTTTTACAGCAACTTTGTTTTCGCTGTCGTACATGGAAAAGGAAGTGAAAGAAGGAAATATTACCGAGCAGATGTTGCCTCGGTATTATGGGCTGCTTAATCTGTTCAGCTTTGCCATGATCAGTGTGCTGATTGTCGGTAATCTGGGATTAATGTGGGTTGCGGTTGAAGGAACGACGCTGGCGTCCGCGCTGCTTGTCGCCTTTTATTTCAACCGTGAAGCCTTGGAAGCGGCATGGAAGTACGTCATGATTTGCACCGTGGGAATTTGTCTGGCTTTACTGGGAACGATGATCCTCTATTATGCACAGGTGACAGCCGGCGGTGACAGTCAGGCTCTCAATTGGGTTACGTTAAAAAGTATCGCCGGAAAACTGGATCCGTCGGTAGTCAAAATAGCGTTTATATTTATTCTCATCGGTTACGGCACGAAAGCCGGCCTGTCGCCGATGCACACTTGGTTACCGGATGCCCATAGCCAGGCACCATCGCCAGTCAGCGGGTTGCTGTCAGGGGCTTTACTAAGCTGCGCGCTCTATGCCCTGGTCCGTAACATGATTATTGTACAAGGTGCGATTGGTACGCAGTTTCCTCAATACCTGCTGTTGGGAATCGGGCTGCTGTCCGTTTTGATTGCTATCCCCTTCATTCTTGCCCAACATGATGTCAAGCGGCTGCTGGCCTATTCCAGTGTCGAACATATGGGCATCATTACCCTCGGGCTAGGGGTAGGTACTCCACTGGCGATTTACGCTGCGCTTCTGCATATCGTTAATCACGCTGTTGCCAAATCCTCGTTGTTTTACATAGCCGGACTAATTACGCAGGAATACAAGACTAAAAATATCGACCAGATCCAGGGCGTTGTAAAGGTAATGCCGCTGGTGACTACGATGTTCATTATCGGGATTCTGGCCATCACTGGATCACCGCCGTTCAACATTTTTATCTCCAAATTTATGATTATTCAATCGTTGTTTGAGCATCAGCAATGGTTAGTTGGTGGAGTTACCCTGATACTGTTGACATGTATTTTTGCCGGAATGATGCGCTATTCACTAAAAATGAGTTACGGCGCAGTATCCGACGGAATGCATCAAGTGACTGTCGCTTCTTCAGCTATGACTGCCATGGCTCTGTCCCTGGTGATCATTATCATTGGCGGAATTTATTTGCCCCCGCTGGTAAATAACGTGTTAGTGCGAGCGGCGGAAATCGTCTTAGGGGGTTGATTTTATGTATGAACAGCTAACTATTTCAGCAGATAATCTGCGAGATACCGCTTACTCGATATATCAAGACGGCCAAAATGGACTTATTTCCATGTTTGCCAACGATGAACGCCCGGTGAATGGCAGCTACGCCATCTACTGTGCTTTTTCCCTCTGGGGTGGGATACAAGTGGTGAAAGCGCTACTGGATACAACAGGGCCGCTGGAGTTTCCTTCCATCACGCCGAAGATTTCGGCAGCGGCCTGGTACGAACGGGAAATTAACGATTTGTTTGGTTTGAAGCCTGTCGGGCATCCTGACCTGAGACCGCTGGTGCTTCATGAAAACTGGCCGGATAATCTGTATCCGTTACGTAAGGACTTTGATGTTCGGACACCTGTTCCTACTGCCAATAAGGAATATCCTATGGCTTGCGTAGAAGGAGAAGGGGTCTTTGAGGTCCCCGTCGGCCCTATTCATGCCGGTATCATCGAACCTGGGCACTTCCGGTTCAGTCAATCCGGCGAGGGAATTATCCGCTTGGACGCTAAGATGTTTTTTGTCCATCGTGGAATTGAAAAAGCAATAGAAGGTCAGCCTCTGGAAAAAGCCTTCTATCAGGTTGAACGGATTTCCGGGGTTTGTGGAATTGCTCATTCATTATCCTACTGTCAAGCTATTGAATCGCTGGCAGAGACGAAGGTCCCGCTAAGAGCTCAATATTTGCGGGCGTTGGTGGCTGAACTTGAACGGCTATACAATCATATAGGAGACATCGGCAATCTCTGCGCCGGTATGGGCTTTGCCGTGGCCATCATGGCCGGCGCCCGTATGAAAGAGTCCATTATGCGAGTAAATGAGGCGCTGACTGGCAACCGCTTCTTGCGGGGCATGGTAGTTCCTGGCGGCGTGCGTCTTGATATTACTGATGATTTGGCAGACCAGATCAGGAGTTTGCTAAGCAATCTGGAGCCTGACTTTTCGGAACTGATTGGATTGTTCCAGCGTAATGATGAGTTTTTGGACAGGGTCAATTTCACCGGAGTAGTACCCCGTCAAGCCGCTATCGACCTTGGAGTGGTGGGCGTGGGTGCCAGGGCATCGGGGGTGGATACCGACTTCCGGCGTGATTATCCCTATGGTTGCTATGCCAATCTTAAGTTTGATGTCCCTGTATATACCACTGGTGATGTCGCGGCCCGCCTATGGGTACGTGTTGACGAGGTCTATCAAACTATTGGGCTGATTCGGCAGATTCTTGATACAATGCCGAACGGGAAGCTTAGAGTCACTATATCGGAGATAAAGCCCTTTAGCAGTGGGTTTGGCTGGAGCGAGTCTCCCCAGGGCAGTAATATCCACTGGCTGATGGTTGGGGAAAACAATACCGTGTATCGGCTTTTTGCCCGGGCTGCGGCTTACCCCAACTGGCCTGCGCTCACGGTGGCGGCTCCAGGCAATATTATTCCCGATTTCCCCCTTATCAACAAAAGTTACGAATTATCCTATGCCTGCTTAGACCGTTAGGAGGGAAAAATATGTTGAACGTTATGCGGAAAATTATCAAAACTGGAACCGTGACGGAGAAATGGGACGCTGCGTTGCCTCCGGTACGCTTCCGGGGAAAAGTGATAATCCAAAAGGGTAATTGCCGGAATTGCCAAAGCTGCGGCACTATTTGCCCGACCGGGGCAATTAAGATGGATAACGGATCACCGACAATTAACACCAATGCCTGTGTTTTTTGCGGGTGCTGTGTAGAAAAATGCCCGGAAGGTTGTTTTCAACAGACCAATCAGTATCAACTGGCTACTTTGGGAGGAGTTCTGGGGGAGGACGAGGCCGCACTGAAGGAGAAAATCCGTATGGTCCTTGGTCGGTCAATTCATGTCCGGCATGTAGATATTGGCTCGTGCAACGCCTGCGATTTCGAGATGACACATCTTTGCAATCCGATTTATGATATACAGCAGTACGGGGTCGACTTTGTAGCCTCGCCACGCCATGCTGATTTGTTAATGGTGACCGGGGTAGTGACCCGCAATTCTATGCAAGCGTTGCAGATGACTTATGAGGCGGCACCATTCCCGAAATTGGTAATGGCTGTTGGCAGCTGCGCCTGCAGCGGACAGGTTTTTGGGGATAGTTATGCCATACGGGGTGCAGTCAATTCTGTAATTCCTGTTGACATTTTTGTTCCCGGCTGTCCACCTCGGCCACAGGCGCTTATTCATGGTATTATGCTGGCGCTTGACCGTTTATAAATCGAACAAAATATTGTTATAAGTAATATAACCCATAGAGAGCGGGCGCCGCATCCTATGGGTTAATTTTTTGCCAATCGTGACTGAAGGAATGCTTATTCAGATAAAAAAACAGAAAAAATGCCGAATATGTAGAATATTAGAGTAGACTGGAGGAAGAGGAAAAGAAAACTCTGCGAGAAATCGATTAGTAAAAGAACTTCGGTGTAACTCCAATTTATCTTTGAAAGAAATCGGGAGGTTAGTAGAGTTGAGTGAATCCAGAGTTAGCCGGATTTTAAAATCGGCAGAAAGTAGCAAGCAAGAACCGTCCCGGCTTGCATCAAGTTAGATAGATCTCGGTTAATTAAAGCCTCTAATAATTCTTCTTTAGACTTAAAGTAGTAATAAATTGTCCCCTGGGCGACTCCCAGCATTTTGGCGATGTCACTAATTGCCGTTTCATGATAACCCTTTGAATAAAACAGTGGTTCTGCAGCATTTAAAATTTCAGTGATACGTATTTGGGGATCTTGTGGCGGTCGAGACATTGCTATCACCTCATTAATTGACTCGGTTCAAATTATATAATAATTAAGCGAAAAGCGTCCATAAATATTTTACCCATAAATCCTAAAAAGGGAAGATGAAAAGAAACAGCCTCCTATAGTCAGATTAAATGACTACATAGGAGGCTGTTTCTCATACGCCTGTAATACGACTCTCTTTATCTAAAACATTAGTTTTATTATATCTTTAACTTGTTCATTCACTACCTTATAACAAATTTCCAAACCATTTCTTTCCCCTTCAATAATGCCTGCCGACTTTAATTTAGCTAGATGTTGAGATACCGTCGATTGTGGCAAATTAAGGCATTCCTGCATCTTTGTTACGTTGCATTCATTGTTAAGTAATCCTCTGACTATACAAAGTCTTACAGGGTGTGCTATTGCCTTAAGCAGTTCGCTTTTTTGTATATAGTCTTTCATATCTTGCATTTTATCACCTTCATCTGACAAGAGATTAGATAAATAAATTAGTATCAGCTAATTCTGCCGCGCTTAAATAGGAGGCGACACCCGCAATTTCTATTCCGTCAATAAGCTCTTCTTCTTTTAGTCCCATTACATCTAAAGACATGCTGCAAGCAATAATTTTGACCCCTTGATCTTTGGCCTGAATGATCAAATCTTCCAGGGAAGAAACGTTCTTTTTGTTCATTATATAGCGGATCATTTTACCCCCCATACCACCCATATTCATGTTAGATATGCCGAGCTTTTCCGGACCCCGGGGCATCATCATGCTAAACATGGATTCAAGCAGATTCTTTTTGACGTTGACTTTATTAGGTTTTCTTAAGATGTTTAATCCCCAGAACGTAAAGAACATGGTCACCTTTCTACCCATGGCTGCTGCTCCGTTAGCTATGATGAATGCGGCCATTGCCTTATCTAAATCGCCACTGAATACAACCATGGTTTTATCATTGCCTGTGGAACTTATCAGTTTATTTTCCACTTGCAATTCACTGCCTTTCTTAATGTAGGCTGTTATAAACTGTGCTGATTTTTTTACCTCAAGTAACTGATTCCCTGTACGGTCACAGAAAGCTTTTATATCACGACCAAAAGCCGGATCTGTGGTATTTATTTCTAAGATATTGCCGGATTGCATTGAACTGAGTTCTTTATAAACTTGCATGATAGGACCAGGACATTGTAAACCGCAGGCATCGATTTTTACATCGGCTTGTATGTCTTTGGAATTGTAAGAGGAATCCTGAGATAAGTTATCTTCATATATTTCTTGAAAAATGCCCCTGTTTGATTGTTCTTGCACAGTCGCTATATAAGTTGTATATCCCCCGCTTAAATTTTTCACATGTTGATAGCCATTTTGAATTAATATTCTATACGCCAAATATCCTCTTAAACCTACCTGACAAAATAGAATAATTTCTTTATCGGTTGGAATTTCCCCAATTCTATTGCGCAAATCATCAAGAGGAATATTTATAGCTCCATCTATGGAACCCATATTGAACTCTAGCGGAGTTCGTACATCTATCAAAATTGAGTGTTCTTTATCCAACTTATTTATTTCATCCCAATGAATAACCCGGCAGTCTTCTTTTAATATATTAGACGCAACATAGCCTGCCATGTTTACAGGGTCTTTGGCGGATGAATAGGGAGGGGCGTAGGATAGTTCCAATTTTTCTAAATCGTGTACTGTCATTCCGGCGCGAATGGCCGTAGCGATGACATCAATTCTTTTTTCGACGCCTGTATAGCCGACTGCTTGTGCGCCTAGTATTTTTCCGTCTGCCGGTGAGAATAGAATTTTTAAGGAAATGGGGGTGGCCCCACGATAGTAGCCTGCATGAGATAAGGAATGGGTATATGATTTCTCATAGGGAATATTGAATCTCTTTAATGTTTTTTCATTATTTCCTGAGGAGGCCACTGTTAAGTCAAATACTTTTAAAACAGAAGTTCCTTGTGTTCCAGCATACTCCTCATATATGCCACAGATGTTATTAGCTACGATTCTGCCCTGTTTATTAGCCGGACCTGCTAGCGGGATGAGAGCAGGCCTGCCATTTACGTAATCTATCACTTCAATGGCATCTCCGACAGCGTAAATATCCGGATTGGAAGTTCTTAAACTTTTGTCGACCTTAATTCCGCCTCGTTCACCTAGTTCCAATTTGGCTGCTTTTGCCAATTTATTATCAGGAGTTACGCCAATACCTAAGACTATCATCTCTGTTTTGATTTCTGTTTGGCTATTAAGGGAAATAACTGAATATCGTTCTTCATGTCTTACCGACCTAACACCATCTTCTAAATAAACTTCAACGCCTTTTTCTTTCAAATGCTGATGTAATAAGGCAGCCATTTCAAAGTCAATGGGTCCCATAACTTGGTTGGCCAATTCCACTAAGGTAACTTTAATACCTCTTTCAGCCAGATTTTCTGCCAGTTCAATTCCGATAAACCCGCCACCTACTACAACTGCTCTTTTGGGTTGGCGATTGTCTACAAAATTTTTTATAGCGAAGGTATCCGGAATATTTCTCATGGTAAAAACGTTATCTGCGTTTAAGCCAGAAATATTAGGTTTGATAGGAGCAGCACCTGGAGAAAGAATTAGTTTATCGTAAGATTCTCTATAAGTAGTACCAGACTTAAGGTCGGTTACTTCGACCTCTTTTTTCTCAACATCAATACCTACAACCTCACTAAAAGTGCGTATGTCGATATTAAATCTAACTTTCATAGCTTCAGGAGTTTGCACTACAAGCTTTTCTTTTTCTCTAATCACTTCTCCTACATAATAAGGTAGGCCGCAATTGGCAAATGAGATATGTTCTCCCTTTTCAAAAAGAATTATTTCATGTTTTTCATTTAAACGTCTTAAACGCGCCGCTGCACTGGCACCACCGGCAACTCCGCCAACGATTAATATCTTCATACCATCATCTCCTCATACATCCGTATATCCATATATCTGTATATTACGATATATGGATGTGATATGCAACCACAAAATGCTTTCGAAGGCAAATAAATTCCAAATAAAAATGCGGGAAGCTAACGCCTCCAAGTACAATCAAATTTATTTGCTTGGAATGTGATGAAAAAGAAGATATACCGCATTGTCACATGTCAGGGGACAGGGGGACCGTGCTAATACGCATCTGTCCCTTGTAAGATAGAGTTAAGGAGGATGATCGTAACCCATGTGTTCTGACCCCACATTTTCTGCAATACCATTCAAAAAATAAATTTGTCGATGAAACTACTATCACTAAAGAGAAAACTAACATCATTGAGGCGGGAGGGGAGTTAGACAGCCTCAAGCTAAAACAGCGTGATAATAGTGAATAAAAAAGATCTTATTTACCTTTATAGTATCAAATATGATACTATAAAGGTAGGCATATGTGGAGGTCTGAATACCAGCGCATCTGCGCTCATTTGCGGTTAAAGGTAAAAATCGACGGCAGTAGTATTGCGGCTGATTTGTTAACAGTTGATGTTTGAATATATGCGTAGACCAGCTTTTCGCGAGGAACTGCTGAAAGTGATCATAAAATAATGCTACAACACGGTATTTGTTAAGTAAGAAGGTGTTTTTACGTATATCTATATAGACCTATGCGAACAATTTTCCTGTCAAATGTGCGGAACCTGCTGCCGCAATCACTGGCAGGTAACTATGGACGAAGCCAGTTACCGCCGGAATGAGGCGCTGTTTACTGCCAGTGGCCGTAAGAATGAGTTTGCTCAGGCGTTTATTGCACTTGATGGCCAGGGCGGCTATGGTGAATACGCCTATATTGCCAAACAGGCTGGGGGCGGCTGCTGGTTTTTGGATAACAGCAACATGTGCCTGCTGCACAAAGAGGCTGGACACAGCCATCTTGACGCTGTTTGCCGCACTTTTCCCCGTTACCCGATGAATACGGCGCGGGGGATTGAAATAACACTAAGCTTTAGCTGCCCGGCTGTGTTAAAACTGGCCGACCGGGATGAGCCACTGCGTATTGTTAGATCAGAAACCCAGCCGATTGACTTAGTCGATAATAACTACGCGGCTGAGATTTATCCGCAGCAGCAGCCGGACATGCAGCCGCTTCGCTACTATTTTGAGCTGGAAACCCATTTTATTGACCTTTTACAGTGCCGAACCATGCCGCTTAGCGAACGTCTGGCGTTTCTTGCCGATACAGCCAAGGCGGTAAACGGCCTATCTCAGGACCGCACAATCGCCCGGAAGTTAACGGCATTATTCAATCGCAATTATGATTGGCTGGATGCGCTGGCTGTGACCAGGACGCCTGCTGAGCCTGAGGCTGGTATAGGTTTACTTGAAAACTTCTTTGTCAGTTTATTGTTTAAAAAGCCTTTCTATATTTACGGCTTTGAAAAAACGCTGCGTTTATTTGACCATATGTGGCAGCACATCATGAATGCCGATGATATTGCTAAGACAATTATGAAACTTGAATTTCAATATGGCCACGACCGGCAGGCTCTGTTACGATAAAAATGGATATAAAAAGCGAGATTGCTTCCATATTGTTCGCAATGACGCAGCGAAGAAGGTTCTTCACTAGTCGAAAACGAGCGATGGCGGAGCAATCTCGTTTGTTTTTATTAACGTCTTACAACAGTATACGTGCTTAAGGTAGTACCACTTTGATCAACAAATGTGATATGAATAGGGTCATTGAAATTCAAGGTTAAGCGGTCAATCGGGATAACATCATTGGTCTTAGTCGCTGATAAACGATAGTTTTCCAGCGGGCTTTTGGTTCTGATGGTCACCGTCAGGTCATTGCCTGTCTGAACAACTTTTTCAATACCGATGCCAAAACCTCTGTCAGCGACTGAACCGATATGAGCGTATAATACGATCTGGCGGCCAAAATCAATCGAGTCAACCTTATCGACAATGATACCAGGAATCTCGGCGATATCAGCTGATGCCGGTTGGGCAAGCAGGACCCCCAGTTTCATATCTGCTGGATAGGTGCTTTGGTTCCAGGTCCAACCGGTAAAAGCATCGTTCGCATAGAGTGTCCGCTCATTGGCGGTAACCACCGGGCCGGTAGTACCATAGCCATACAGACTGGCCGGACGGTAGGTAGCCGGGTATTTGCCGTTGCCGATGCCCCGGATGGTGGTAATCACCCATCTGCCACTGCTTCTTTCTAAATCAACCTTGAATTTTTGCCCACTGGTTTTTACCTCGACAATCGCCTTGCCGCTTGCTACTGACAATAAGGTGAAGGTGTCATTATAAGCATCAAAACCGAACCTGCTGGCATTATCCTTGACCACATCGACTGGGTCGCCGTCGCGGATAACGCCGCCGTTATCGCCAGTAACAACTTCTTTTACACTAACGATTTTCCAGGTGTCATTATCTTTAGTTAAACGTACTTTAAAGGTTTTGCCATTATCTGTGCGAACTAAGACGTCGGCTTCATTTGAACTGTGTGATTGTAGTGAAAAGCTATCCCGCCTGGCATCAAAACCATACGCTGAGGCAGCTGCTTTAACGGCTGCTACTGGTGAACCCGAAACAGTCTGATTTTCTGTAGGACGTTCTTTGTCACGCTCGGTGGTGCGGTCAGTGGTACTGTCTTTTGTGGGCGCATTGGTACCATCTCCGGTGGCATCGCTGGGAGGAGCAGCCTCAGTTGTTGGAGCCGGAGAGGCCGTTACGGTGTTTTCAGCAGCATGAACCTTGGCGATGGGGAGACCAGGCAACAGAGCCGAGGTTACAACAGCGGCACCGGCGAGGGCGGCCACTAAACGTTTGTACTTACGCTTGGCACTTTTTCTACGGCTGGTGTGCGTCATGTTTTCCTCCTTTCGTTACCAAGGTTTTTTGATATTTAGTTTTAATTATTATCTTCAAAAATGGGCCGCAACAACCGCGGCAGTTTATGGTTGCTTAACCACTAAAAAAATCTGTAAAAAACACCAGTTTGTCGTCAACCAGTTTGAAAAGGAGTTTCAGCGGTGCTTGTATAATATACAGGTAAGCGTAGTGAATCAAACCATGCCTGTCGTTGATTACAGGCATGGACACAGATAGCGATGGTGGAGGACATAGTTGGGAAATAGGGTAAAGGCATATAAACTGTTTGTCTGTCTCATTGTATTTGTGGTAATTACATTCTTGTGGATTAGTGACAGCTTATCCGGTTCTACAGTGAAAGAAAGAATTGTTGTAGCTCCTCATCCGGTTTTGCGCCAGAAAGCGGCGCTCATTGACCGCCAGGACCATGAAGCAATCCAACTGCTAATAGAAATGGCAGATTATCTTGATGACAGTGTTCGGCCTATCGCCGGGATATCACTGCCGCAGGTGGCTGTTTCTAAACGCGGTTTTATAGTAATGATTGATGAAGAAGCCGTCATTATGATAAATCCGCAGATCACTAAACTCGGACAGGATGTGCCAAGTTTGGAGGGATGCTTAAGCCTCCCCGGTCAATATGGCTATGTTAACCGCAACTCGTCCATTCTGGTTGAATATCATGATGAGGACTGGGAAAAGCAAACGCTGCGGTTAGAGCAACTATACGCATTTGCTGTCCAACATGAACACGATCATTTAGACGGTATATTAATAACAGATAAAATGCTGGCAGATGTGCCGGTGTCAACCCGTAATAGTGATATCCCACTGGAATAAAGATAATTTTGTCTTTAAACAGCAGCCGGTCAGAGTTGATATGCGGGTAAAGCAAGTATTGACAGGACCAAAGCATCAATACTAAAGCTAATAATGACTAGAATTCAGGAGGTAGCTATGCCGCAGCTAATCATTAAAGGAATGAAATTAGAGAAAATAAAAGATATCAGTAAGCCGCTTGTGGATGAACTGCAGGAGATTATCGGCTGCCCACGTGATTATTTTACTATTGAAGCCGTGAACAGTATGTTTATAATGGATGGTCAGCAGACTGGGATTACTCCGTTTGTCCAGGTTAACTGGTTCGACCGAGGGCAAGAGGTGCAGGACCGAGTAGCAGCTATTATTTGCCGGCACGTAATGAGTGCAGGTTACAGTCAGGTAGAAACCTTTTTCGTAGTATTAGAGGAAAGCCGGTACTACGAAAACCAAACACATTACTAAGAAGCCTTGGCCAGGTAAGCTGTTCGGAGGATCAGGCGTCTTATAAGTGAGTGAGCTATTATCAGCTAAAGCCCGGACTGTGGGCAGGGGGCGTGTTGGAGGCTCTTTTTATATGAAAAAATCAATTTTGCAGGAAATACAAGGTACTGTCATTCAATATGCAAAGATTATTGCCCATGTTATTCGCGTAGATGTGGAAATTGTGGATGCTGACTTATTCCGTATTGCTGGCACCGGCGTTTATGACAGTGGCATTAATGAAGATATGTCCCGGGAAGGGTTTGTCTATAAACATGTATTGGCTACCGGCAAGCCACAGTTTATTGAGGACCCGGGCAAGCACGAACTTTGCGCTATCTGTCCTAAGCAGGATTGCTGTGATGAAAAACTGGAGCTATGTACTCCCATTACTCTGGGAGAGGAGATTATTGGGGTCATTGGCCTGATTTGTTTTGAGGAAGCGCAAAAAAAGCAATTGTTGCAGGATTTGAATTTTTACCAGCTGTTTCTGGAGCAGATTGCTGACTTTATCAGTGCCAAGGCGTATGAACGGCAGGAAAGTAAACGCAATCAGCGTATGATGGAAGTGTTGTTGCAGGTTATAGACAATGTGGACAAAGGGGTACTGGTGCTGGATGGAGATAGTAAAATTGTCCAGATTAATGACAGTGCCTGCAAACAACTTCAACTTACTGCCGAGTGTATTGGCAAGACGGTTTCTATGGCAGCTACCAGCGATTCCTTGTTGGGAGTGGAGGAATACAAGGTAACCATTGATCATTCCACCTATTTTCTTATGGGTAATTTATTGGATGTGTCATCGGGGTTGCCTTCCTATGACCGGATTTTTATATTTAACGAAATTAAAAATGTAAAATCGGGTATTTATAACTTAACCAAGGTAGATATGCCAGTCACCCTGGATAATATTGTCGGTTGTTCCCCGGTAACGCAACAACTCAAGACCAAATTAGCGAAACTTGCTGATTCTAATTCCACCGTTCTTATAATCGGGGAAAGTGGTACCGGTAAGGAGGTTGTGGCCCGGGCTATTCATGCTGTCAGTAATCGCAGTGATAAGCCTTTTATTGGCATCAACTGTGCTGCCATACCTGACACATTACTGGAAAGTGAACTATTCGGTTATGTGAAGGGGGCTTTTTCCGGTGCAGATCCCCGGGGAAAAATCGGTAAATTTGAACTGGCTAACAAGGGCGTTATCTTCTTAGATGAAATCGGTGATATGCCCCTGTATCTGCAGGTCAAGCTGCTGCGAGTATTGCAGGAACGAAAAATTGTACGCATTGGTTCTAACCAGTTGATATCTTTGGATATACGCGTCATTGCCGCTACCAACAAAGACTTAAAAGAGCTTATCAAAGAAAAAAAATTCCGGGAAGATTTATATTACCGATTAAATGTAATTCCCATAGAAGTACCGCCGCTGCGCAACCGGGTGGAAGATATCGAACCGCTGGTGAAATCCCTGATGGGAAAATATGGAGGATTGTTTAGCAAAAAGATTCGTGGTATTGACCACGAAACCATGGGGATACTGATGCAATACAGTTGGCCGGGGAATATCCGGGAATTAGAGAATACCATCGAGTTTATGATTAACATGGCAGATGAAAATGGTTGGTTGACCAGGGATACCCTGCCGCGAAGTTTTTTTGACAATCAGGCTGTTCAACCGGTTCAACGGGGAGTGGGGGAGTTTAAATCTTTGCGCCAAATAGAACAAGAACATATTTTACAAGTTCTCCAGCGCTTTGGAGACACAACCCAGGGAAAACTGGCCGCTGCCAAACAACTGGGAATAGGTATTGCCACATTGTACAGGAAATTACATGAAATTGAAGAAGCCCGAAATATATCGACATAACGATAAAAGATAAGTGATTCAAGCATTAATAATGCTATCTAATATATGCTATCTGCCTAATTGCTTTGCGATTAGACAGATAGCATATATTTTTTTCGTCCTATCACAAAGTATAACTTTCGCCTGTATAAGGGCAACATCGGCTTGGGATTGGCAACCCATTTTTCCACTGATTTATCAAATTGATAAAAAATAGTAGAAAAAGCAGGTATGTGGAAAGCAAAAGGAGCGCTGTATTCCTATTCGCCGAGCAAAAGAAGTGCTTAATCAGGCAACTTTATCAAAATGATAAAGTTATTATTTTGATAATGAAATATTTGGAATATACAGACTAAATAGACGCAAGTTTTAGAGCCTAAGGGGGACGAAGCAAAAAAATAAGTAAAACGCGCCTTGCTCTACAGCGTGTGCAGTACCGGTTCAGCCTCGAGGAATAAGAAATTTCTAGGTATCAGATAAGTTTGGCATGGTCTTTGCATAAATAACTAGTAACAACGGATTTAAACCAGAAAAGAGGTACAAGAATGGAGCAAAAGATTAAATGGGTTAAAAATCAAATGATGGATAAAAAAGAGAAGGCATCTATTGATTTTTTGAGCTGTCAGGAAATACGTAAGGTGAGAGAATTTCACAAGAGTTTTCCTGAATATAGCGAAACCCCGCTGCGTCGCCTGGATGCGCTGGCCAGCTATTTGGGGGTAGGCGGTGTGTATGTAAAAGATGAATCCTATCGCTTTGGGTTGAATGCTTTCAAAGTGCTGGGAGGTTCTTACGCTATGGGTAAATACCTGGCACAGCGTTTGGGTGTAGACATAGACAAACTGGATTATACACGGCTGACCTCTGATGAGGTTCGCAAACAATTAGGGGAAATTACTTTTACTACGGCTACCGATGGCAATCACGGACGGGGTGTCGCCTGGACGGCTAACCGGCTAAAACAAAAATCTGTTGTGTATATGCCAAAAGGCTCTTCTCTTACTCGACTGGAGAATATCCAGGCAGAAGGAGCGGAAGCGTCGATTACCGACTTAAACTATGATGACGCAGTGCGCCTGGCTACCGAAAATGCTAATAAGTATGGTTGGGTGGTAGTACAAGATACGGCCTGGGAGGGATATGAAGAAATTCCTACCTGGATTATGCAGGGTTATGGGACAATGGCTTTGGAAGCTTTGGAACAACTACAGGCCATGGGTGTGGAAAAACCCACTCATGTGTTTGTGCAGGCAGGGGTAGGTTCTTTAGCCGGTGCGGTACAAGGTTTCTTTGCCTCGGCCTGTGAAGGTGAAACTCCTATAACTGTCATTGTAGAATCCGATCAGGCCGACTGCTTATATAAATCGGCTTTGGCCAATGATGGCAAACCAAGAATTGTTGCCGGGGATTTAGCCACTATTATGGCTGGTTTAGCTTGTGGCGAACCTAATACTATCGGCTGGAATGTGCTTAGAGATTACAGCTATATGTTTGCTTCCTGCCCTGACTGGGTGGCGGCTAAGGGAATGCGATTGCTGGGCAATCCTCTGGCTAAAGACGCCAGAGTAATTTCCGGTGAATCAGGAGCCGTTACTGCCGGTCTTGTAGCAGAGCTTATGACTAACCCGGCTATGGCGGAAGCCAAAGCCAAACTAGGCCTAAACGAAAAGTCAAGAATTCTGCTGTTTAGCACCGAAGGCGATACCGACCCGGTAAAATATCGCAGCATTACCTGGAATGGAGAATACCCTGTCCCGGCTATATAGGACTTCCTTATCCTGATAGAGAGTATAACTCTCGCCTGGATAAGGGCAACATCAGCTTCCGCTTCGCCAAAGGTTCGGCGCAAGCCGTGTTTCTTATGGCAGGGACAAATATATAATCAAAAAAAGGAAAGGGGTTACTAATTTGAAACTGGAATTTGAAAAGATTATGGAGCTTGCCCAAAAGTATGAACCGGAAATCAGTAAATTTTTACGCGATATGATCGCCATCCCCAGTGAAAGCTGCCAGGAGGAAAAAGTTATCCTTCGTATCAAAGAAGAAATGGAAAAAGTGGGATTTGACAAAGTGGAAATCGACCCTATGGGTAATATTTTAGGCTATATCGGTCATGGCAAACATCTTATCGCCCTGGATGCCCATATTGATACAGTAGGGATCGGCAATCCGGAAAACTGGAAATATGATCCCTATAAAGGGTATGAGGATGAAGAAATCATCATCGGCCGGGGGGCCAGCGACCAGGAAGGCGGTATGGCTTCCATGGTATATGCCGGTAAAATCATTAAAGACCTTGGCTTAGAAGACGACTATACTTTAGTTGTGGTTGGGTCGGTACAGGAAGAAGACTGTGACGGCCTTTGCTGGCAATACATTATTCAAGAGGATAAACTGCGTCCTGAGTTTGTGGTAAGCACTGAGCCGACAGACGGCAAAATTTACCGGGGCCAGAGAGGACGCATGGAAATCCGGGTAAAAACCACAGGCGTGAGCTGCCATGGTTCGGCACCCGAACGGGGCGATAATGCCATCTATAAAATGGGCCCCATCCTTAGCGATTTAAAAGCTCTGCATGAAAACTTAATGGATCATGACTTCCTGGGCAAAGGCAGCTTGACGGTTTCAGAAATCTTCCATACTTCTCCTTCGCGTTGTGCAGTGGCCGATAGCTGCTGGATTTCCATCGACCGACGGTTAACTGCCGGCGAGAGCGGCGAATATGCCATCCAACAAATTAAAAATCTTCCTTCGGTAAAAGCAGCCAATGCCGAAGTAACTATGTATACCTATGAAAGACCTGCTTATACCGGTTTGGTATATCCAACTGAGTGTTATTTCCCAACTTGGCTGATTGAAAACGAACATCCTGTATGCCATACCCTGGTAGATGCCTTCCAAGGCTTGTTCAAGGAAGAGCCCAAAGTAGACAAATGGACCTTCTCCACCAACGGCGTATCCATTATGGGCCGCTACGGCATTCCCTGCATCGGCTTTGGTCCCGGCCATGAAGACCAGGCCCATGCTCCTAACGAACGCACCTGGAAGAAAGAGCTGGTAAACTGCGCTGCCATGTATGCGGCTATCCCGTTGATTTATACCCGAAAATACGCAGACAAAATGACGGAACGCACCGAAAATCTGGTATAAACTCCATATTCGCGTTAGTTATGGTAATTACACCATAATTAATATATAAAAATATGAAAATTTCAGGGAGGAATTTATAATGCAATCTATTTTCAGAGGAAGACATTTTATTAATTTGGAAGATTTCACCAAAGAGGAAGTAGATACCATGCTTGAGGTCTCATTGGACCTGAAGAAGAAATTTGCCATGGGTGTTCCAACTCCTTATTTACTACATCAATCTATGTTTCTAATGTTCTTTGAACAATCCACCCGTACCAGAAACTCTATGGAAGCTGGGTTTGCCCAATTAGGCGGTCATGCAGGGTTCCTAGATTCGAGCAGCATGCAGATAGCTCACGGCGAAAGTGCCAAAGATACGGCAATCATATTGTCCCGCTTTGGCCACGCTATTGCCTGCCGTTACTGCAACTGGGGCTATGGCAACAAATACCTCACTGAAATGGCCAAGTGGTCATCAAAACCCATTATGAACCTACAATGCGATCTGTATCATCCGTTCCAAGCCCTGGCCGACCTCATGACCATGAAGGAAAAAATCGGCGATTTAAAACGGGTAAAAGTATCCATCATCTGGGCCTATGCCGAAAGCCACAAAAAACCTATCTCAGTACCGGTATCCCAAGTACTGCTCTTCCCTCGCTATGGCATGGACGTTGTTCTGGCTCATCCAAAAGGCTGGGAGCTGCCTGACTGGGTAATTGCCCAAGCTAAAGCCAATGCCGAAAAATACGGTGGTACCGTTACCGTTACCGACAACGAGGCCGAAGCCTACGAAGGCGCTCATATCGTAATTCCGAAAAACTGGGGCAACTGGGTAAATGACCAAACCGGCTTGGCTGCTTCCGGCGCCGTAGCCGTCGTGGATGACAAGCTCAAAGCTCAGAAGTCCTGGAAATGTACCCAAGCAAAAATGGCTACAGCAGATAAAAACGTAATGTATATGCATGCGCTGCCGGCCGACCGAAACAATGAAGTAGAAGATGCCGTTATCGACGGACCGCATTCCATTGTATATGATGAAGCCGAAAATCGTCTGCACACAGCTAAAGCTATTATGACGCTGCTAATGGGTGGAAGATAAGTATGGCCAAGTTAGCTGTTATCGCTATTGGGGGCAACTCCTTAATTCGGGATAACACACGTCAGACAGTAGAAGACCAGTATGATGCCGTTTGTGAGACCGCTAAGCATATTGTCGGTATGATAGAACAAGGGTATGAGGTCATCATAACCCATGGCAATGGGCCCCAGGTAGGTTTTATTCTTAGACGGTCGGAAATTGCTAACGAAGTAGCGGGAATGCACTTCGTACCCCTGGTAGCTTGTGGTGCTGATACCCAAGGGGCCATCGGCTATCAGATTCAGCAGGCCATGGATAATGAATTTAAGAAAAGAGGCATGGACAAAGCTGCCATTACACTGGTTACGCAGGTAGTGGTAGACAGCAACGATCCGGCTTTTCAAAAACCGACCAAACCTATTGGCTCCTTCTATACCCAGGAACAGGCCGAAAAAATCCAAAAAGAGCATCCTGACTGGGTTATGGTAAGTGACTCGGGGCGCGGTTTCCGCCGGGTAGTGGCTTCTCCTCTGCCCCTGGAAATTGTCGAGAAAGACGTTATCGATAAATTGGTGCGGGACGGCTACTGCATGATTGCGGTGGGCGGCGGGGGTATCCCGGTTATCCGGCAGGAGGATGGCAGTTTTAAAGGCGTCGATGCTGTGATTGACAAAGACTTTGCGGCCAGCTTGCTAGCCTCGCAGATTCAAGCCGATGAACTGATTATATCCACCGGTGTACCCAAAGTATATTTAAATTACGGCAAACCAGAAGAGAAAGCCTTAGATAGAGTTACCCTTGCTGAACTGAAAGAATATGTAAAAGAGAATCATTTTGCGCCTGGCAGCATGCTGCCCAAGATTCAGGCGGTAATTAAATTCCTGGAAAATGGCGGCAGCAAAGCTATTATCACTAATCCTGAATCTTTAGAAGAGGCAGTAGCCGGAAAAACGGGAACTCACGTATATTCATCCGATGACTAACCCGCTCTAAAACTCCCAGCTTCCCCAAGTGGGAGTGAGAGCGGATAAGTCTCTGGATAAGTGCGACTAACCTTCAGATGGGGTTAAAACCCCACCTGAAGCTAAGTCTACTTTATAAAAGCAAGGCAGAGATACTCCCTGTTTAGGAGTATCTCTGCAGTAATGTAATCCAATATGGGTGTCAGCTCTAGATGAAAGTTGCGGGTGGCGTGAGCAGGCGGGTGAGAATCACTCCCGCCTGCCCGATCACCACCTCTAGTTAATAAAAGATTCACAAGTACTGTAAAAACAGTGGCCAATCAGGCCTTGATTGGCAAAAACCAAATTGAGGTTGGAAAAATCCGCGGAAAAGACGTGTTATCAAGCCACTCTTGCTCTGCTGCGGCAAGCAGCAAACGCCGCCGGAGGATGGGGTTTACGGCAAAGAAACACGTCTTCCGCTTAAAGTTTGCTATTAGACAGACATTATAATATGTAGCCGGGCAACCGTGATGATCAGGCACATATTAGAATTATGCAGTATCTGGCAGGTGTTGCGCCTGTTCTCAGCACGTCAATCAAATGGCAGAGAATGGCCAACAGCATAAGGACTTGGTAGGTTCACGCACTTCGCAAGTAAATGAATGCAACTAAATTTGCGAATTATTTGAAAAAGAGGTGCTAGTCAAAAGTGGAAAATAAAGTAGCTCCTGTTGATGAAATGCTGCCAAAAGGACAGTTATTTACTTATGGACTACAGCATGTTATGGCTATGTATGCCGGTGCAGTGGCAGTACCGCTCATTATTGCCAATGCATTGGGTCTACCACATGAACAGGTGATTTACCTCATTCAATGTGACTTAGTGGTGGGAGGAATCGCCACAATGATTCAGGCGTTGGGTTTTTGGAATATGGGGATTAAGAGCCCCATAATGCAAGGGGTATCATTTGCTGCCGTTGCGCCTATGATTCTGGTGGGCAAAACTCATGGGTTAGCCGGAATTTTCGGTGGTACTATTGCCGCTGGAGCAATTGGCTATTTCTTGAGTCCTTTCTTCAGTAAACTTATTCGTTTTTTTCCAAAAGTAGTAACAGGCACTATTATTACCCTGATTGGTGTGTCACTTTTGCCTGTAGCGGTGCGCTGGGCAGGAGGCGGTAACCCGGCTGCACCTGATTTTGCCGATTTGCAGAATATCGGCCTGGCTTTTACCGTATTAATCATTATTGTTATTCTGTACCGCGTACTCACAGGTTTCTGGAGCAATATTGCTGTACTGATGGGTCTGGTGATTGGTACACTGGTTGCCATTCCGTTCGGCATGACTAACTTTTCACAAGTATCAACAGCCGCCTGGTTTTCCGTTGTTACCCCTCTGGCTTTCGGTATGCCCATATTTGATATAACTTCCATTATTGCAATGACACTGGTGTTCCTGGTTATCATGACTGAAACCACCGGTGATATCATTGCTGTAGGCGAGATTGTCGGCAAACCGGTAAATCAGGACGACTTGGCCCGGGGTCTTAGAGCTGATGCATTTTCTACCTTACTTGGTGGTTTTATGAATACCTTCCCGCATTCGGCTTTTGCTCAGAATGTCGGCCTGCTGGCTATGTCCGGCATCAGAAGCCGCTATGTGGTAGTTGCTGCCGGTATTATTCTGGGTTCTCTCGGCTTATTCCCCAAAGCGGCTGCCGTGGTGGCTGCCATTCCCAACCCGGTGCTTGGCGGCGCAGGCATTGCCATGTTTGGTATGGTAGCCACCAGCGGCATCCGCGCTCTGGCAAAAGTGAAGTTTGAAGGCAATCATAATGCCATGATTGTAGCCATTAGTTTAGGGGTTGGCCTCATTCCGCTGGCCGCACCCGGTTTTTACCATAAACTGCCGCAATTTGCCCAATTAATTCTTCACAGTGGCATTACCGCCGGCAGTATTGTCGCTCTTACCCTCAACTACTTCTTTAACGAATGTGGCAAAAAAGTTGATGATGTTGACGTACAAGCAGAAACGGCCAGCCATCATTGTTAAGGTATAAACCTTTCCTAAACAGGAGGGATTAATATGTATAGTTTTATACTAAACGGTCAGCCGACTGCCTGTGATACGGATATAAACCTGCTGGAGTACCTGAGAGATTATGCCCGCCTTACTTCGGTAAAAAACGGCTGTGCCGAGGGGGCCTGCGGGGCGTGTATGGTGCTGCTGGACGGAAAAGCCATGCGGGCCTGCGTGCTGACAACTGCAAAAATCAACGGTAAAACGCTATTAACAGTCGAAGGCTTGTCCGAACAGGAAAAAAACATCTATAGCTGGGCATTTGCCGCTGCCGGTGCTGTGCAATGTGGCTTCTGCATACCAGGCATGGTGATTAGTACCAAAGCTTTACTGGATAAAACTTCTGACCCCACGCGTGGCGAAGTAAAAAAAGCATTGCACGGCAACGTCTGCCGTTGCACAGGCTATGTCAAAATCGAGCAGGCAGTGCTGATGGCTGCCAAAGCCCTGCGCGAAGGGTATATCCCGCCAGCGGATATTGCCTATAAAGTAGGCGACAGAATGCCGCGTATCGATGCCAAAGACAAAGTGTTAGGGTTGGCCGAGTACGTGGATGATATGTATATTGAAGGTATGTTGCACGCTGCCGTTTTACGCGCACCTAGCGCCCGTGCTTTTATTAAAAGCATTGACATTTCGGCTGCCCAGGTGCTCCCTGGCGTCGAAGCCGTCATTACCGCCAGAGATATTCCCGGGCGGCGCCATCAGGGACACATTATTCCCGATTGGCCGGCCTTTATTGCCGCCGGGGAAGAAACCCGCTATATTGGTGACGCACTGGCGGCAGTAGCTGCCACCAGTAAAAGGATAGCCCAAGAGGCTATAAAGCTGATAAAAGTCGATTATGAGGAGTTAGTCCCGCTAACCTCTCCCAGCCAGGCACTGGCCGAAGATGCGCCGCAGCTTCACCCCAAGGGCAATCTGCTGGCCAAAACAGTGCTTAAACGTGGCAATGTGGATGCAGCTATTGCCAAGGCCATACATGTCGTAACCCAGCGATATACCACTCCGCCCACCGAACACGCCTTTCTTGAACCTGAGAGTGCCCTGGCAG
Organism: Sporomusa sp.; assembly: GCF_035561155.1. Classification (GTDB taxonomy): domain Bacteria; phylum Bacillota; class Negativicutes; order Sporomusales; family Sporomusaceae; genus Sporomusa. The sequence goes on along the minus strand of NZ_DATMYD010000007.1, from coordinate 28,142 downwards.
TCCCGAATGCTGATGGCACGTTGACGGTGTATACGGCAGGGCAGAACGTTTACGACGATCACCACGGCATTGTTTCACTGCTGGGGGTGGAAGAAAACCATGTACGCATCATCAGTAAAATAGTGGGCGGCGGTTTTGGCGGTAAAGAAGATTTGTCTGTACAGCATCATGCTGCTCTCTTAGCCTGGCAGACCAAAAAACCGGTGAAAAATACGTTGTCCCGTCAGGACAGCATTAATATCCATCCCAAACGACACGCCATGGAGATGGAATTTACGACGGCCTGTGACGAAAATGGTATCATCACTGCCATGAAAGCCCAATTGCTTGCCGATACCGGCGCCTACGCCTCGCTGGGCGGGCCGGTATTGCAGCGGGCCTGTACCCATGCCGCCGGACCGTATCAAATTGAGAATGTGGATATTGTCGGTTTGGGCGTATATACCAATAATCCGCCTGCCGGCGCTTTCCGGGGGTTCGGCGTAACACAGTCATGCTTTGCTATGGAAAACAACATTAACCTGCTGGCTGAAAAAGTCGGTATATCCCAATGGGAGATACGCTGGCGCAATGCCATCGAACCCGGCAAGGTTTTGCCTAACGGTCAAATTGCCGACCAGGGTACCGCCCTGAAAGAAACCCTGCTGGTTGTTAAAGAGGCATTTGAAGGCAGTCCCTATGCCGGTCTTGCCTGTGCTATGAAAAATGCCGGCCTCGGTGTTGGCCTGCCCGACATTGGGCGGGCCAAGATAAAAATCGAGGACGGTAAAGCCGTTATCCTAACAGGTGCCGCTTGCATTGGTCAGGGTTTAGCAACTGCTATGACCCAGATTTTGTGTGAAACAGCAGGTCTTGAATATTGCCAAACAGCCATGGCTGTGCCTGATACCTATCTTACACCCAATTCCGGTACCACAACAGCCTCACGCCAGACAGTTTTTACCGGTGAGGCCGTACGCCGGGCGGCGCTAAAACTTAGGGAAGCACTGGCAGCAGCCAAGATAAGCGAGTTGGAAGGCCGTGAATTTTATGGTGAATATTCCGGTGTAACCGACCCCATGGGTTCTGATAAACTTAACCCGGTAAGCCACGTTGCCTACGGCTACGCCAGTCAGGTAGTTATCCTGGACGAAGCAGGCAAGCTGGTCAAAGTAGTAGCTGCTCATGATGTCGGCAAGGCCATCAATCCAATAGGGGTTGAAGGTCAGATTGAAGGTGGCGTGGTTATGGGACTGGGTTATGCCCTAACTGAAGACTTTCCGCTGAAAAATGGGATACCACAAGTTAAATTCGGAACCCTGGGTCTTTTCCGGGCTGGCAGTATCCCTGAAATCGAAAGTCTTCTGGTAGAGAAAAATGAAGCTGAGCTGGCATATGGCGCCAAAGGCGTAGGTGAAATCACTAGCATTCCCACCGCTCCTGCAGCTGCCGGTGCCTATTTCAGACTGGACGGGAAAATCCGCACGGATTTGCCGCTTGCCCAGACACCCTATAGCCGTAAAAAATGATTAATTATTTGGAGGTATTAACCTATGAAGACAATTATTACGACAGATAAAGCTCCGGCCGCTATCGGGCCTTACTCTCAAGCCGTCAAAGCCAACGGCCTGTTGTTTATATCAGGCCAACTGCCGGTAAATCCGGCTGACGGCACTGTTGCGGCCACAGTAGAAGGCCAGGCCAAACAATCACTGGAAAACGTAATGGCTATATTGGCCAGTGCCGGACTGAGTGCCGAAGCAGTTGTCAAAACCACCGTTTTCCTAAAAGATATGAATGATTTTGCTGCCGTTAATGCTGTTTATGCACAATACTTCACCAAGGACTTCCCGGCTCGTGCCTGTGTCCAAGTAGCCCGCCTGCCTAAAGATGTGCTGGTAGAAATAGAGGCCGTTGCTCTCTGTTAACCGACCTGAACCAATAAGCAACCCCTAAGCTTATATTGACAGCCTGCCTGTAAACTAATTCGTCGTATATATAAATGAAATAAATGGGAGGAATCACTATGGGAGACTTAATGAGACCGGTTCCCCTGCCTGAACTTGTTGCACGGATTATCGAAGAATATGCGGCCGATCGTTCCGTCTTTGGCTACCCAGCCAGCCATTTCTTTCATAAGCAAAATGGCAAAACTTTTTCCCTGTTTGGTGAAACCATCGAAACTGCCGTAGGTCCTGCCGCCGGGCCGCACACCCAGCTGGCCCAGAATATTGTGGCAGCATACCTGGCCGGTGCCCGCTTTATTGAGCTTAAGACCGTTCAGGAACATGAGCCGCCTGTGGCCAAACCTTGCATTGATGCCGATGATGAAGGTTTTAACACCGAATGGTCAAGTGAGTTCACGGTAGAAAAAGCGTATGAAGAATACATCAAAGCCTGGGTGCTGCTGCATGTAGTGGAGGAAGTCTTTGATCTTAGCCAAAGCGGCAAACGTTCCTTTATCTTTAATATGAGCGCAGGCTATAATCTGGAAGGCATCCAATCGCCGCGTATGGACGCCTACCTCAATAACCTGAGGGATGCTTCCCGTCACCCGTACTTTCTGCAATGTCTGGCTGAAGTGGAAACCCTTGTTGCTGAGGGCGGCTTCCTGAAAGGTACTGGATTGGAAGATCGCCTGGCCCAGCTTACAGGCATCGCGGGGCGCATCTCAGGCAATGTCTGCCAGTCAATTACCTTGTCCACCATGCACGGCTGTCCGCCTGCTGAAATTGAAAGAATTTGCGTATACTTGCTGACCGAAAAGAAAATCGACATGTATGTAAAACTTAACCCCACGCTGCTGACTTACCAAGGTGTGCGTTCTATTCTCGACAGCACCGGCTTTGACTATGTCGAATTGTCCGAAGACGCCTTCGACCATGATTTGCAATATGCCGATGCCATCCCCATGCTGACCAGACTCAAAAAAGGGGCAGACGCTCAAGGCCGTTTCTTTGGTGTCAAGCTGACCAATACCCTGGGTTCGGTCAACTTTAAAGGCAAGCTACCTGGTGGAGAGATGTATATGTCAGGCCGCGCCCTGTTCCCGCTGTCTATTAATCTGGCTGCTAAAATCTCGGCAGAGTTTCAGGGGGAAATGCCCATTTCCTTCTCTGGCGGCATTACCGAACATAATGTATTAGAGGTATTTGCCACAGGCATTAAGCCTGTCACTTTGGCTACCGAGCTGCTCAAACCAGGCGGTTATGCCCGCATGGCGGCCATTGCCACCAAACTGGAAACAGCTTCCGGCTGGGAAGTTAATAAGATTGATGTTGCCAAACTGCAAGCGTTAGCAGAAAAAGCCCTGACTGCCGACTACTTACAAAAACATTTCCGCGGCCATGCCAAAGCCTCCATCAAGAGCCAACTGCCGCTGTTTGATTGTGCTGCCGCTCCTTGTAAAACGGCTTGTCCCATCAACCAGGACATTCCTGAATACATTCGTCTGGCAGGGCAAAAGCGTTATGCTGAGGCACTGGCGCTTATTTATGAAAAGAATGCCCTGCCAGGTATTACCGGGACCATCTGCGACCATGCCTGTCAACACAACTGTACCCGTCTGGATTATGAAGGTTGTGTGCAGATTCGCGAGATTAAGCGCCTGGTTGTCGAGCAAGGCTGGGATGAATACCATAAAAATTATATACTGCCCCAGAGCAAAAACGGCATCAAAGTTGCCGTGATGGGTGCCGGCCCGGCTGGTCTGGCCTCAGCCTACTTCTTAGCCCGTGAGGGCTTTAGCGTGATAGTATATGAAACACGCGAAAGCGCCGGCGGTACCGTAAAGCATGTCATTCCTAATTTCCGAATCAATCGCGAGACAATTGACAGCGATATCAACTTTATCAAAGCACATGGCGTCGAGTTTGTTTTTAACTCCAGCCCTGACCTTACTCCCGCCGGCCTCAAACAACAAGGCTACAACTATGTAATCGTAGCCGTAGGCGCTGGCGCGGAAAAACTCTTTACTCTCAAAGCGGAAAGCGATAAACAACCGCAAATCATTCCGGCCTTACAATTCCTGGCCCAGTTTAACCAGGATGCATCTGCCCTCAACTTAGGCAAAAGCGTTATTACCATCGGTGCCGGCAACACGGCCATGGACGCCAGCCGTACGGCTTTACGGGTAAAAGGCGTGGAAACAAGTGCCATTGTGTACCGCCGCTCCATCAGGGAAATGCCTGCCGACCGTGCCGAATACGACCTGGCTGTGGCCGATAACGTAGACTTTAATTTTTTGGTCAATCCGGAAAGAATTGACGACCAGGGCAAGCTTGTCTGCCAGGTCATGCAGCTCGGCAAACCTGACGCCGGCGGCCGCCGTCAGCCCGAACCTACCGGCGAGTACAAGACCTTTACAGCCGATACCATCATTATCTCAATTGGCGAAGACATCAATACAGCTCTGCTTACCAAATTGGGCATTACCACTCAGGGCCAGCAATTGACCAACTTAGAGAACGTGTACTTAGCCGGCGATGCCAGACAGGGTGCTTCCTCAATCGTTAAAAGTATTGCCGATGGCCGCAGAGTCGCGGACGCCATCTGCCAAAAAGAAATTGCCGGTTTTAGAGTAAAAGCCGATACAATAGGAAAAGGCCATTGCGAGCAGGCGCAGGAAATTGCCAACAAAAAATTTGGTTTGAGAGGTGCTGCGCCGCTGACGAATGAAGGTCCCGGTAAAGTCGACGTTGCAACAGGCGACAGAGAATACAGCCGCTGTTTAGAGTGCAACTATGTTTGTAACAAGTGCGTAGAAGTCTGCCCCAACCGCGCTAATCTGGCCATTTATTTAGACGATGGTTTCGCTAACCACAACCAGATTATCCACTTGGATGCCTTCTGTAACGAATGCGGCAACTGTGCTGGCTTCTGTCCATGGGAAGGCCGGCCGTTCACTGACAAGATTACGGTATTTAGCCGTCGTGACGACTTTGACCATAGCCAGAACAATGGCTTCTTAGTAGAAGGTGACACCGTGGTAGTGCGTATCAACGGTGAGGTTACTACCCACCACCTGGAAAACGGTCAGCTCCAAGCTACCGGTAATGCAACCTTTACCCAGATGGCCCAGGTATTTAATTACCTATACACTAACCGGACGGCGCTGTTCGGTCGCGTAGAGGAATAAGGGGGGACCATTGTGCTAGTATTAAAAAACGCCACAGTTGTTGAATTTCATCCGGCTTCCATACGATCCGGCGTAGATATTGTCATTGTCGGCAGCAAAATCGCTGCCGTCGGCGTGGGGGCTGCTGCTAATTATCAGGCCGACCGCGTCATTGATATGCAAGGCAAACTGGTTATGCCAGGCATTGTCTGCAGCCATAACCATTTTTACTCCGGTCTGGCCCGGGGGATTACCGCCAATATCGCTCCCAGCCCTGACTTTGTTTTGGTGCTCAAAAATCTCTGGTGGCGGCTTGACTTGGCCATTGACGAGGAAATCCTCTACTACAGCGGTATGGTATGCTCGCTGGAAGCCATTCGCTGTGGCACAACAGCGGTAATTGACCACCATGCTTCGCCATCCTTCCTTAAAGGCTCGCTCAAAACCCTCAAAAAAGCTTTTGAGGAAACCGGCCTGCGCGGCATTACCTGCTATGAAACCACCGACCGCAACGAGGGACTCAAAGAAGTCGAAGCCGGTGTTCAGGAAAATGTTGATTTTGCCAAACTGTGCGAAAGTGATAGACAGGCCACAGACGGCAATCATTTGGTAGAGGCCATGATTGGCGGCCATGCCCCTGTTACCATGCCTGATGCCGCTCTTAAGCTTATGGCCGACGCTGTACGCGAGACCGGACGCGGTGTCCATGTCCATGTAGCCGAAGACCGCTATGACGTATCCCACAGCCACCATATGTACGGCAAAGACGTGATTGTCCGCCTGAATGATGCTGGTTTAGTCAATGATAAAGCCCTTTTGGTGCATGGTGTGTACCTGTCAGACCAGGATATTGAAATCGTCAATGCCAAGGACGCGTTCCTGGCTCACAATGCCCGCTCTAACATGAACAACAATGTTGGCTACAGCACCAAACTGCCGATGTACAAAAACCTGGTTCTGGGAACCGACGGCATGGGCAGTGACATGTGGGAAGAAATGAAGTTTGCCTACTTCAAACACAAAGATGCTGGCGGTCCCATGTGGCCTGACAGCTACCTTAAGTTCTTATATAATGGCAACGAGATATTAAAGCGTTACTTTGCTGCCGACTTCGGCCGCGTGGCACCTGGCTACAAAGCTGATTTGACTGTGCTTGATTACCAGGCCCCCACCCCGCTTGTGCCTGGCAACATTGGTGGCCACATTGCCTTTGGCATGGACTCCCGCGATGTAATTACCGTTATCATCAACGGCAAAGTTGTGCTGGAAGACAGACAGTTTACCTTTGACGTCAGCCCCATTTACGACAAAGCCCGTAAGGCTGCCCAGCGCCTGTGGGACAATATGGATAAGCTTCCGTAAGGTAAAAATGTATGAGCAGTGAGCCAGGAGTCTCTGGCTCACTGCTTTAAATTTTTGTATTGGGAGATAGGGAATTAGTGGTGAAAAAATGTCGAATAAATGGTGAAAGAAGAGCAATGTTTTAGACTTGTAATAAACGGAGGAGAGAATCATGCAGAAGAGTATGCCGTTAAAGTGGAAAGCCATACTGGCTGTGTCGGGCGTTTTTGCCATTTGTACCTTATTACTTAGTTGGATGAATTACTATCAGGCCCGGGAGGAAGTTATCGGCTCCCTGGAAAAAAGCGCACAGCAGACAGTGAACATTAATGCTCAAAAACTCTCTACCTGGATTCAGGCCAGACAGGCTGAGGTTTCGGTAATGGCCAACACCGAAGTCGTAAAAAGCGGTGATACCAGCAAGGTTACTGCTTATTTACGCCAGGAAGTGGCCCGCTCGAATGGCATGTACTTTTCTTTAGGTCTTGGAGATACGAGAGGAACTCTTGTTACTCAGGACGGCTCTGTTATAAACATTGCCACTCAAGAAACTTTCCCCATGATGATGCAGGGAAAAATCGCCATTTCCAACCCGTTTCCCAGCAAACAAGATCCCAGCCAGTACATCGTGACAGTTGGTGTACCGGTGGTAAATAACGGTCAAGTTACCGGCATGGTGACTGGCGCAACCCGGGTCAATACTGTCTTTCAGGAAAATACCAATTTTCATATTGCTCAAAGCGATAAAGTATTTATTATCCATAAAAAAGGTATAGTATTCCACCATCCTGACAAAAATTTAGTGCTGAAGAATTTATTTGACACCAATCAAGAATATAGCGGGTATGTTAGACAATTAATTGAAGCAGGCGGCGGCAGCAGGATAATTGCTGTAAATGGTGAAAATGATATACTGTTTGCTGCTCAAATTCCCAATACCGACTGGTTTATGCTGCTGGACGTACCGCTTGTTGAGTACACCAGCAAATTGAATGGGTTGTTGATAAAAATCATAATAGGTTCTACTCTGTCCATTGTTGTTTTAAGCATAACCATAGCACTGTTGAGCGGGTATTTGTTCCGGCGGATTAAGGCTGTTGCCGTGCGGCTTGTCGAAATAGCCGCCGGCGGCGGTGATTTGACCCAACGAATCCAAGTTGAGGCCCAAGACGAAATTGGTGAATTGGCACAGGCCTTTAATAAAATGCTGGATAGCCAGAGTGCAACCATCAGCAATGTGATGAAGGCTTCGCGCCATTTAGCAGCGGCTTCACAGCAGTTGCTCTTAACTTCTGAACAAACGGCTCAGGCCACCGGCCAAGTGGCAGAGGCTATTACCCAGACGGCGCAGGGCGCAGTGGAGCAAACCACCGCTATGGCCGGTGCGGTAAAAGTTGTCGAGCAGCTTACCGCTGGAATTGAACAAACGGCGCAAACAGCGGCAGCCGTTACTGTTGCCTCAGAAAAGACTACTGACGCGGCACAACAAGGTGAAAAACTCTTAACCTCGGTAGTAAGCCAAATGGCTACTATTGAAAACACTGTAACCGGCACAGCGGGAATTATTTTGAAGCTGGGGACAAGGTCAAAGGAAATTGGCGAATTTGTTGGTGCTATCTCGGGTATTGCCGGACAGTCTAACCTGTTGGCGCTGAACGCTGCTATTGAGGCTGCCCGAGCCGGTGAGCAGGGGCGGGGTTTTGCCGTCGTTGCTGACGAAGTCCGTAAATTAGCCGAACAGTCACAGGCGGCTGCCCAGCAGATTACCAGCTTGGTTGCCGAAATTCAGGCAGACACTCAATTGGCTGTTCAGGCTATGCAGAGTGGTACGGTTGCTGTAAAATCAGGCACAGAAGTAGTAACCGCCGCAGGTAGTGCCTTTAATGAAATTATCCAACAGATAACCGGGTTATCAGCCGGGATAAAAACCATTGCCGTAGCCATTGGGCAAATGGCTGACTACGGCGGTAATATTGCCAGCACGGTCAATCATATTGAAATCATTAGCAAAGACATCTCCGGCCAAACCCAAACCGTGTCAGCGGCTACTGAGGAGCAATCGGCAGCCATGGAAGAAATAGCAGCATCAAGCCAAAAACTTGCTGATATGGCGGCTGATTTACAACATTTGGTAGAAAAATTCAGAATTTAGTGCCATACCAAGTCCAATGGGAGGAATGTAAATATGGCAATGCGTAAAGTACGGGTAGAAGAAGCTGTTGGCATGGTGCTTGGGCATGAGCTAACCAAAATTGTTCCCGGCGAGTACAAAGGGCCGGCGTTTAGAAAAGGGCACATTATTCAGCCTGAAGATATTGTTCATCTCAAAAATATTGGCAAAGACCACATATTTCTGTTTGAATTAGGACCAGAGGAACTCCACGAGAATCAGGCCGCATTACGGCTAGGTCAAGCAGTGGCCGGGCCGGGAGTTGTGCTTGACACACCGGGGGAAGGAAGGGTTAATCTTAAAGCGGCTGTTAACGGAATCTTAGCGGTTAACAGCGCCGCTGTTACAGCTATCAACATGACTGACAATGTTGCGCTGGCTACCCTTCATGGCGGTACGGTAGTGGAAGCAGGAACATCGATAGCCGGAGCCAAGATTATTCCGCTGGTGATTGCCGAGGAACTAATACGCCAGGTGGAAGCCGGGGCCCGGGAGTACCAGCCGGTAGTTTCAGTAAAACCCATGAAGAATAAAAAGGTGGGTATAATTATTACCGGCAATGAGGTCTATTACGGACGCATTACTGACAAATATGCACCGGTCTTTGCGGGTAAAGTTGATAAATATGGTGCTACGCTCTTAGGAACTGTCTACCAACCTGACGATAGTGCCAAGATTGCGGCCAGTATCCTTGGCTTTAAACAGCAGGGTGCTGATATTGTTATTGCAACCGGCGGTATGTCGGTTGATCCTGATGATGTCACGCCTGATGCCATCCGCGCAACCGGAGCCAAAGTTATTACCTACGGCACGCCGGTGTTGCCTGGTGCCATGTTTATGTTGGCCGAGTTTGATGGCACGATAATCATGGGTATGCCTGCCTGTGGCATGTATGCGCGGACAACTGTGTTTGATCTGGTGTTTCCCCGCGTATTGGCTGATATTCCGGTTACCAAGGCCGACTTTGCTGCCTTAGGGCACGGTGGTTTGTGTAAGTCTTGTAAAGAATGTGTATATCCACATTGCCCGTTTGGTAAGTAAATAAAAATTCGCCCGTTTCCATAATCATAGTAATACCGCAGATTTCAGTGCCAGACAATTATGGCAACTGACCTAAACAGCAACGGGGCGGAGCTGGAAAACGAGCGGATCTGCGGGTATAGGAGCGTGTACTGTCTCTGTAGGTATTGAAATAAGGCAAGTGTGGTTTCCGGGTAGATTTGCCTAGACTTTGGTTTAGGCGATTTTTTTTATTCTGATAGACATTTGTGTTTTAGGTAAGCACCATCAACAATGAGAATCTATTTATTAGGCTAGAAAATATAAAATTCGCATGGATAAGTGCACCAAAAGAGCAATTGGAATGTACAGCCGGTTGAGATAGTTTTTGTTACTATCTTGAAAGATTATTTTTGCCTGACAGATGACCTTGGTATGATTTTTGCAAAGATAATCAGTAACGAGAGGCGCGTGTAGTGTGAGTTGAAGCCGGATTTATAGAACTGGAGGATATTATGAACCGATTAATAGTAATAAAAGGTGCGGGTGACATGGCAACCGGGATTGCGCACCGGTTATTTCGCAGCGGTTTTCAAATCATTATGACAGAGTTAGACAAGCCCACAGTAATTCGGCGGACGGTGGCTTTTGCGGAAGCGGTATTTACCGGAATGGCGGTTGTGGAAGGGATAAGGGCGGAAAAAACAGAGCCCAATAAGGCATTGCAGATAGCCGCGGAAGGAAAAATTGCTGTGGTGATTGATGCGGAGGCCGCCATTGTTAAGATGTGTAAGCCCTGGGGTGTGATAGATTCCATTTTAGCCAAGCGAAATATGGGAACAAGCATCGGAGATGCTCTTGTTGTTATTGGTGTGGGGCCTGGTTTTACTGCCGGAGTGGATGTGCATGCTGTTGTGGAAACTAAGCGCGGCCATTTTTTGGGGCAGGTCCTTACTCAGGGGCAGGCTTTACCCGATAGTGGTATCCCAGGCGAGATTGGCGGCTATACCCAAGAGCGCATTTTACGGGCTCCCTGTACTGGTATTTTTCAATCGCTGTGCCGGATTACCCGGCAGGTAAAGGCAGGAGAGGTCGTGGCGCAGGTAAACGGACAGCCTGTGAGGGCAGCTATTTCCGGTGTTTTGCGTGGCTTGCTCCGGGATGGACTGGCTTTAACGGCAGGACTTAAAGTCGGCGATATTGATCCACGCTGCGTACCTGAGCATTGCTATACTATATCAGATAAAGCCCGGGCGGTGGCTGGCGGTGTACTGGAAGGACTTTTTATGATGGGCAACTGTTTGGAAAACAAATATCTTGACCAAAGTAAACTTTCTTCATAATTATCAATTTGATAATGTAATATGATTAGATACAGGTATTTGACAAGCTAAAAAAGAGCTTGATTTGTGAGACCGGATAAAATGTGACAGGGTAGCTTTGCCCCTTATCAAAATGATAGGAATTATCGTTTTGATAAGGGGCAAAGCTATAATTCTCAAGAAATTAAACTGATTTTTTAGAATTTTAAGGCGAAGAAAAGATGTTGTATTTCAGCCACTCCGGACTATATTCGGCCTATACCGGGGCCGCCACCTGTCCGGAACAAGTTGGTTTCTATGTATCCAGATAAACTTTTGGCATGGTTTTTGCAAGATATTGGTAATGACAAATGTGAAGCACAAGCGCGGTACTAGCAAGAATCCAAGATTTAATGGGTTACGGACCAAATGACAGAAGGAGATCCAGGGATCGGCCAAATAGCGAAGTATTACCTGGATGGGGGATAGAATGTTTAAAGATACCAGGTGCCTGGGAGGGTTTTTAATCATCAAAAAGGCAGGTGAGGATGTTAAATGACAACCATGCTGATTAAGAATGTCAAAGCCATAGTGACATTGGATAATACTGACAGGGTATTAGAAAACCAGAATATTTTTATTCGTGACAGCCGTATTGAATATATGGGGCTGGAAAGCCCTGTAGCGTCAGAGGTAATTGATGCTTCCGGCATGATTGTTTATCCCGGCTTAATTAACACTCACCATCATTTATACCAAACCTTTACCCGGAATTTACCTCAGGTGCAGAACCTGGAACTATTTCCATGGTTGTGCACTTTGTACGAAATATGGCGGGGGTTGACACCGGAGATTATTTATCACAGCTCAATAGTAGGTATGGGTGAACTAATGAAATATGGCTGCACTACCTGCTTTGACCATCATTATGTCTTTCCCAGGACTAACTCTGAGCAGTTTATCGATCAGCAATTTATGGCAGCTGACCAGTTAGGCATACGCTTTCATGCCTCACGGGGGAGCATGTCTAGAGGTAGGAGCAGTGGTGGACTGCCACCCGATGATTTGGTCCAGACAGTGGATGAAATTTTAAAGGACAGTGAACGTTTAGTAGACCAGTATCATGATGACAGCCGGTACTCCATGCGGCAAGTTGTGCTGGCTCCCTGTTCTCCTTTCAGTGTTACCGGCGATTTGATGAAAGAGACCGCAGCTTTGGCCAGAGGAAAAAAAGTGCGGCTCCATACTCATTTGGCTGAAACCAGGGACGAAGAAGAGTATTGTCTGCAGAAGTTTAACTTAAGGCCGCTCGCTTATATGGAAAGCCTGGATTGGATTGGCGCTGATGTATGGTTTGCGCATGGCATTCATTTTAATGAACAGGAATTGCAACTGCTGGCAGCTACCAAAACAGGTGTAGCTCATTGTCCGGTTTCCAATCAAAAACTGTCTTCCGGTATTGCGCAAATTCCCCGTATGCTGGAGCTGGGAGTGCCGGTAGGCCTGGCGGTGGATGGCAGTGCCAGCAATGACGGTTCCAATCTTTTGGGAGAAATCCGGACTGCCTTTTTACTGCATCGTTTAAACTCGAGTGCCAAGGCACCAACCGGCTATGACATTTTAAAAATGGCTACCAGAGGCAGCGCCGAAATCCTGGGACGAGAGGATATTGGCAGTCTGGAGGTAGGCAAAGCCGCTGACTTATTTTTAATACATGTGAATACATTAGAGTATGTGGGGGCACAGTTTGATCCTAAATCTTTACCGGGGACTGTGGGGGTGGCCCGGCCGGCAGCCTATACCATTGTCAACGGAAAAGTGGTAGTAAAAGACGGTAAACTTTGCACCATAGACGAAGAAAGAGTTACAGCCCAGGCCAATGCATTGGTGAACAAATTGCTTACATAGGAACCATTAAAGGCTTCCTTCGATCAATAAAAACAGGGTAGATTAATTTATGAAAGGAGCTGAGAGGCAGTCTAAAATCCATAGGCCGGTGAAAACCGGGTAATTTTGAGGAGGGATAAAATGGACCAAGGTATACTCGACCGGATGTTTAAACTCACTCAAAAAGAAACTGATGTCAAGACAGAAATGCTGGCAGGTTTGACCACCTTTGTGGCCTTAGCCTACATCATTTTTGTCAATCCCAACATTTTGGCAGATGCGGGAATTCCGAAAGAAGCAGCCATTGCTTCAACCATTTGGGCCACTGCACTAGCTACAACCCTTATGGCCGTATGGGCCAACTTCCCTATCGCTGTAGCACCTGGTATGGGGTTGAATGCTTTCTTTGCTTACTATGTAGTAGGAGTGCTGCAGCTATCCTGGCAGGTAGCGCTCGGAGCCGTGTTCTTCTCCGGTATTTTGTTCCTAATCTTAACCATCGGCGGCATTCGGCAAGCCATTATCAAGTCTGTGCCTATGAACTTAAAATGTGCTATCGGCGTAGGTATCGGTTTGTTTATCGCCTTTATTGGACTAAAAAATGCTGGCATTATTATTGCAGATAAGGCGACCTTTGTAACAGTAGGTCACTTGGTAAATAAAGAACCGTTATTGGCCTGTTTTGGCTTGGTTTTTACTGCAGTTCTAATGGCCAGAAATGTCAAAGGATCTATGCTCATAGGGATTATTACCACGACCATTTTAGGCATGATTTGTGGTGCGGTGCCAGCTCCCAAAGGGTTAAATGATATTATTAGCTTTAATATTCCTAGTATGACACCTACCTTTATGCAGTTAGACCTGATGGGTGCCTGGCAATTTGGGATATTCTCGATTATCTTTACCTTTACCATTGTAGAACTTTTCGACAACATGGGAACACTGATTGGCTTGACCCGTAAAGCCAAACTGATGAATGACAAGGGAGACATCGAGAATCTCGACAAAGCCCTGACTACCGACGCAGTAGGAACGCTTAGCAGTGCTGTTTTTGGTACTTCTACGGTAACCTCCTATATAGAAAGTGCTGCTGGTATTGCTGAAGGCGGAAAAACCGGTCTGACAGCCCTGACTGTTGCCGGATTGTTTATTGTTTCCCTGTTGTTTGCTCCGCTCATCGGTTTGGTGCCCGGCTTTGCTACTGCACCGGCCCTGATTTTGGTGGGGGCGCTGATGATGGCGGAAATCGTCCATGTAAGCTTTGCTGACTTTACCGATGGTTTTCCGGCTTTTATGACTATTATTATGATGCCTTTAACTTTCAGTATTGCCAATGGCTTTGCCTTCGGTTTTGTAAGCTACACTTTTGTCAAGGTTTTGTCGGGCAGAGCCAAAGAGGTTAGCCTCATTATGTGGCTGGTCAGCTTGGCCTTCCTAGCTAACTTCTATATGCGTCTGCATTAATTCTCTTTATATATAGCCAATCCAAAAGAGGTTTTTTAGGCAGGCTGCCAGTAAGGTTCCATCGCTAGCGCTTGGTTTTTGCTTATACTAACATCCTGCCTGTAAATCTTTTTTGGATACTATATAGGTGACCGGAAAAGGAGATGGAAGCGTGAAGCGGGTACACGAATTAGTGGATGCGGCTTTAGGACGATCGGCTGCGGATTTGGTGCTGAAAAATGCCAATGTATTTAATGTTTTTACAGGTACTTTTGTCAAGGGGGATGTAGCCATTATCAATGGCTATATTGCCGGGGTTGGAGAGTACTGTGGACGCAAAGAAGTGGATGTGGCAGGAAAATACATAACACCAGGCTTTATTGACGGACATGTCCATATAGAAAGCGCCATGGTAAGTCCCGCGCAATTTGCCTGTGCTGTAGTGCCTAACGGTACGACAACCGTTATTGCTGATCCACACGAAATTGCCAATGTGGCAGGTTTGGATGGCATTCGCTATTTGCTCAATGCGACCGGACAGCTTCCTTTAAATGTATATGTGATGCTGCCTTCCTGTGTGCCGGCTACTCATTTGGAACACTCAGGTGCCATGCTTTCGGCAACAGATTTAGAGGAGTTTATTCATCATCCCCGGGTACTCGGGCTGGGAGAAATGATGGATTATCCTGGTGTACTTAACAAGTCTAAGGTCGTATTTGAAAAAATCCGTATGGCCCAGGGCAAGCTGGTTGACGGACATGCCCCTGGCTTAACAGGAAAGGATCTGACCGGGTATATTGCCGCAGGGATTTGTTCTGATCATGAATGCGTTACCCCTGAAGAAGCAACAGAGCGGCTTGCGCAAGGCATGCATGTCATGCTTAGGGAAGGTTCGGCCGCCAAAAATCTTTTAAGTCTGTTGCCGGCGGTAAACCAGTATACGGTAAAACGCTGTCTGTTTGCTACTGATGACCGTCATCCGGAGGATTTGATTGAACAGGGCCACATTAACCATATGGTGCGTGTAGCCATAGGGGCAGGCACCAATCTGGCCTGGGTACTACAAATGGCTACCATAAATGCGGCAAATTATTTCCGGATTAGCGATTTGGGCGCGGTTGCTCCCGGGTACCGGGCAGACTTGCTGGTGTTTGACAATCTGGAAGACTGGCGTCCGGTTATGGTATTCAAAGATGGCCAACTGGCAGCGGAAAACGGAAAATCCCTGTTTATGAACTTCTTCGTGGATGATAAAGCGGTACGCAATACCCTTTGTCTGGGAGAAATTAGCCGGGATAAACTCAGTCTACCGGCCCATTCCGCAACAGCAAGAGTGATTGGTTTAGTACCTCATCAGTTGGTAACAAAGGTTTTGGAATTGCCTATGCCTGTTGTCCAGGGAGAATTTGTTCCCGATACCACCCGGGATATTCTGAAACTGGTGGTCTGGGAGCGGCATAAGGGCACAGGTAATGTAGGCGTGGGACTGTTACACGGTTTAGGCCTGAAGCGGGGAGCCATAGCATCAACCATCGCCCATGACTCTCATAATTTGGTGGTGGTGGGGACAGCTGATGCAGCCATTATGCTGGCTGTAAAGGCGATTGAGCATATTCAAGGCGGCTTGGTGATTGTTGGTGAAGATGATATCCTTGGTACCCTGCCTTTACCACTGGCCGGGCTTATGACCGATCAGGATATCGGTGAGGTACAGCAAAAGCTGGCAGCCCTTCACAAAATTGCCCGCAGTCTTGGGGTAAAAGAAGAATATGATCCCTTTATGACCCTGGCTTTTTTGAGTCTGCCGGTTATTCCCGCCTTAAAGTTGACGGACGAGGGACTGGTAGATGTTACGGCCTTTCAACATGTACCGGTGTCAGTGTAATCCGGGAGACATTATTGGGAGCAAATGGTGAACACAATGCAAATATAAACGCGAGGGGATGTTAAAGTGACTGAGAATACGCGTCATCCAGTCGATGAAATGTTGCCAAAAGGGCAGTTGTTTATTTATGGTCTACAGCATGTATTGGCCATGTATGCCGGTGCTGTTGCCGTTCCTCTCATTATTGCCAATGCTATTGGCTTAACAAAAGAACAGTTAATTTTCCTCATTAATGCCGATTTGTTTACCTGCGGTATCGCCACGCTGATTCAGACTCTTGGTTTTGGTAACATGGGAATCAAAATTCCCATGATCCAGGGCGTTACCTTTGCAGCTGTTACGCCCATGATTATAATCGGTAAAACCCATGGCATGACAGCTATCTACGGAGCCATTATCGTAGCCGGGTTTATTACCTATCTGGCGGCACCTTATTTTAGTAAGTTGATTCGTTTTTTCCCGCCGGTAGTTACCGGTACCATTATTACCATTATTGGGGTTACCCTGATGCCGGTTGCGGTCATGTGGGCGGCAGGCGGCAATCCAACAGCCCCCAATTTTGCCAGCCCGGAAAACATTACACTGGCGTTTGTGGTGATGATTCTCGTACTGTTTTTCTATAAGTATTTCACCGGCTTCTTAAGCAATATTGCCGTTCTCTTAGGTCTAATCAGCGGCACCATTATAGCCATACCCCTGGGGATGGTCAACTTTAGCCAGGTAAGTTCAGCAAGCTGGGTTGGCATTACCACTCCCTTCTGGTTTGGGCTGCCGACCTTCGATGCAGCCTCCATTGCGGCCATGGTACTGGTTATGCTGGTTGTTATGACCGAGACTACCGGTGATTGTATCGCCATTGGTGAAATTATTGAAAAACCCATTCATAAGGACGATTTGGCCAGATGCTTGCGCGCCGATGGTTTCTCAACCATGCTTGGCGGGATTTTAAACAGCTTCCCCTATACTGCTTTTGCCCAAAACGTAGGGTTGGTAGGCTTGACCCGCGTAAAAAGCCGTTTTGTCGTGGCGGCTGCCGGTGCCATTTTAATTGCTCTGGGCCTGATTCCCAAGCTGGCGGCTGTAATCGCTGCTATACCGCATCCGGTGCTGGGCGGAGCCGGTATTGTCATGTTTGGGATGGTGGCAGCCAGCGGCATTAAAACTCTGTCTAAAGTCAACTTTGACGGGACTCATAACATTATGGTGGTAGGCATCAGTATTGGTATAGGTATGATTACCTTAGCAGTTCCCAAATTCTATCATGGCTTCCCAAACTGGCTGCAGGTTATTTTGCATAGCGGGATTACAGCCGGCAGCCTGGCGGCTATTCTCCTGAACCTGCTCTTGAACGGTAATGCGGCAGAACATGATGTAACCGAGAATGTTGCCGATAAGAAAGGAGTTTCGGCAAAAGGGTAGAAGAAAAGCAACAACATAACTGGATTAGCGTCGCCTGGTGTCTTCAACGGACACCAGGTTACGACGGTTTATATAGCAAGGAGAGGTTCTTATGGGCATTGTTTTGCGCGGCGGCACCATTGTCACCGACACTGACTGTTATCATGCCGATATTCGTATTCAAGGAGAGGTCATTGCCACTATTGGCAGCCAGGTAGCGCATGAGGATGATACCGTACTGCCTGCAGAGGGATATTATATATTTCCGGGTGGCATTGATGCTCATACCCATTTTGACCTGCCGGTTGGCACTATGTCTACTGCCGATGATTTTGCCAGCGGCACCAGGGCTGCTATCTTAGGCGGCACTACTACAGTTATTGATTATGCCACACAATTTAAAGGTGAAACCTTAAAACAGGGTTTGGCCAACTGGCATCAGCGGGCCAGCGGCAATTGCTATACAGACTACGGTTTTCATATGGCTATTACTGACTGGAATGAGCATGTTTCCCGGGAAATGCCCTGGTTAAGTCAGGAGGCCGGTGTAACTTCCGTTAAGCTCTATATGGCTTATAAGAATATTATGCAGGTTGATGACAGTGCCCTTTTTCAAGTGTTGGAACGCAGTCGGAACTGCGGTATTCTAACCTGTGTCCACTGTGAGAATGGCGATATTGTCGATAATCTGACAAGGCAGCTTCGCCAGCAAGGTAAAACAGCGCCTGCTTACCATCCTTTATCCCGTCCGCCTCGCGTAGAACAGGAAGCCGTTAACAGGCTGATGGTACTGGCAGAACTGGCAGATGCGCCTGTGTTTGTTGTCCACTTAAGCTGCCGGGAGGCCATGGAGACGGTAGCTCAGGCTAAAGCCCGCGGGGTAAAAGTATTTGCCGAAACCTGTCCGCAATATTTAGTGCTGGAAGACAGTGTTTATCAGGACCCCACTTTTTCCTGTGCAAAATATGTCATGTCACCGCCGCTTAGGGCCAAGGAAAACCAAGCCTACTTATGGAACGGGCTGAAAACAGGTATCTTGGATACTGTCGCAACCGACCATTGCTCGTTTAACTTCCGGGGGCAGAAAGACCTAGGACGAGAAGACTTCAGTAAGATACCCAACGGTGCTCCCGGTGTGGAGCATAGGCTGGGGCTCTTATATACCTATGGTGTCCAGGCCGGAAAACTCAGCCTTACCCAGTTTGTTGACAAAATGGCTACCAAGCCGGCAAAGCTTTTTGGCATCTATCCTCAAAAAGGCACCATTGCTCCGGGCAGTCATGCGGATTTAGTACTTTGGGACGAAAATCGCCGCTTTACCATTGGGGCTGCTTCGCATGCTCACAACGTGGATTATAGCCCTTATGAAGGGATAGAGCAGCAAGGGCAGTCTATCCATGTTTTCCTGAGAGGCCGGCAGGTGGTGAGAAACGGGGTAGTATGTGTCGAGAGTCCCCAAGGTCAGTATCTCTTCCGTAAGCAATTTCCACAGGACAAAGCATAGTATATCCGGGAACGATGGAGGAGAGAATGGTCCGGAGTTTCCATGAAGCCAAATGAACAAGAACATGCAAAAACTGACGTTGCCTGGACGGCGTAAGAGGTAGGGATATGAGAGAAAATAAGACAACAGGCGGCATAATTGTTGCGGCAGGAAAAACCAAAGACGTAAGAGACCCAAATCCACTATTTAAGATTGGCTCAATCACGGTTGTAAAACGAATTGTTTTAACTTTTCAGCAGGCTAATATTTCGCCGATTGTGGTCATTACCGGCGATAAAGCTGAAGAAATTGAACATGACTTAGCAGATTATGGGGTTATATTTTTACGAAATAAAGAATATGAAACTTCCCGGAAGTTCGATTCTGCCAAGATTGGACTGGACTTCATCCAGAATAAATGTGATCAGGTAATATTCACCCCAGTTACTACTTCAATGTTTACTCCCCTAACGCTACAAAAGATGTTGGAATGTGGTAAGAAACTAATTTCACCCTCATATCATGGAAAATCCGGACATCCGCTCTTGATTTCTTGTGAACTGATTCCAGGCATTCTGGAATACGGCGGGGATATGGGCATGCGGGGAGCCATTCAAGCTCTTGGAATCGAGAGATACAGACTGGATGTAGAGGACGAGGGTATTCTCCCTGACATGGATAATGTTGAAAGGTTGAAACAACTTACAAAAAAGCATAATCAGCAAATTCTGCATCCCTTTGTTAGGGTAAGTATTGAAAATGAGTCTTTGTTTTTTAATTCGCGCACAAAGCTGCTGTTGATTTTGATTCAGGATACACACTCTGTTCGCAGTGCCTGCCGGCACATTGCATTATCTTATAGTAAAGCCTGGAATATGATCAACCAGCTGGAACAAGAGTTAGGCTATGACGTGGTTGAAAGAAAACATGGCGGCAGTAAAGGCGGGAAGACGTACTTAACGAGAAAAGGCGCCCAATTTTTGGAGAAGTTCCAGCAGTTTGAAGAAAATGTGCGACAGTATGCGAAAGATGAATTTAACAGATGCTTTATAAACAATACTTTGATATAGTGCAAGTTCCTTTGACAAAGAATTTGCCGAAAAAACAACCTCCATTCTATAATGGTTTTAACACAGAATTGTTGAAATATTATGGAATAGGAGGTTGTTCTGTTTAACATAAAGATCAACTCTTATTACTTAATGTATGGGAGGCGCGATATGGAGAAGATTAGTGAATCAACCAAGAAAAAAGACCATGCAGCAAAAATAAGCGGTCGTGCTCTTTATGTGGATGATCATGTAATAGACGGAATGCTTCATGGCAAGTTATTACACTCCGTCAAGGCAAAAGCACGTATTGCTGAAATTAAACTGCCTGAATTGCCTGATGGGTATTTTGTTGTTGATAAGAGCGATGTAGCTGGTACAAATCGTGTTCACATTGTGCTTGATGATACCCCGGTTTATGCTGAGGATACGGTGGAGTACGTCGGCGAGCCGATTTTGATGGTGGTTGGTCCGGAATGCAAAGAAGTGGAAAGAATTTTGCACGAGATTGTTGTTGTATATGAAGAACAGGAACCACTATTGGATATGCGTAAATCAGATGTTGTTTTTTTCAATTACAATTATGCCAAAGGCGATATCGAAAAAGCGCTGGCAGAAGCTGACCGGGTAGTAATCGAGACCTTTCAGACAGGCTATCAGGAACAGGCGTATCTGGAAACACAGGGGATTATTGCCTATCCCCATGACGGACGTATGACGGTACACGGATCAATGCAATGCCCATATTATGTGCATGGTGCTGTTGCCAAGGCATTAGGCTATAATGCCAAGGATGTTCAGGTTATTCAGGATGTTACCGGCGGCGGGTTTGGCGGTAAGGAAGCGTTTCCTTCCATACTTGCTTGTCAGACAGCAGTTGCTGCCAAAAAGGCAAACAAGCCGGTTAAGGTTATCTACGACCGCCGGGAGGATATGGAGTTTACTTCTAAACGCCATCCATCCATCTGTACCTATAAAGTAGCCATTAAAAACGGTGAGATTACCGGTATGGACATTAATGTTTTATACAACAGCGGTGCCTATACCACACTGTCTCCCGTTGTTTTACAACGTGGCCTGATTTGTGCAAACGGTGTATACCGCATAGATAACCTTCAGGTTGCCGGACGCGCAGTCAAGACAAATACTGTGCCGTCAGGCGCCTACCGGGGCTTTGGCGCACCACAAACGTTCTTTGCCGCCGAATTGATGATGGCTCACATTGCCCGGGAACTGGGAGTAGACTCTCTTGAACTGAAAGAAAAATACATGGTTAAACAGGGAGATACAACTTCTACAAGCGGCAAATATCATTTCCATGTACCGTTACCCGAAATGATACAGCGGATGGATGAACTTACCGGTTACCGGGCAAAACGCCAGTTATACAAGAAGCAAACAGGGCGCTACCGTAAAGGGATTGGTATGTCGTTGTTTTTCCATGGCTGTGGCTTTACCGGCAGTGGTGAGCGTGACTATATCAAGGCTGTGGTAAAAATACGGAAAAATACCGACGATACTGTCGAGGTTCTTGCCAGCAATACCGATATAGGGCAGGGATTGAAAACGACATTCTGCAAAATTGTTGCCGATACGCTTGGCATTGATTTTGACCAGGTGCATATTGAAAACCCGGATACCGACCGAGTACCGGACTCAGGCCCGACCGTAGCCAGCCGGTCCTTAATGACCGTGGGCGGGTTATTGCAGCGGGCTGCCAAGAAACTCAAAAAAGAGTGGCGCCCAGGTGAGGAACAGCTTATTGAGGAACGTTATGTCGAACCTGATTATCTTATTCCTTTTAATCTTGAAGAGTTTAAGGGAGATGCCTACCCGACTTACTCCTGGTCTGTAAATGTCATTGAATTGGAAGTAGATACGCTCACTGCCACTCACAAGATTCTGGGAGCATGGGGTATTTATGATGTTGGTGTGCCGATTGATTTGAATATTCTTCATGGACAGATGCAAGGCGGTCTGATTCAGGGAATGGGTTATGCCTCGATGGAGCAGATGGACTACAATGATAAAGGGGTTATTCGTAATAACAGTTACAGTGATTACATTGTTCCTACAGCAGTAGACGTTCCCAAGCTGGTCACTGAATTTATAAATAATCCGTATCCATATGGTCCCTATGGGGCTAAGGGGGCCGGGGAACTTCCGGTTGTTGGTGTTGCGCCGGCTTATATTGAAGCAATGGAAAATGCTCTGAATATCTGTATAAATAAAATACCATTTACACCGGAAGATACCATGAAAGGTTTGCAGGAGGTGAATCAATGATGATAAAATTCATTCTTAATGGCAAAGAAGTTACATCAACTGCAAAAGGAAATGAGCGTTTACTCGACGTTCTGCGGAATGAGTTTGCCCTCACCGGTGTAAAATGCGGCTGTAAAGAAGGGGAATGCGGCGCTTGTTCTATTATTCTTGATGGCAGGTTAGTTAACTCCTGCATGGTAGCCATGGGGCATGTTGCAGGTAGTAATGTTATGACTATCGAAGGGTATTGTGAAACAGAGCGCTTTGCTGTTCTGGATAAAGCTTATGCTGCTGTCAGTGCGGTACAGTGCGGTTTCTGTATTCCAGGTATGATGCTGGCATCTGAAAGTATTCTTGCCAAGAATCCAAATCCTACCGAGGCTGAAATCCGGGTGGGTATTTCGGGTAACCTTTGCCGCTGCACCGGTTATAATGCTATCGTGGAAGCCATTGGTATCGCTGCAAAGGAGGGAAAAGGCTTATGGTAAATGGTTATCAGGCAACATCTTTGCAAGAAGCGTTGGATATCCTGGGCAGGGATACCTCGATAGTTCCTTACGGCGGCGGGACTGATTTGATGATTGAAGCAGATGACAATGCCACTTATTTGTTTCTTAGTAAAGTTCCCGAGTTGAAACAGATTACAGAAGATATTGACTATATCCGTCTTGGCGCAGCCTGCACCTTTACTGAAGTTATGGAAAGTCAACTGGCTCCTCCCCTGTTAAAAGAAGCCGTATCACAAATTGCGGCACCGGCCATCCGCAACCTTGGTACCATTGGCGGCAATATTTGTAACGGCTCGCCTAAGGCAGACAGTGCTCTGATTTTTGTGGCGACAGACGCTAAACTTCGCCTTGTCAGCAGCAGGGGCGAGCGGGTGATTCCCATTAGTGAGTTTTATCTTGGCAGGAAGAAGACGGCTTTGGCTAAAGACGAACTGCTGGTTGAAGTTCTTATAAAAAAAACCGGCCTTAGCAATTACTACTATAAAAAGGTAGGGGCCAGAGATGCGTTGGCAATTTCCCGGGTATCCTTTGCGGCTGTACTTACTATAGCAGAAGATAAAATTGTTAACTGCATGACTGCCTTCGGTGCGGTAAGTGATGTTATAATCAAAAGGGCCGATATTGATGCCATGTTGACCGGCAAGACGCTTGCCGAGGCCAAGGCTGTTAAGGAAGAGTATCTTGCCGCCTATGATCAGGCCATTGTTCCCATCAGGGGCAGAATTTCGTCAGAATACAGAAAAGCTGTCTGTATGAATTTGTTGCGGGATTTTCTTGCAAGTAAGGGGATATGACCTTACGCATAGATGCTGTTGGTTACCGGTAGATTACAGCAGCGCTTGAAAAGTAATGAACTGAATAAAAGTAATTGTTCTTGTATATTATTGACGATATGGGTCAAGAGTCTCTACCAGGTTACCGTAAATAACCTGACTATAAGAATAGGTTCTTTGTTGTACCTATTTTTCATAGTCAGGTTATTTTTTGCTGCTATATGAAATCGACTGTAGCTTTATCTAACATCCTGCCTGTAAATCTTTATTGGCAATATAGGGACAAGCATGCCGGAAAAATACTAACACAGGATGAAAGATTTATTTTCCACCGATAAAAGCCAAATACTATTTATAAGGGAGAGGGTTTATCTTGTTGGAAACAGAAATGAAACAAACGTATGTTGAAAATGGTTTTTTAGATCGTTATTTCAAATTATCACAACGAGAAACCAGTCTGAAGACAGAAGTAGTGGCTGGATTAACCACCTTTATTGCCATGGCGTATCTGATTTTTGTTATTCCCGGTCAGTTTTTAATTGCAGCCGGAATACCACAGGCAAGTGCAACTGCTGCTACCATTCTCTCCACCGCTGTTGCAACTTTACTTATGGGCATCTATGCTAATTTGCCGATTGCTATGGGCTCAGGTCTGGGGCTCGGTGCTGTTTTTACTTTTATTATGGTTGGCAGTATGGGGTTAAGTTGGCAAACAGCGTTAGGGGCGGTTTTTATTTCCGGGGTTCTGTTTTTTATTTTGGCGATTACCAATATAACAAAGGCAGTAATTGAGGCTATTCCAACGCTTTTAAAATC
Organism: Sporomusa sp.; assembly: GCF_035561155.1. GTDB lineage: Bacteria > Bacillota > Negativicutes > Sporomusales > Sporomusaceae > Sporomusa. Next base: position 3,728 of record NZ_DATMYD010000007.1, on the reverse strand, counting down.
GGCCATAGGCGTTGGTTTGGGCTTGTTTATTGCCTATATTGGTTTTAAAGGTGCAGGGATCATTGTTCCCGCACCGGGTACCATTCTAACCTTAGGCAGTTTAAAGCAACCAAGCGTTTTGTTAGCCGTAATCGGCTTAATCATTACCAGCTTATTGATAGCAAAAAATATAAAAGGTGCTTTCTTAATAGGCATTTTAGCGACGACAATCTTAGGTATGTTTATGGGGGTTGCTAAGGTACCAACCAGTATGGGTGACATAATTTCGTTTGTTCCACCTATGCCGACTGACACACTTGGTCAATTGGATATTGGTGCTGCAGTAGGGTATGGCTTGATATCCATTATTTTTACTATTACAATTGTTGATTTGTTTGATAATATCGGGACTTTGATTGCCATTTCGGGTAAGGCCGGGTTGCTTGATGAAAACAACAATTTGCCTGATATTAATAAAGCCTTGTTGGCCGGCTCTGTTGCTACGATGATCGGCGGTCTTTTCGGTTCGTGTACGGTAACTTCTTATATAGAAAGTGCTGCCGGTGTTGCTGCAGGCGGCAAGACTGGGTTAACCTCAGTCACTACAGGCATATTATTCTTAGCTACTTTGTTCTTAACGCCGTTAGCGGGGTTAGTTCCGGGAGCGGCAACTGCACCGGTTTTGATTATCATCGGCGCTTTAATGATCGGTGAAATTGTCCATATTGATTTTACTGACTTCACCAATGCATTGCCGGCGTTTTTAACTATTATTCTCATGCCCTTAACCTGCAGTATCGTTGAGGGAATGGCATTCGGGTTCATCGCTTTTACACTGCTCAAACTAGTTACCGGCAGAACTAAGGAAATACATCCCTTAATGTATGTTTTATCAGTAATCTTCGCTGTTCATCTATATATGAAATAAGCAGCAAGTGTAATGATTGCATTGTATAGGATGAAAGGAATTGGTAGATGGTGATGGAAGAAGACATAAAAATCATAAAAGGTAATATAGTTTTTACTCCCAGTTTTGGGCAATTGGAGATTTTTGAAAATGGCTTTATAGTTATTGAAGGGAAAAAGGTTAAGGGGGGTTATTGTGAACTTCCGGCAGAGTACAAAAATATTTTTGTAACTGATTATAAAGATGCCTTAATCATTCCCGGATTTGTCGATTTGCATTTCCATGCACCGCAGTTTGCCAACAGAGGGCTGGGGTTTGATCTGGAACTCTTACCCTGGCTGGAAAGATATACATTTCGGGAAGAAGCAAAATTTATAAATGTAGCTTATGCACAAGAGGTTTATAAAAAGGTAGTCACGGAACTCTGGAAGTGGGGCACAACCCGGGTGGTGCTTTTTGGAACCATTCATAAAGAAGCAACGGCCAAGCTAATGGAGTTATTAGCACTGACGGGTCTTGGCGGCTTTGTCGGCAAAGTAAATATGGATAGAAATTCGCCTGATATTCTCATTGAGACTACTGAACAATCACTAACTGATACGGAAGACTATATTAAAGATACTATTGACAGGTATCAACTGGTAAAGCCAATTATAACGCCAAGATTCGTACCTACCTGTACACCGGAGTTAATGACTGGTATTGCCAAGCTGGCAAAAAAGTATAATTTGCCGGTTCAGTCTCATTTATCGGAAAATGCAGGTGAAATTGCCTGGGTTAAAGAGCTTCATCCTGAATGTCAAAACTATGCCAGTGTATATCGAGAATTCGGATTATTTGGACAACGACCAACTATAATGGCTCATTGTATCTATAATGATGATGCAGAGATTGAATTGATGGCAAAAAATAAAGTACATGTTGCTCATTGCCCCTATTCAAATAATAACTTAGCAAGCGGGATAGCTCCTATCAGGAAGTATATTGATAAAGGAATAAGCGTAGGTCTAGGGTCTGATGTAGCCGGCGGACATGAGGTATCTATGGCCAAGGTTATGGCGATGGCAGTACAAGTTTCGAAACTGAAATGGCTGGCAACAGATAAAAAAGAGAGATTCTTTACTATACCTGAAGTATTTTACATGGCTACAAAGGGTGGAGGAAGTTTCTTCGGCAAAGTAGGCAGCTTTGAAGAAGGGTACGAGTTTGATGCCTTAGTTATTGACGACAGTTGCCTGGAGGTCTCAGCGTGTAATCAATATTCTATAGAAGACAGGTTAAGCAGGTTCATTTATATTGGTGATTATAAAAATATTGTTGCAAGGTATATAGCTGGTGCTAAAATTGAACAACCTCAATTTTAGCTCAACTATAAAAGACATTTGGTTAAGTACAGAAAAAGGAGAATTTGGACAAGCCCCAACCCCCGGCGGAGCGGCAGCCTTGGCATAAGCGAATAGGATTGGGCGGGATATTTGTGGCGCTGGCTACGCTCCACAGCGGCACTGTGGTTGAGGCCGGGGCAATCGTGGCCGCTGGGGAACTGATACAACAGGTCAGCAAGTGTCATACAGTACCAGCCTGTAATTACGGGCATCTTGTAAGAATGTGTGTATCCACATTGCCCGTTTGGCAAGTAAATACCTAAAAACCCTGCTTAATACGATAAGCTTTAAGCGGGGTTTTGCTCTTATGGAAGCTACCAAGCTCGCCCAAGATATGGTGCACGGACATGGACAAACATATAAGTAACAATAAAGTATTTCCCAAAAATTGCGAAAATACGTCTCGGCTTTTGTGGTAAATAACAAAGGAGTTTACCGGAATTAACGGGAATAAAAGATGGCTATCCACGCCCCAATCGCCCTCAAAAGAGCCTTGAAACTCCTACTGTAATTAGAGAAGCGACTTGGTGCATTCGAAAAATATTTCAACAGAGTCTTTCGGTTTGGGGTGGTATAATGAATGGTTTAGTGGTTATAAAAGGCGGTGGCGATCTAGCTACAGGGATTGCGCACCGTTTGTTTCAGAGTGGTTTTCCGATTGTGATCACTGAGGTAGCTCAACCTACCGTAGTCAGGCGAACGGTAGCTTTTGCCCAGGCAATATTCAGCGGAGAAGTTACTGTAGAAGGGGTTAGAGCGAAACGAACTGAAAGTTATGATATTTATGAAGCTTTATCTCAAGGCTTGATTCCTGTATTGATCGATCCTTTTGGTAAGTGCGTTTCACAATTAAAACCTTACGCAATTGTTGACGCTATCATTGCCAAATGCAATACTGGTACCGCCTTAAACAGTGCTCCCGTAGTGATTGGCGTCGGACCTGGTTTTACGGCTGGCGTTGATGTGGGAGCGGTAGTCGAGACTATGCGCGGTCATGACTTAGGGCGCGTCTATTACGAAGGCAGTGCCATTGCCAACACCGGAATTCCTGGCGAGATTGCGGGCTATACGGTGGAACGGTTATTAAGGTCTCCGGCGACAGGCAGATTTGCAAGTTTACGGGATATTGGGGATAAGGTTTGTGCCGGTGAGGTAGTTGGAACAGTGAGTGGCGCCGAAGTTAAAGCAGCCATTCCCGGTATATTGCGCGGTCTTATTCAGGATGGATTGATGGTAAAAACGGGTATGAAGATTGGTGACGTGGACCCGCGTTGCCGTCAAGAACACTGCTATAGCATCTCAGACAAAGCAAGAGCTGTGGCTGGCGGTGTATTGGAAGCCTTGTTGCACCTAGGGTGATTAAAGGAAGGTGCATGCTTGGATTTATGGAGTGATTTTAGAGCTTTGATACTCTCGCCATTAGCAAGAGTATCAAAGCTCTAAATCTATATAAAAGT
>NZ_DATMYD010000006.1:0-49847 GCF_035561155.1 Sporomusa sp. | reverse complement strand
ATTTAAAATATCTTGGATAAATGCTAAGAAAGCAAGGAATTCCTTGCTTTCTTAGCATTTATTTATTTTATTTTTGCTTTCTTGCAAAAAGTGGCACGGAACATGCGTTAATAGAAGGCGTAAGGATTAATACAATCATTATTTTCCAAGTATAACTCGTTCATATTCTTGGAGGTGGTAGCTTAGTTTGTAGCAGACCAGTTAACTAGAAGCTTGGTACGTAAGATGTCATGATGAAATAAGAGGAGGTATTTGATATGAGTGATTTAAAAAAGATAGCAGAAGCAGTATTTGAGGGTGATTATGAAAGTGTCCATAATCTTACCCAACAAGCGATAGATGGTGGCGTAGCTGCTATGGAAATTGTGAGCGATGGCCTGCTGGCAGGCATGGATATTGTAGCACCTAAGTTCAAATCTGGCGAAATGTTTATTCCGGAAGTTATGATGTCAGCCAAGGCATTAGCGGAAGGGCTGAAACTGGTAAAACCGTTACTTTCGACAGACGAGTCGGCCGGAATGTCTACTTTCCTGATGGCGACGGTAAAAGGAGACTTGCATGACATTGGCAAGAACTTGGTTGTCATGATTATGGAAAGCGGCGGTTTCAATGTTGTTGACCTGGGGATTGACGTGTCACCAGAACAGTTTGTTGAAGGCATTAAAAAACATAAGCCCCAAATTGTCGGCATGTGCGCTTTGTTAACGACTACCATGATGGCCATGAAAGAGACCATTGATGCCATTACTGAAGCTGGGCTGAGGGATAGTGTAAAGATTCTGGTTGGCGGTGCACCTCTGTATCCTGAGTTCGCCGAAAAGATTGGTGCTGACGGTTATTGTGTTGATGCCGTAGCTTGTAAGGAAATGGCTGCCGCAATGGTGGCAAAATAGTAAACTGGGGGAATAGCGTTGGTAATCGTAGGCGAATTAATTAATACCAGCCGCAAGGCCATTGGTGAAGCAGTAGAAAAGAGAGATGCCCGATATATCCAGCAAGTAGCTATCGAACAGGCCGAAGCCGGTGCCAGTTACATTGATGTTAACTGCGGTAATAAGGTGTTTGAAGAGCTTGAGAATATGAGGTGGCTGGTAAATACCATTCAGGAAGCAGTACAAGTTCCCTTATGTATTGACAGCCCTAATCCAGAAGCTTTAGAGGCCGGCCTTGCATTGGTAAAGCACGGAACGCCCATGATTAATTCTATCACAGATGAAGGCCCGCGTTTCGATGCTGTCATACCATTGGTGCAAAAATACAAAGCCAAGATTGTAGCTTTGTGCATGGATGACCAGGGGATGCCTGATACAGCAGGTGACCGCCTGCGTGTAGTAAAAAACCTATATGCCAAATTGACGGCAGCTGGTGTCCAGGATGATGACATCTATTTTGACCCCCTTGTCAAGCCGGTTAGCAGTGTGGGGACCGCCGGGGTGGAAGTACTGGAAACCATACGGATGATCAAAGTACAGTATCCAGGAGTACACTTTATGTGCGGGCTCAGCAACGTTTCCTATGGATTGCCAAATCGTAAATACTTGAATCGTCTGTTTGTATCCCAAACTATGGCGGCCGGTATGGGTGGATATATTCTGAATCCAACTGACAAGGGAATGATGGGACTTATCTATGCAGCAAAAACACTGTTAGGGCAGGATGAATATTGCATGGGCTACATCAAAGCTCATCGCAAGGGGTTTTATCCTGAATAGTCATAAAAGTGAAAAATATTAAAAGAATTTTGAGGAGGAAGTAACAAATGAAAAATATGGAGTATTTACAAGAAAAGCCGATAGCGGTACTTGGTGCAGGTGCTGTAGGCAAAGCCATTGCAGGAGATTGTGCTTTAGGTGGAGCGAAAGTGCGTATTTGCGATCTGCCGCCGTTTGCTGAGAAAACATTATTCGGAATAAAAGAGTCAGGAATTAAATTCTTTGGTGATCAACTGAATCTGTATGGTTTTGAACGGAACGGTAATGCCCAAATGGATATGGTTACCACCGATGTAGCCGAGGCTGTGAAGGGCGCAGGTTTGGTAGTTTTAGCTACCCCTTGTGCCGGTCATAAACCCTTTTTTGAAAAATTAATACCAGCTTTAGAAGATGGCATGGTAATCCACATTTTCCCTGATAACTATGGTTCTCTGATTCTGAGGAAAATGATGCGGGAAGCAGGCTGTACAAAGAAGGTTATTATCGGTGGCTGGTCCAGTTCAACCTATGGCAGCCGCGTAGAAATCAAGGGCGGAGTAATTTTGCCTAAGATCCGTGTTTACTACCGAGCAATTACTTTAAGGGGTGCGGCCCTGCCAGCTTGTGATACTGAAGCATTTCTCGAAAGCTCAAAATACCTGCCTTCGATGGATGCAGTAACAAAGGGCCAAGGCGCAGTTGCCGGCGATACAGTAATGGACACCGGTTTTAGCAATGTTAATCCGGTACTTCATTGCCCTGGAACCATTTTGGGCGTAGGTGTTATGGAAAACTTTGGGGTCATTTTTGGAGAAGACAAATACCAATACAGCATTTATTCACATGCCTACTGCCCATCGATTTCCGAGGTACAATACTCCTTCTATAAAGAGGAATGCAATTTGGCTGAAGCCATGGGTGTCGGGATTCAACCATACAAGAAAGAACAATTCTTCTCCCGGGAAAATGTGTTAGGAGCAGAATACATGGGTGAAGATTATGTTATTCCATTTGAACAACAAGATCCTATTCAGTTTGGCACCGGCCCGTTCACCATGGAAAACAGATACATTACTGAAGATATTCCTGTAGGTTGCCACGTTTATCATGAGTTAGGCAAGAAATTTGGTGTTCGGACCCCGGTAATTGATTCCATGATTAATCTTGCTTCAGCAATACTGAATAGAGACTTTTATCAATTAGGCTACACACTGGATTATCTGGGTATCGGTCATATGAACAAAGAAGAAATGAACGCTTATCTGCGCGAGGGTGTGTGTAAAGAGAAATAGATCACTACGAATTTTGCTACCTGCAGAAAGGAAAGTGAGAATAACATATGGTAACGCCGATTAAACGGAATATTAATTTCTCTGTTCTAAACCAAGATAAGATTGATAAAATCCATGAAAAAAGCCTGTATATTATGGAAAATGTAGGAATGAAGGTAACCGGAGAACGTGCCGTGAAGCTCTTACTGGCCAACGGTGCGACCCTGGCAGATGACGGTCTAATCCGCATCACGCGTGAGATGGTTGACAAGGCGCTCAAGAGCGCTCCCAAAGAAGTGACATTGTATACACGTGACGGGGAACCAGCCATGGTGATCAATAGTGAAAATCAAGTGTATTTCGGTACACATTCAGACCAGCTCGAATTTGTCGACCCTTTTACTAATACAGTACGGCAATTTCTAAAAAAAGATATTCAGACAATGTGTAAAGTTGCCGACTATCTGCCTAACATATATTTTGTATTATCGGTAGGCATGACGGCAGACGTTGACCCGAAAGTACAGACACAAAGCACATTCATCGAAACAGTAAAGAATTTCAGTAAAACAATCAATTTTTCTACCAATGATATAGAATCTCTCCAGGACATAATTGATATCGCAGCTGATATAGCAGGCGGCCTGGATAAACTGCAGGAAAAGCCCTTTATCTTTAATTACTGCGAGCCTATCCCCCCACTAACTCATCCATTAGAGAGCACAGAGAAAATATACATCAGCGCGGAAAACCGCATACCGTTTGTGTATATGCCCTACTGCATGATGGGGGGCACATCACCCATGAGTAAGGCGGCAACGTTGGCACAGTGCAATGCTGAAGCTCTGGCTGGATTAGTTCTTACACAGTTAGTTAGCGAGGGAGCTCCGTTTATTTATGGAGCGATGCCGTCTGTATTTGATATGCGAACCTCTATTGGCAGCTACGCTGCCCCTGAGTTCCATCTTAATATCGCTGCAATGGCTGACTTAGTAGCGTATTATGGACTACCTTTCTATGGCACAGCAGGTTGTTCCGACGCCAAGGTCATCGACGAGCAAGCTGTATCAGAAGCTACTATGGAAATATTATCCACCATGTTAAGTAAAGCCAATATTATTCATGATGTGGGCGTAATGGATCACTGCAAGAGTGTGTCACCGGAATTAGTCGTTTTGGCTAACGAAATTATTGAAGGCTTAAAGCACTATACCGCAGGTATCGATGTAACCGATGAAGATTTTGCCATTGATGTAATTAAAACAGTAGGACCAGGAGGACATTACCTGGGAGAGAATCACACCAACAAGAATTTCCGTAAGGTTTGGTATCCCAGCCTGTTCAGCAGAAAGATGAATAACGAAGACTTCTCCGAAGTAAGTGGCAAGATTAAGCTGAAAATTACAGATATTCTGAAGGGACATGAGGTCCCGAAGCTGGATGACTCTGTATTAGAAAAATTGGCGATGTGGGAACGAAAATTGGGATTATAGGGAACATGTAGTCGACAAACGTAACGGTATTTTAACCAGGGTTTAGTCCAAGCACCTTGGTGTCGAACCCCCGGGTTCTAGCTAAACCCTGGTGAAAATTCCGCAGAGCGGACTACCAAACAGTAATCCTTAAGTAATGTGTAGCGAGGAGGCAGATTCGGAGATGATTTTTTGGCAAAACCGCGATTTTGGCATCAATCATATTAAAGCCCGAAAAAACCATGTGTGTTATGGAATGGGTTTAGGAATTGTACTGTTAAATGACGCTTATCCCGGGTTTCCCGGAGATGTGCGTAATGCCAGTGCTTTTCCGTATCCGATACAATATGAGATTGCAGAAGGTGTAACCAACAAGACGCTGGTGTATGATAAGAACCCGGCTCAATGCCGGGAGTCTGTAGTAGCTGCAGCGAGAAAACTGGAGCGGTTAGGTTGTAGAGCAATTGCAGCCGAATGTGGCTACTTTGCCTTTTTTCAGAAAGACGTGGCTGCAGTAGTTGATGTACCAGTGTTCATGTCTAGCTTATTACAAGTTCCTTTCATTCAGCAGGTTATAAGTCCGAATAAATTAGTCGGCATAATTTGTGCCCAGAAACAGTTCTTAAGTGAAGATCATCTAAGGAATGTTGGCATTACTCCGGGAAGTAATTATATAATAGCTGGAGCCCAGGACGAATATGGTTGTTTAGAATTTGATAACTTGTGGAATCCCCTGACGCGGCCTGAATGTCCTGAAGCATACTACGATAGAGCCGAACAACAAATGGTTTCTACAGCAAAAGAATTTGTAAAAGCAAACCCCGCTATTGGGGCAATTATGTTAGAATGTACAGGTATGCAGCCTTTTGCAAGAGCAATCCAGCGGGAAGTTGACCTACCGGTATATAGTTGGGGAACACTTCTCGATTATGCTTATTCCGTAGTAGCCCACCGGGATTATTACGGACATGTTTAGCTAGACTCCTATGTTAGGGCATGAAACTTTAACTGTAGAATTTTCAGAACCATTGAAATTATTAAAAAACAGGAGGAATACAAATGGCTAGAGCAAAAGTGACAATTCCCTATCTTATGGAGAAAAAAGCCAAGAATGAGCAAATTACCATGATCACCGGTTACGATTACCCCATGGCTCTTTTAGAAGAAAAAGCCGGTATTGATATTATTCTTTGTGGGGATTCCTTGGGAATGACAGTATATGGTTTTGATGGAACATTACCGGTAACGATGGATATGATGATTGTTCACGCGGCAGCTGTAAAACGTGGCGCACCTAACGCTTTTGTCATTGGCGATATGCCGTTTTTATCTTACCAGGTATCGCCTCAGGAAGCAGTTCGGAATGCAGGCCGTTTTATGAAAGAAGCTAATGTTGACTGTATAAAACTGGAGGGCGGCGCCACCATGGCAGAAGCGGTAAGAGCCATTGTCAACGCCGGTATTCCTGTCATGGGTCATTTGGGACTCACGCCGCAATCCACATCTGCACTCGGTGGTTTCAAAGCCCAAGGCCGTTCGGCAGAAGCAGCTTACCAAATTATTGAAGATGCAGCAGCTTTGGAAGCTGCCGGTGTATGCTCAATTTTACTGGAAGCTATCCCGCCTGAAGTTGCCAAGATTATTACTGAAAAAAGCAAAGTGCCAATCATTAGCATCGGAGCGGGTATTCACTGCGATGGACAGCTTTTGATCGTACATGATATGTTAGGATTCTTTGACCGCTTTGTGCCTAAATTCGTAAAGCAATATGCTAATATGAATGGCGCTATTTTAGAAGCGTTAAACCAATATAAAGAAGAAGTGGAACAAGGTGTGTTTCCAGCGAAGGAACACTGCTATGGTATGCCGGAAGAAGAACTTAACAAGCTTAAAAATATGGTTAACCTACCCACCGCCTAATTAACATACATTCCTTGGTTATGTTATTGTCAAGGGGAGCAGGGCAAGTACTTGCTTGACCCTTGGCAATCGGGCCAGAGATACCAAAATATAAACCTAGTTATAATTTTTGTATTATTCAAAAATTGATGCAATTATTAAATAGCAATTTAAAAGGGGGGCACTTATATGGCTAATAAAACAGTAAAACTTGATGATGCACCGCTTAATTGGTTTCATGCGAGAATGGTTGGGCTAACGTTAGGGGCTCATCTCGCAGATGGTTATGCTATCGGAGTAATCGGAATCGCCCTTACTTTTATTCAACCGCAGATGCAGCTTGGTTCTGTCTGGCTTGGTTTACTCGGAAGTTCGGCTTTAATTGGACTTTTTTTTGGTAGTTTATTATTAGGTAGAGTATCAGACAAAATAGGCAGGCAAAAAATATTTCTTTTTAACTTCATGCTAATCACAGTAGCATCTGCTTTACAATTTTATGTGAGTACTCCGCTTGAGTTGCTCATTTTGCGATTATTAATCGGATTTGGCTTAGGGGGAGACTATAGTGTTGGTGTAACCTTACTTGCTGAATTTTCTCCCAGGAAGTATCGGGGAGCCTTTCTCGGAGCCCTTAGTGTCATATGGACCTTTGGCTATGTAGGTGCAACTATTGTAGGTTACTTTATGACGCATAATGCAGGTGCCGATTCTGTAGCCTGGAAGGTGTTACTTGCTACCTCGGCGATACCAGCTTTGGTTATTCTATTAATGCGGATCGGGACACCTGAATCACCAAGATGGCTGATTAACATGGGCCGTATTGAAGAGGCTCGCGCAATTGTAAAAAAATACGTCGGTTCAAACGTAGTGTTGGATGACGAGACTCCTGCAAAAGAGCAAAGTAGTTACTCAGTTTTGTTTAGTCCAAAACTTAGAAAACGGACAGCTTTTAGCTCAATATTCTTTGCAGCTATCGTTCTTCCATACTTTGCAATTTATACCTTCCTCCCATCTATATTAGATATTATGAAATTGAAGTCAGATTTCGGAACCGATTTACTGCTAAATGGACTTCTCATCGCAGGAGCACTTGCGGGAATTTGGTTTACAGAAATCTTTTCGCGTAGACAGTTTACAATCGGATCTTTTGTGATTCTTACTATATGTTTGTTCCTGCTTAGTGTTTTGCCAAGCAGCAGCACTACCCTTGTCGTTATCGCTTTTTCAGTCTTTACATTCGTGTTATCGGCAATTAGTAACCTTACTGGAGTTTTTCCGGCCGAGAGTTTTCCCACCGAGATTCGTACATCTGGTGTAGGTTTTGCTACAGCGATTAGCCGGCTTGCTTCCGCGATTAGTACTTTCCTTTTACCTGTTGGTCTTACAAGTATGGGGCTAATGCCCACAATGCTTAGTTTGGCAGTATGTCTTTTACTTGCAACATTCGTAGTTATTGCTTGGGCACCTGAAACCAAAAAGCTAACTTTGAGTGAAGCAAGTGATGTGGCATTGGTAGAAGAAGCCCAATGTGGCATGCTAGCGGAAAAGACAAACTAGACATCCTCCCCTAAATACTTTAGCATAATTTAATGTCCCAGGTTTTTACCAGCAAGTCGGTGAAAATCTGGGAGGTTATTTTTTATCAGCTGAGGAAGAACTACAGGAAAATGTCGTAAAGTTTCGTGTATAGTGGATAGTTAAGAATAGGGGGCGTACAAATGAGAATCGATCATATGGATGAGGACTTAAGGCAAATTCATGAAGCGTCATTGCAAATTCTAGAAAAAACCGGGATGAAATTTCATCATCCGGAAGTCATTGAACTTTTGAAGCAAAAAGGAATAAGGGTCTGTGACCAAACGGCTTTCTTTACTAGGGATCAAATCAGCGAATGGGTTGGTAAAGCACCTTCTAGTTTTACTCTTTACGCTCGTAATCCGAAATATGATATTGTTGTTGGCGGGAACAACGTTGAGTGCTGTCCGGGGACCGGGTCGCCTGCTATTTCAGACAGTGATGGGGCAAAGCGGCCTTCAATGATGACTGACTATGTCAACTTTCTCAAGTTGTACCACCAAAGTGACCTCTATAAAATGAATGGGGGCTTCGTGGTTCAACCTACAGATATTAGCGGTAAGCATAGTATATCGATGATGCTGTATGCGACTATTCTACATTCGGATAAGGGTATTGTAACCGGGACTGGTACAGCCGAAGAAGTCCAGGGATTAATGGACATGCTTGGGATCGTCTTTGGTCAGGAGGAGTTGGTACAAAAGGCACGGGCGATAGCGATTGCTAATACCAACACTCCCCTGCAGTTTGATAAAAACATGTTGGAAACGATGATGGTGTTTGTAAAACACTCGCAACCGATCATCATCGCGGCATGTTCAATGGCGGGAACAACTGCGCCGGTTACACTAGCAGGTACTATCGTACTTACCAATGCTGAGGTGTTGGCAGGTATTGCTGTCTCTCAGATGTTGAATGCAGGTGCACCTGTTGTTTACGGATCACAGACGACCACCTCAGACATGAAAACCGGTTGCATTGCCATTGGTGCTCCGGAAGGCGCACTGTGTTATGAATATGCAGCACGATTGGCGAAAGCCTATGGGCTGCCTTGCCGTGGTGGTGGTACGCTAACAGATGCGAAGTCGCTGTCGGTGCAGGCTGGTTATGAGAGTATGCTGACCCACTTGGTTACTCATCGGTCCGGGATGAATCTTATATTCCAAAGCTCCGGAATCATGGACGGATATGCGTCAATGTCTTATGAGAAGTTTATCGTTGACTTGGAAATCATCGGCATGGTGAAACGCTATCTTGCAGGTGTCAAGGTAGATCATACTACCCTGGCGGTGGACGTAATTAACGAAGTAGGAATTGCAGGTCAATTTTTAACTGCAGAACATACTATGAGGCATTGCCGGAAAGAGCCGTTTATACCTGAGCTTAGTCTCAGAGGAACTGTAACCGGTGATCCGTCAAACAAACTGCTTGAAAAAATAAGAGACAAGATAAATAAGATGCTGGAGAGTCATCAAAAGCCACATCTCCCCCAAGATATTCATCAGCAATTGGTCGATTATTTAGTCGGCAAAGGGTTTGATGCAAAGTACATTGAGTCTGTGCAACATATGTAATAAATTATATGGCAACGCAGTTCTCCAACTTAAGCATCTATAGGGAGACTGCGTTGCTTCTCCTTATCCAGAAGGCCGAGAAGTGTTATAGCTGCACGGAAACTGCGTGACAAAGCTATTGGGGGGCGCTTATCGCTACTAGCGCTAAGTATTTGCTTTTGTATTAAAGGAGATAGGCATCATAAGCTCAAAGGAGGTTGAGTATGGAATGGATACAATGTTAATCAGTTGTGGCACCTTAGAAGACGAGGTGCGTAAAGTGCTGACTGCAATGCCGGGATCGCCCCGGATAATTTTCACCGAGGCGGCTTTACATGACAAACCCACATCCCAGATGCGGGATGCGCTCCAGCAAGAGTTAAACGCTGTAGGCTCGGAAGTCCGCCGTGTACTCTTTGCATACGGTCTGTGCGGCGGAGCGATTAAAGGTCTGGTTACTGGCAATTTTACGCTTATTATTCCCAGGGTGCACGATTGCCTGCCCTTGCTTTTGGGTTCACGGGAAAAGGTAGTCGAAGCTTCTCAAATTCCTACGTTTTTTCTCACAGCTGGTTGGCTTAAGTTCTCCAATAAATGTTACTACGATACTTTGAAGCGCATGGGAGAACGTAAGACAGCCATGGCCTATGAAATGATGTTGGCCAACTACAAACGATTTCTTTTTATTGATACTGGGGCCTATGATTTGGCTCAGGCCCGAGTTGATATGGAAGACCGTTTGCGACGACATGGCCTCCCGGCAGAGAATGTGTCCGGTGATCTTACTTGGCTTAGGCGACTTATGACTGGTCCTTGGCCTCAGGAAGACTTTTTGACCATTTTACCCCACAGTCCAGTGGAGTGGGAAGATGATAGTTAAGTTGATTAAGGGGACTAGTTCTACTAGTGAGGGCTAGCCCCCTTTGAGTTCCATTTGATGTTAGGATATCAGTATCACTAAGCTAAGTTAGAACTAGTATTTGGATTATAAGCAGCAGCATGTGCGCAAAAAGAGGGGGGAGCATGTGGGAAATTCTGAGGATTTTTTGGAGGACAATCGTCATCTAAGCAGACAGGTTTTGCTAAAGATTCTTGATAATTCTTATGATGCGATTTTTGCCACAGATAGTAACGGAGTAACCATTTATGCCAATAAAGCTTCTGAGAGGTATTATGGGATTAGGCCTGTTGACGTAATTGGTAAAGACTCGTGGCAATTTATGGAGAAGGCGGGATGCTTCCCGCCGGTTGCACCGATTGTACTAGATAACAAAGGAGGAAAGCATACTTTTGAGCAGACTACCCGAACCGGGGCAAAAATGCTTGTTACTACGACTTCCATCTATAACGAGGATGGGAATCTTGAATTTCTAGTGCAAAACTGCCGGGATATAAAACAATTGGAAGATACTAAGCAAGATCTAGAGCAAACAAAACATATGCTTAGAGGCATTCGGCAAGAGGGGGCCGCGGTAAGGAAGAGGGAAATTCGAGATGTTACCCTGGTGGCAAATAGCAGGCAGATGCAAGATGTACTGGAGCTGGCAGACCGGGTGGCCGATGTAGACATAAATATCTTAATTTTGGGTGAATCAGGAACCGGCAAGAGCGCCCTTGCAAAATATATTCATAAAGCGGGCTTTCGTAAAGAGGGGCCGTTTATCAGCATCAATTGTGCAGCTATTCCCAACGAGCTTATTGAATCAGAGTTGTTCGGGTATGTAGCGGGTGCCTTTACCGGAGCTAATCAAAAAGGTAAAGCAGGCCGTATTGAACTAGCCAATGAGGGGACATTATTTCTGGATGAAATTGCGGAAATTCCCCTTCGGCTTCAGGGGAAAATTTTGGAGGTTATTCAAGAGCGCCGGTTTCTGCCTGTTGGAGGCTGTACGGCTAAGCAGGTAACCTGCCGGATTATTACCGCCACAAACAAAAATATTAGACAAATGGTGGAGCAAGGGAAATTCCGGGAAGACCTATATTACCGCCTCAATGTTATGGAATTGGAATTAAGACCGCTTAGGGGACGACCTGAAGACACATTGGCTTTGATTTATTACTTTTTGAATCAATTTAACAAGAAGTATAAAAAAGAACACAGCTTATCTTTTGAATGCAGGGACCTGCTGCTTGAGTATTCTTGGCCGGGAAACATTCGAGAACTTGAGAATATGATTGAGCGTCTTGCAGTTACAGTACAGGACTCTGTAATAAATACCCACCATCTGCCAGCGATTATTTTAGATACTTATTCCAAGAAAATAAGGTCTCTGGAATTAAGGTCCTTTCAAAACAAGGCATTCGAATCCAATGCTTTGGATAAGACTGTGAGTGAACTCGAGAGAAAAGTAATACTAGAAGCGTTCCGAAAATACGGTAGCTCCCGTAAGGTTGCTCACGCGTTAAATATCAGTCAAAGCAGAGCTCACCGGCTCATGGAAAAATACTGTGTAACAAGTAGTCATAACAAGAAAACATTGCTATGGCCGGATGAATCGTAGATGACTCAAATATTCGCAAACGAATCGAAAATCAGCAGTTAAGGGCATTGTCGATCTTATAAGGCCGGATTTTCTGCAAATATGAATAGACCAGATGCCAGGAATACGGGACTTCCTGGCATCTGGTCTATTTTTTGCAAATATATCCTAATCAATGAAAGATTGGCATGGTAGTTGCAATTACAATAACATAAGGAGATATAAATTAGTGTCTATGGAGGTGGGATAGGTTTAGATAAAATTTTCACAATCTTCCGTATTTTCCGTCGGCGTAGCGCAGGGGTGATTTTAAAAAAGGACTCGGGGAGGAGACAGGCCAATGTGGGAAAATGGCGGTAGTGCTGGTAAGCAAACAGGTAACACAACGGTGCAGTTTAACGTTTTGGCAGATTCTCAGAAGGAGCGAATTTGGCAGGCAGCACTGGAAGTCTTGGAGCAGACAGGAGTAGAGATATACAATGAGCAGGCTGTTAATTTACTAAAAAAGGCCGGTTGCCATGTAGATGGACGCAGGGTTCGTATTCCACCTCAGGCGGTGGAGCAAGCGTTGACTACGGCACCGTCCCGTGTCGTGCTGGCTGACAGGTATGGAAATTCCAGGCTATTTTTGGAAGGCAAGAATACTTATTTTGGTCCTGGGCCAACCAATCCTTATTTTTACGATGTGGAGACAGGAGAACGGCGCAAGGTTAACAAGAACGATGTAATGGCAGTAGCCAAATTGGTTGAGGATTTACCCAATATGGACTTTTGCATGTCGTTGGCCTGCATTTCTGATGTTACTCCATGTCTTGCAGACTTGCACGAGGTTCAAGCCATGCTACTTACTACCACTAAGCCGTTTGTTACCTGGGCCTTTAATGAAAGAAACCAACAGCGCATTATTGAAATGTGCGAAGTGGTTGCCGGGAGTGCAGAGGCCTTGCGGCGTAACCCGTTTGTTGTACTATATAGCGAGCCGGTTGCTCCGCTCAAGCATCCTAGTGAATCTTTGGGTAAAATGATGTACCTGGCAGAGAAAGGATTGCCAGCTATTTACACACCAGGGGTTCAAGGGTGTGCAACAGGTCCGGCTAGTTTGGCAGGAGTGCTGGTAGTGGCTTTGGCTGACAACATGGCAGGTTTGGTTATCCATCAACTCACCAAGGAAGGTGCACCATATATTGCCGGCGGTGTGACAACCAATATGGATATGGCCACAATGATCCATTGCTATGGTTCCTCCCCGGATTTTTGTGTCATGCAGGCTGCTTATACGGAAATAATCCAGTATTTAGAGCTGCCAATGTTTAGTGCGGGGGGAGCTAGCGATTCCAAGGTTTTAGATGAACAAGCGGCTATCGAATATTCGTTAAGCATCTATAGTGCTGCGTTAAGTGGCGCTAATCTGGTGCATGATGTAGGTTTTCTGGAATCAGCTATGTCTTCTTCGCTTGAATGTTTGGTGATGGCCGATGAAATCATTTCCTACGTACGCAAAATTGTCGGCGGTATTCGGGTAGATGATGAAACGCTGGCTGTAGATGTCATTAACCAGGTAGGGTGTGGCGGACATTTTTTAGCAGAAGAACACACCTTTAAAAATTTCAAACGTGAATTTTGGCGACCAAAGATTATTAATAGAGAGCGCTACCACACCTGGGAAGCAGGTGGAAAAACTACATACAAAGAGCGACTCACGCAAAAAGCAAGGGATATGTTAGCTAGTCATCAGCCCAAGGTGCTGCCTGCAGAGGTTCAACGACAAATACAGGCAATTATTGAGCAAGCAGAAGCTGAAGCTTAGGAATTGCTCCAAAAGCTTTTACTTTCCTTTTCAACGTTATGCAAGGAGGAGCATTAGATGGAAGTTGTAGATTTTACAAATATGCTTATAACAGGTATTTTACGGGGAGGCTTATACGCCTTAATGGCGGTAGGATTATCCCTGGTATTTGGGGTTATGAATATCCCCAACTTTGCCCATGGTGAGTTTTATATGTTAGGAGCCTACTTTGCTTATTTTGCCCATGTCGGGCTGGGTCTAAATCCAATCTTTAGTTTTGTAACTGCTGCCGTTGGCACTTTTATTGTAGGTATTGTAGTGGAACGAGTGTTGTTTTTTAACTTAAGAAAACGATCCAAAAAAATGTGGGTCATGAATACCTTCCTGGTAACTCTTGGTATCTCAATAATTATGCAAAGCGGAGCAAAAATGTTATGGGGCAATAGCTACCGAGGCGTAACTCAGTATTGGCCAGGAAGCCTTTCACTCGGCTCAGGTTTGTCTGTGTCTTATGACCGGCTGGTGGGTTTCGGGATCGCCATGATGACTATTTTGCTATTCTGGTTTTTTTTAAACAAGACACAGTCAGGCCGGGCAATCAGGGCGGTATCGCAGGATGAATCCGGGGCCAGTTTGGTAGGAATAAATCTCAACACAATTCATACACTCACCTTTGGTTTAAGCTGTCTGTTAGCAGGGGCAGCAGGAGCCATCCTGTTATCCATTATCCCCGCCTATCCGACTATGGGGGTTCAGCCTTTATATAAATCATGGTTTGTACTCATCCTTGTGGGAATGGGCAATGTCGGAGCCAGCATCTGGGGTGGCTTTATCGTAGGTATGCTGGAGACCATTTCTTACATCAAATTCGGGGCTGGTTGGCAGGATGTAGTTAGTTTGGTCATAATCATCCTCATCCTCATCTTTATGCCCAGAGGATTATTTGCCAAGAAGGGTGTTAAGTCTGTTTCCGAATAGGAAAATCCAAGGAGCAGGGGAGATCAATATGATGAATGGGCAAGAAAAAATTGCAAAGCTGCGCAACCGGTTGCAGTTGGTAGGGCTTACCCCTCTAGGCGCAGGCTTACTATTCTTAGTTGCCATATTACCTTTAGTACTTGATGACGAATTTACCATCCGGTTGTTAATCTCTAGCTTGATGTACGGCTGCCTGGCCATGGCCTTCGATTTCACAGCTGGCTTTATT
This sequence comes from Sporomusa sp., assembly GCF_035561155.1. Taxonomy (GTDB): domain Bacteria; phylum Bacillota; class Negativicutes; order Sporomusales; family Sporomusaceae; genus Sporomusa. The sequence goes on along the minus strand of NZ_DATMYD010000006.1, from coordinate 34,913 downwards.
AATATAACTAATTTCGGGTTTGCCGCCTTCTGGGGTTTAGGGGCATATACCTCCGGGCTATTAGTTCTTAAATTGGGGTGGTCGCCCTGGTTAGGTTTGATAGCAGGTGCTGTGATGTCTGGGTTGCTTGGCTTTGGGTTAGGAGTATTAACGTTACGCTTGGCGGGGATTTTTGCCTCATGTATGACTTGGTTTGTAGCATTAGGAATGATGGCGATTGCTGGAAACTGGGTTAATTTGACAAGAGGTAATTCGGGGCTTAGCGTTCCGGCGCTATTTAATACTACCGATAATTTACCCTATTTTTACGTAATGTTTATCATTACTGTCTTAGTGTACTTGCTGTTGATTAAAATGACTAAGTCTCACATCGGATTGGCCTTTAGAGCAATTGGCCAGGATTTACACGCAGCACAGGCCTCTGGTATTAATGTAACCTACTATAAGATTATTAACTTCACAACTTCCTGCGCGATAGCAGGATTAGTAGGAGCCTTCTATGGACATTTTGTTGGGATACTCACCCCCCAGGTCATGCATACCAAGTATACTGTCGAGATGATGGCAATCGCTTTTGTCGGGGGAAGAGGCAGTATTTGGGGCGGTTTGCTGGCAGCAATGTTAATGATTCCAACTATGGAACAAATGAAGGGCCTCTTAGAATGGCGTCTAATCATCTATGGGGTTTTGATGATTGCTGTAATGGTTTTCTATCCTGCAGGTCTAGCAGGCCTTTATCACACTCTTTCTGAAAAGCTAGGTAAAATATTGTTCAGTAGCAAAAACACGCGAAAGGAGGTTAGCGGCACTTAATAAATTTTCGATTTTCTGTACTGCACGAATTAAAAAAAAGGGGGAGAAAAAGATGGTGCGACTGGTTAGTAAAAGGTGGCGTATGATGCGGTTGGTGATAGCCCTGCTGTTGGTGGCTATACTGGTAGTGTCGGCAGGTTGTTCAGGTAAGAGTGATCAGAAACAGGCCAGTTCTAGTAGTGGAGCCAAGGTGATTAAGGTTGGTGTCATTGCTCCATTTACTGGTCCGGCTTCACGTGTCGGGGAGGAGTTCAAAGGAGCAATCACTATGGCCTTTGACGAGATTAACAATCAGGTTGGCGATTATAAGATTGAGTTTAAATGGATTGATGATGAATCAGATGCTGAGAAAGGTGCCCGGGCCTACGAGCAAGCTATAGTAAAGGATAAAATTACTGTTGGATTTATGGATTGGCATGCTTGGGTTTCCGCATCTGCTATGGATGTAGCCGCGAAATATAAGATGCCGCATTTTTTTAGTTTTGGTGCATCAGATATAGTTAATCAAAAGTATAAATCTGACCCGGAAAAATATTATTACTGGCTTGGTAAAGCATGGCCAACACCTAGTCTTCTAAGCACTGGCTATGTACAGACAATCAATGAAGCTGTTCAAAAGGGTCTATGGACTCCTAAGAATAAAAAAGTAGCGGTTTATGGCGTGGATAACGAATGGGGGCGCCTGTTTGGTACCTCAATTGCCCAGCAATTTAAAGATGCTGGTTGGGAAGTAGTTACTACCGAGTGGATCGCCTTGGGTGAAACGGAGTTTTATCCGTTGTTAAGCAAATTAAAGGGATTGGATGTCTCTCTAATAGCTGGTACTATGTCTGATCCACCGTCGGTATCCGCATTTACCAAGCAGAGTAAAGAAGTTGGATTAAAAAGTTTCGTAATTAGCGATGGTTTAGGCTGGGTTGGTGAATGGTATAAACTAACAGGCGATTCTTCCAATTACGTATTAGACCAAATTCCCCAGTACACCACTCCTGCAGCCAAAAAGTTTAGAGATGATTTTAAAGCTCGTTACGGCTTTGAGCCAGGTGCGTCTTCCGCAGGTATGTGTTATGACTGGGCTAAGTATTTCATCAAAGTACTGCAGGCTTGTCAGGCGGAATACGGTGAGATAACTACTGAAAAGCTGGCAAAGATAGGTAAGGAGAAGGTTATTACCGGCAAATTAACCTATACTGACGGGATAATTCATAAGGAATATAAATATACTCCTGAGACCTTCCCAGACCCGGTAGTAGATCAGCAGCACTACATGTTCCCTGTAATACAATATTTTGACGGCAAAGGAAAAATAGTTTGGCCAGAAGCCTGGAAAGAAGCTGATTTGCAAGTTCCTCCTAGCCTAAAGAACTAGTACATAAACAACAGTAGCGGGGCGGATGCTCTCCGTCCCCGCCCCCGTCTTGATGGAACTTTTTTTGGTGGTTTCACCTGAAAGAAAGAGAGTGAAGGAAATGATCTTGCAAGCTAAAGGGGTTAGCAAAAGATTTGGGGGACTAAAGGCAGTAAAAAATGTTTCTATGGAGGTACCTAGCGGCAGTATATTTGGGCTAATTGGCCCTAATGGTGCCGGGAAAACTACTTTCTTAAATTCAGTAGCCGGGTACTATAACCCTGAGGACGGGGAGGTTTGGTTTAATGGCAAAAACATAACCAGATATTCGGCCGCAAAGATTTGCCACTGTGGCATGGCTAGGACTTTTCAAATTGTTCATTCTTTTCCACAATTGAGTATTTTGGAGAACGTAATGGTAGGCGCGATCTTTGGTGATCCCAAGCGCACCGAAAAGGCAGAAGTGGTAGCAGCCAGAATGTTAGATTTTGTAGAATTCCCCCTATCCCATCAGACTTTGGCAGGCGATTTAAATACAATTCAACTGAAGCGATTAGAAATGGCGCGGGCTTTATCTACAAATTGCCAACTACTATTGCTGGACGAAGTCGCGGCCGGTCTTACTCCTGGCGAGTTAGTAGACTTAACCAGCTTGATCCGAAAAATTCGTCAACAAGGAACCACTATCATTATGGTTGAGCATTTAATGAAACTGATTATGGATGTCTGCGATCAAATTGCGGTTTTGTACTTTGGGGAGAAGATTGCGGAAGGCAATCCAACAGAAATTTTCAAAAATGATCGGGTTACGGAAGCCTATTTAGGGTGTAATTACTTGCTCTAGTTTGTGCAAATAACGATGTAGGGAGGAGGGGGACAATGCTTGAGGTTTCCAATCTGGCTGCGGGATATGGTCATTTGCAAGTGCTTTGGGATGTATCTCTAAAAATTGGAGAAGGAGAAGTAGTCGCTATTCTTGGATCTAACGGCGCTGGAAAGACCACTACTCTTAAAGCAATTATGAATATGATTCCGATAAAAAGCGGAAATGTCACTTTTTACGGACAAAACGTAAGCGGCCTTCCTTTATATGAGATGACGAAGCTTGGTTTAGCTTTCGTTCCTGAGGAGAGAAATCTTTTCACGGCTATGACGGTGATGGAAAACTTGCAACTGGGAGCTTATATTATAAAAGACCCAAAAAAGGCCCAAGAAAACTTGAAATATGTCTTAGAACTATTTCCCCGTTTGGCAGAAAGAAAGAACCAGTACGCAGGCACAATGAGTGGCGGCGAACGACAGATGCTGGCTATTGCCCGTGGATTAATGTCAAACCCTAAAATGCTGATTTTAGATGAACCGTCTATGGGGCTAGATCCTAAAAATGTTGTGTTGGTTTTTGAGACCATTAAAAAATTACGAAAAGAGAAAGTAACGGTGCTAATTGTCGAGCAAAACGTCAATACCACACTCAAAGTAGCGGACCGGGCTTATGTAATGGAACAGGGGCGGGTTGTAATGGAGGGAGATGCCAGCGAACTTACTAAGGATGACCATGTGAAGAAGATGTACTTAGGGGTTTGCTAGGCAGACGGAAGATAAGACAATGTAGTACGCAATACTAAGTCCAGTTGAGTTAAAAAATCCCCTTTTAGGACAAGTTCATCTCAAATACAAAAATACTGAGGAGGAAAATAAATGAAAAAGAATTTAGCAACTACTTTGGCTCTGGTGCTTGGACTAAGTATGGCAGGTAATGCTTTTGCCGCCAACCCTTTCAATGATCTTCCCGCGAAACACTGGTCGTATGAGGCTGTTCAGAAATTGGCAAACGACGGTATTGTTACCGGTAGTGGTGATGGCGCTTTCCGCGGCGACAGAGCTATCAGCCGTTATGAAATGGCAGTAATTGTTGCAAAGGCAATGGCTCACGCTGACAAAGCAGATGCTGCAGACAAAGCCCTTATTGACAAATTGTCTGTTGAGTTCAAAACTGAACTGGAAGGTCTGAATGTCCGCCTAACTAAGGTGGAAAATAAAATGAGCAATGTTAAGTTTTCCGGGGATGTCCGTGAGCGCTATGAGTGGACTAAGGTTACTCCTGGAAACGATGCAACTGCGCTAAAAACTCGTCTGCGTTTAAATCTGGCTGCTCAGTTGACTGATGATTTAACATTTAACGGGCGTTATTTTAGTGAGTCAAATGTCAGTGGCAATAATAGCGCATATGTGGATTTAGCATATTTATCAGGTCAAGTTCTTGATGGCGTGAATTTTACGTTAGGTCGTATGGCCATGCCAGTTGGCAAAGGTATTACTTCAGATACATGGCATAATTGGGATGGTGCTAAGATTAGTTTTGGTAATAAAGTAAAGGTTAGCGCGGGTGCTGCTAAGTATCATGCCGCCGGCTGGGATTCGCCTAACTATGCGTATGGTGATATGGCTTATGCTTTTACTCCTAACTTTGACATGCGTGTAGCATATTTTACAGATAGTCAAGACAGTAATCAGTATAAGACTAAGGCCGTTGGTTTTGGTTATGCCTTCGACAAATTTAATGTAAAAGGTGAATACGCTAGCAATGCATCCGACATTGCGAAAAATACCAATAATGATTCTGCGGCAAAAGCTTGGTATGGTAAGGTGAAATACATGGGTGCTGATGGTTCAAAAGATCATTCTTATGGTATTTGGGTTGGCTATAGAAAAGCTGATAAGAACTTCGACCCATTATGGTGGAGTACTCCGGATTCAACCGATACAGCTTATGACAAAGCGGCTCTTAACGACACCAAAGGCTTTGAATATGGCTTTGAGTACACTTTATTTAAGAACGGTATCCTGAGCATGCAGTACAACGACGTGACAGACAAGAAAGGCAACGCTGATAATAGACGCAACTTTATTACTAATCTGTCCTACTCCTTCTAGGTAGTGCAGTAAAAGAAAAAAAGACGTTTTTTGACTTGAATACAAGTCAAGAAACGTCTTGCTTCATCAACAAACTATGATATAGAATATGTAACCCAGCTTAACTCAAATGAGAAATCATCGCTTGACGATGGATTCTCCTCAAAAATGTCATGCCCTATGTTGACAATAATCTGTTCAGCTGGTATAGTATTAATTCCGAGGACGCGGGAGTGGCGGAATTGGCAGACGCACCAGACTTAGGATCTGGCGGGTGACCGTGGGGGTTCAAGTCCCTTCTCCCGCACCAATTTCAAATAAGACAAGGCTTTCAGGGTTTTTACCTGAAAGCCTTTGTTTTTTACTACAACCGGCACTGTTGGGTTTGACGCCGCGCAGTCATCTTGCTGTATTTGTTGATGAATGTCACCTATTTGCTGATTTTTTACCCTGCCGGACTTCTGTCTGACCGGGTAGGGCGGCGAGTGTTGCTGGTTATTTGGTGTATGGCCTGGTTTATATGGGGTTTGCGATGGCCCATAGCTTCTGGGCGCTGATTACAAACCAGGCTTCGTTATGCAGCCTGGTTTTATTATTGGGTAGGGGTCCGCTCATCTTATTAGCGAAAAAAGAGCGTTCTAGCGTATTTACCATCGTATATTGGAAGGCGATTCCATGGAAAATAAGGAGAGGCGCTGCGCTACATCGGCAAACTCTTGCTTACTGGCTTGAGCCACCGAAGGAGGTTATTATTTTGTTTGAACCGTTGAACATTGCCTTGCGCGTAATGTTAGCTCTGATATTCCTGTTTGCAGCCACGAAAATTCTCACGAAACGAAGGCTGTCCAACCTGACTTATTATGACTATGTTGCAGCGGCTCTGCTGGGAACCATAGCAGGAAACCTGGCTTTTAACGTAACTATACATATATTAAACTTTATTCTCGCTTTAACCCTTACGACAGGTATTATCGTTTTAGTATCATATATCTCTCTGCACTATAGGCCGTTTCGCAAATTCCTGGCGGGAGAACCGACTATTTTAATTCAAAATGGAAAAATATTAGAAACCAATTTGTCAAAGTTGAACTATACCTATGATTACCTCACGCAACATCTGCGGCAGGAAAAAGTATTTGATATATCCCATGTTGAATTTGCCGTTTTAGAGCCAAGCGGCGAATTGAGCGTCCAGCTAAAATCGCAAAATCGACCGTTAACGCCGCAGGATCTTCATGTAGCAACCCAGTATGAGGGCCTTGCAACCGAGTTGATTCTGGATGGACAAGTGCTGGAACAAAACCTGCGTCGTAAAGGTTTAAGCCAGGAGTGGCTCAATAGAAAACTTAAGGAAAAAGAAATTGAAGATGTGCAGGAAGTCGCTTTTGCCGCCTTGGCGACCAATGGTAACCTATATGTAGATTTGTATCGCGATTGGCACCAGACTTAGGATCTGGCGGGCAACTCGTGGGGGTTCGCTTCATTATCTAGAAGAAGGGCTGCGCCTAAGATGCCTGCGAACGTTGAGTACCTATTTGTTATCATCCTCTTTATCGAATTGCTTCAATGCTGGTTGCAATTTTGGAAATAAGGACTCCCGGCTTGGCTGGGTCGCATGTTTTTGTTCGATATTGGCCAGCCAGATGACAACTGCTCTGGCAAAGAACGTAATGCCCATCGTGGTGATAAAGGAGTAAAGGTACGTCCAGCCTCCAAGCCACAGAATCCCGGCCCAAACATAAATGGGTTGAGCAACAAAGGCAAAATATAAGGAGATAAGTGTATTGACAATGGCAAAGCTTTTCCATGAATTTGTGTACTGATAGCCGAGTAAATGAAGTATCGGATGAAGTGTGTAGGAAACCGGGAGAAGGCTTGGTATTAAAGGTAAAAAGTGCGTTTTATACGCCCAAAAACCCATAGTAGTTCCGACTACATCCATAAACCCAAAAGAAACAGTAAGAAGTGATCCGTAGAAGATGATTTCTCTCAAACGGCTCCTGTCGATAAAGATAAACATGGTGGTATATATACCTATGATACTTATAAGAATTACAAACCAACTGAACGAAAAAAGTTCTTTGGAAATCCATAAGGCATAAGTATGGTGCCAAAGTTGATATATGATTTGCATGCCTTGATAAAAATCTTCCGGAGTAACTGGCGACAAGTAAATCCCTCCATAAATAAAGTCGAAGTAGTAGTTGGTTTTTTAGGTGATTTTTATACCAAAAATAGGTAAGGTTGTATTTATCCTATGTCACTCGCGGGCCTACGGGTTTGCTTCGGCCAATAGCCGAGGTTCACTGCCGGCGGCTGTTAGCCCTGGTCGCCCTACTGTGGGACATAAAAATGCCGGTATAACCGGCTTAAAAAGTACGCTATAATATTTTCCATTGTGGTGGAACGGCAGACACACCATCTTGAGGGGGTGGCGCTTCACGGCGTGTGAGTTCAAATCTCACCAACCGCACCAGTTTCTAAAAAAACAATAAATTTCAGTTGAAATAACATTGTGAGCATGATAATCTATAAAAGTCGCTGCGAACCGCGGAAATAATTGGCACGAACAGTCATATTGACATAACTAAGATAAAATGTTACGATATTTATCCGACAGAAAACAGACGGCATACAAGGGAACAAGATAATAGGAAGTTACTCGCTATACTCGTAACTAAGCGATTCACGCAGGTTCTAGCGTCGCGATGCTCCTAATAACCTGGTTCTCTGCTTATGGTTCTCTGCTTATAATAGGGGCGTCGCCAAGTCGGTAAGGCAACGGACTTTGACTCCGTCATGCGTTGGTTCGAGTCCAGCCGCCCCTGCCAATGAATTTATACGGCGATATAGCCAAGTGGTAAGGCAGAGGTCTGCAAAACCTCTATTCCCTAGTTCGAATCTGGGTGTCGCCTCCAATTTCTTCTTTGCTTGCACTTTGCAAGCTCCAACCAAGACTCACTTATGCCGGGGTGGCGGAACTGGCAGACGCACGGGACTTAAAATCCCGCGGGTAGAGATGCCCGTACCGGTTCGATTCCGGTCCTCGGCACCATATCTTTATAAAGTATAATTTTAGGGACTACCTGAGGGTAGTCTCTTTTCTGTATTTAGGAAAGAATGGCTTATTTTTTTATATTGACAGTGGGTAATAAGTGACATATGATTATATATGAACATATAATCATATATAAGGAGGTACGCTATGAAAGAATTAGAGCGTGATATTTGTGAGCAACATTGTATTCATCCACAAACAATATGTCTGACCAAAGCAGCCATGTTGGATGATAATACAGTGCAGGATCTAGCGGAAATGTTTAAAATATTAGGCGACCCTACCCGGATCAAGATATTGCATGCATTATCTAGGCACGAACTATGCGTTTGCGATATTGCGGAAACGCTGAGTATGAACCAGTCGGCGGTATCTCATCAGCTGCGTACCCTTCGTAGCGCTAAACTGGTGAAGTTTCGTAAAGAGGGCAAAGAGGCCTGGTATTCCCTTGATGATGATCATGTAATTTCCTTAATGTGCCAGGGACTTGAGCATGTTGCTCATAACGCTAGGAGGTAAACATATGCATAAACAGAACCAGGTGCATTGCGGCTGCGGGTGCTGTACCGGTGAAATGGCAATAGCGGCTAGCGAGTGTGCTATCGCACTTGATAACACGCATTTGATTAATACTACGTTTCAAGTCGAAGGGCTTGACTGTGCTGACTGTGCAGCTAAGGTGGAAAAAGCCGTCCGGCGTATTAATGGTGTTACTGATGCTCAGATGAATTTTGCAGCAGCAAAAATAAAAGTAATCTATGATAGTACTATTATGGGAGTAGATGAAATTGTAAAGGTCATTTCCGGCTTTGGCTACAATGCGAAACTGATCAAAGCGGCGAATGATGCGCCGGGATACCATAAAACAGTCTTGAGATTATCAGGCCTTGATTGCGCCGACTGCGCGGCAAAACTGGAAAAACGAGTTGCCGCGCTAGCCGGGGTGCAAGCGGTGACGGTAAATTTCGGTGCTAGCAAAATGACGGTGGAGCACACCATTACTGATAAAGAGATTATGGAAGTTGTGAAGCAGGCCGGTTATCAAGCTGTTGTTGATAATGCCGCCGGGAAATTGTCTGCTGAAAAACAGGCTTGGTGGCAAAAGCCGCGCATGCTGGCAACCATTGTATCAGGTCTATTACTGGCAGTTGCCCTTGTTCTCGATTGGATCGGGACGAGTGAGCAGGTACTAATACCCTTTTACATTCTTACCATGATAGTCGGCGGTTATCATGTAGCTAAGAGCGGTTTTTACGGGCTCAAAAGCATGACACTTGACACCAATTTCCTTATGGTGATCGCCGTGCTTGGTGCAGCGGCTATTGGTGAATGGAGTGAAGGGGCAACGGTTGTCTTTCTTTTTTCACTTGGTAATGCACTGCAAGCGTATACTATGGATAAAACCCGTAGTTCTATCCAGGCTTTGATGGAGCTTGCTCCGCCTGAAGCGCTGGTAAAGCGAAACGGTGAAGAACTGCGCTTGCGAGTAGAAGAAATCGTTGTTGGCGATGTAATTATTGTTAAGCCAGGTGAACGCATTGCCATGGATGGAACGGTCGAAAGTGGTAGCTCGACTGTTAATCAGGCGGCCATCACCGGTGAATCCATGCCGGTGGAAAAACAGGCCGGCGACAGCGTGTATGCTGGTACGGTCAATGAACAAGGGGCATTGGAAATCTTAGTGACTAAACTAGCAGAAGACTCTACGTTGGCCAAAATCATGCATATGGTGGAAGAAGCCCAGGCTGAAAAAGCACCTATGCAGCAATTTGTTGATGTTTTCGCGAAATACTATACACCGGCGGTTATTCTGGCGGCCGTGGGTTTAACCATTGTTCCGCCACTTTTTTTCAGTGAGTCTTTTAACACCTGGTTTTACCGGGCGCTGGTACTTCTCGTTATCTCCTGTCCGTGCGCGCTGGTTATCTCAACGCCAGTGTCTATCGTCTCGGCGATTGGTAATGCTTCGCGGCACGGCGTGCTGATCAAAGGCGGCGCTTATCTTGAACAGATGGGCAAAATCCAGGTAGTTGCCTTTGATAAGACTGGTACATTAACAGTAGGTAAGCCAACGGTTACTGATGTTATAAAGCTAGGTGGCATGCTGGATAATAAAGAGATACTGACAATTGCCGCTGCCGTGGAAAAATGGTCAGAGCACCCGCTCGCGGAGGCTATTGTTGCCCATACAGGCAATCAAAGCTTACCGCAAGTGACTAACTTTAAAGCTCTTCTTGGCCGGGGCGCGCAGGCAGACCTTGATGGACGCACCATCTATGTGGGTAATCAAAGACTCTTTGAGGAATTAGGCTGTGCACTTACCACGCATGAAAGTAGCTTGTCACTGCTGGAGCAGCAAGGAAAAACGGTTATGTTAGTGGGGACCGGTACAGAATTATATGGTGCGATTGCTGTAGCCGATACCTTGCGTGATAACAGCCCGGATGCGGTAGCGGCCATTAAGTCTGCCGGGGTACAGCATGTCGTCATGTTGACAGGTGATAACCGCCGGGTAGCACAAGCTGTTGCTGAAAAGCTTGGTATCGATGCCTTTTACAGCGAGTTGCTGCCGGAAGATAAAGCAACAACCCTCAAGCAGCTGGCCCGCCAATACGGCAGTGTGGCCATGGTTGGTGACGGGGTAAATGACGCGCCAGCGCTCGCGACTGCCAATATTGGCATTGCCATGGGCGTCGCTGGTTCAGATACCGCTCTGGAAACGGCAGATATTGCCCTCATGGCCGATGATTTAAGTAAACTCTCCTATGTAATGAAACTCAGCCGCAAAACGGTGGATATTATTATGCAAAACATTACCTTTTCATTGGCAGTTAAACTGCTTTTTGTATTTGGTACCTTTTTAGGATTTGTCAACCTCTGGCTAGCTGTTTTAGCCGATACCGGTGCAGCGCTTCTGGTGACGTTAAATGGTATGCGCTTAGTACGCGAAATAAAATAATAATGAGATTCAAAGAATCTGGTATTAAAATGAGCTGTCCTTTAGATAGCTCATTTTAATTTCCTGCAATAGTAAAATTGCTATTGCTAGCAACTTTAAGTTTGTTTATAATATAATTAGAATATCAAACAATATTAGATTCAAACTAAAAGGAGGGAGCTGCTTGGAAGATTTAACAGACGAACTTTTCCGCTTTTTTAACGGGTTTGCATCTTGGGAGAGCTCGGTCATTCGTGCGAGCGATTTGACGGTGTCTGAGGCCCATGCCATTGAAGTGCTTGGCCAATATGGTCAGATGAATATGAAGAATGTAGCGATGAAGCTGGGGGTAACGACTGGAACGACAACTGTGACAATTGATCGGTTGGAAAAAAAGCAGTACGCAAAACGGGAACCCAGTCTGCAGGATCGGCGCGTGTATCTAATCAGCCTTACTGAAAAGGGACTCAAGGCCTATGAGGAGCACCATAAATACCATTCAGATCTATCCAGACAAATTTTAGGGGTGTTGACTGAAGCAGAAAGCGAGCAGCTATTGTCTCTTTTTAAAAAGATAAATACCGAAATTTTTTAATTTTGAGGTGGATTGGATGAGTTTACATTCTCATGATGGGGAGAGCGGTCACAATAATAAACGTGGGTTAGGCATTGCCCTTATTGTAACAACCGGCATCATGTTTCTGGAGTTTTTCGGTGGTTTGATTACCAATAGTTTGGCACTCCTGTCTGATTCAGGGCATATGTTAAGTGATGTAAGTTCACTGGCACTTAGTTTAGTGGCAATTACTTTCGCCGCTAAGCCGCCTTCACTAAGCAAAACCTTTGGGTATCAGCGGTTTGAAATCTTAGCGGCCCTGTTTAATGCTCTGACGTTGTTTGCTATATCTGGTTTTATTATCGTCGAAGCCTACCGGCGTTTTCAAGAGCCGCAAGCCGTTGACAGTACTTCCATGATGGTCATTGCCTTTATTGGCATGCTGGCCAATGTAATAAGCGCGGTGGCACTCTTAAAGCAGGGGGACGTTAAAGACAATATTAATATGCGGAGTGCCTACCTGCATGTTATTGGTGATGCCTTAAGTTCAGCAGGAGCTATTCTCGCCGGTGTACTTATATATTTATATTCCTGGTATTGGGTTGACCCGCTGGTTAGCGTGGTCGTAGCCATAGTCATTAGCAAAGGAGCTTTAAAAGTGGCCACGCAGGCACTTCACATCCTCATGGAGGGTGTGCCGCCTAATATCGATACAAATCAGGTACAAATCTGCCTTGCTTCTATTAATGGTGTAAGAGAAGTCCACGAGTTGCGGGTGTGGAGCCTGACGAGCGGGTGTAATGCGCTCAGTTGTCATTTGGTAACTGAGCATACAGCTAACGGACAAAACATATTGATGCAGGCCACAAGCGCTATGCGCGAAAAGTTTAAGATTCAGCAAGTGGCTATTCAGATTGAAACATCCGAGTACCTGTGTGTACAAAAATCCACATAAGCGAGACTTAGAAAATAGACAGTTCCAGATTGAGTTATTCTGGGACTGTCTATTTTAATAAGGAGAAGAAGTGTAGATGGTTTTCCTTTTTGGCTGAGCCAACAATATCTGATTCGACAGAAGAGCTTTGATAGGCTTGAGACTGTATATATGGATAAGGTGATTTAGCTATCGTGAAAACTACGTTTTTCAAATTATGGAAATTATATTATAATGGAGAGCAGGAGTTTCATAATTTATCACGAATATATTGGAATAAATTGAATATTTAGTTACTCCGAATCTGGTTGTCTAATGGAAACTACGACAGCCTGATCGATGGGTTTACCGGGAAACCGGTAGGCCTCCCGGTGCGGAAAGGAGTCTGTGCTACCTATTATTGAGACAGGGTGCTCGCTTCTTTTGGCGTGCTCTGTTTTTTTTTTGCTGCTTCCGTTCTACTCGCTCGCTCTAATCAACCGCACCGATTCTATAATATCAAGAACAGGCAGGTGAGTATATGAGTCTGTATGTCGAAAATAGTAATAATTGCATTTCTGATTCTTGGCAACAGTTTACCACTACTATAAATAGTGCAGACAAAGCCTATGATTATTCTGTCAGAACGGAAATTCTAGACTCGTGGAGGCGTTGTCGCCATGCCAAGGTTAATCCCAATGATATGTGCATTCATCCGCAACTTGACAGCATCAGCCTTCGGGTGATGCTAAGACAAAACCGGGAGCTTATTAATATAGCCAAACCCTTTATGACCAATTTGTATGAGGTTGTCGAAGGCTCTGGTTTTGTTGTGGTATTAACAGACATACGCGGTTATATCATGGAACTATTTGGTGATGAGGATGCGTTAACTAACCCTATGACGGTGAGCTTTTTTCGCGGGGCCAATTGGAGTGAATCTCAAGTAGGTACGAACGCAATTGGGACGGCGTTGGTTATAAAAAAGCCTATTCAAGTATCAGGTTCTGAACATTACTGCTTTGAACATCACTCTTTGACCTGTTCCGCGGCTCCTATTCTTGACGCGAAGGGAGAGGTTCTGGGGATTTTAGATGTTTCCGGGGCTGCAACGGCTGCCCATCTTCATACTTTGGGCATGGTTGTGGCAGCAGCGGAGGCGATCATGGCTCAAATTAGTATCCAGAGAAAAAACAATGAATTAAGTGTAATTAATAATCGTCTTACCAATATCTTCAACACTATGTCAGATGGCGTAATATTAGTTGACCAACATGGTGTAATTAGCGAACTAAATCCAGTAGCAAAACAAATTCTTGGTTCTGGTTTAAGCAAGATTGAGGCTAAACCAGGCATTCAAGTGGAAAGTATTTTCGGGACTAAAAATACGCTAATCGAAAAGATGCTAAAGCACAAAGAAGCATGTGCTGAAGTGGAAATTATGCTGGACACTAGTCAGGGACTTTGTCATTGCCTGGCCTCTAGCGAGACGGTTACCGATGCTCAGGGTGCAGTAACCGGTGGGGTTATTATTCTACGACCGATCAAACAAATTCAAAGCTTGGTAAACAGGTTCAGCGGCCACTACGGGACCTTGCAGTTTAGCGACATAATTGGCGGAAGTAAGGCCCTGCTGGAAGCTGTCCGGGTAGCCTCTCTTGCCGCAACCTCAATGTCTAACGTGTTGCTCCAAGGCGAAAGCGGTACAGGAAAAGAGATATTTGCACAGGCCATTCATAATCGGAGTAATCGTCAAGCCGGACCTTTTATCGCGGTAAACTGTGGGGCAATACCACGGGAACTTATTGGTAGTGAGCTGTTCGGTTATGCGGAGGGGGCTTTCACCGGTGCCAAACGCGGAGGAAAACCGGGCAAATTTGAACTTGCCTGCGGCGGCACGCTGTTTTTGGATGAAATCGGCGATATGCCATTAGAACAGCAAGTGGCCCTATTACGGGTTTTGCAAGAGCGAAGAGTGATCCGGATTGGCTGTGATAAGGTAATTCCTGTGGATGTCAGGGTAATCTGTGCCACCAACAAATGCTTGATGAAGGAAGTGGAGAAAGGTACTTTTCGAAAAGACCTGTATTACCGGTTGGATGTTATCTCAATTACAATACCGCCACTACGGGAACGGTCAGATGATATAGTGGCGCTGTTTAATTATTTTTTAGAAAAACAAGATAAGCACTGCCGGAGATTTATCGTGAATCCAGATGTCATTGAGCGAATCGTAAGATATAATTGGCCTGGCAATGTACGTGAACTTCAAAACGTGGTGGAAAGGATCGTCAGCCTTACTGAAGGGCAGACAGTAACTTTAGCCAATCTGCCACAGGAAATATGTAATTGCCAGCCTGCCAACGACAATGCAGGCCGTGAAAGATTGCTTTTTCCAGCGACTAATATTGTAGAAACATTTTGCAGGAGAGAACAGCGCCGTCGCGTGCTGGATGAAAATGAAAAACAGGAAATCCTTGAGTTGCTATATAACCATGGCGGTAATGTTAGCATGACAGCGCGCGATATGGGGGTTTCCCGGAACACTCTGTATCGGAAAATGAAACAGCATGCGATATATAAAGAGCTAAAGTGTAAAGTGGAACAGGTGTCACTTTGAGGTGACACCTGTTGAGGAAAATGTAGCGTGGCGCAACAATAAAATGAGGGGAGCCAGCTGTCAGGAGACGGTTGGTTCCCCTTTTTATTGTCCTGTTAGAAAGCATAACTTTCCGCCTGGATAAGGGCAACATCGGCTTCCGCTTTCGCCAAAGGCTCGGCGCAAGCCGTGTTTTCTTTATGTTTTTATAGTTGGCATAAATCTTGCGATTATAAATTTGTAAACAGTACAGCGATAAAAAGGGCAATAAGCGTAGACTGTTATGTACTAAGAAAGGAGGGTGGTTAATGAGAGTAGTTCCCGTGTATCAGGCTGAAGGTATGGTTCTTTGCCACGATGTTACTGAAATTGTTCCTGGCAAGTGCAAAGGCAGAGCGTTTAAGAAAGGACATATAATTCGAAGAGAAGACATTCAAAAGTTGCTTACGATCGGCAAAGAACATATTTACGTCTGGGAGGTAAATGCGCAAAAACTTCATGAGAATGAAGCTGCGGCAAGATTGGCGAAGGCGGTGGCTGGCCCAGGGCTGTTTTTGGAAGAGGCCGCCGAGGGCAAAGTTGAAATAAAGGCCGGGATAAGCGGTTTATTAAAAGTAAATACCGAGGCATTGGAAAGAATCAACGATATTGATCAGACTGCAGTGGCTACCTTGCACTCGAACCAGATGGTAGACGCTGATCGCAAGGTTGCGGGATGCAAAATTATTCCCTTAGTCATCGGTACAAACAAAATCGAAAAAATTGAACAGATATGTGCTGCTTATTATCCGGTGGTGGAAGTCAAAAAACTACACGCATGTAAGGTGGGGGTTGTGACTACCGGCAGCGAGGTTTACCACGGCCGGATACAGGATTGTTTCGGACCTGTGCTGACAGATAAGTTTCAACGCTTAGGCAGTTCCGTTTTGCAGCAAATCTTTGTGCCAGATGATATTTCTATGATTGCTGAAGCAATTCATAGCTTACTTGCAGCTGGCGCTGACCTGATTGTTACTACAGGCGGTATGTCTGTTGATCCTGACGACGTAACCCCTTCCGGTATCCGGGCAGCTGGCGGCCGGATAGTGACATATGGAGCGCCGACTTTACCAGGAGCTATGTTTATGCTTGCTTATTTTGGGCAAGTTCCGGTGTTAGGTCTGCCTGGTTGTGTAATGTATCACAAGAGCACTATATTTGACCTGGTTGTACCACGGATATTGGCCGGCGAGGAACTGTCCCGTAAAGATATCATACGGCTTGGCCATGGCGGGTTGTGCCTGGTATGCGAAGAATGCCGCTATCCAGAATGTGGATTTGGAAAAGGTGTATAATATTATGTTTTTAGGAAGACACGTGTATTTCGGGGACATGTCAATCCCCTGAGATATAAGAACATTCATAAAGGAGAGAAAGAAAACAGATGCAAAAGAAGATTCTGAACATCAATGGCCTACCCAGAACGTTGATTGTTAACACTGAAGCCACTCTGGCGAGCGTGCTTCGCGAACAACTTCTCTTGACCGGCTGTAAGGTTGGCTGTAATCAAGGTCAATGCGGTACTTGCTCTATTATCATGGATGGCAGAGTTGTAAGGTCTTGTGTTGTGAAAATGAAGAGGGTGCCTGATCAAGCTGTTATTACCACCATCGAAGGTCTTGCTACACCCGACAACCTTCATCCGCTGCAAGTAGCCTGGATGGCATACGGTTGCGCCCAATGCGGTTTCTGCAGCCCTGGCTTTATTCTGTCGGCAAAGGTTTTGCTTGATGAGAACCCCAATCCTACCAGAGAAGAGATTCGAGAATGGTTCCAGAAGAACCGTAATGCTTGCCGTTGTACCGGTTATCAGCCGTTAGTTGATGCTGTTATGGCAGCTGCTAAAGTTGTTCGCGGTGAAATGCGTAAAGAAGATCTGTTATTTAAGCCTGTTGGCAACAAGATCTATGGAACTACATATCATCGTCCGTCTGCTTTGCAAAAAGTTACCGGTACCTGGGACTACGGTGCCGATGTTAACCTGCAAATGCCTAAAGGCACCTTGCGGCTGGCCTTGGTTCAAGCTGAAGTCTCCCATGCTAATATTAAGGGTATTGATACTTCTGCAGCCGAAAAAATGCCTGGCGTTTACAAAGTAATTACTCATAAAGACGTTAAAGGTAAAAACCGGATTACAGGTCTTATCACCTTTCCGAGCAATAAAGGTGACGGCTGGGATCGTCCGATCCTTAATGATGAGAAAGTATTCCAGTTTGGCGACGCTATTGCTATCGTTGCTGCTGATACTGAAGAACACGCTAAAGCAGCAGCTGCGGCAGTTAAGGTAGATCTGGAAGTGCTGCCTGCTTACATGAGCGGTTGGGCAGCTATGGCCCCAGATGCTATCGAAATTCACCCCGGCACACCCAATATTTATTACGAGCAGGGTGTTAAAAAAGGTGAAGAAGTCAAGCCGTACATGGAAAGCTCCGAATATGTAACTGCAGAAGCTGAAACCTACTGCAGCCGTCAGCCGCATCTTCCGCTCGAGCCAGATACCGGTTGCGCCTACATCGATGAAGAAGGTCGCCTGACTATTCACTCCAAGAGTATCGCCCTTCACCTGCATCATGCCATGATTGCCCCTGGTCTTGGTATTGAACCAGAAAAACTGCGTCTTGTTGCTAACCCGACCGGCGCTACTTTCGGCTACAAGTTCAGCCCGACCAACGAAGCTTTACTCGGAGTTGCTTGCATGGCCTGCGACGGCAAACCTGTTGCTCTTGATTTCAATATGTACCAACAAATTACTTACACCGGCAAGCGTTCGCCTGCTCTCGTGAAATGCAAACTTGCTGCCGATAAAACTGGTAAATTAGTTGCAATGGAAACTGCATGGTGGCTCGATCATGGTCCGTACAGCGAATTCGGTGACCTCAATACTGTACGTCAAGGTCAGTTCACTGGTGCTGGCTATAATATCCCGAACATTCGTGGTAAAGGCCAAACCGTGTGCACAAACCATGCCTGGGGCTCCGCTTTCCGCGCCTATGGCTCGCCGAAAGCCTTCCTGTCTTCTGAAATCGCTATCGACGTTTTAGCCGAAAAACTCGGCATGGATCCATTCGACCTTCGCTATAAGAATATTTACCGTCCAGGCGCTACCACTCCTACCGGCCAAGTACCGGAAGTATTCTGTTTAGAAGAAATGATGGATATACTCAAGCCGTTGTATGAAGAAGCCAAAATACGTTGTAAAGAACTCTCAACCCCTGAAAAGAAACGCGGCGTTGGTCTGGCAGTCGGCATGTATGGCTGCGGTCTTGACGGCCCTGACGGTTCTGTGTGCTGGGTTGAACTCAATAAAGATGGTACTGTAAGTGTTGGTGACTCCTGGCAAGACCATGGTCAAGGCGCAGATCTTGCTACTTTGACCCATGCTCATGAAACCCTCCGTCAGATGGGTATCACGCCAGAACAAATCAAGCTTGTTATGAATGACACGGCCTTTACTCCTGCCAGCGGTCCTTCTGGCGGCAGCCGTCAAAACGTTATGACTGGTAACGCCATTCGCGTTGGCTGCGAAATGCTTGTGAACGCAATGCGCAAAGCTGACGGAACCTTCCGTACTTATGACGAAATGATAGCTGAGAACATCCCCGTTCATTACGAAGGTAAATGGGCTGCCTCCATGTGCACCGACTGCAGTCCTGAAACCTGCCAAGGCAATCCATTCTGCGCCTATGTATACGAACTCTTCATGCCAGAAGTTGAAGTTGACATGAAGACTGGTAAAGCAACAGTAGTAGATTTCACCACTGTTATTGATTGTGGCACAATAACCAACAAGCAAACTACTGATGGTCAAGTCTATGGCGGTCTGGCTCAAGGTATCGGTCTTGCTCTCACTGAAGACTTTGATGACCTCAAAAAACACACCAGCTTGGTTGGTTGTGGTCTGCCATTCATTAAAGACATTCCTGATAACATGAAGATCATTTACGTTCAAACCCCGCGTGAGCATGGCCCGTATGGTGCTTCCGGCATTGGCGAAGGCCCACTGACTTCTCCGCATCCTGCTATCCTTAACGCTATCTACAATGCTTGTGGCGCACGGGTGCTGTCAGTACCTGCACTGCCTGAAAAAATTCTGGCAGCTATGCCAAAAAAATAATTTATCACTGCGAAGGATATAGTTGATCGATAACCAACAATATGTGTGAGTTTTAAGTAAGCAGCCTAAAACGAACTGGGAAGCCAAACAGGTTTTCCGTTCGTTTTAGGTTTCCCCTATATGCGAGAAACTTTAATTGTTTATCCGATGACTAACCCGCTCTAAGACTCCCGTCCTCTATAGGCGGGAGTTATACCCAAAGGGCACAGGCGAGCGGCTAAGTCCCTGGATAAGGTCGACTAAACTTCAGATGGGGTTAAAACTCCACCTGAAGCTAAGTCTCTCTTTATAAAAAATTAAAGGAAACGAGAGAATAGTATGGATCAAAAATTATTGCGTGAACGGGAAGCAAAATGCGTCCAAGATAATCCGCCAGGCTGTACTGCCGGGTGTCCGGTCCATGTTGATGTCCGTGGCATGGTCGCCGCTGTTCGTAAGGGTGACTACGCGTCAGGCTTCGCTTTGTTTAACAGAATGGTTCCTTTTACGGGAATTATTAGCAGGATTTGCGACCAGCCCTGCCGGCAAGGTTGCAAACGAAACGAGCTTGATGAGCCTATTCTTATAGGTGCCATGGAAAAAATATGTGTTGACAATAATTCCTCTGTACCCAAAATGGCGATTCCACCACTAAAGGGTCAAAAGGTAGCAATAGTGGGAGCTGGCTTGAGTGGTTTGACTGCGGCAGTAGAGCTTACCCGCAAAGGGTATAAGGTGGTAATTTTCGAAGCAACGGACCGTTTAGGGGGAAGTATCTGGGATATTCCGGAAAGCCAGTTGCCCCGGCAATTGATCCACAACGATTTTTTAATTATAGAAAAATTACCTTTAGAAATACATTATAAAACAGTAATTGGCAACAACACCGACGCAAATATGACATTTGTCAGCCTATACGAGAATTTTGACGCTGTCTATTTGAGCGTGGGCTGCAAGAATGCCAATTCCCGGGACTTTGGGCTTGAACTAGATGACAGTGAGAAGCTGGTAGTTGATTCTTTCACTTTGGCGACAAGTCATCCCAAGGTCTTTGCTGGTGGTAGTTTACATTTGGGCTGTGAAGGTAGATCGCCAATCTTATCGATTTCTGATGGGAAAATTGCCGCAAATTCTATTGACCGACATTTGCAAAATGTTTCACTTACTGCTAATAGACAAGCGGCAGGACCATATAAGACAACTCTTTATACCAATATTGCCGGTGTAAAACCACAGCCTATGGTAAAAGCTGCAGACTCTTTTAACCGCTATACTAAAGAAGAGACTTTACAGGAAGCTAACCGTTGTTTGGCCTGTGAGTGCCTTGAGTGCGCGAAAGCTTGTGAATATCTGGCTCATTTCCGTGGTTATTCCAAGAAGTTCGTACGCGAAATCTATAATAATTTGTCAATTGTAATGGGTATTCACCATGCCAACAAGTTGATAAATTCATGTAGCCTATGCGGACTTTGTGAACATGTGTGTCCTGGGAATTTGAGTATGGCCGAGATTTGCCAGGAGGCGAGGAATATGATGGTGCAAAAGGGTAAAATGCCGCCTTCGGCGCATGATTTTGCACTGCGGGATATGCAGTTCAGTAATGGCGATGATTTTGCTCTTAATCGCCATCAGCCTGGGTTTGCGTCCAGTGAATGGGTATTCTATCCTGGTTGTCAGCTTGCTGCATCCTCACCACAATATGTAAAGAAAATTTATGAATTTCTGTATGAAAGGCTTGATGGCGGCGTAGGGCTTATGCTGGGGTGCTGCGGAGCTCCGGCCAACTGGGCTGGGCAAGAGGGTTTATTTCAGGAAACAATGAAAAATATGGAATGTAACTGGAAAGAACTAGGGAGTCCTAAGATAATTACCGCTTGTCCGACATGTTTTAGCATGTTTAATCATAATATTTCTGATATGTCTGTGGAGAATTTATGGACATTATTAGAGCGCACCGGTTTGCCTGACAGGGTTTGGCAGGCAGCTGCTCCACAAAAATTGGCTATTCATGACAGTTGTACTACAAGATATGAGGCACTGCTGCATGAGAGTATTCGAAATATTTTAAACAAGCTGAACGTTGAAATTGAAGAATTGCCTTTTAATCGTGACAGTACGGTATGTTGCGGCTATGGGGGCTTGATGATTTATGCCAACAAGGAAGTTGCGCATAAAATGATAAACAGGCGCATTGAGGAAAGCGAAACAGACTATCTTGCCTATTGTGCAATGTGCCGTGATAATTTTGCCAGTCAGGGCAAGCGCGTGTACCATTTGTTGGATTTAATCTTTGGATCTGGCGAGGATAATCTAGCAGACCAAGAAGGGCCAGGCTATTCTCAGCGCCAAGAAAACCGGGCAAAATTGAAGACAATGCTGCAGCGTGAAGTGTGGGGTGAGGCTGTGGAGGAGTCACAAGTTAATATCAAAGTCATTATTCCGGAAAATATAAGACGTATTATGGATGACAGGCGGATTCTTGTCGATGACATCACAAAAGTTATTGCCTACGCCGAAAGCACCGGTAACAAATTAAAACAAGATGAGAGCGGTCATTACATTGCGTATTTCCAACCTGTCAGCGTAACATATTGGGTAGAGTATTCGCCACAAGGAGACGAATTTGTTGTCCATAATGCCTATTGTCACAGATTGGAAATTACCGGATAGCGGGGGAGACAAATGAGCAAACAGGTAACTCAGCAACAATTGAATATTGTTTGCGTTAAGTGCGGTATTAAACTGACGCTGGGTAAGGTAACTTTATCATACCTTGGCAGCAGCTTTCCAGTTGAACTTTACAAGTGTTCTGAGTGCGGTTTAGTTTACATTCCGGAGGAACTGGCGAATGGTAAAATGCAGCAGGTGGAAGCAGCGTTAGAGGATAAATGATGACAGGCGGAGTTGTACGTCCTGGTGGAGTGTTGCTGACTAAACGGTTGCTTGATTATTGCGCCTTCCCACCACTTGCCAAGATAGTAGATGTCGGCTGTGGTACCGGAATTACAGTGGAATACTTGCGCGATGCCCATGGGTTAAATGTAGTAGGTGTTGATTTGTCGGAGGAACGACTCAGGCAAGGAAGGGAACGTTCAGCCGGTTTGGAATTGATTCAGGCGGCGGGTGAAGATTTGCCATTTACCGCCGCTTCAGTAGACGGAGTTTTGGCTGAATGTAGTCTGTCGGTTATGCAGGATACCGGTAAGGCTTTAGCCGAATTTAGCCGTGTAGTTATTCCTGCGGGGAAACTGGCATTAACTGATATTTATGTCCGTAACACGGACGGTACCTCACCACCCTGCAATATGCAGGGTTCGGGCTGTATATCCGGTTATCTGACTTATGGTGAATTGACAAAGATGTTAGAGGAGAACGGTTTTAATATCATTGTATGGGAAGACCAATCTGCTTTTTTGCGGGAGTTTGTTGCTCGCTTTATTATGGAACATGGTTCAGCTGAAAAACTTTGGCAATGTTTATCTACAAGGAGTAATGACAGACAAATATGTGAGCCATCACCAAAAACGACCAAGCTAGGCTATTTTCTGCTTGTTGCCGAAAAGACCTAAACGAAAGGATGAATTGCATTGGAGAAAAAGACATGTCCACGCTGCGCTGGTGAAATGACTGAAGACCCACTGTATCAGTGTTGTAGGTGCTTTACTATATATTGCAAGAATTGTGAGGATACCAATGATGGTCGGGCTTGTCCAAAATGCAAGATGGGTTCACGTTTGATACTTTCATCAAAAAAATAATGGTATAAAGAGCAGTAATTATTTTTGTATTTAGAGGTTGATATGATGAAGAAAGAAACTGATTTTCTTGACAAAATTGAAGCAGATTCAATTATTGTTGAAGTCATCGACAAAAACACTGGAAAAATGTTTAGACGAAACCTGCCGGTAAATTATTTGGAAACTGATAATGGGATAGTATTGTCTGGCGAAACAATAGACGGTAGTCCATCACAGATTAACTTCTTGTCCGAGGCCGCCCTCGCAAAAATAAATGAGCTGCTTGGTAAGGGACCGGACTCTCCCCGTTGTAGTGACAAATAAATTCTTGTGTATTTACAATTTGTTATGAGGGGGAGCTAGAATGATATTTAATAATCTGTTGCCGGTTATGGATAGCGGAGGTACAGTGGATATATTGACTGTTATTGACAGTACTCCGGATAACCTTAACCACATTGGGCAAATGCTGCTTATTCATACGAATGGAAGGCTGGATGGCTGCCAGTTCGATGAATTTGTTAGTGAGAAAATACTGGATATAGTACGGACAACAGTATGGGTTAAACCACTGACAATTTGGATTGAAGATCAGGCCGGCGGCAAGTACCGGTTTTTTTGGGATAGAATTGTGAATAAATTTCGCGCTATAGTGTTTGGCGGCGGACATATTAGCCAGCCTCTGGTGCAAATGTTATCATTATTAGATTTTGAAGTGACGGTTATTGACGATCGTCCCGAATTCGCCAATCAGGCCAGATTTCCCGGAGCACACAGAGTAATTTGCAATAGTTTTCAGCTGGTTTTGAAAGACCTGACTGTAGACAATGATACTGCCATCGTTATTGTAACCCGGGGGCACAGGTATGACATGGATTGTTTGCGTGCTACCATGCGGAGCAATGCCCGGTATCTGGGGATGATTGGGAGTAGACGGCGGATTAGAGAGATTGTAAATCTCCTACAGGATGAAGGTGCGCCGGAGGGGCTTGCAAGGCGGCTTAGAGCTCCCATTGGGTTAGACATCAAAGCCGAAACGCCTGCTGAGATAGCAGTGAGTATTGCAGCTGAAGTGGTTTCGGTTTTTCGGGATGGTTCCGATTGCCCATTGAGTGGCCATAAGGAGGTATTCTGATGGACCGGACAATGGTAAACACCATTTGCGAAATACAAAAAAATGAAGAAAAAGCTGTTCTGGTTACTATTGTTGAAACACGCGGCTCGACGCCCCGTAAGGCAGGTAGCAAAATGCTGATTTTACCTGATGGCAAATCTTTCGGGACAATTGGGGGCGGTTGCGGTGAAGCGGAAGTTAGACGTCAGGCTTTAACGGCACTTGATGAAAACCGGTCCAGGTTATACACAGTGACGATGCTGAACGAAGTGGCTGCCGATGAAGGAATGGTCTGTGGGGGTGTCATGGAGGTATTTATCCAGATCATTTAATTTGAGATTTGCTGCTCCGTGGTTTAATTGGAAAGGCGGGAGAGTATGACAGACACGTTTTTTAAGATGGTAGAGCTATCACAAGCAGGCTTTTATTGCAGCCAGATACTGCTTATTATCGGGCTGGAGGCTCAAGGTAAAGAGAATCCTGATGTAGTGCGGGCCATGTCTGGTCTGGTCGGGGGAATGGGCTTCTCTGGTAAAACCTGTGGTGCTTTAACCGGTGGAGTATGTCTTATCGGGCTCTATGCCGGCAAGGGGACGGCCGAAGAAATGGAGGACAGCCGCCTTAATGACATGGTACGGGAACTTGTCGGATGGTTTGAAGAAGAGGCTGTCTCCCAGTATGGAGGAATCGCCTGCGACAATATTTTGGAGAATAATCCGATGAACCGGATGGCGAGGTGTCCGCAGCTTGTCCATAAGACACTTGAAAAAGTTGAGGAAATTCTATCTGCCAATGGGTACGACGTCTCTGGCCAATTCTGATTAGGCATACTTCAAACGTTGGCAAGTAGAGGAGGGGAGGATGTACTTGAAAAGGTTCTATCAAAACGTAGTTGACCTACTTTCTTGCGGCGAGAGCATTGTATTGGCTACCATCTTTCAGAGTGCGGGGTCGGCCCCGCGTTCGGCAGGAGCGAAGATGGTCGTACGGGCTGATGGTTCCATAATTGGAACGGTTGGCGGAGGACGCTTGGAAGCTGAAACTATCGTGCTAGCGAAAAAAGTTATGGAATGCCGGCGATCTGTAATACAGGCCTTCGACTTGACCGGGACAGACGCTGCCGGGGTTGGAATGATTTGCGGCGGGGCGGGCGAAATCCTCTTGGATTATATCGATGCTGGCAATGCTGAAAACCATAAAGTGTTTGAAGCAATTGTCTCAAATATGGATAAAGCACAAAAGGCTTGGCTAATAACCGAATTAGCAGAAGAACCGGCGGACGGAAAAATACGGCAGCAATGTCTGGTTGAACACGATGGAACGGTAATCGGCAGTTTTCAATGTGAGCCAGAGTTTATGGCTAAGCTGTCATCCGGTCCGGCTAAGATTTCTATCCATGCTGACATTAAGGATGGTCGTCGCTTTATCGTGGAACCTATCAGAACCACAGGTGTAGTATACTTGTTCGGCGCAGGCCATGTTTCGCAACAAATTGCGCGACTTACGGATATGGTGGGTTTTAATACAATAGTTTTGGATGATCGTTCGACGTTTGCCAACAAGGAGCGGTTTCCTAAGGCGGAAATTGTTGTTATCGATACCTTTAAGCCTCTCCCGGAACTGGTTATCAATAAAGACAGTTATCTTGTCATTGTTACAAGAGGACATCTTCATGACAGCATTGTGCTGGAACAGGCTCTCCGGACAACTGCCGGATACATTGGTATGATCGGCAGCAAAAAGAAACGGGATAAACTGTTCCAGGCGCTAGAGGCCCAGGGATTCAGCAAGGAGGACCTAAAGCGGGTATATTCGCCTATCGGTATCGACATTTATGCTGAGACACCGGAAGAAATTGCAGTAAGCATTGTGGCTGAGCTAATTAAAGCCAGAGTGGAGCGGGAAAGATGTGTAACAGTAGAAAGATAGCAGGGTTAATTGTTGCTGCAGGATATTCGTCACGAATGGGAGCCTTCAAGCCGCTGTTGCCATTAGGCGGTAAAACGGTGATCGAAACAGCAGTAAATAGTTTGCATCATGGAGGAGTAACTGATGTAAGGGTGGTGGTCGGTCACCGAGCGGAAGAGCTTCGTCCTGTGTTAAAACGGTTGAATGTCCGTATTATTGAGAACCCAAGGTATGCGGAAGGCATGTTTTCTTCTATTATTGCCGGTCTTAAAACCCTAGCTGGCGAAGCAGAGGCATTCTTTCTGCTGCCTGGCGATACTCCGCTTATAAGACGACGTAGTATTAAGGATATGGTGCAGGCGTACCGCAAGACCGGTGCAACTGTGGTTTATCCCGTTTTTAACGGCCACAGGGGCCATCCGCCGCTTATCAGTGCCGGGTGTTTTGAAAGTATCCTCAGCAGTGATGGGGCTGGCGGGCTGCGGGATATTCTCGCCCGGTTCACCACTGATACCGCAGAAGTTGAACTGGCAGATCAGGGGGTTCTGCTTGACATTGACTCTATTGAGGACTACGAGAAACTAATTGAGTTTCATGCACGGCGGGAGATTCCGACTTATGCCGAATGTCTTGCCATGCTTAGTCAGCATCAGGTTGACGGTAAAGTAATGCGGCATGGGCAGGCTGTTGCTGCTGTGGGCCGCAGTATGGCCGGTTTACTCAATAGAGGAGGTTTGAATCTCGATGTTGATTTGGTTGTCGCCGGAGGGCTTGTCCATGATTTGGCTAAGGGTAAGCCCAATCACCCCAAACGGGGCGAGCGGATGGTCAAGAGTATGGGATTTCCTACCCTTTCCGGTATCGTTGCCTCTCACATGGATATGGAGTTGGCGGCAGATTATGTAATTGACGAGGCTGCTATTGTCTTCCTTGCTGACAAGTTAGTTCAGGGTGACAGATTAGTATCTCTTGTTGAGCGTTTTAGTCCGGCATTAGAAAAGTTTTCGGGAAGCCCTGAGATAATGGATTCGATTGCACGAAGAATGCGGACAGCAGAAGCAATTAGGAACCGAATGCTGAGTCTTTTGGGGATCAGCAGTTTCGACGAATTGGTATTACAATAGGGGGGAGAGGTCGATGAAGCCTGTTTACTTAAATAATGCTGCAACTTCATGGCCAAAGGCGCCACAGGTAGAAGAAAAGGTAGCTGCGTGTATAGACAGACTGCCATACCACGCCGGACGTGCAGGCTTTAGTGGACCGGATGTTCCGGGAGAGTGCCGTAGTTTATTGGCTAGTTTGCTTCAAGTAAACGAACCTGACCGTATTGTTTTTAGTCCCAATGCTACCCATGCGCTAAATATCGCGCTGCAAGGAATGCGGTGGCAGCCTGGTGCAGCAGTGGTGACTACGGCTGCCGAGCACAACTCTGTCCTGCGTCCCCTGTACTATCTGTCTAAGACCAAGGGAATAAACGTTCACTTTATTCCTGTGGATAAAATGGGGCGGATTAACCCTGAGGCGTGGGAAAATGCTGTGCAGAGGGTTAAGCCGCAACTGGCTGTCTTTACGCATGCGTCTAATGTTACCGGGGCGGTTAATGATGCGGCGCTGCTTGGCAGGCTGGCCAAACAGGCGGGCGCAGTAACCCTGCTGGATGCGTCACAAAGTCTGGGGATTGTGCCTGTCCTGCCTGAAGTATGGGGGATTGATATGGTAGCTTTTACCGGGCATAAGTATCTGTTAGGCCCGGCTGGCACGGGCGGACTATACATCGCACCCTCATCAGATCTAGAGCCTGTGTGGGTGGGCGGAACAGGGATTCAAAGTGACCTTGAAGAGATGCCTGCGGTCATGCCTGTCCGTTTTGAAGCCGGTACACCCAATGATCCGGCATTTGCCGGTTTGGCGGCAGCTGTGGCCTGGGGAACAATTTGTGTTCTTGATACTGACAGTCTACTGGGCAAGACTGAGCGGTTGGCTAGAGGACTGGCTGCAGCGGGAGCCAATGTCATTTATGTAGAACCGCCAAGGACGCCTGTTATTTCTTTCACACTGCCAAACTGGGAGGTAGAGGATGTCGGTGATGTGTTGCACAAGAGTTTCGGCATAGTCTGCCGCACCGGGCTTCACTGTGCCCCCCGGATTCACTCCTGCCTGGGTACGGCCCCTGCTGGAACGATACGTTTTAGTTTGTCGCGTTTTACTACAGAGCAAGAAATTGATTACAGCCTGCAAGCCATAGGTGAGATGCTGCATGAAACAGTATGAATGGAAGAAGGCTGAGAACTGCTTCGGCGGGTCCAACATTTATGAATACCGCCTGGCGATTAAAGCTGATGAGGGGTTTATCGAGTGTCTGAGCGCATCAGGTTCGATCAAATATCATCGAAATTTTCCACGCCCCTTCTTTCAGGCAATCCTTGCTGATGGTACAGCGATAAAAGGGGTAATTGCTGATTCGGTGATTAAGGTTAGCTTTCCGCAGGGTGATTGGGAGGGCAGCAAAGATCGATTTGAGATATTCTTGGCAGAACTGATAAACCAGCGTTTTGGGAGGGAGAGATAATTTACACATGGATGGCGTCTGTGAACAAGAAGAAATTGTACTTTCCGAAACACAAAGTGTCTGCCCCGAATGCTTACGGCGTATTCCGGCCACGCGAGTGGCACGGGGTGACAGTGTATTCTTAAAAAAAAGTTGTCCTGAGCATGGCGAGTATCAAGTGTGCGTGTGGCAGGGGGAGCCCGCCTATCTAAACTGGAATAACTCTCAAAACCCAGCTTTGCCAGCGACAGACTTAACACCAGGCAGTAGCGGCTGTCCGTTTGACTGCGGCTTATGCCCGGAGCATCGTCAACAGACTTGTTGTGTGCTGCTGGAAGTGACCAACAAATGCAACCTGCACTGCCCTGTTTGTTTTGCTGCAGCCACACCAGATGGCAGAGTAGAACCAGATCTGCTGGTCATTGAGGGGTGGTACCGGATGCTCATGAATAGCGGCGGCCCGTATAATATCCAGTTGTCAGGCGGCGAGCCTACTGTTCGGGATGATTTGCCGGAGATTATTGCACTGGGGAAAAAATTAGGATTTGATTTTTTTCAGGTCAATACCAATGGCCTGCGGTTAGCAACTGATGACCGGTATGCCGGTAAGTTGAAAGCAGCAGGTTTAAATTGTGTTTTTCTGCAGTTTGATGGGATGAGCGACAGCGTCTACACTGAGTTGCGTGGCAGGCCGCTGCTCGACATCAAGAAGCAAGTGATCGATGTTTGTGCTGCCCATGATATTGGGGTTGTGCTTGTGCCTACTTTGGTACCGGGTGTAAATGATGAACAGATTGGCGATATCCTGCAATTTGCCGTCAGCAGGATGCCGGTAGTAAGGGGAGTCCATTTTCAGCCGGTAAGCTACTTTGGGAGATGTCCGGAAGATCCTCAGGATGCTGATCGTATGACCATTCCCCAACTTATCAGGGAGATTGAGAAGCAGACCGGCGGTCAAATAAAAACCGGGCATTTCCGGCCCCCAGGCGGTGAACACGCCCATTGCTCTTTTCATGGAAACTTTGTTCTGATGCCTGATGGGTCTTTGAAACCCTTATTGCAGGAAACAAGTAATACTGGTTGCTGCCAGGCGCGCTCAACCCAAGGCTCCAAACGGGCCCGGCAGTTCGTTGCCAGGCAATGGTCGGCTGCCAAAAGAACAGAATTTATCAACAAGGAACAAAGTAACTCAGGGAAGGCTGCTGGTGACCTAACTAGCCTGGATGAGTTTTTGGAACGAGTAAGCACCCATACGCTTGCTGTTTCAGGAATGGCGTTTCAGGATGCCTGGACCTTGGATCTGGACCGGTTAAAGCAGTGCTTTATTCATGTTGTCGGGCCAGATAACCGGTTGATTCCTTTTTGCGCCTATAACCTGACTGACCGGCAAGGACGGTCGCTCTATCGGGGGAGATTATGACTGTTGGTATGCCAATAACGCCGTTAGATGCTTGGATAGTAAAAAAGACAGAAACCTCCGGTGACTTCGTGACAAGGGAGGAACTCAGCCGCTATCAGTTGGCCCGGCTCAATGAAACAATAGCATGCGCACGAAGTTTCAGCCCTTTTTACCAACGTCATTGGGCTGGTGGGGTACCACATAGTCTCTCACGGTTGGAGGAACTTGCCAGTTATCCCTTGATGACACCTGCTGACGTGGGTGAATACGGCTTGCAGATGGTATGTGTTTCCCAGGGTGAAATCAACCGGGTGGTGACACTTGCCACTTCAGGTACTACCGGAAATCCCAAGCGCCTTTATTTCACTGCTACTGATCAGGAGTTGACAATAGATTTTTTCCGGTGTGGTATGTCAACCTTAGTAGGCCCAGGAGATCGGGTCTTGATCCTGCTGCCCGGAGAGCGTCCAGGCAGTGTAGGTGATCTTTTGGGCAAAGGCCTATTGCGCAGCGGGGTGCTGCCTGCTCATTATGGGCTTGTCAGAAATATACCAGATGCAGTTACTAAGATGTGCAAGGAACAGGCAACCTGCCTTGTTGGTGTACCTGTCCAAATTCTGGCGATGGCCCGTTATTGGGAACAATGGGGAAAAAGTACATGGGCGCCAAGCTGTGCGTTGGTGAGTACTGACTATATTCCTGTGGCGATTGTACGAGAATTGAAGCGGATCTGGAATTGTGAAGTATTTGAGCATTATGGAATGACCGAGATGGGACTCGGGGGCGGGCTCGAATGCGCGGCTCATAATGGCTATCACATGCGGGAAGCCGATCTATATATTGAAATCATTGACCCGGTTTCGGCACAACCACTCCCTGAGGGCGAGTATGGTGAGGTGGTTTTTACTACTCTAACACGACGGGGAATGCCACTTATCCGCTACCGGACAGGTGATATTTCACGAGTCATTCCTGGTCAATGCCTGTGCGGCAGTAGGCTGCGTCGTCTGGAACGTGTACAGAGCAGGATAACGGGAAGGGTATGCCTGGGAGACGGTAAGTGGCTGACAATAGCTGAGCTTGATGAAGTGCTTTTCCCGGTGACTGGCATTATTAACTTCAGTGCTGCAATTAGCTATATTGACTCTCTAATCAGGTTGCAGGTAATCGCTTATGTACTGGGGCCGGTACCTGAGAAATCCGTTATTCTTAGCGCTTTGCGGCAAATATCCAGTATTCGGGCGGCCGAAACGACTGGACAAGTAATACTAGCGGCAGCGGTAGTAAGCTATGAAGACGGTTTTGTAATTGATCCTGGTAAAAGAATAATCAACATTTCCGGTAGGCGTGAGTCTACGGTTGGAAGCGGTGACACGATATGAAAGGCAGGATTATATATATAATTCGTCATGGAAAAATCACAGTCGATGGCCATGACCGCCGGTATATAGGTCATATTGATGTCCCTTTGTCAGATGAAGGGATTCGTCAGGCACAAGTGTTGGGGAATGTGTTAAGCAGAAAAAACATTGTAAGTATCTTTTGCAGCGATCTGTCACGGTCAGTTTTAACTGCCAGGATTATTTCCCGGAGCGTAAACAAGCAGCCCATAATCAGGCCGGATATTCGGGAAATTTCTATGGGCGAGTGGGAGGGGAAATCTTTTCGGGAGATTGAGCAAAACTATCCGGAAGAGTATTCTAGACGCGGGCAGAATATAGCGGACTATCGCGTGCCAGGCGGGGAAAGTTTTAGTGAAGGCCAGGCTAGAGTTATCACAGCATTTGCTGATATTGCGGCATCCAATGAAGGGAATGTTCTCATAGTAGGTCATGCGGGAATCAACCGTCTGTTGCTCTGCTCTATTTTAGAAATGCCTATCGCCAACATTTTCCGCATTGGGCAGGACTATGGCTGTATGAACATGCTGACGCAAAGCCGGGGGCAATATTGTGTCAAGGTTCTAAATGCTCCTGCGTGTAGTCACGAGGGAGAATAGTACATTATATAAAGAAAAATAGGCAGGTAAATAAAGGATATAATGGGTTTATGTAGAAATATGCATAAATCCATTTTTAATGCTTTAAAAGATGAATATGCTCCGACCTTGGTCATCTAATGTTATGAACTATGATTTCCAGGGCTGTAGGGTTTACCGGGAAACTGGCAAGCCTCCCATTGAGGAAAGGAGTGAGAAACTGGCTTGCTCGGTCATGCCAGAGTACCACATTTTCCTGGTACTCTGGTTTTTTTACTTTCATTTATAAAGGGGTGTGTCAAATGATTTGGCGAAATAAATTTTTTCTTGTAGGTATCCTGCTAATCATGCTCTTAGCACTTACAGCATGCGGGACAGGGCAACCAGCAACCCAGAAGGGAGATTCAGGTTATAAACAAATCCTACTTTCGAGTACAATCGGACCTATCGATGCAGGCATTGTAGATGCTTTGGAGACCGAGTTCCAGAAGAAAACCGGCATTGTGGTTCGGCATGTAGGGGCAGGTACGGGGGCTACTCTCAAAATGGCAGAGGGCGGTCAATTTGATGTTGTTCTGGTTCACGCTAAAGCGCTGGAGGAAAAATTTGTTGCCGATGGCTTCGGCCTCAAACGCTATGATGTCATGTACAATGATTTTGTCCTTGTCGGCTCCGCGGATGATCCGGCCAAAGTCAAAGGCGAAAAGAGCATCTCTACTGCATTGAAAAAAATAATGGATACTAAGAGTCTGTTTATATCTCGCGGTGACAAATCGGGTACCCATATAAAAGAAATGGAGCTATGGAAGCTGGCCGGGCTTCAGCCTAAAGGCGAGTGGTACCGCGTATATGAAAAAGGTGCAGAGGGTAATAGTAAGACGCTTAAATATGTAGATGAGCAAAATGGCTATACCATTATGGACAGGGCCACATATATTACGATGAAAAAGGAAATCAAAATTCAGGTTCTGGTTGAAAAAGATGATTCTATGCTGAATTTCATTTCGGTTATACCCGTTAATCACAATAAATTCCCCAGTGTAAAGAATGCCGAGGCCATGAAGTTTGTGGAATGGCTGACCTCAGAAGAGGGGCAGAAAGTGATTCGCGACTTTGGCAAAGACAAATACGGTGAACCGTTATTTTTCCCTAACTCACCGGCAGGGAAAAATCTCAAATCCTAGAAGCAACATAAATACTATTGATAGGCTGCAGCGCCGGTTTTTAATCTTCGACGTATATATAAATCACAGAAAGCCATTCTATTATGGTAAGTTATTTCAATAACTGGAGGTACCGACTGGCTTGCCAAACGGGAATATGCTAGCTAATTTTGTTTCCAGAGTAGTTGGCACTAACGTTATCAGAGATGTAACTGCCCTAAAAATGGTTGCGATAACCTTTTGTTTCCATACCCTGCTGGTAGTTGCTGCGCTGTTTTTAATTGATGCACTACCCAGCCGGGAAGTAGCCGGATTTCTCAATCCTAGTGCAGGGGGAACGCCGCCTATAGTAGAGAAGTTTATTAAGTGGGATGCTCACTGGTATACCTATATTGCTGAGCATGGTTATGATATTCAAAGTGTAGTTTTTTTCCCCCTTACCATTCTGCTAATCAAGGCATTGGCCGGTATTGGCTTAGGCTATGTGACTGCAGGCTTTGTGGTTTGTAATCTATTTACCCTAATTAGTTATTATGTAATGGCTAAAACATTTTTGTTGGACTTTCCTGAATCTGAAACTCAGCGGGCACTGTTCGCCTATGCAACACTACCAACATCTTTTTTCTTAAACAGTGTATATACCGAACCGGTTTTTATCGTTTTTTCATTCGCCTGTATTTACTGTGTCCGGACTAAAAGCTGGTGGTGGGCTGGATTATTTGCAGCACTGGCGGCGCTGACGCGGAATTTGGGAATATTGCTGACAGTTGTTTTATTGTGTGAGTTTGTCAGACACTACTTTAAAAAGCGTAAACTAAAACTATCGATGCTTTCACTGTTTTTTCCGGTATTGGCGTTAGGTGCTTTTTGCGCTTATAACAATAGCATGTTTGGAGATCCTTTAGCCTTCATTAACTCACAGCAATCATGGGGAAGGCGGTTTGGTCTCCCTTGGGATAATATTTGGAACGACATTTGCCTAATATACTCCGGTGTTCCTATTGTTGAAATCGGTATTTATTTAGATATTTTACTTGCTGCGATGGCCTTTATCGCATTAGTCTTCGTATCGACTGTACCCAAATATAGAATTCCCTGGCCGTATGTGCTGATTGGCTGGCTATGGTTTTTGGTTCCGTTGTTTTCGACCTCGCCGATTTACCCGCTGTATAGCATGGCCCGGTTTGTTCTTGTCGTATTCCCACTTTATTTATTTTTTGCCAGACTTCCTAAAGTAGTATTTTATTGCTTGATCTGTGTGAATGCCGTGGGGTTACTGTTGAGTACAGCGCTATTTATTAACTGGTGCTGGCTTGGCTGATGTATTGACATTCATTATTTTTTTATGCTAAGATTATACACAATTTAATAGAGCTCTTATCTAGAGTGGTCGAGGGACTGGCCCGATGACACCCGGCAACTGGCAGAAATGCAGTGGTGCTAAATCCAGCAGGATAATCCTGGAAGATGAGAGGAGAATACGTATACGTGTTTTGCCCTTCTCATTGAGAGGGGCTTTTTATATGCTCCGGCAAAGGCTAAGCAGCAGAGTGGATGTATACGCTCTGGCACGGCTGAACAACAGGGGGTTTCTGCTCTCGTTTCGGGTAGTTCCAAGCCTTCCCGGCCACTCACCAGTCAATAGCTTGAAAGGCTTAGATTACATATCAGCAGCGAAGGGATGTTCGATTCAGTATGAATTCTATTCCAGCGCTGTATGCCTAACGTCGAAATTAGAATAAGTAGGGGGATTCAATTGAAAAAGTTAATTGCGGTATGTCTTTTATTACTGTCTC
>NZ_DATMYD010000005.1:0-7993 GCF_035561155.1 Sporomusa sp. | reverse complement strand
ATCTAAGAGTGGAGAAAAGTTAAATTAAAGTTAAATGTTTTAAATAAAATTAATCTGACGATATAAATTATTGACTTTTAAAAATTAAACTGGTAAAATTTTCACAATGAACCTAGTACGCTCTTAGTGGCGATTAAGGGTGAAAAGGGCCGACTCAGCAGAATAAACCGAGCTTGCCTTGTCATAAGGCTTTTTTTATTTGGCAAGGTTAGCTGCGAAACTGGAGGAGTTTTTATGCGATTTAGGGTACTGTTTAACAGTTTGCAAAGTAAGATGACCGCTGTATTCGTGATTATGGCAATTTTGCCGGCAATCATTATTGGGTTTGCTGCAAGCCATAAAGCCAATTCGCTATTAGACACGTCAGGCAGAATGACCCAGGCAAGCAAGGCGACACGCGTCGCAGACCGCTTAGATCAGTATCTGCTAGATGGTAAAGCTAATATTAATGCATTGGCTAAGACCCCTTTTGTATTTATGATGGGTTCAGAAGATCAAACAAAAACTTTGAAGGCCTTCTACGAGGGAAATGGCATGTTTGAACTGCTTTTCTGTGTAAATCCTCAGGGTATTATCCAAAATACCTGGCCTCGCACCGACTTTGGCGGCAAAAAGGACTTTACTGACCGTCAATGGTTTAAAGATGTTGCTGGTGCTAATACGACTGTTATTTCCGATACGTATGTATCGGCGTTTACCAAGCAGGCAACTGCGCCCATTGTCGCACCAATTCTGGATGAAAAAGGACAGCTCCTTGGTTATATTGGTGGCAACCTCAAGCTTGGCAATGTAACAACGCTAGCCCAAGAGCTGAACGAGGGAAATACAGGAAAAGCCATTATTCTCGATAAAAAGTTTTTCTATCTTACTGATAGTCGTGATGAAGAAAAAGCAAAAGCTCATGAATTATTCAGTAATGAGCATATTTTACCCATAATCACGAGTGGTACTGGACAAGTTGCCGTTGTTGAGTCTAATCTGGTAAGCTATGCTCCCATCGGCAATACCGGCTGGGTGGTGCTGAAACTGCAAAGCGTGGCAGAATCAATGGCTAGTGCCGATGATTTGCAAAAGTTTATTGCTATAGTTATTATTGTTTCTATCTTAGGTATAGGCATAGTAGGCTTTTATCTGGTAAAACGAATTAGTAAGCCGATTACTGCTATCGCTGCGGTTGCTGAACAGATCGCTGATGGTCAAATTGTTAAAGCTGATGTTATTTATAGTGGTGACGATGAATTAAGGCGTCTAATCAACTCCTTTGGGATAATGACGGAAAACCTTCAATCCTTGCTGCAACAAACAAGCCGTTCGACGGTGTTAGTCGCCAGTGCTACCGGACTTTTGGCGGCTAATGCCGAGCAGTCTGCCCAGGCCTCGAATCAAATTGCTGTGTCGATTGGGGAAGTGGCAACCGGTTCTGAAAAACAGATTTATGCAGTTCAGAACACCGTGGCTATTGTTGAAAAAGCTGAAGGCCTTGACGGGGTTGTTTCCAGTATGAATGAAGTGGCTGCAGCTTCGCAGCAAACGGCACTTGCGGCTAATGCGGGCAACAAAGAAATCGTTTCGGCAATTAAGCAGATGAATCATATTGAAACTACTGTAAATAATCTGGCGCAGGTGATTACCAAACTTGGTGAACAGTCGCAAAAAATCGGACAGATTATTAATACTATCTCGGGTATCGCCAGCCAAACAAATTTATTGGCGCTCAACGCGGCCATTGAAGCAGCTCGAGCCGGTGAACAGGGGCGCGGTTTTGCTGTTGTCGCTGAAGAGGTGCGAAAACTAGCCGAACAATCGGAAGAAGCAGCCAAACAAATTGCCACACTGATTAGGGATGTCCAGAACGATACTGAAAGCGCCGTTGCTGCAATGAACGATGGCAGCAAACAAGTGAAGGTTGGTTCTAATGTCGTTAATTCGGCCGGTAAAGTCTTTAGCGAGATTGAGACTCTAATTGAAGCTGCTACAGGTAAGATTCATACGGTTTCTACAGCCGCACAACAAATGGCTGACCGGGGAGATCAGATTGTTTCCTCGGTGCGGGAAATCGAGGAGATAAGCAAAGAGAATGCAAGGTATACCCAAGCTGTTTCTGCTGCTACAGAAGAGCAAACAGCCGTGATGCAGGAAGTTGCCTCGTCGAGTCAGGGCCTGGAAACTATGGTAGAGGAACTTAATGCAGTAGTAAAAAGATTTAAAATTTGAGTAGTCTGGCTAATGCCGTATTTACTGGCAAACTCTATAATGAATGATGTTGAAAAAGCAAGCGTAGCTCGAGTATCGAGTTATTTCTTGCTTTTTTAACGCTTGGTACTATTTTTCTGGGTTACAATTGTGTAATATATAAACAAACTCAAGCTTCGCTATTTGTAGATAATTATTTGCTGAAAACCTAAGAAGGGAAGAACATGATGACGCTGGCGACAAATTTACTGGACTGGTATTACAAAAATGGCAGAGACTTGCCCTGGCGTAAGGATAAAGATGCCTATAGAATCTGGGTTTCTGAGATTATGCTGCAGCAAACACGGGTAGAGGTGGTAAAAGATTATTACAAGCGGTGGATGGACAGGTTCCCGACACTGGCAGCTTTGGCTCAGTCATCTGAGCAAGAAGTGCTCAATTATTGGCAGGGGCTGGGGTATTATAGCCGGGCACGCCATCTTTTGTCAGGTGTCAGGGAGGTATGTTCAGCCTATGGCGGAAAGGTACCGGACAATCCAGCCTCGATACAGCGTTTACCCGGAGTTGGTGAATACACGGCCGGGGCGATTGCCAGTATTGCGTATAACCGGGTTGCTCCGGCAGTTGATGGCAATGTCCTGAGAATCATTAGCCGGCTGTTTTGTCTGGAAGGAGACATCACTAAGCAGGCGACAAAACGCGAAATTGACCGATTAATTCGGCAGCATATACCTAATCAATGTCCGGGTGATTTTAACCAGGCGCTGATGGATTTAGGCGCCATGATATGCATTCCCCGGCGGCCTCGTTGTCAGTTGTGCCCGTTAACTAATCTATGTGAAGCTTACGCACGGGAGGTTCAGGATACGCTGCCGGTACGGGCGCCGAAGAAGGCGCCGCAGATGGTTATGCTGGCCGCTGGGGTAGTGCTGCGGGACGGGAAATATTTGGTGCGACAGCGGTCTAAAGCAGGGTTGTTAGCAGGGATGTGGGAATTTCCCGCAATAGAAATGATTAAGGGTGAAATGGCAGTCGCGCAGTTAAAAGAAGAACTCTGGAATGAGTTACGCCAAGCTGTATGTATTAAGGAAAAAATATCTCATTACCTTCATACGTTTAGTCACCGTAAATGGGATATTTCTTTTTACCAGTGTGAGTGGCTAGCCGGTGATGAACTGACAGATAAAGCTTGCTGGCTAAGCGCAGCAGAATTAAGCACTGTGCCTTGGGCTGGGCCTCACCACAAAGTGGCTCTTTTGTTAGGGCAAAAGGCTGTGAACTGAAATAGTACAAAAGCTACTCCCAAATCCTGCGATTTGGGAGTAGCTTTTATTTGTCCTGTTAGAAAGCATAACTTTCCGTCTGGATAAGGGCAACATCGGTTTCCGCTTTCGCCAAGGCTCGGCGCAAGCCGTGTTTTCTTTATCTTATGTTATTTCTTTGCAACGATTTCCTGAGAAATATCTAGCTGTGGTTTCTTGTTTTTTGCACCCTTTTTAGGGCCTCGGCCGGGCTTCTTATCCCCCATACCCGTCACCTCCTAAATCTATTAAAAACTAGTATTTCCCAAAAGACAGTGATCTATACTAAGGGCTCATCAAAAAACATATGATAAGGGCTAAAAAAATATGCCGTCTCAGTAACCGACGTTTAAATCGCTTCATAGCATATAACAAATGGCCTGATAGTTAGCTGAGGCTAAAATTTTTTGTATATCTGTTAGCTACAGCTAACTTATATTTTTTGGCCGGCTGTTAGCTAAGGTTAAGTTAGGGAGGTTAGTAAAAGTGAGTGATCATCAGATGTCAACAATTGCTCTTTCAGAATTAGCGGTAGGGGCATCCTGCTATGTGGCCAGTGTTGAGCTTGAGGGGTTATTGAGACGGCGGATACTGGATTTGGGAATGGTGCCGGGTACGCCGATTCGCTGTGTGCGGAAAAGTCCTGCCGGTGATCCGATTGCTTATGCTGTCAGGGGCAGTACCATTGCCCTGCGGACTGACGATGCCCGCCTTATCCGGGCGTATTTACCAGACGACACACGCGCAGATAGGGGGGATAAAGAGTGGCACAAGTGATAGATTCGACCAGGAGAGTACTGCGGGAACATTTCGGGATTAATACCAGCCCGGGTCAGTTCGTGATTGCGCTTGCAGGTAATCCCAACGTTGGCAAAAGTACTGTTTTTAACGCGTTGACCGGCCTGAGGCAGCATACCGGCAACTGGCCGGGCAAAACGGTCGATAATGCGCAGGGAACCTTTACGTACCAGAATAAATCATTTTTGCTAGTGGATTTACCAGGTACTTATTCCATCTTGGCTCATACGGCAGAAGAACAGATAGCACGAGATTTTATCTGTTTTGGCCGTCCTGATGTAACCTTGGTTGTATTAGATGCAACCTGTCTGGAAAGAAACCTAAATCTTGCGCTTCAGGTAATGGAAATGACCCCGAAAGTCGTTATTTGTGTCAATCTTATCGATGAAGCCAGAAAGAAAGGAATTAAGGTCAATACCGAGGTGTTGGAAAAAGAACTCGGCGTGCCGGTGGTAGCAACAGCAGCACGCCAAAATGAAGGTCTTGCTCACCTAATAGATACCTTGCATCGTGTAGCCACAGGTGAGTGCAAGACCAAGCCTAACCAGTTAACGTATTCAGCTGAGGTAGAAGCAGCAGTACAACTGCTTTTACCAAGTGTCGAGCGCCTTATTGGTAAAAAACTCAATTCCCGTTGGGTGGCACTCAGGCTTTTAGACGGAGACAGGGCATTTATCGAAAGTATTGGAATGCACTTAAACTTGACTGATGTAAGCGTTACCAAGGAGGCAGCTAACAGATGAAAGACAATGTTAAACCTATGAATACGCTGGCACAGTTGTGCGCGGAGGCTGATTCCATCCGTCTCCGCCAGGGCAGCACCATGGGCGACAAAATAGTTGCAGATATTTACGCTAACGCCGAGATGATTGCTCATAAAGCGGTTATCACACCGGCAACAGATAAATCGCGCTGGGATAACAGGCTAGATGATATCTTGACATCGCGCATATTTGGCTATCCCATTATGCTGATGCTGCTTGGGCTGGTTTTTTGGATAACAATTGAGGGTGCCAACATCCCGTCTGAAATGATTGCCACAGCGTTTTTTAGTTTTCAAGAGCAGTTAACCGTATGGTTTCAGGCAGCTGGTGCACCAGAGTGGCTTCATGGTGTACTCGTCCTTGGTCTCTATCGTGCCCTTGCATGGGTTATCTCGGTAATGCTGCCGCCAATGGCGATATTTTTCCCGTTGTTTACTCTGTTGGAGGACTTGGGTTATCTGCCCAGGGTTGCCTTCAACCTTGATAATATGTTTAAAAAGTGTAAGGCTTGTGGCAAGCAGATTCTTACGATGTGTATGGGGTTCGGCTGTAACGCTGCAGGGATAGTCTCCTGCCGGATTATTGACTCGCCCCGGGAAAGGCTGATAGCCATTCTAACCAATAACTTTGTGCCCTGTAATGGGCGGTTTCCGACCCTCATAGCTATCGCAACCATTTTTGTGGGCGGGGCTTTGGCACCACAGTATGAAACTGTTGCTGTCACAGTTTTTATGACCAGCCTGGTAATGCTGGGGATTGCCTTTACCTTTGCGGTATCTTGGCTTTTGTCACACACTGTCCTTAAGGGAGAAGCTTCTTCTATGGTATTGGAACTGCCTCCTTACCGGAAGCCGCAAATCGGCGCTGTGATTTACCGGTCGATGATTGACCGCACCCTATTTGTTCTCAAAAGGGCGGTTATCATGGCTGCTCCGGCAGGCGTTCTTACATGGATTCTCGCCAACGTGTACATAGGCGATGGCAGTATTCTGCAGCACCTGGCCGGATGGCTGCAGCCGGTCGCCTACGCGATCGGCCTTGATGGATACATCTTGCTGGCATTTATCTTAGGGCTGCCCGCGAATGAGATTGTTGTTCCGATTTTGCTTATGAGTTATTTGTCTACCGGGTATATGATTGAGCTTGACGAATTGACAGAGTTGCATCAAGTCTTTGTCAGTCATGGCTGGACTTGGCTAACGGCTCTAAATACCATGTTATTTTGCCTGCTTCACTGGCCGTGTACAACGGCGCTACTTTCAACTTATAAGGAATCAGGCAGCGTCAAGTGGACCTTCTTAGCCTTCTTACTTCCGACAGTGGCTGGATTTGCTGTATGTTTTATGGTTGCTCAGTCGGCTCGTCTTTTAGGATTAGGATAGTTATTGTTGGCAGGGGCAGTTGAAAAGCCCCTGCCATTTTTATGAGTCTGTCATCTGGCAGCTTTCAAGAAATGTGTATAATTGCTGATAAACATCGGGATTTTTTCTCATGAATACCACTATTGCTTGAATTGACCCAATGGTGGATTTGGACAGGTAGTGCTCGATTGCTTCCGCTTCGGCGGCAATGTTGCAGTTAGCGCGAAGCATCACTAAAAATTCTTGAATAATTTGGTTACGGCGGACGAGGAATTTGCCGGTTTCGATGCCTGTCGCTGTCAGGCCGATATGGCCATATTTTTGGTAGGTGATGTAGTTAAGGACTTTGAGTTTGCGCATGGCTTTGGTAACCGACGGCAAAGAAACATTGAGCTTATGACTGATATCGGTAACCCGTACAACACCGAGACTGGTGTGAAACCGGTATATTTCTTCTAGATAGTCTTCTAGGCTTGGTGAAAGCATACTCACCCCTCCGCGAACCGTTATACAGTGTAGACTAATAACAGGACATTGATAATGCTTATCAATGGGTTGTTTTGGCAACTTAATATATACTATGATGAATTACAGGATTTTGAACCGTTAGCGGTGAAAAAAGAATGGTACTAGCTATTCTGCATACATCATCTTTTTTGTCATACCACCATCAACTACAAAGACTTGTCCGGTGATGAAAGAAGCCTCTGTTGACAACAGAAAAGCAGCGGCGTGTGCGATGTCGTCAGGGAGACCAACCCGTCCGACTAAATGTTGCGCATGGTCCTCAGGACGAAGTTCTGTTGGCGGTTGACTGACATCGATCCAGCCAGGACAAATAGCGTTAACCCGGACCTTAGGGCCTAAAGAATTAGCCAGGGCATGGGTGAGGCCAAGCAGCCCGGCTTTAGCAGCCGCATAGCCTTCATTATGTGGTTCGCTCATAATGGCGCGGGTGGAGGAAATATTGACAATAGCGGCCTGTGCTGATTGGGTAAGCAGGGGTAAGGCGAACTTAGCGAAGAGGAAGGCAGATCTTAAGTTGATAGCGAGTATCTGGTCAAATTCGGCTACTTCAATCTCGTCGATGGGCTTAAACCAGGAAACTCCGGCATTGTTGATAATCCAGTCCAGGTGTCCATATTCGTTTTCGGCCAGACGAATAACATTCTTAACGTCTTCTATAACGCCTACATCTGCTTTGATAAATTGCACGGCCAGCCCTTCGGCAAGCATTGCATTGACGCTTTCAACACCAATAGCCTCATTACTATCTGCTACGATCACCTGGGCACCTTGTCGTGCAAGTTTATGAGCAATGGCTCTGCCAATGCCTTGCGCGGCACCGGTGACGACCACGACAGGTATGCTTCCGTTATTCATAGTGAACCTCCCGTATAGTATACAAGTTTCTAACAATATTTCTAATATATATTACAACTGAGCAGCAGTCAAAACGTGATTGCTGATATAGAAATAATTATTAAAATTCAATATTTTTCGACAATTATCGACCTGATATTCAAAAAAAAATACCAATTTTGGTTAAAATTTTGATATTCATGCAGGATTAAGA
>NZ_DATMYD010000004.1:0-24721 GCF_035561155.1 Sporomusa sp. | reverse complement strand
GACTAACCCGCTCTAAGACTCCCATCTTCTACAAGTGGGAGTTATACCCAAAGGGCACAGGCGAGCGGCTAAGTCCCTGGATAAGGGCGACTAACCTTCAGATGGGGTTAAAACCCCACCTGAAGCTAAGTCTACTTTATTGGAGCCTATATATTTGAATAATTTTCTGGCGGCCATGGAAAAGGTATGAATAGTTCCAAATTAATGGAGGTTTTGTATGTATTCTGAAGATATCGCAAAGCTTTGTGATGCAGCTGAAAAGAAGGCGGAATTTCTTAAGTTAAGTAAAAGCAAATATTTGTTGTCCTCAGCCTTGGCAGGCGTGTACGTTGGATTCGCGGTTCTTCTGGTATATACGATTGGCGGCTTATTATCACAAGTGAGTTCGCCTTTCGTGCGAGTTGCAATGGGCTTGTCTTTTGGTATTGCTCTCAGCTTGGTCACTTTCGCTGGTTCTGAGTTATTTACAGGCAACAATATGACAATGACAGTAGGCAGTTTAGAAAAGAAGACTACAGTGATGGATTTGCTAAAGGTTAATGTTATTAGCTTTATCGGCAATTTGCTAGGCTCAGCAGTACTTGCAGGACTGTTCATCAGTGCAGGGTTAGCTACAGGCAGTACTGCTATGTTTATCGGGAAAATCGCTCAGACTAAAATGTCGTTGCCGTGGACTGAACTGTTAGCCAGGGGGATACTCTGCAATACGCTTGTATGCCTTGCTATTTGGTGTTCTATTCGTGCTAAGGACGAAACAGCAAAGCTGATTATAATTTTCTGGTGCTTATTTGCCTTTATCACAACAGGGTTTGAGCATAGTGTTGCTAATATGACACTGCTTTCTGTGGCCCTGCTCATGCCTGGCGAGGCAGTCGGATCATTAGGCGGCTTTGTTTATAATATTGCAGTAGTTACATTGGGGAATGTTATCGGCGGCGCACTGGTGGTCGGAACATCCTATTGGTATATTTCAAAAAAGGATTGAATTCACTAGGTAGTTGGCGCCAATAGTACTAAGGTTTGAAACAGAATCGAGGATTTATCGGTTCTGTTTTTTCCTTTTTGATTATGATTGTTCGATTTTTCCAGGAGATGGACATTCAATATACGTTCTGAGCAAAATATTATTATTTATAAATGACTGCAAATTACCGCGAAATAGTGACAAAAACGAAAATAACTCAATATAAATGCGAATTGAAGATATAAAAATGTGTTTTCACAATTACACCTATATGATATAATTCGAACTATATTGGGTAAAATCAACCGAACGTTCGGCAGTGGGGGGTAAAAATTGTTCACGTTGCTTAGCATAGCGCAAC
Organism: Sporomusa sp.; assembly: GCF_035561155.1. Classification (GTDB taxonomy): domain Bacteria; phylum Bacillota; class Negativicutes; order Sporomusales; family Sporomusaceae; genus Sporomusa. Next base: position 23,396 of record NZ_DATMYD010000004.1, on the reverse strand, counting down.
CAGAAACGCTGCAAGATGCCTATAAAGTACTGACCGCAAAAAAGAGCAACGCCATACTTGGCGGCTGCGCCTATCTCCGGATGGGTTCTCAGACCATTCATACCGGGGTGGATTTATCTAAACTTGGCTTAGATTTTATTAAAGAACATGACACATATATTGAAATCGGTGCAATGGCTAGCTTGCGTGATGTTGAAACCAACTCTGCCATTAACAAATGTTTTAGCGGTGTATTATCAAAGTCGGTGAGGAGCATCATCGGCGTGCAGTTCCGCAATGTCGCCACTGTTGGGGCATCGGTATTTTCCCGTTACGGTTTTTCAGATTTTCTCACTGCTTTGATGGCGCTTGATACTGAAGTAGAGCTATATAAGGGCGGGCGCCTGACGCTTGCTGAATTTATGGATATGCCCCGTGCCAAGGACATTTTGATTAAAGTAATTATTCATAAGACAAATCGCACTGCAGCCTATCTGACGCTGCGCAATTCGCAGAGCGACTATCCTGTTTTGACTGTTGCCGTCTCCAGGCTTGACGCTGACTGGAAAATTGCCGTTGGTGCAAGGCCAACCCGTGCCAAACTGGCTGCTCAGGCGGCAGTGTTACTGGCTAACGCTGGGAGTGATGTGACACCAGACGTCTTGGAGCAGGCAGCGAAAATAGCAGCCGAGGAGTTGCCATTTGGTGCTAACATGCGTGCTTCAGCCGAATACCGGAGCGCGATGTGCAAAACACTGGTCAAACGAGCCATTGCGGAGGTAGCAGCATGCAGATAGAAGTCATTATTAATCATCAGCGTGTATCCTTAGAAGTGCAGCCTGATGATTTTCTTGTTGATACCCTGCGCAAACAGGGACTGTTCAGTGTAAGAAGAGGCTGCGATACAGCCTGCTGTGGCCTGTGTACCATCTGGCTTGACGGCCGGCCGACACTATCTTGTTCGACCCTGTCGTTTCGCGCCCATGGTAAACATATTACGACAATAGAAGGTCTCCAGCATGAGGCTGAGGGTTTTGCCAGATTTATGGCTGCCGAAGGCGCCGATCAATGCGGCTATTGCAGCCCTGGCTTTATCTTGACCGTTCTTGCTATGAAAAGGGAACTGGTGAATCCTAATGAAGCGGACATCATCCACTACTTGACAGGCAACCTATGCCGCTGCACCGGCTATCAGGGGCAGCTCAGAGCCGTCAAGAAATACCTGGGGGTAGCAGAACAATGAAATGTGTAGGTAAAGGGATAGCCAAAACAGATGCAATGGCAATTAGTACTGGAAAACCGGTATACACCGAAGATTTGTCTCCAGCTAACGCGCTTGTGGTAAAAATTCTTAGAAGCCCTCATGCGTATGCCCGGATTAAGTCGATAGATACAACCAAAGCGTATGCCGTAAAAGGCGTCGAATGTATTCTTACCTATAAAGATGTGCCCAAAGTACGGTTCACACTGGCAGGACAGTCTTATCCGGAGCCATCACCCTATGATCGGTTGATTCTCGATCAAGTAGTCAGATATGTTGGCGATGAAGTGGCTGTTATTGCGGCTGTTGATGAAAAGACAGCCAATGCTGCAATGAAAAAAATCAAAGTTGAATATGAAGTGTTTGAACCGGTGCTTGATTTTGAACAAGCGATCGGCCATTCCTCTGTTGTTCATCCGGAAGCCGACCTGCATTGCAATTTTGACATTGGTATGGACAAGTCCCGCAACATCTGCTCATCTCACAAGGTTGAAGTAGGCGATGTAGAACAGGAACTCAAAAACTGTGACATTGTTATTGAAGAGACCTACTTTACCCAGGCGCAGGCTCATGCCATGATGGAAACCTTTCGCGCCTTCACTTATCTGGACCATACCGGCAGACTGGTGATTGTCAGCTCAACGCAAGTGCCGTTCCATATCAGACGGCAGGTTGCGCGGGCATTAGACCTGGCAGCAAGCAAAGTACGGGTTATCAAACCGCGTATTGGCGGTGGTTTCGGCGGTAAGCAGTCAGGCTCAGGCGAGGTATTTGCCGGGCTGGTCACACTGAAGACAGGTAAGCCGGCCCTGTTTATTTATAGCCGGACTGAAACCTTTAGCTGTACTACCAACCGTCATGCCATGCGGCTTAAATTGAGGCTGGGTGCTGACAAAGACGGCTTTATCCGTGCCCTTGATATTGAAAATTTGTCTGATACTGGCGCATATGGCGAACATGCCTCCACGACATTCATGGTGTGCGGCGATAAAACGCTGCCGCTTTATAACAAAACCCGGGCTGTCCGGTACCATGGCCATGCTGTGTATACCAACAAAATGCCAGCAGGGGCGCTTAGAGGCTATGGCGCTACCCAGGGTACGTTTGCGCTGGAGTCTGCGGTGAATAAGCTGGCCGCACAGCTCAATATGGATCCTGCTGAACTCAGGCTTAAGAATTTAATCAAAGAAGGCGAAACCTGCCTGGTGTATCATGGTAAAGTGCTTGGCAGTTCGGCCCTTGACCGCTGTATTCAAAAAGGCAAAGAACTGATCGGCTGGAACGATAAATACCCCCGCCGCGAGCTCGCGAACGGCAAGGTGCGGGCGATCGGCATGGCAGTAACCATGCAGGGGTCAGGTATTGCCGGGATTGATACTGCCTCTATCGAAATCCGTCTTAATGATGATGGCAGCTATACCCTGCTTACCGGCTCAACCGATATGGGAACAGGCAGTGACACGGTACTGGTGCAGATTGCTGCCGAGGTATTGGAGACTTCGCTGGATAATATCGCTGTTCATGCGGCAGATACTGACATTTCTCCCTATGACCCTGGTTCATACGCCTCAAGTACGGCCTATGTTACCGGCATGGCTACACTGCAGGCGGCTGAAGAATTAAAGCAAAAGATTATCGCCCAGGGCGCTAAGCTGCTGGCTATTAATCCTGAGCAGCTTAAATTTGACGGTGAGAATCTCACTGCGCTTGATGGCAGCAAGTCCATGAGCCTGGTGAAACTGGCAGAACTTATGGTGTTAGGTGCAGGTAAGCTACAATTGGTGGGTCACGCAACCTATGGCTCCCCGATATCGCCGCCGCCATTTATCGCCGGGTTTGCCGAGGTGGAGGTTGATCCGGAGACCGGTGTAACCGAACTGATTGACTATGTGGCGGTAGTCGACTGCGGCACAGTGCTTAACGCCAACCTGGCGCGCATTCAGGTAGAAGGCGGGATTGCCCAAGGCATCGGCATGGCCATGTATGAAGATGTCCGGTATGACGAACGCGGTCATATGCAGACAAATACCTTCATGCAGTACAAGATCCCCTGCCGCAAGGATGTCGGCAAAATTACAGTGGCTTTTGAAGCCAGCTACGAACCCACAGGGCCGTTTGGCGCAAAGTCAGTCGGCGAGGTTGTTATCAACACGCCGCCACCGGCCATTGCCCACGCTGTATACAATGCGGTAGGTGCTACTGTGACCCGGTTACCGATAACACCTGAAAAGGTGTTTATGGGAATGAAGAAGTGAGATTGTTTCACATAGGAGCAGATTTTTGCTAAAAGGTCGTACTTATATACGGCTTTAAGATATAAACCAAAATAGCAAAATTATAAGGGGGAGAATTAGTGCAAAACAACCAATTGAAACATCCTGTTGATGAAATGCTGCCTTTTGGCCAACTATTTACCTACGGTCTGCAGCATGTTCTGGCTATGTATGCCGGGGCCGTGGCTGTGCCGCTTATTATCGCCAACGCGTTGGGCTTAAGTAAAGAGCAGCTCATTTACCTTATTAATGCCGATTTGTTCACCTGTGGTATCGCCACCCTGATCCAGACGCTTGGCTTCTGGAACATGGGTATCCGTATTCCTATCATCCAGGGGGTAACCTTTGCTGCTGTAACACCGATGATCATCATTGGCAAGACACACGGCTTGACGGGTATTTATGGTTCGATTATTGTCGCCGGTATTGTAACATATTTAATGAGTCCGTATTTTAGCCGTCTTATCCGTTTCTTCCCGCCTGTAGTTACTGGTACGATCATCACTATTATTGGTGTTACGCTCATGCCGGTAGCTGTGCGCTGGGCAGCCGGCGGTAATCCGGCAGCCAAGGATTTTGCCGCCTTCCCGTATATCTGTATGGCTCTTATTACCTTGGTGCTTGTGCTATTCTTCTATCGCTATTTTAAAGGTTTCTTAAGCAATATTGCCGTTCTTTTGGGATTAATTTGCGGCACCGTGATTGCCGCCGCATTTGGCATGGTGAATTTCTCACAAGTGCCTACTGCCGGTTGGATCGGTATTACCACACCCTTTGCCTTCGGTATGCCGACTTTCGACTTTGCGTCAATTTTGGCCATGGTATTGGTCATGCTGGTCGTAATGACTGAAACAACGGGTGACTGTATCGCGGTTGGCGAGATCATTGAAAAGCCTGTTACCCAGGAAGATTTAACCCGTTGTCTGCGCGCCGATGGTTTCTCGACAATGCTGGGAGGTATTTTAAACAGCTTCCCGTACACAGCGTTTGCCCAAAACGTTGGTCTTGTCGGCTTAACCAAGGTGAAGAGCCGCTTCGTTGTGGCCGCAGCCGGCGCTATTTTGGTACTTCTTGGTTTATTCCCCAAACTGGCGGCCATTATCGCCGCTATACCCAGCCCGGTGCTGGGCGGCGCCGGCATCGCCATGTTCGGTATGGTTGCTGCCAGCGGCATAAAGACATTGTCCAAAGTTCAGTTTGACGGCACTCATAATATCATGGTTGTTGCCGTTAGTATGGGCGTTGGCATGATTACGCTTGCGGTACCTAACTTTTACCACAACTTCCCCAGCTGGGCGCAGGTAATACTCCACAGCGGCATTACTGCCGGCAGTGTGGCGGCAATCATCCTGAATGCCGTCTTAAACGGCACAGATAAACCTGCCGAGCCTGCCATCGGTAAGCAGGAATATATTGGGTAATTAGCGAAAGAATAAAGGCGACAGCCCTAATGGGCTGCCGCCTTTACTTATTATTGCAGCAAGGGAGAATAACCCTCCCCTAGATACTACAAGGAGTTGCCATATGGATAAAATAATCATAATCAAAGGCGGCGGCGATCTGGCAACAGGCATTGCCCACCGCCTGCAGCAGTGCCGCTTTCACGTGGTGATAACCGAGATACTTAAGCCGACTGTTGTCCGGCGAACAGTAGCTTTTGCCCAGGCAGTGACCGATGGTCAAGCTGTTGTTGAAGGCGTAACTGCCAAACTGGTAACAGGTGAGCAGGTCAGAGAGACGCTGGCTGCTGGTATCATCCCGGTTGTCATTGATCCTGTCGCGCACTGTGTGGCAGCATTTAAGCCACAGGCGGTCATTGACGCTATTATTGCCAAAAAGAACACAGGAACGAACATGACTGATGCGCCGGTAGTCATTGGCATAGGGCCGGGGTTTACGGCGGGAATTGATGTTCATGCCGTGATTGAGACAAAGCGCGGCCATGACTTAGGCCGGGTTATCTACCAGGGACCCGCTATCGCCAATTCCGGTATTCCTGGTGAAGTGGGCGGCTACACCTTGGAACGGTTGATCAAAGCGCCAGCTTCTGGCGTATTCACTGCCTGCCGGGACATTGGCGACACGGTTGTTGGCGGCGAAGTTGTCGGGCATGTCGGCGATCGACCGGTCAGAGTGGCAATTACCGGTGTGCTGCGCGGCCTGATTCAAGATGGCCTGACAGTAGCCGAAGGCTTAAAAATTGGCGACGTTGATCCGCGCTGCCGCCCGGAACATTGCTATACTATTTCAGACAAAGCCCGGGCCATCGGCGGTGGGGTCTTAGAAGCATTATTGCACATGGGGGTGGAGAGATGAAAAAAGATATTTTTGTACGTCTCCAGCAACTTGCCGGAGAGGCTGGAGCCGCTGATATCATCACCCTGATTAGTGCGCCAGCACAGCAGGCTGGCAGTATTGGGCAAATGATGCTCATTACCGGCGGTCAGTATGAGGAGCCCTTAATTGATGAAGAGTTTACCAGGCTTATTATGGCAGAGGTAAACAGGGCCGAATGGAAGCGGCCAATGCTCATTACCATAGAGTATGCTGGCTGCCAATACCGTATCTTTTGGGACAAGCTGTCCCGGCAGAAGTCAGCTCTGGTGCTTGGGGCAGGTCATATCAGTCAGCCGCTGACCCAGATGCTGGCGATGGTTGGCTATGCTGTGACAGTCGTGGATGATCGCCCGGATTTTGCGTGTACAGCACGGTTTCCTCAAGCTGAGCAGGTCGTTTGTCAGAACTTCAGTCAGGCGCTGGAGGAACTTAGCCTGTCTCGGTTTGGCGCGATCATTATTGTGACACGGGGCCATCGCTCTGATATGGAGTGCCTGAGGGCCGTAATTGATCAACCGGCAGCATATGTTGGCATGATTGGCAGTCAGGGGCGGGTTAGAGTTGTTATAAACACTCTAATTGAGGAAGGCTTTGACAAAGATGCATTAGCCCGGCTGCGTGCACCGATTGGTCTTGATATCGGGGCTGAGACGCCGGCTGAGATTGCTCTCGGTATTGTTTCTGAAATTGTGGCTGTTAACAGGAATGCCAGCTGCCAGCCGATGTCAGAGAAGCGGAGGGGTAAAAATAATGGATGATACTATGGTTCAGGCTATTTGTGCTGTACAACAGTCTGGTGCTAAAGCAGCGCTTGTCAGCATTATTGCCACACGCGGTTCAACGCCGCGCAAGGCAGGGGCAAAAATGCTGGTTTATCCCGACGGCCGGGTATTTGGCACCATTGGCGGCGGCTGTGCCGAAGCTGAGGTTAGGCTGCAGGCGCTGACGGCCCTGGATGACAACCGATCTTTCACATATAAAGTGTTAATGACAGGCGATACGGCAGCCAACGAGGGTATGGCCTGTGGCGGAGTTATGGAAGTATTCGTCCAGGTAGTGTAATATGCTATGGGATGCTTTGGGGGTTAGCCAGCCGGGCGTGACTGCCTGTGTCGGCGCGGGCGGCAAGACCTCACTGATTCAATCGCTGGCCACCCGTGCAAGTATACGGGGATGGCCGGTTCTAGTTACAGCAACGACAAAGATGTTTTATCGCCAGGTAGCCGGGTATGAGTTGGTTTTGGCAGATGATGCTGCCGTAGGCGTGGCACAAGTGGTTAAAGCACTGCAAACAGGCAAGCCAGCAGCCTGGTTTGCACGGCAAGATGGTGAAAAGGTAATAGGAGTGCCGTCGGGGTGGGTTGACAGTGTGGCCGCCAGCGCTCCAAACACCTATATCCTCGTTGAGGCCGATGGCGCGCGCCGCTCTCTCATTAAGGCTCCGGCTGAGCAGGAGCCTGTTATTCCTGACCGTACCACTACAACTGTCGGCGTATTAAACCTGGGGGCTGTTGGTCAGCCGCTATCGGAGGCCAACACCCACCGGTTGGATTTAGTGTCAGATATTATTAATAAACAGGTCGGTGAGACTTTGGAATGGCTCGACTTAGCCCGGCTGGCCGCGCATCGTCAAGGAATTTTTCAGTATGCCCAGGGAACCAGGATTTTGTTACTCAGTGGGGCTGAAGGCCCAGCCGCCAGGGTAGCAGCCGAGAAAATCTCCGGATATAGTACTCTAGCCAGGGCTGGTGTTGCCCGTGTGATCGTGACTGAAGGCTACGGCTGCGCCATGCAGCCCTGCGAGGTGTATAAGCTATAAATACTAGAATTGGTGCGGTCATTTTGGCGGCAGGTACCGCGAGCCGCATGGGGCAGCAAAAGCTGCTGCTGCCTTTAGGCGGCAAACCACTGGCAGCTCATGTGCTCAGTACTGTGCACAACTTGCAGTGGGCCGATTGTGTTGCCATTATTGGCGAACCGAAGGCTGAGCTGTCTGAGCTGTGCTGTCAGTATTCTATTCGAGCTGTCTTTAATGCCGGGCGGGTTAGCGGTCAGGCCTCCTCAATCACCCTGGCCTTGCAAACACTGCATCATCAATTAGATGGGATCATCTTCTTTCTCGGCGATCAGCCGTTGGTGCCCCAAGCGTTAATTCAAGCCATACTTTCTAGCTTCGCACAGCTAGCAAGCGACAAGGCGATTATTGTGCCCTGTTATCAGGGGCAACGCTATAGCCCGGTATTGTTCGGCAGTCACTGGCGAACCAGTTTGGCAGGTTTGACCGGCGACACAGGCGGGCGGAGCATTATTCGAGAAAATCCTGATTGGATTAGGGAACTGGATTGGACAGACCCTACGCCGTTTTATGACGCTGATACCTGGGAAGAATATCAGAAGCTAAAAAAGTTGTCAGAGGAATAAATGCCTCGCGACAACTTTTTTTCATGACAGGTACTCTCTTTACAACAGCCATTTTGTTATGACAATCTCGCGGGGACGGTAGTGATATATATCACTGGCAGCCTCTTTAAGGCGTGCTATAATGTGAAACCACGTTGACGTCATTCAAAACCATATTTACCTGGTTGAAAGGAACTAAATATGAGTACCGCGCGCAGTATATTATATCGTAAATTACATCTTAACCATGTGCTATTATCGTCTTTAGGCAGTTTTTCAGCTGTCGGGATTATTGCATACATATCGGTAACTACTGGGCATGCTTTTTTAATTCCCCCTTTTGGCGCAACCTGCTATATTGCCTTTGTCCTTCCTGATAGTGCGTTTGCCCAGCCGCGCAATATTATCGGTGGCCATATCCTTGCCTGTCTAATCGGCTTGGCATGTTTGCTGATGTTTGGTTCAAATTGGTGGTCGCAGGCTATCGCTATGAGTGCTGTTGTTGCTATTATGCAGGTCACCCGCACCGTTCACCCGCCTGCAGCGGCTACCACTATTCTAATTACATTGCAAGGGGGCGTTGACGAAACGGGTATCTTTACAACCGTACTAGTTGGGAGTATGTTGATCATCGGTATAGCAATATTGTTTAACAAATACATAGTGAAACACAATTATCCCCATTATTGGTGGTAAAAATGGCAAGTGTTGTCTGAGCGGTTTGTGATTGATATCACAGACCGTTTTTTGTTATGCGTGTAACATGAAGATAAAACGATTAAAGGGGGCGGAGGCAAGCAAATGGCGTACAAAATGACAATAGAACGCTGTAATCAATATCTCCGGAGCTGGCAGAACGACTACAAGATTTACGCACCGGTGGTATTTCCCGGGAAAGGTAGCTTTACCAACACGGATTCTGTCAGATATAAAGAAATCAATGCTATTGAGGAGATTGCCTTTGATCAAAAGTCGGACTATTCAGCTAAAGAGATCCTGCTACCCATTACCCAAACCTTATTCTATTTTACTGAAGATAACTGGACAGAACCCAAGATAAGTGATAAAAAAATCCTGATTTTTGCCCGGAGCTGTGATATTCATGCGATCAAACGATTAGATGAACTCTATCTTCGTAACGGCTTTGAAGATCCGTATTACAAGGTTTTCCGCGAAAAAGTACGGTTTGCCTTGATTGAGTGTCAGAATAGTTTTGCCAACTGTTTTTGCGCCAGTATGGGGACAAATTCTACAAACGATTATGACTTGTTTGTCAGGTTAGCTGGTGAATCTGTCTATGTTGGCGTGAATAATAACGAATTCAGCTGCTTTGATGAGCCCCGGTTTCAGGCAGAACCACAGTTTGTACAGGAAAACTCCGTTACAGTAACGGTTCCTGAGAATATAGTCCTTACTGAGGTGGCCGAGTCCCCGCTATGGAAGGAGTATTCAGCCCGTTGCCTGGGCTGTGGGCGGTGTAGCTTTGTTTGTCCAACCTGCAGTTGTTTCTCAATGCAGGATATTTTTTACAAAGAGAATGCCAATGCCGGTGAGCGCCGGCGGGTGTGGGCCTCTTGCATGGTTGACGGCTTTACTGACATGGCAGGCGGACATGGGTTCCGCAAGGGAAAAGGCGAGAGAATGCGCTTTCGCGTTATGCATAAAATCGGCGACTACAAAAAACGGTTTGGTTATCACATGTGTGTCGGCTGTGGCCGTTGTGACGATATTTGTCCGGAATATATCTCGTTTGCCAACTGTATTAATAAGCTGGCTAAAGCAGCAGAGGGGGCGAAAATATGAGTAATATCTATAAGCCTTTTAGATCACAGATTTTGAAAATCGTGCCGCACACCGACATTGACTATACCTTTTTTATGGAATATACCGGCCCTGTTAAGCCCGGGCAATTCTTCGAGGTATCTATCCCTAAATACGGTGAGGCCCCGATCTCGGTGAGCGACATTGGCGATAACTATATCGGTCTTACCATTCGGCGGGTTGGTGTTGTAACCAATACGATTCATGAATTAAAAGAGGGCGATGCGCTATTTCTGCGTGGGCCTTATGGCAATGGGTTTGATGTTGGCCTGTATAACAAAAAAGAAATTATCGTCGCTGCCGGCGGCACCGGCCTGGCACCGGTAAAAGGCATTGTCGATTATTTCGCCGCCAATCCCGGGGAGGCTGAGTCGTTCACGCTGCTGGCCGGGTTTAAGTCACCCCAGGATATTCTTTTTAAAGCTGACCTGGAAAAATGGCAGAAGACGGTAAATGTTGTCATGACTGTTGATAAAAGCAATGACAATTCGTACCAAGGTAATACCGGTCTAATTACCGCATATGTCAAAGATATTCCTGTGTCCGATATCAGCCAAGCCCAAATCATCGTAGTCGGGCCGCCGCTTATGATGAAGTTTACCGTAGCCGAGTTCTTGAAAAACGGGGCTCTTGAGGAAAATATCTGGGTTTCTTATGAACGAAAAATGTGTTGCGGTGTAGGCAAGTGCGGTCACTGCAAAATGGACGATACCTATATCTGCCTGGAAGGCCCGGTGTTTAACTATGCCAAGGCCAAAACGCTGCTGGATTAGGGGAGGGTGACAACATGAGCGTAGATATTAACACCAAAATTTTAAAAAAGAACGCGTTTCGGGTTACTAAAGAACGCTATAAGACGGCAGCTAGAATCAGGGTGCCGGGCGGACATCTTGACGCCAAATATTTAGAGGTTATCAGGCAAACAGCCGAACTCTACGGCAATGGTACTGTACACCTGACTACCAGACAAGGGTTTGAGATCCCTGGTATCGCTATGGATAAAATTCCGGAAGTCAACGCGATGCTGCAGCCTGTGATCGAAGGGCTCAATATCAGCCAGATTAGTCCGGGCAGCGGCTATCCGGCGGCCGGTACGCGTAATGTATCTGCTTGTATCGGCAGCAAGGTGTGCCCTTTTGCCAATTATGATACCAGTGCCTTTGCCCAACGCATTGAGCAGGCGGTATTTCCGAACGACTATCATGTTAAAATCGCCCTCACCGGCTGCCCTAATGATTGCATCAAGTCCAGGATGCACGATTTTGGCATTATCGGCATGAATGAGCCTCAGTATGACGCCTACCGGTGTGTGGGCTGTCAGGCCTGTGTTACTAACTGCAAGAAGCGGGCTGGCGGCGCGCTAAAATTCGAAAACTTCAAGGTCGTTCACGATGACGAAAAATGTATCGGCTGCGGCGAGTGTGTACTCAAATGTCCTACCGGTGCCTGGAGCAGAAGCAGTATAAAGCTGTACCAACTTGTCATCATGGGCCGGACAGGAAAGAAAAACCCCCGTATTGCCCAGCCCTTTATCCGGTGGGTGGATGAAGCCAGCATTCTTAAAATACTCAAGAACACCTACCACTATATTGATGAGTTCATCGACAAAGACGCCCCTGGCGGCAAGGAACATGTAGGTTATATTGTTGACAGGACGGGTTATCCGGTATTTAAAGAATGGGTTTTGAGAGAGGTCGCACTGAACCCCGAAGCCCAGGTGGCCGAGCACATCAACTGGTAACAGGTGCAATCTACCCCGCACAACGTGCCAATATCAGTCTTTTCTGGTATAATAAAGCAATATGCCGCTTTTGCTTGGTAATCTGGTACTTATCGGCGTATCTGTTTAAGTTGCGGGAGGTCTGACCCTTGGGACACATTGTTAACGGTGAACGCGAATACCGATTGCTGCAGCAGCGTCTTGATCAAAACATAACCGGTGCGCCGTATTCGCCGGTATTTATCCAAATACTCAAGCTGCTATTTTCCCCCGCTGAGGCCACCATTGCCAGGCAAATTCCGCTCCGTCCCACCTCGGTAGCGGCTTTGGCCCGAAAAATTGGCCTTCATCAGGAAGAACTGCAGAAAAAGATACTCATAATGGCGGAAAAAGGTTTAGTCTTTGACTTTGAATACCAGGGCCAGAGTCATGTCGTGTTAGCCCCTGTTGTGATTGGCTTTTTTGAATTTGTCTATATGCGCACCCGTGAAGATTTACCCATGGGCGAGCTGGCTCAGTTGTTTGAAGAGTATATGTATTGTGATGACCGGTTTGCCCGTGCTGTATTCCAGGAGAATACTCAGCTAGGGCGTGCCTTGGTACAGGAAGAGGCGTTGCCGGCAGGTGACTACTCTGAGGTACTTAACTGGGAAAAAGCCAGCCATGTCATTCAGTCGGCCAAGACGGTCGGGTTATCACTTTGCGCCTGCCGCCATAAAGCCAGTCATCTGGAAAAAGCCTGTAACGCACCGCTTAAAACATGCCTTACCTTTAATCATGGTGCAGAGATGCTGATAAAAAAAGGCATGGCTGAACAGTCAAGCGTGAGTGAAGCCATGGCTGTGCTTGAACAGTGTAAACAGGCCGGTTTGGCTCAGATTGCCGACAATGTGCAGCGCACGGTCGGGTTTATGTGTAATTGCTGTGGTTGCTGTTGTGGTATGATTCAAGCGATAAAGACCTTCGATTTAAGGAGTGCCGTTGTTACGTCCAACTGGGTAGCTCACATTGCTGCAGAACAGTGTACCGGTTGCGGCCTATGTATCAAGGCCTGCCCTGTGGACGCAATTGGACTTGATGAAGGCAGTAACGCACGCCCCAAAGCTGTGTGCGAACCCAGCCTGTGTCTGGGCTGCGGGGTGTGCTACTCGGCCTGTAAGCGTGGCTGTATCAGTATGAATGGCCGCGAGCAGCAAGTCATGGTGCCTGAGACAACCTTTGACCGCATGGTCGCTATGGCCATTGAACGGGGAAAACTGAGCAACTTTCTCTTTGACGATCCCTCCCGGCTAAGCCATCGGGCCTTGGGCCGCATTGCCTCTGTTATTGAGAAATCAGCCCCCGTCAAGGCGTTTATGGCGATCAAGCCGATACGTTCGGTCTTTCTGAGCGCCCTGGCCTCAGGCGCAAAAAAGTATACAGAACGATAGAAACAGCGCTCTTATGGGGCGCGTTTTTATTACTCATAAATCAGGCCTGGAAACCAACTATGTCTAGGTTCCTTTTGACAACGCAGTCTGTTTTTGATACATTTTAGATGTCTTATATTCCCATCTGACTCACGGGGACGGTTCTCTTGAGTCATTGAGGCCAAGGCGAAATGACTCAGAAGAACCGTCCCCGTGAGTCTATAATCTTAGATTAGAGGCGATGTATTTGTATTTTGATGATGCTGAGGGAAATGTTTTTCGCCCGCCAAGTGAAGCCTACAGTTTTATTTTACGGGTGACAATTGGGTGTTCGCACAACGCCTGTACTTATTGCAATATGTATCGATCAGTTAAGTTCCGCACCCGTCCCATGGACGAAATAATTGCTCAGATTAACGCCGCTAAACCGTATGCCCAGCACATCCGCCGCATCTTTTTGGCAGATGGCAATGCGCTGGTGCTGGCAACAGATAAGCTGCTGCAGATATTAACTGTTTTGCAGCAGACTTTCCCCCGGCTGCAGCGGGTTTCCTGCTATGCTGGCCCCAAGGATATGCTGAATAAGACCCCGGGAGAACTGATTGCTTTGCGGGAGGCCGGGCTTAAGCTTGTTTATTATGGTCTGGAGTCTGGCGATGAGACCGTGCTTAGAGAGGTCAACAAGGGTGTCAGCGCGGCTGAGGCCATCGAGGCCGGGCGGCGTATTGTTGCGGCCGGTATCAAGCTGTCAGTCATGGTGATTGCCGGTCTTGGCGGCAGAGAAGGCTCCAACCGGCACGCCTATAACACCGCCCAGGCGGTAAACGCCATTCGCCCTAACATGCTGAGCGCGCTGACACTTATGCTATATCGTGGCAGCCAACTGCTGGATCAATTTGAACGTGGTGAGTTTGTGCCGTTGTCACCGGCTGAAATTATGGGCGAACTCTATGAACTTGTAAGTGCTATTGAATTACCGGAGGCAAGCCACTGCCTGTTTAGAAGCAACCATATCTCTAACCATATTGCCCTGGCGGCTACTCTGCCAAAAGATAAGGACAGGCTGCTTGAAGACATTAAAGCAGCCCAGCGCCAATTGGCGAATGTGACTGATTGGGACCCGTATAACAACGTCGAATAATATTGGGGGGAGTTTGCCGATGAGACAAAAGCTCAATATTGTAACCCTTGGTGTGCGTGATTTTACCGCTGCAGTTAATTTCTACCAGAATGGGTTAGGGTGGAAATGTTCAAGCATTAGTGAGGAGAAAATCGCTTTTTTTGATCTGGGTGGCGTGGTACTAGCCTTATATCCATGGGAACTGCTGGCAGAGGATGTTGGGGTTGCTCATGATGGACAGGGTTTTTCCGGTATAACGCTAGCCTACAATGCTAAGAGCCAGGGAGAGGTAGATGCAGTTTTAAAGCAGGTTGAAGAGCTCGGGGCCAAAGTAGTTAAACAGGCGCAAACCGTATTCTGGGGTGGCTATAGTGGTTATTTTGCCGATCTGGACGGACATCTGTGGGAAGTGGCCTGGAATCCGTTTCTTGAGTTCGATAACAAAGACAGTTTAATCTTACCTTAAATAAAGTGAGACTTAGCTTCAGGTGGGGTTTTAACCCCATCTGAAGTTTAGTCGACCTTATCCAGGGACCTAGCCGCTCGCCTGTGCCCTTTGGGTATAACTCCCACTTATAGAAGATGGGAGTCTTAGAGCGGCTTGGTCATCGGATAAAAATACGGAGGTGCACTATGGATAAGTTTTGTCAAAGCTGCGGAATGCCGCTCAATGGTCAAGACCTGTTAGGGTCAGAGGCAAACGGTACTAAAACGGAAGAATACTGCATGTACTGCTATGAAGGCGGGCAATTCAAACAGCCTGAGCTAACGCTGGAAGATATGGTTGAGCATTGTGTACCACACATGAAAGAACATGGGATGACTGAAGCTGCCGCCAGAAAACTGCTGCGCGAGCATCTGCCTAACTTAAAAAGATGGCGTAAATAACAAATTAGGGGGTGGTTCTAAGAACTGCCCTCTAATTTATGTGATTATATCAAAATTTTAGAATAAAACTACTTTTTGTGAACTACTGGACAAACTTTAGCAATGTGTTGCATAATGAATACACAGGCGAAAAAGTTGTCGATTCAACTCGAACGATGTAAGTTTTTGTCTTGAAATTTAATGGTTGCCGATTGCAGACCGGGCGGAACAGGTAAGAGGTACACGGTTTTGTATGAGGTGAAGGCCGACCGCCTGGGCATTCATGCCAGGCGGTCTTATATTGTAATTGTTTGAATATTTCAAGAGGGGGATCTACACATGAAAGCATGGGAAGGATTCAAAGGACAAGTTTGGCAGGAGAGCATCAATGTTCGTGACTTTATCCAGCAGAACTATGCTCCGTACGCAGGTGACAGCCAATTCTTAGCAGGTCCGACTGTCAGGACAACCAAGCTATGGGAGCAATGCTGCGAACTGATAAAGCAGGAAATCAAAAACAACGGCGTTCTTGCTGTTGACGCTACCAAGGTATCAACCCTTACTTCTCACGGCGCGGGCTATATAGATAAAGACTTGGAGACTGTATTTGGTCTCCAGACAGATGCTCCACTCAAGCGCGGCGTTATTGTCAATGGCGGTATTCGTATGGCCGAGCAAGCATGCGAGGCGTATGGTTATAAGCTGGATGAGCGCATTAGCGACATCTACCATAATCATGCGACAACCCATAACGCCGGCGTATTTATGGCCTATACTGAAGAAATGAAACTGGCTCGCAGCACTGCTATTATTACCGGCCTGCCAGATGCGTATGGCCGGGGCCGGATTATCGGCGACTATCGCCGGATTGCGCTCTATGGCATTAACCGGTTAATTGAAGCAAAAAAACAAGACTTACATGAGCTGGCAAAGAGACCCATGACGGAAGAGGTTATTCGCCTTAGAGAAGAAGTTTCCCGCCAAATTGGTGCACTCAAAGAAATGATCACAATGGCTAAAGCCTACGGCTTTGACCTGTCCCGTCCGGCTGAAACAGCAGCTGAGGCTGTGCAATGGCTGTACTTCGGCTATCTGGCTGCCATTAAGGAACAGAACGGTGCAGCCATGTCTCTAGGCCGGGTTTCTACCTTCCTTGATATCTATCTTGAGCGAGACTTGGCTCAGGGCAGCATCACCGAAGAGGAGGCCCAGGAACTGATTGACCAGCTTGTTATCAAGCTAAGACTGGCACGTCAACTGAGAACTCCTGACTATAATGAGCTGTTTGCCGGCGACCCCTTATGGGTGACCGAGGCCATCGGCGGCGTGGGTATTGACGGCCGTCCGCTAGTGACCAAAACTTCTTTCCGCACCCTGCATACGCTCTACAACCTCGGCCCGGCACCTGAACCTAACCTGACTGTGCTCTGGTCAACCGAGCTGCCTGAGAACTTCAAGAAATTCAGCGCTCAAGTGTCGATTGACACCAGCGCTATCCAATATGAGAACGATGATGTAATGCGCCCGTCTTACGGCGATGACTATGCAATCGCTTGCTGCGTATCAGCCATGCGAGTGGGTGAGCAAATGCAGTTCTTCGGCGCCCGTGCTAATCTGGCCAAAGCACTCTTGATGGCCATCAACGGCGGCCGCGATGAAGTCAGCGGCCAGCAGGTAGCGCCTGTGCTTCCTGCTCTTGACGGCGAGTTCCTTGACTATGAGGCAGTCCGCCAGAACTACTCTGTTGTCATGGATTGGCTTGCCGGCCTTTATGTCAACACTATGAATCTGATTCACTATATGCATGATAAATATGCGTACGAAAGAGCGCAAATGGCACTGCACAACACAGAAGTCGGCCGTCTCATGGCCTTCGGTATTGCCGGTCTGTCAGTTGTGGCTGATTCACTGAGTGCCATCAAACATGCTAAAGTTAAGCCAATTCGCGACGAGCGCGGCATTGCCACCGATTTCGAAATCATTGGCGAGGCTCCCTGCTACGGCAATGATGACGAACGGGTTGACCTCATTGCCCAAGAAATCACTGCCGAGTTTTCTGCCAACCTGAAAAAGCATCCGGCCTATCGCGGTGCTGAGCAAACTCTGTCAGTACTGACAATTACCTCAAATGTAATGTATGGCAAGAAAACCGGTTCAACACCTGATGGTCGAAAGGCCGGTGAAGCCTTTGCCCCTGGTGCTAATCCTATGCATGGTCGTGACCAGCGTGGTGCACTGGCAGCCGTCAACTCAGTTACCAAACTGAGCTATGAAGACTGCCGTGACGGTATCTCCTACACCTTCTCGATAGTACCTGGTGCCCTCGGCAAGTGCTGCGATTCACGGGTGAACAACCTGACTGCTGTACTTGACGGTTACTCAGAAAATAACGGTCACCACATCAATGTCAACGTACTTGACCGCGCTGTACTGGAAGATGCCATGGAGAATCCCGAGAAATACCCGCAGCTGACCATCCGCGTTTCAGGTTATGCTGTAAACTTTATCAAACTGACGCCTGCCCAACAGCGGGAAGTTATAAGCCGTACCTTCTACGAAGCAGTTTAAGAGAACAAGATTGCCACGCTATCTTCGATGCTGTTATGCCGGACTAGGTATTAATTATTGATTTAGTATCGGTAATACGTCGCGTAGGCACGGTGCAATGACGGTAAACGGAGGAAGAACTATGTCACAGCAATATGGATACTATCATTCTGTAGAAACTTTCGGAACTGTTGACGGCCGGGGAATTCGCTATGTACTATTTCTGGCCGGATGTTCTTTAGGCTGTAAATTCTGTCACAACCCGGATACCTGGGTACGCGGCGAAAAAACCATCAGTGTCGAAGCAGTAATGGCCGATATAAAAAAATATCGCCGTTACTATGAAGCCTCAGGCGGCGGCATCACCATCTCAGGCGGTGAGCCACTCCTGCAACCTGATTTCGTGGCCGAGATCTTTAAACAATGCCGTGAAAAAAAGGTGCATACCACCCTTGATACGGCAGGCAATTGTCCGGAGGAAAACCTAGACTGCGTACTGCCGTATACTGATGCCGTACTGTTCAGCATAAAAGCGGTTGATCCTGTGAAACACCGCTGGCTGACTGGCGCCGACAACACCAGGATATTGGCTAATCTAAAAAAAGTATCAGCAGTATTGCCTGTTGCTCTGCGCTATGTCGTCATCCCCGGTATAACCAACGGCAGGGATGACATTGATGCCTTGGCCGAAATGATAAAATCTTTACCAGGCCAGGTTGCTGTAGAACTGCTGCCATATCATACATTTGGCCGGAAAAAGTGGGCCCAGCTTGGTAGAGCCTATCTATTAGAGGGTGTACCGGATGCGACGCCGCAAGATATGGCCAAAGTACAGGCACTGTTGAAAGAGCACGATATTGACGTTTTATACGAAACCAAGGCAGGTTAACAGTGAGGAGCCAGCGCCGGATGACCGGACGCTGGCTCTTTTTTGCAATTGAGTTTTTTATTATTAAAGCTTGCACAAAACTTGCATTAATGTAAGAATATAAATATACATGGGGGGTAGATCGAATGGATCACACGGACTCTAAATTCGTGCAGGCGGGTGAAACTCCCGTACTCCCCGCCAAACATACATCTTTGTACTCTTAACAAGGAATATAATAAAATTGGATTTGGCTCAGCGAAAAGCTGAGCTTTTTTTATTGAAATCAAAAGTTAAGAATGACTTACAAACAGTACCCTTGACTTGAATTTTAAACTTACAAAAAGCACGCTGATTAGTTCAAATGTGCTTGGCCCTGCTTCTTATTAGGCAATCTCAGGGGTTTTCGTGATTCCAAAGGATACAACAGAGGCTGGCATAGAATTTGCATCGCATTAGGGTATTGGATTAAGAGTGAGTTCGTGCAAAATACAGAGTTGAAAATGAATCAAGTAGTTTAGTGGAAGCAAAGGAGGTAACTGCATGAAAGTGTCTAAGCTGGACGAAATTCTTAAGAAAGCGGAACAAGAAACATTGCTTAGCCATAAAGAAATTTTAAGTTTATTGAGTATAAGCTCGCAAAATGAGCTAGATAGAGTTACTTTAGCCGCACGAAAGCTCCGAGAGCGGTATTTCCAGCACAAAGTGTTTTTTTACGGCTTTGTTTATTTTTCTACATACTGTCGTAACAATTGCACATTCTGCCTCTACCGTAAATCCAATCAAAGTTACCCTCGCTATAGAAAAACTTGTGAAGAAATCAGGTCCACAGCCCAGCGTCTAGTTGATTCAGGGGTACATTTGTTAGACCTGACAATGGGTGAAGATCCCCTATATCATAATTCAAAAAACGGATTTAGGGATCTTGTTCAAATGGTGAGAGATCTTAAACGGGAAACTAGAACTCCGATAATGATTTCTCCAGGGGTGGTATCTGAGGAAGTTCTTTGGGAATTCAAAGAAGCAGGTGCCGATTGGTACGCCTGTTACCAAGAGACTCATAATAAAACACTCTATAACCGTTTGCGAATTGATCAGAGTTATGATGAACGGATGAATAGGAAGCTATCGGCCAAGGAAATGGGCTACTTAATTGAAGAAGGATTGTTAGCAGGCGTGGGGGATAGCAATGAGGACATTGCAGATTCGATCCTTATGATGAAAAAACTGGGAGCCGATCAAGTTCGAGTCATGACATTTGTTCCCCAGGAAAATACTCCGTTAGCGGATTGGGGAACTAATTCTCAGTTTCGTGAGTTGCTGATCATTGCAGTCATGCGTCTGGTTATGCCAGACCGCTTGATTCCTGCATCATTAGATGTTGATGGCTTGAAGGGATTAGACAAAAGGCTAAATTCCGGAGCAAACGTCATTACCTCGATTATTCCGCCTTCATCAGGCCTGGCAGGTGTTTCTCAAAGCTCACTTGATATTGGTGATGGCAACCGTACTGTTGAGAAGATCATTCCGGTTCTCAAGATCAATCATTTGGAACCTGCAACTCAGGGTGAATATCAAGCCTGGGTTAAGTCTCGACAAGCGTTCCTCACAAACCCGGAGAGAGGAGGGTTTAAATGCGGGTAGCGGTTATCGGCGGTAAGTTGCAAGGGGTGGAAGCAACTTATTTAGCAAAAAAGGCAGGTTGGGAAGTCGTTTTATTTGACCGAAGGGAACAGGCCCAGGCGACTGGGCTTGCTGATACGTTTCATTGTATGGATATCCTCACTTCTACGGAAGAAGTCATATCCCGCCTTGCAGGAATTGATCTAATTCTTCCCGCCATAGAGGATGCAGCGGTCTTAAAGGCTTTGGAAGAAATATCAAGAATTACCCAAATTCCATTAGCTTTCGATGCTGATGCCTATGCTGTTTCTTCATCAAAGCGCATCTCCAACCGACTGTTTTTTGATCTGGCTATTCCATCCCCACGTCCATGGCCAGATTGCGAGTTTCCACTTGTTCTAAAGCCTTCAGGACGGAGTGGGAGTGAGGGTGTTCAAATTACTCATACACAAGAAGAACTAGATAACCTCCGTAGTCAGAATTCAGATGATGATTGGATCATAGAAGAGTATTTGGACGGACCTGCCTACTCGATTGAGGTTTTTGGATTTGCCGGGGAGTACCGGGTATTTCAAGTCACCGAATTGGAAATGGACCCGGTGCATGATTGCAAACGGGTTCTAGCTCCAACAGAGCTTGACTATCGGCTAATGGGTGAAATTCAGGAGCTTGCCCTGAAATTAGCCAGTGAACTCTCATTGAAGGGGATAATGGATGTTGAGGCCATACTTCATAACGGCAAGCTAAAGGTGCTGGAGATTGATGCCCGGTTACCGAGTCAGACCCCAACTGCGGTCTATCATTCGTCGGGAATCAATATGGTTGAGTGCTTAGGCTACTCCTTTGTACAGGGAAGTCTGTATATTCCCATTCCTAAGCGGCCTGTGCAGCATGAACGCTATGTCATTTACGAGCATTGTAAAGTGACCTCTGAGAAAATTGAGGTTTCAGGTGAACATATTTTGGCGGAGGCAGGGCCACTAAAGCAAGTGAAGGATTTTTTTGGCGCAGATGAAGTTTTGACTGACTATACTCCGGGAAAGAAAGAGTGGGTATTAACCTTAATAACCCGGGGATCGAGCCCTGAGAATGCATGGGATAAACGCGATATGGTTCTTCAAAGAATTCAGATGGCATTTGATATCCCTGAGGTTCTAGACCCCTATCCCCCGAGTTGCTGAACTTTAAGGAGTTGAAAGCGTATGACTCGTCTAAGAGAGAGCGACATTAATCGAATCGTGTATCAAATGGAACAGTACAACCAAGAGTTATTAAGTAAAACAGGACATACGCTTTCCGAAATAGCCGCTCATGCTGTTGGCATAAAGTGTATGGATGGGGCGAAAGCACGGGACCAAGGGCCCATCGCCGTTATTCCAATGACCTGCGGCCAGGGAGTAATCGGTGGGTTCTCAGAGACTGTCGCGGGAATCTTAACCTTTCTCGGGATCCAGGCGTTTGTCACAAATTCCTCAGATGCCAAGGGATTTGCAGAAGCACTGGAGCGAAAGGCAGAAATTCTCTTCATGGCTGATGATGACCGATTTATTGCAGCTTACCTGAAAACAGGCCGATACTCTGATAATAGTCAGGCAACAGGTAAGGGTTATGTAGCTGCTTTAGATTATATGACAGGAGGAATTAAAGACCAAAGCGTACTCATATTGGGGGCAGGTCCAGTAGGAACTGCTGCGGCCTTTTCCGTTCTCAATTTCGGAGGGAAAGTCCATGTTTATGATAAGAACGATCAGGCAAGCGCTAAATTAGCTAAAGATGTTTTAACTTGTTGCGGGCAGGGTATTCACATCGAGAAAAACCTGGACTCGGCCTTGAAAGGTCATCGAATAATCGTTGATGCGTGCCCTGAAGCTGAGTTTATCACACAGGACCATCTTTATTTCGATAGTTATGTCGCAGCCCCAGGGGTGCCTTTAGGGATTCACGCCAAAGCCTTAGAACGAATCAAGACTCGGCTGATTCATGACCCACTCCAATTAGGAGTCGCGACGATGCTTTATGACATAATGACAAAAGAATCTTAAAATAGGCTCAAAGGAGGCGAAATCGAGTGAGCCAGGCAGCAAAAGAAAAGAAGCGGTATTATCGAAAAAATGTTGATTTTTTTAATTTGGTCGAAAAGATCAAACTCTGGCCATCTCGTAATGGAACACTGCATGGAATTAAGTCCATGACCCGAAGGGGAGACCTGGCAGAGATTGTGACCCACTGTAATCGACGGTTTGTCATTCATAATTCCAGACACAGCCGAGCAGCTCGCTGGATGAGGAATAAATGGTTCTTTGATCTCTGTCCAACATGTAGGGTACCTGAATGGAAACTCCAGAAATATTCATCAACTGTGATGAGTCAACATTATGGTGCACGTCTTTAAACTAATAATAAAAATCCAAGGGGGAAAAAAGAATGGCAACACTAAATCAACTTGCCCAAAGCGTAATTGCCGGTAACGTAGATCAGGTAAAAGATCAAGTCAAATCGCTTATTTCCAGTGGAACCGATCCTGTTGAGATCGTCAATCAAGGCTTAATTGCCGGAATGAATGTCGTTGGAGCCCGTTTTAAAGCAGGGGATATGTATGTTCCTGAGGTTTTGATGTCTGCTCGTTCCATGAGTTCCGGTCTCGAATTGGTTAAACCGCTGATTGCTGAAAAAGATATCCAAAGCCGGGGAAAAGTGGTCATAGGTACGGTAAAAGCGGATCTTCATGACATCGGGAAGAATCTTGTATCGATGATGATGCAAAGCGGTGGTCTTGAAGTGATTGACATCGGCATCGACGTTTCACCGGAAAAGTTTATTGAAGCAGTTCGAGAGCATAATCCGGATATTGTGGGGATGTCAGCCTTGTTGACAACGACGATGCCGGCAATGCAAGACACGATTGAGCTTTTGGAAGAAGAAGGACTTAGAGACAAAGTTAAAGTCATCGTTGGGGGAGCGCCGGTATCGCAAGAATTCGCTACTTCGATCGGTGCTGACGGGTATGCTCCTGATGCGGCTACGGCAACAGATCTTTGCAAAGAACTTATTAGTGCGTAAAAATTATAAAGTAGACTTAACTTCAAATGGGGGTTTATCCCAGCTGAATTTTTAGGTTATCTCTACTAGGGCTAACCTTTTTCTTTATATATATGTGATACTGTATTGGAT
>NZ_DATMYD010000003.1:0-75461 GCF_035561155.1 Sporomusa sp. | reverse complement strand
GCTTGAGATATTGAATGATGTTTCAAAAAAGGTAAAGAAATCAGTCGTGAAGCTAATCAAAAGTCAACTACAGCACTGGTTTGCAGGACTACCCAGCTATATCAAGGCTTACCTGCCAAATTTGTGCTGCGAAAGTTGAGTTATTACGATTTAACATATTTGATTTTTTTGCGGCCAAGATTGCTTCATCATATTCTTTTCGCAAATAGTGAGCCATTCCAGTATCTAACCAATAATTAGACAACCACTGCTTCTCATTGTTGACACGCTTTTCTACTTGTTGCGAATTTAAATCACTAAGGTGCTCTTTTTGCAAAGAGTCATACTTCTGCTGTACCTCGTTATATTTATCCGTCATGGACCTATCCCGCATTCTTGATACCATGCTCATCATATTATCTGTATTAACTACAGCCTTTATTTTGACACCAAAATTGATTCCACCCTTTTCCTGAATGCTTATTGTCTTTTCAACGACCTCCACTTTAACTAGGCCAGCTGAAATTACCCTAATTTCATCCTTGGTAAGTTTTTGTCCAACAACCTCAGTATAACTTTCCAAATAACTCCCAGATTGCTCAATTGCCGCACGTTTTGCATGTACTAATGCCCTTTCTTCTGCTACGTCAGGCGTCTCTCCGTCCCCCATGTTGTAACTACCTCATGTTCAAGCCTACGGGATGAACGAATTCGGTTAAGGTATCCATATAGATACAGCTTAAGTAGGTCTTGGGGATTATATGGAGGGCGTCCTATATTTGCGCAGATTGCTTTTTGAAATTTTAATTCCTTCATATCCAGTTGATCGACATACTCATCAATGATACGAACGGGGTTATCCTCACAAATATAGTCATCAATGCTTTCTGGAAATAGGAAGGTTTGATTTCGATCTTCGCCCTTTATATAGCCCATATATCCACCTTCTAACCACTGACTTATATCTATATTTTATCATATCTGTAATTTTATGTGAATATAATGGTCGGTTTTCACACAGTCTGACGGTTCTTTTGTATCCGGCTTCTTTATCCAGCCATTATGTGACTAACCATAAGGTTTACGTTACCACTGTTTTACCATGTGTTATAATTATTTACCATAAAAATACAAAATCCTGCAAATTATAAAACTTTGCAGGATTAATACTATTATATCATGTTCTCTTTTTGAACTCCTTGAAACCTATTTTCGCAGTTACCAATGATACGGTTCCCCCCGACTAATCTTAAACCCCCGATACACCTGTTCCACCAAGAGCAGTCGTATCATCTGATGCGTAAACGTCATCTTGGAAAACGACAATCTTTCCTTGGCCGCCCTAACTAACTCAGTTGACAGACCAAAAGCCCCGCCAATGACAAAGGTGATATCGCTTTGCCCGCTTAGCGCCAGGCTGTCAAACTTGGCGGCAAGTTGCTCGGACGACAGTGCCTGGCCGGCCACATCTAATACAATCAGGTAGCTTCCCTGGCGGACAGCTTTTAAAATGCGCTCACCCTCACGGGTGAGCGCTTGTGTTTTTTCGGCTGCGGACGGGTTATCAGGCATACGTTCTTCTGCAAGCTCGATGATGTCGAGCTTGCAGAATGGGGTCAAGCGCTTCAAAAATTCCTGAATTCCGGCGGTCAGATATTTTTCTTTAATTTTACCTACTGCAATGATAGTTATCTTCATATGTTATTGACCAGGCATCTCTTCTAAAAGAACGTTGATAGTCTGGTTCTGGTTGTTCCTTTTGATGATGACTTCGACGCGGCTGCCTACCTGTTGAGTGTCGAGAACTGCTCTTAGCTCGGCAACGCTGTTGGTTTCGGCGCCGGCGACTTTCAATATAACATCGCCCTCGCGGATACCAGCTTTATAGGCTGGGCCGCTTTGGGATACTTTGGCAAGGTAAACACCTTTTTCAAGGTTGAGTTCATAGCCGTATTTCGGGGCGGAGGTTTGGTCTAATGCGCCTACACCAAGATACGCTCTGATGACCCGGCCTTTGTCGATAAGCGATTGGAGAATAGGCCTAGCACTGTTGATAGGGATGGCAAAGCCGATACCTTCGACACCGGATAAGGCGATTTTAGCACTATTGATGCCTACTACGACACCATCGGCATTAACGAGGGCACCACCGGAGTTACCGGGGTTAATGGCGGCATCGGTCTGGATGAGTTTGAAACGGCGCTCGCCAATGTCCAGTGAACGATTAAGAGCGCTGATTACACCGGCCGTTACACTACCTTTAAACTCCAGGCCGAGCGGGTTACCAATGGCAATAGCTGGTTCGCCAACCATGAGCGCATCGGAATCCCCCAGCGTGGCGACAGGTAAATCGGCGGCATCAACCTTGACAACAGCTAAGTCAGTCGCTTGGTCACTGCCAATGACCTTTCCTGTCAGATTGCGGCCGTCAGCCAAGGACACGGCAATCTCCTGGGCGTTTTCCACTACGTGAAAGTTGGTGGCTATGTAGCCCTGAGCATCAAAAATAACTCCAGAGCCTGTCCCTTGTTCGACAAGGACTTTGCGGTTAAACATATCACGGGCAAAGGCTTTGTTGGTAATACCGACAACCGCCGGCCCGACAGATTGAGCTGCCCGGACGATGGGTGTATTGCGTGCTTCTGACACTTGCGCCTGGGCAGTTGGCGGCTGCAGGGCTTTGAATGGCGAACCGGTGGCCTCAGGTTTTTTAGCTTTATCGGCAGCATTGCCGGCACAGCCTACCACTAAGGTAGCGCCAATAATCATGCTAATGAGTGATACTGCGATGTAGGGAGTTAACCTCTTGAACCATTTCATACAATCGCCTCCTACTTAGTTTGGGGAAGTCCTGAAATTTTTTCAGGATAGGTAAGATGCAAAGTAATCTCTTGGCCGAGCTTGCAGCCCTGAGTTGTTAAAATATCAGCTACCGTTTCCTCAGCCAGTTCCGGCCGATTGTTTTCCTTGCTTAAGTGGGCCAAAAAGACATCAGTATGTGCCTTGCGGTTTAGTCTTGCCAATGTCCAACCAGCGTCTGTGTTGGCAAGGTGACCGCGGTTGCTCATAATACGTTTTTTTAAATGCCAGGGATAGCTGCCATTTTGCAGCATTTCTATATCGTGATTAGACTCTAAGACTAAAACATCAGACAGCGCCAACGCGTCCTTGACTGTCGGGGTGACAAAGCCAAGGTCAGTAGCAACACAAACTTTCGTATTCCCTGCGTGCAG
Organism: Sporomusa sp.; assembly: GCF_035561155.1. Taxonomy (GTDB): domain Bacteria; phylum Bacillota; class Negativicutes; order Sporomusales; family Sporomusaceae; genus Sporomusa. The sequence goes on along the minus strand of NZ_DATMYD010000003.1, from coordinate 72,249 downwards.
CCGGAAGCCCACAGGATCGGCCGCATCATGGGAGATACTGAAAGGTTCAATCTTTACTTTGCCTATATCGAGGCTGTCAGTGAGCGTCTTGCAGCACTCATCAGGCAGCGCCGCCCTGCAATACATTGCCTGCCAGGTATCTGGCCGGGCGTAGGCTGGCAATCGGTATTTTTTGAGTAGTGTCTGTAACCCGTTGACATGGTCGCGATGCTCATGGGTAATGAACACGCCGTCAAGGTCTTCCACCTTAGTCCCAATTGCATCAAGCGACTGTTTGATACGCCGGCAGCTGATGCCCGCGTCTACCAATAGCTTAGTATTATCCATTTCAATAAATACAGCGTTTCCGGTACTGCCGCTGGCCAAAACATGAATTTGCATAATTACCTCTTTTAGAATATAACCTTTTTAAAAACAAGTATATATTCGCCTTAGGTACCAACAAATCCTTTTTGGTGGAACTTGCAATTAGAGGATGATTATTGACATTCTGCCGGCAGCTTGGCGGTAACGGCTGCTTGTACATCGAGCGGCAACGCGGCCAGCAAAATGGCTGTGATTTCTTTTAGACGGTCAGCCGTTTTGGCTTCAAACCGCAAGGTAAAGAGCGGCTCGGTGACAGAGGCTCGAATCATGCCCCAGCCATCGGCAAATTCAATCCGCACGCCATCAATCAGGTTGGGTCTGTGTACGGCGAGTTTTGCTGCGACTTGCTCCAGCACTGCCGTTTTATCTGAACCTAAATACGGAACGCGGATATCCGGCGTCAGCAGATAATTAGGGATCACATCCACCTGTGTGGATAGACTGCCCTGCTCGGCCACTAACTCGCATACTTTGAGCCCTGAGAACATACCATCATCATAACCCAGGTCACGGAAAAAGAAGTGGCCGCTGATTTCACCGGCAAACAGCGCATTCTCCCGCATAAAGGCCGCTTTGCTGAAGGTGTGTCCGGCGCGGGCCATAACTGGGCGTCCACCGGCTTTAGTTACTTCTTCCGGTACTACCATCGAGCATTTGGCGTCATAGATAATTGCACCTTTTTCGCGAGTAAGATAATACTGGGCAATAAGCACCATAATATCGTCATTATCAAGCGCACGGCCGGTTTCGTCAACAAAACCCACCCGGTCACCATCACCGTCAAAACCGATCCCTAACGCCGCGCCATTGACACGTACGGCTTCCCCGAGTGCCGCCAGGTTTTCGGCCAGCGCAGGATTGGGGGGATGATTCGGGAAGCTCCCGTCTGGTGTGCAGTTGAGTTCAATTACTTCATATCCCAGACGCTGAAATAGTTTGGGAGCAATGGCAGCAGTCGCGCCGTTACCTGCATCAATGACTACTTTCAAACTACCGGGGCGGGCCTTACTTGCCGTATGCTCAATATAATCAGCGATTACAGGCAGCTGAGTTACAGAACCATTGCCCTCGGTACAGGCATTTATTTCCACCATCCACCCGATTTGGGCTACATCCTCTTCAGTAACCGGCTTAGGGCCAAGCACCAGCTTAAAGCCATTATACTGGGCCGGATTATGTGAGGCCGTTACCATAACGCCACCGGTTGCGCCGGTGGCCTTAAGTGCATAGTAAAATACCGGTGTTGCCACTGTTCCAATGTCTATCACGTGACAGCCCGACTCGGCCAGACCGTCAATCATAATTCGCTGCAAACGGGGAGTAGACAGTCTGATGTCACCACCCACCACCACTTTTTGACCGGCAAGCTTAACGCCCACCGCTAAAGCAATACGCCTGGCCATCACATCGGTCAATTCTTTACCGGCCACGCCGCGTATATCACAAGCTTGAAAAATATTCATACTTGTCCCCTTTCTGGACTGTGTAAAAGACTTGGCGTAAGGCCAAGTCTTTTAATACTAGTAAATATTGTATCATGCCATTAGGCTGGCTTCAACTGCTCACCTTTCCTGGATACATAACATAACATATAGCAGGAAGGGGGTTTTTCCATGAAAAAGTGCTCTATTGAGCCATGCTGTGAGTTGCGCCCGCGCGTAGGAATTGGCGAGAGAGCGCCGAGCTTTTGCACCAGCGCATACTACTGCGGCCGCGAAATCGAGGTCTGCTTAGAAGATTATATAGGAAAGTGGCTGCTTATCTTCTTTTATTCCGGTGATTTTACTTTTGTTTGACCCACCGAGTTGGGGGCAGTTGCCGCCCATTATCCGCATATTAGGAAACTTGGCGCTGACGCTATAGCCATTAGCACCGACAGCGTATATTCCCATAAAGTCTTTCACGAAATTTCGCCGAATGCCAGCAAAGTCCAGTATCCGCTTTTATCTGACCCGCACCGGTAATATTACCAAAGCCTACGGCGTTTACAACGCAGAGGCCGGGGCTGCATTCCGCGCTACCTTCCTAATTGATCCCGAAGGGACAATCCGCTACTATTCTGTCTATCCTCGCGAAGTTGCCCGCAACGTCCGGGAGATTGTCCGCACTCTTCAAGGGACTCAATACGGAGAAGCGACCGGTGAAGGCGTCCCAGCCGGCTGGGAACCCGGCATGCCAGGGATTAAGCGCGATATCCGGAAAGCAGGCGAATACTAATTACGGCCGGCAGCCACCGGCCTGTCTATCATATGTACCGCGCATGTAAAGCAGGGGTCAAAGGAGCGAATAACACGCCCAGCTTCGACAAGGCCGCCGCCTTCAGCTATCGGTGTGCCGATGAGCGCCTGTTCAACCGGGCCACGAAGCCCCCTGTTGTCGCGCGGCGAAAAGTTCCAGGTTGTCGGTGTCAGTATTTGATAATGAGTCACCTTATTATGCTTGTACTCCATCCAATGCCCAAGTGCGCCCCGCATTGCATCAGTCAGTCCCACACCTGCCCCGCTATCAGGTGGCGTAAATGGCTGAAAGCTAGGCGAATTAGGTACAATTTCCGCCAAGAAACCTTGGGCTAATTTGCATATCTTGAGTGTTTCCCTGGCTCTGGCGATCAGCCTATCCATTACCGACACCCCCCGCCGATAATCGCCGCTGATAAATCCCCTGGCCAGCGGCCCACATTCTACCGGCATTTCTTTATAGCGCGGCGCTTTAACCCAGGAGTATGCCTCCGGTTTATCGCGATTGGGTTCTGTGCGGCCTTGCGTAGGAGGCCGTGGGGCTATATCATCGTTATACCAACTGTAGCGAATTTCTTCAACAAAATGATTAACATCAAGCGGTTCAGGTTGACCTTGATTAATAACAAGACCTACTGGAAAAGCTCGTTCGCCAGTCAGTGGAGCCGGAAACATACCCACCGAAAAAAAGTTGCCGTAACCGCCCCCAATCGAATAATAGTCTTTATAGTATTCGGCAATTGTCATGACATCGTTTATATAGAAATTCTCCACCCACTCAGTGAGTTCTTGCAGAATACTGCTGTACGCCATAATGCGTTCAACCGAGGCCTGTTCGGTTACGCCTGTCGGCAGAATGGTTTGTTGATGAGGTGCCTTAGCACCGAACACAGCCATAGCCTCATGGGCGCGTACCGCCTTAAGGGCCGCTTGTTTGGCGTGCTGCAAGAGTTCCTCGTTGACTTTCGGCGGCAGGCGGTAATCCGCCTGTGGGCGCGGTACATAGGGGGGCATGTCTGGGCCTTTTACGTAGTCATAGAGTACCAGCACATAAAAATGGCGGAGGTTGTTCTGGATAATGTCAGCGGCAAATATCAGATTCGTAATATGCTGGCCCGCCGGTGTTGGGTGAACGCCAAACGCCTGCTGCTGCGCCAGGCTTGCGGCTATAGCGTGAGCTGATGAACAAATACCGCAAATGCGCTGGGTAAATAATGCTGCATCCCGCGGATCGCGGTTCTGAAGCATGCTCTCCATGCCACGGAACAAGTGCGCTCCCAGCCAGGAATCGGTTACCTTGCCGTTCTGTACCTCAACATCAGCCCGCAGCGGCTCATGAATACGTGTTACCGGAAATATTGTCTGCACAGCCATATGTGCTACCTCCTCTGCTTTTGCCCCGGCCGGAAGAAATCAACGACTTTCTGGCGAAACGTTCTACGCAGCTTGCGCTTAACCTTAACTTTTTCCAAGCTTTTACTCTCGCTAATCAGGGCATTTTGCTGGCGAATAAGGTCATCAAGTTCTTGTTTGAGCTGCTCTAGATTTTCCGGCGGGTCCGATTCATGGGGTTTTGTGCCATCCAGCCAATGTTTGCCAACCCGTTTGGCAACAACCCCTGTAATCAAGTGGGCGCCTACTGCTGCGGCCCCCAGACCGGCAGCGGCAGCACCAAATTTCTTGATATGGAGCGTGCCGATGGGGGTTTGTAGGTCTGGCAGATGCTCATAAAAAGGCATTGTGCTGTCTGGAAAACCAGGACTGGCGCAGCCGATGCAGGGTGCTCCGGCCCTAACCGGCCAATTAACATAATGATTCCATTGGCGTTTAGGGCAATCGGCGTGGGTAACCGGCCCTTTGCAACCCACCTTAAATAAACAACCGCTTTCTCCGGGAAAGGAGGCAAAAATGCCGTCTTCAAACTGTTGACGGCGTTGGCATAAATCATGGATAGTCTGCCCAAAAAACATTTTGGGCCGGTTATAGCTGTCCATCTCAGGCAGGCCATACATAATCAGATGGCTGAAGGTGCCTGTTACCCAATCAGGATTAATCGGACAACCAGGTATATTGATAACCGGCTGCTTTATTACTTCCCAGACCCCCTTGGCACCGCCGGGGTTAGGATAAGCCGCTGCCGGGCCGCCAAAGCAGGCACAGGTGCCAACAGCAATGACGTGTTTCGCCTTAGGCGCAAATTCCTTAAGCGCATCCAGACCTGTAACCATCTCGTTTCCCCGCATAAAAACATGGTTAAACCGTCCATGATCGGCCGTCATAACCGATCCTTCAATGACAAGCCAAAAATTCCCGGCATCTTTTTCCACGGTATCCATAATGGCCTGTACGGCCTGCTCGCCTTGGGCTACATTGAGCAGCCAGTCATATCGCATATCAAGCATGTCTTTTAGTATTTGATTGAACGTTGGGTTGACGGCATTATCCATAGAAATGGAATTGCCAGTGCAAGACCCGAGTTCCAGCCAGATTACAGGCGGTTTCGTCAGCTTGCTCTCGGCAAAGGCATGGCGCATGATCGGCATCAGATGATCGGTCAGACTGGCGGTCAAAGCCGCAGACATGCAGAGTTTAAGAAAATCACGCCGGGTAAGCATATGACTCCCCCCTAGGCAATAGTAACGTTAATTTTCCCAAATATAGGTTTTGTATGTAAAAGGATATGCCCTGTCGGCATATCCCCTTTAATTCGCATTCTTTTTATACTCTTTCATGTTGCTTGTAGCCCATAGATTAACCATGGTCTCATAGGTGGCATAATCCACGCCCAACGTCTTTTCAATCGCTTTATCTACCGTCACGCCAGCCTTAAGGTAATTGATCACCTGACTCAGCTTAGCATCGCCATGTACCTCGGCAATATAACGGACTGCCGCCAACGACTGGCGATAGGCCAACGCTTGATTCGGTAATTCGTCGAAGTCACCAGAAAGTTCGTCCATTGTATATAGTTTACCTGTCAGTTGGTTGCCGGCGGTCACCCATTCGTAACCATTAATCCGGTATTCCATATATTGAGCCAGACCTTCCGTAAACCAGCGGCTGTAATTACCTCTGGCCAGATAATCAAGCACCAGGTGAGTGTATTCATGAGCAATCGGTCCTGTAGTAATAAACTCTTCAGCCGATTGACTGTTCTTCATCCAGGCTTTCGGTGACAGAACCTGAATCACTCCACCCCAGTAAAAGCCCATGGCGCTGGCATCGCCAGCCCAGCCATACGCTTTTTTCATAGACTGACGGTCAGGATACACCAAGATCAGTGCTTTACCGCCTGGAGCAAAGTTGAGCGCCGCTGTCACAGGATCGTACGCAGCCTCAGCTGCGTTAGCCACCATGTCTACCATATCAGCATCATTTTCAGTATATTTAATGACAAAATGCGGCGTTTCTTTCGCCAGCATGTCTTTGGTCTGATATTCGATTTTTATCTGCATTGCCTGCCGTACCAGAGGGTACAGCCACATTTGCGGACGTCCCGGAATTATGCTAAATAGCAGACCGGCCAAAACCAAACCAACCACTGCCGGCGCGCCGCCGGGAATCATTTGCATAAAAGTACGCATGATTAGCTGCCCTCCTTTCGAGCAAGTAAAGGACATTATATCACGCGCACAAGTTTACTTCTACATGTATTTTATGTAAACTAGGTAGTCAATATTGGCAATAAAAAACGAGATTGCCTCGCTGGCGGCTCACAATGACCTGGGAAGGGGTACGTACGACCTCTCCCAATCTCATCGCTAACACTAGCGAAACAATCTCGTTTGCATTCGGTATTAATAACTTCCGGCTGCTGGCTTTTCTCCGCTCACTATGGCTATACCGGCGCTTGTTCCCAGCCTAGTAGCCCCGGCAGCAATAAGTGCTAAAGCCTGCTCACGGGTTCGAATACCGCCTGAGGCTTTGATGCCGATGCTATCACCTACAACTTGTTTGAACAGTCGAATGTCCTCGACAGTCGCTCCGCCCGGTCCAAATCCGGTTGAGGTTTTAACAAAATGGGCACCAGCTTCAATAACAGCGTTACAGGCATGTCGTTTCTCGTCATCAGTCAATAGTCCGGCCTCAATAATCACTTTTACTGTAGCTCCGTCAGCGGCTTGAACCACTTGCCTGATATCGTCGGTCACAACGTCCCAGAGACCCGCCTTAGCGGCGCTGATATGGATGACCATATCCAGTTCATCGGCCTTCTGGAGTACGGCTTCCTTCGCTTCAGCTGCTTTAATCGCCGTAAACGTCGCACCCAGCGGAAAACCAACGACAACCGCTGTTTTGACCCCGGTACCTGCCAGATAATGAGCAGCTAACCCAACATAAATGGGATTTACGCACACAGCAGCAAACTTATGCTGCGCGGCTTCCTCGCACAGCCGAATGATATCATCAACTGCACTTTCAGGTTTAAGTAGAGTATGGTCAATATAGCTTGCCAAATTCATGCTGCTAACCGTCCTGCCACCTCCTAGCTTACTGCGGAAGCCTTGCCCTGACAAACAGGACATACACCATAAAAATAGAATTGCTGACCTTGAATCGCATATTCAGTCTGTGCTGATACCTGGCCAACAAAATCCGAAGAATCTACGCCATGCAAATCATCAACCCGTCCACAGGTCATGCAACGGACATGAGGATGATTTGTGGTGTTAGCATCATAGCGGAAACTGTCTTCGCCGACATTAAGCACCTGCACTAAACTAAGTTCTTTGAGAATCTCAATGGTCTTATACACTGTTGCCAAGCTCATCGTCGGATAAAGCGGCTGAAGCTCATTGTAAATCATTTCAGCGCTGGGATGAGCTTTGGTGGCCGCCAAGGCACTATAAATGGCTAACCGTTGCGGCGTAACTTTGAACCCCTTGTCTCTTAGCAATGATGTAACGCAAATGTCCACTAATCTCGCCTTCCCCTTATACAAATTACCAGTGGAAAATAGTTATCGAATAGTTCTTGCTTAATTCTACTCTCAGCATTGAGTACTGTCAAGGTAATATTATACAAAGGAGTTGAGCAAAAAAAAACCAGTCCCGCACCTTGACGGGACTAGTTTTTTTACTGAGCTTGACCGCTAAACTTGGACTTAACCTGAGAAATATCTTGTGGATTGGCATTTTTTACATTATAGTAGCCTTTTTGCTGCATAAGGTCAAAAATTTGTTTTTCCTGATTGTGCACATCGCCTAAAATGGTCAGATAGTCGCGGCGGAGAGTATCGTCGGCTGCCTCAAGCGCAAAAGCGTTGACAGCAACTGCTGTATATTTGGTTTCATTAAGAGCAAGCTGTAGAAGCTCACGGTCAGATACGCTGGCGCCCTGACCGCCCATCCCGGTTTGCGTGCTTTGCCCGGTTTGTTGACCCATTTGTGCCATAGTGATTTCACCTCAATTATTGTAAGTTTTGTCCGGCATTTAAGTGCTTGCTCAATGTTTGAAAATGTTGCTGGCTTTTTTGGGCAAGCTGTTGAAACAGCTGCTTGGCCTGGGCGTCCTGTACATTGCTGGCAAAGTAATTCATTGTCTTGGCGCAGCTTTGTTCCATGCCCAGGAAGTCTTCCAAGTGCATCAGTTCTTTTGATGATAACACAGGTATCCCTCCTTTTTGGTTTATCGTCAATAGCATGCGTAAGTCTTGCGCCAGTTATTCTCTTTCTCGGTATTATTTGGGTCTTTGCTGCCAATCATTTGTGACACTCGACGCGGTTTCGGCCTGACTGTTTCGCCCGGTACAGCGCCTGATCCGCTGCGTCGATCAGACTGGTCTTAGGGTTTTCCCAGTCAGTATGGCTTTCAAAGGTTGCTACACCCAAACTGATCGTAATAGTAATTATATCTGCGTCCACATTAAACTTAGCGTCTTCGATATGCTGCCGGAAGGACTCAGCCAGGGCGGCCGCTTCTTGAAGGCAAGTTTCAGGTAAAACTACCGCAAATTCTTCGCCCCCATAACGGGCACTCATGTCAGTCAGACGGAAGCGCTCCTTAATCATGGCTCCCATTCTTTGCAAAATCACGTCACCGGCCAAATGGCCCCATGTGTCATTAACTTTTTTGAAAAAGTCAATATCTAGCATAATAAGACTAAGCGGACGATGATAGGTGAGCGTACGGCTAATTTCGCGGCCGAGATAGATTTCTAACTGACGGCGGTTACCCAAACGGGTAAGCGGGTCAGTCAGCGCCAAGGCTTGGAAATGGTCGTAAAGGTAGGCACGTTCAAGACCAATGGCTGTCTGGCTGGCAATTGTGCTAAGCACAAGTTCTTTTCCTGGCGGGATTTCCTGTTTAGGGTTATTCCAGCCGAGTACAATCAACCCCTGTAGCTTGCCGCTGGCCAGAAGCGGTAGAATATTGAGGCGCCGTGCCAAGAGTACCGACATGGTAATCAGTCCGTGCTTATTCTCGCCGGAATACGCATCATCCATGGCGCTTAACCCACTCCACGGCCAGGACGTTTTACTATCAGAAAACACCCGCTGCATATGATCAATCTCTTTTTGTTCAAAACCAGTATCAAACACTGGCTCTGTGTGAATACCGTCATCCCTATGGTGCATGATGAAAGCTACCGCGCCATTGGCAGAAAACAGATTATAGAGTTTTTCAGCCACCTTGGTCAAAATACCTGACGGCGACTGCAGGACGGCTAATTCTTTGACAATATCATATAATAGGCTGAGCTCGGCAAAGCTTTCCACCGTTGTCTCATAGGCACGGGCGTTTTTAATCGCTTCACCGGCATGGTGGGAAAATACACTGAGAAACTGGGCATCATGCTGGGTAAAATCCCTTTCCTTGCGCGAAAATATTTCAAGCACGCCAATGACATCCCCGTTGTGCCTGATGGGCGCGCCAACCATGGACTTTAGCCCTGCTTGCCGAATGCCATCGATAATTCGCTCAGGAAGGCTGTCAATGTTGTCAACAACCACTGATTTCTTTTCAGCAAATACCTTACCCATAAAACTTTTATCAGTCTGGATTCTCTCTGGCGGCTTGAAACTACTGACATACGCCACGATTTTCAGCGTGTTGTTCTCAGCCAGCGCCAAGTAAACATGATCGCATTGGAACACGGTACCAGTTGCTGTTACAACTTGCTGTAGCATGGCCTCCAGATCATTTTTAGTGGCAAGGGTCGCACCCAGCTGAATAAAGGCTTGCTGTAATATCCGCTCACTGTCCTTGGTTTCTTTATATAGACACATATTTTCTGAAACCATATTCCTCAGCCTGCGGTTCAGGCGGGAAATGCGCATATACGGGCGTAAAATGGAGGTTTGTAAGAGGGATTGCAAAATACAGTAGTAGGCAAGAACTTTGTAGACATGACCAACCAGGTTAAAACTGTCGTACGCGTTTGAGTACAGAGTAAAGGCCATCCCGCCCACAAAGTTAAATACCAGGCTGACACGCACCAAGAATACTGACTGCTGGGACGGGTTGCGGTGGCCATACAAGTAAATAGCTAAAAGATTTAACAACATCGCAACATATTCAAGAGCGATTTTCTCGATCGTCTGCCCTTTTTCAGGCACGAACATCGGAAGTAAGACGCTCTCAAACAGTTGTATAAGCAATATCAACGCAAGGCTGGTAGTCACTGTTACCGTCAGGAGATACAGCCGGTGGAACACCGGATTTTTGCTATGCCGGGGGATATACACGGCAACTAACAAGCCGGCACTTCCAAGCAGACGGCTGATAATCCAGTACATTGATGCTTTGTTCTCACTGTTAATGGTTATAAAATCTGGCATGCCTTTGTAAGACAGCAGATGCGCAAAATCCAAGAGGCCAATAGCCAAAAACACCATAGCAATCACTAGGTCACGGCTATTTTTTGTTTGAGGCCAGCTGTACCAAACAACAATAAACACGCTTAATCCGATCGCCAGACAACTAACCTCGGCAACTGTATGCATGACAAGATAAACATTATCAGGATACACCATATAAAACACGCGCGGCATCCAGGACACTAAGCCTAATATACCAAATAATACTGACGTAAGTGCCGCCAAATAGACATTAGCTCTCAGCGAAGTTACTAAAAGCGACATCTTTATCCCCCCTTTTTGGACAGAGTCACTATTCGCCATCGCTCCTACTAACATAATATGCCATAACAAACTCCCGTGTGCTTTATGTTAGATATCAGACTAAAGTCCCAGATAACCAGGACTTTAGAATATTTCTTTTCTAAAATAGTTTATGTATAATAATGGTAACAAGATAAGGAGGGCTGCCTTATGCTTATCAGCGAGGTAAAAGCTGGCATGGTGCTGGCACGCGATATTGTTGATGACAGGGGCAATCTGCTTTTAGAGCAAGGCATTGCCCTTACTGAATACTATATTACCCGGCTTAAACAAATGGGATTGAGCAGTATTCCCATCTATGACCCATACGCCTCTGAACTAAAGAAAAATACGATTGTAGCCCCTGAAGCCAGGGAAGAACTTAACTACTGCTTTCGTTCACTATTTAACAAAAAAAGCCATGAGATTGTAAACTCCGGCCTTAATACAGTATATATAAAACAAGTTCAGCTAGCTGCCGGACAAATCATTGACGAGACAGAAAAAAAGATTGCTCATATTGTTAACGTCCAGGTACGCCAACCCACCGAAGATGAGATTGGACATGCTGTTAACGTGTGCTTGATGGCGGTGGCAACAGGGCTTTACATTAAGCTACCGCGGCCGGTTCTTATGGATTTGGCACTGGGAGCGCTTTTTCATGATTTAGGCAAGTCTGTCGTCCCGACCCTCAATGGCCCGGCATCTGATCAAGGGCGATTGCATCCCATTTACGGGCAACAGCTTTTATTAAAGAATAAGATCGGCTCAATTGCTGCCCGCATAGCATCCGAACACCACGAACGCTATGATGGTCAAGGCTATCCTTCCGGATTAGCAGGTAAAGAGATTCACCCTCTTTCACGGCTTGTGGCTATTGCTAATTACTTTGATAATGCGATGACTGCCGCTAGTGCGACTGGTGCACCACGCCATACCATTGCCGAAGAGATGCTGAAAAACGGCAATACTCAGTTCGACTTGTACTTGTTACGCGCTTTTTTCCATACCACACCGCTCTACCCGGTAGGCAGTCTGGTACGGCTTACTACCAGCCAACTGGCTTATGTCGTAAAAAACAAAGTCCGTTTTGCAGCCACCCCTACTGTAGAGATTGCCGAACAGACGCGCCTGGGAGGCCTTACCGCCACTGGCCATGTAATCGATTTGGCGCTGAAGCCAAACATTGCGATTGCTGATGTGATAGCAGAATAGCAAAACGTCACGCGAGTCAACGCGTGACGTTTCTTAGTTCACATCCACTTTTGGGAGGCAAATCGCCACCACAGGATGACACTCCTAATTAAAAAATCTCCGGCTGTAATATACCAGGCAGCTGTTATATCATAACCCCATACTGTAATAAACAGATATACCAGCGGCAAACGGATCAGCCACACGCCAATTGTCGTTACATACATCGGCCAGCGCGTATCGCCGGCCCCGCGAAGGGCCCCACCCAGGACAAAGCAGAGTGCCAGGGTCGGCTGCTCCAATACGGCAATCATAACACAGAGTGAACCCCAATAGACAACCTGCGGATCGTCAATGAAAAAAGCGGTCAATGGTTTCGCAAAAATAAAGATAATGACACCCATAGCCGCCATAGCCCAAAAAGCAATCTTATTAGTCAGCCAGGCAAACTGTATTGCCCGGTGCGGCATACCTTTCCCCAGATACTGGCCGACAAGCGTCATGGATGCCACAGAGAACCCAAAGCCCGGCATAAACGACATTGACTCAATCTGAAGGGCGATTTGGTGGGCGGCAAACTGCACCGCCCCCACCCCAGCCAGCATGAAGGTAAAGACCAGGCGTCCACCTTGCATAGCCACCTGTTCTAACGCGGCAGGCACACTAATGTCAACGATCCGTTTAATGGTTGCTTTTTGAAACGACAGTACATGACGCCAGGATAACCGGACAGTGTTACTATTCCCCAGCACCAGTAAAGCAGCCACTCCCCCGGCCAGTTGCGCCAGCCCCAGCCCCCAGGCTGCACCATAGGCGCCAAGTAACGGAACACCCTGCCCAAATACCAATAAATATGAGATTAGCAGGGCCATAGCATTACTAAAAATAGTGATATAAAAGGCTGTCTGTGTTTTACCCATACCGCGTAACGCTGCATTGGAAATAGACATAATCAAATAAAATGGCGTAAACATAAACATAATCTTCACTAAGCCTGCGGCTAATCCAGCCACCTCCGGCTCCGCCGCAGTCAAAGCCAATACCCGGTCAGCCACTAGCAGTCCAAGCACAGCCAGCACAACTCCACATACTACCCCCAGCATAATCGCCTGACCGGTCACTCTCCGGACTTCCCGCCAACGTCCCGCCCCGGTCTCGCGCGCAACAATGGCGGCTGCGCCTGTACCTGCAGCGGCAAATACCATGGCTGCCGAGAATTGCATCATGGTTGCCAGACCAACAGCTGCCAGCGGTACAGCCCCAAGCTGCCCTACCATAGCGGTAACAAGCACATTCACCGCCATAATACCAACACCTTCAAAAATCACCGGCCAGGCAAGCTTGATAATTTGCCTTCGCATATATTGCTTGATCGATAAAATCACGTGCGCTAGTCCCCCTGTTTAAGACCTTTTCCTATATTTTCTGCATACTTGAAAAATTATCCTTTTACACCAATATCCTGCTTATTATATTGTTCTAACTGTGCAAACTGATTATAATAATAAAGATAACTATGAATGAAGATGGTGAACATATGCTTATTACTGACATACCTGCCATTATTGCCCGTGAACTGGGCGTTAAACCGCATCAGGTAACAGCGGCTACAGCCCTGTTAGATGACGGCAACACAGTTCCCTTTATTGCCCGTTACCGCAAAGAAGCTACCGGCGAACTGGACGAAGAACAGATTCGCACAGTAGAAGAGCGTACTCAATACTTAAGAAACCTGCTCAAGCGTCAGGAAGAAATTCTGGCAAGTATTGAATCCCAGGGCAAACTAACACCCGAACTAACCGCAGCCATTCAGTCGGCAGTCAAGCTTCAGGAATTAGAAGATCTTTACCTGCCCTACCGTCCCAAGAAAAGAACAAGAGCCCAAATCGCCCGGGAAAAAGGACTTGAGCCACTGGCTGACATCATGTTGGCACAGCAGTTGACTAGCGGTGACCCCCTCGACATCGCCAGTCAGTACATAAATGCTGAACATGAAGTAACTACTGCGGAACTTGCGCTCTCAGGCGCTCAGGACATTATTGCCGAAACAGTCAGCGAACAGGCAGACATTCGTGCGACTCTCCGTAAAGAGCTATGGCAAAAAGCCGAGATCACCAGCCAGCTTGCGACTCCCGAGGCCGATGCCAAAGAATTTCTTATGTACAAAGAGTACCGGGAACCTGTTAAGCGTATGCCTGCCCACAGGATTTTGGCTGTTAACCGCGGCGAAAGCAAAGGTACTCTCAAAGTTGATCTAATTGCTGACCATGAAGCCAATACTAATCTTATTGCTCATAAGGTTATTACCGGCCATTCAATATTTAGTGAAAGCCTTCGAGCAGCCATTGCAGACGGGTACAAACGCCTGCTGTTACCGGCGCTTGACCGGGAAATCCGCGCCCTGCTGACAGAAAATGCCGAGAAGCAAGCCATCCGCGTATTTGGTCTTAATCTTCGCCAATTGCTCCTCCAGGCACCGCTGGCCGGTCATACGGTTATGGGCCTTGATCCCGGCTACCGCACCGGCTGCAAAATGGCGGTGGTCAGCCCTACGGGGGCCGTATTAACGATCAATACACTGTATATAACCATGAGCGAACGCCAGCGCGAGGAAGCAGCTGCCAAAGTCCTCGAAGCCATCAAAACCCATGGGGTAACCCTCATTGCTATCGGCAACGGTACCGCCTCTTACGAAACCGAGGAATTTGCCGCCAAGCTCATCAATATCCACAATTTAAATGTTCATTATATCATCGCCAACGAAGCCGGTGCATCGGTCTACTCGGCTTCTAAGCTGGCCAAAGACGAGTTGCCTGACCTTGATGTTACGATCCGGGGCGCTGTGTCAATTGCCCGCCGGATTCAAGACCCGCTGGCCGAGCTGGTCAAGATTGACCCCAAGTCAATCGGAGTTGGCCAATACCAGCATGATGTAAATCAAAAAGAACTGGGCGGCACTTTGTCCAATGTCGTAGAATCCTGCGTTAACCATGTTGGCGTTGAGCTCAACACAGCTTCCCCGGCGCTTTTAACCCATGTTGCCGGCATTACTGCCAGTGTCGCCAAAAACATTGTCGCTTACCGCACCGAAAAGGGTACCTTTACCAACCGCAAGGAACTCTTAAAGGTAGCCCGTTTGGGGCCGGCTGCCTTCACCCAATGCGCCGGATTTCTGCGCATTGCTCATGCGGCCAATCCATTAGATAATACACCTGTTCACCCTGAATCATATCCACTAGCAGAAGCCATCTTAGGTAATCTTGGCTTTACGTTAAGAGATTTGTCAGATAAAAATAAGCTGGCCAACCTGCAACAGACAGCACCTACGGCCGATGCTGCGAAACTGGCGACAGAGCTTAATGCCGGCGAACCGACAGTACGCGATATTCTGGCTGCGCTTGCCAAACCTGGCCGCGACCCGCGTGAAGATGTTCCGCCCCCCCAAACCCGCAAGAATATCGTTAAGCTCTCTGACATCACCCCTGGCACAATTGTTAAAGGCACAGTTCACAATGTTACCGACTTTGGCGCCTTTGTTGATATCGGCATCAAAATCAATGGACTGATCCATCGCTCTGAGCTAAGCCACAAACCCTTCCGTCATCCCATTGATGTAATCTCAGTAGGTGATATCATTGATGTAATGGTAATCAGTGTTGATGAAGAACGCCAGCGTATTGGCCTAAGCTTGAAACAAGTACCGAAAGAGTAGTAAAAGACCCTGTATCCAAGCCTAAACCT
Source organism: Sporomusa sp. (assembly GCF_035561155.1). GTDB lineage: Bacteria > Bacillota > Negativicutes > Sporomusales > Sporomusaceae > Sporomusa. The sequence continues at coordinate 56,609 of NZ_DATMYD010000003.1, read as the reverse complement.
GGATGCAGGGTCTTCTCTTCCTATAATAATTAACTCCAGAGTTTACACCCGTAAAACACTAAACGGCTCACAACTATATACTCTTTCTTCAAGAACACCTCTAAGCTCATCAGCCGTTGTTCTTAACAGATAAATCTGGCCCTTGAGCGCGCTGACCAGAGCATCATCGTGAATTTCACTTAAGTTTATCGCTGCGCTGAGCAGTCCGCCAATAATCCCGGCGTGGGCGGCTGCTGCGCCGGTCATTAAATCACTGACAACTAACTTATCTACCCTGCCAACAACCGCCTTGCCAATCTCGATGACCTCAAGGCACGCTCTGGCTGTTTCGAGCGGCACTTCAGCGGCCTGCTTCAATGCCTTTTGCAGGGCTACATCGCGCGACTGCTTGGCTTCAGGCGTCAACTCAGGCAGCCCGGCGGCAGCCAGAAGACCCCTGAGTGCCAGAGCATCCCGATCGATAAGAATGGTTAGTTCAATATGCAGCCTGGCCAGATCAGCCTGTTTAGCAATCAATAACTCATGGTGCTCTGCTAGTTGAAGACTCTTTAACGAATGGTTTATCGACATCTCTAAGAGCCCAGTTGCCATCAAACCGTACATGGCGGCTGCGCTACCCCCGCCTGGCGGTACATCACCGGAAGAAAGTTTAGCGGCAAACTCGTTAATGCTAAGTGAGCTAAGCATAGTTTATCCTCTCCTAATAAGGTCGCAGTACCACAACTGCGGCCCTGAAGTCTATTTACCAGTTCACTTGATGTAAATTAATAACCTCACAACATTAAGCCAGTCTCACTCCACGCTGACAATAAACTGATAGTGCGGCTGTCCACCAAAATATACCTCAACCTCAACACCGCGCAGCTGTTCTCTCAGCCTACCAGCCAGCGCCTGAGCCTCAGACTCGGCAAGCTCGGCTCCATAGTACAGGCTAACAATTCCGGTCTCAGGACCGGCCAAGTGCTCAATCAGAGCTGTAAGTGCGCCTGTCAGACTGTCAGCCCAAACAGCCACACTGCCTTCGATTACACCAATATACGCGCCTTCAGGCACGGTCTGTCCCTGTACCTGCGAGTCGCGTACGGCAATCGTCACACTGCCTGATTTAACGGCTGCTTGCGCCTCAGTCATCAGGGCAACGTTGGTCTCAATATCGCGATTAGGATCAAAAGCCAGCACGGCAGCCAAGCCCTGCGGCACATTAACAGTTGGTACAATGGCCACCCTGTCGCCTAACAACTTCTTGGCCTGGGCAGCAGCCAGCACAATGTTTTTGTTATTCGGTAGAATAATATATCTTTCAGCCGGACCATTATGAACGGCAGCCATAAATTCCTCCACAGGCGGGTTCATGGTTTGCCCGCCGGAAATAATGACGCCTGCGCCCATCTGGCTCATAATATTAATAAGACCGTCCCCTGATACAACACTGATAACCGCCAGACCAGACTTTTCCTGAAGCGGCGCTGCCTCAGTTTTAAAGGTGCCTAGCGACTCGCTTTGTACTATTTCGCGGTGTTGATCGGCCATATTGTCAATCTTAATATCATGGAGTGTTCCCCAGGCAATGGCTGACTCCAGCACAGCGCCAGGATGAGCAGTATGAATATGCACCTTTAACACACTCTCGCCTTGGGCAAGCACCAAGGAATCTCCCATTTGCTCCAGTTGACGCTTAACTTCACCTAGACCAGCCGTAAAGCGCTTAACAATGAACTCAGTACAATAGGGATGCGCTATGTTCGTTTCAGCCGCCATAGCAGGCACGGTAAGAGTACGGCCAAAATCGGCCTCAGGCCCGCTGAAGCGGCCTTCTAACCCTTCAAGACAACCGGCGAGGAACACGATAAGCCCCTGGCCGCCGGCGTCTACCACACCGGCGGCTTTGAGCGCCGGTAAAAGATCCGGTGTGCGCTTAAGTTCTTCCCGCCCGGCGCCGATCGCTTCGCTCAAAATATCGGCAAACGCCGCACGCTCCCTGACTGCCCTGTGCGTACCTTTCGCTATCCCTTTGGCTACTGTCAGAATTGTACCTTCTACCGGCCGGGCAACTGCGCGGTAAGCATAGAGCACACCATACTGGAACGCTTTTCCAACCTCCGCGGAGGTTGCTTGGTCTTTGCCAGACAGCCCCCGGGCAATACCTCGTAGGAGTTGGGACAGAATAACGCCTGAATTGCCCCTCGCACCCATGATGGCGCTATCAGCCGCGCGACGGGAAAGTGAGCCAATCCCCTCATCCGGCGCCTCAGCAACCGCTTTAGCCACCGCCCCTAGGGTCAGCAGCATATTGGTGCCAGTGTCACCGTCTGGAACAGGGAAGACATTTAAACTGTTGATATATTCATGTTCGCGCATAAAGGCACCATACGCTCCGGCAATCATGCGGCGAAAATCTTTGCCACTAATTACATCGATACTTGGCTGCATACATCTACCCCCTCTACGAAGTTATTCGCATTTACTTTGAAATATCAGCCCAATAACACCTGGCCCTAAGTGGGCTCCTAAGCATGAACCAATGCCAGTCAGCGACACAGGTATATTGGGATAACGCTGACTAACAGTATCATATATTTCTCCGGCCACAACCGGTGCTTCACCGTGGGCGACACCGATATAATTGAGTTCCCCGTGCTTATCCAGTTCTTCAATCATACGTGCCACAGCCCGTGGTCTGGTACGGACTTTATCTAAGACCTGCACTTTCCCCTCACGCAGTGTAAGTATTGGCTTAATCTGCAAAATTGAACCAAATAACGCCGCCGCCCCACCAATCCGCCCGCCCTTGTGGAGATACTCCAGCGAGTCTGGAAGAATGAGCGTGTGGGTAGTGTCAGCCATTTTCTGCAGCCGCTCTGCTATGACACCGGCTGGCTGACCCGCCGCCGCCATATTAAGTGCAGCTTCAGCCATTTTTACCATGCCAATGGCAGATGTACAGGAATCAATCACATAAATCTCGCGTCCTTTAAAGTCTCTCGCTGCGGCCCGTGCCCCGTTGACTGTGCCGCTCAAACCACCGGAAACCCCAATCATAATAACAGGATTCCCGTCAGCCGCCAGGGCAAAGGCAGTGGCAAAATCACCTGGGGCAGGTTGAGAAGTGCGCGGATGAATACCCTTTTCTTTGACAAGGCGAAATAGCTCGGCAGTACTGAGTTCCGGCTCGTTCCACACGCTATCGCCCAATAAAACTTTTAACGGTACAATGTGAAGATTGGGATGAGCGGATAGCATTTCTTGTGGCGCATTGGCAGTGCTATCTAGCACTATATGTATATTTGACAACTTGCGTAAACTCCTCTCCTAATACCTAAACTATATTTTACCAAATAATCTAGCGCAAATACACAAAAATGTTGCCAGATAGTATCCAATAAAGATTTACAGGCATGATTTTAGTATAAGCGGAAGTCAAGCGCCAGCGGTGGAGCGTTACTAACATCATGCCGAAGAGAAAATCTTTATTGGATTTCATATAGATTGCCTTTGCAAAAATCATAAACAAATACTATAATATTATCTTCTCTGACAGGAAATAGGATATTGGGCAGCGAAATTACACCTATATAAGTTTAGGCAGCTACTAATGCCCAAATACTAGGCGACTGGCGGAACAACAGTGCCGTAACAACATCGCTCAAATGGGCGTTCACAAGCAGCCGTAAGGAGCACCTATGGACGATGATAACCAGCTTCTCTTTGCATTAGATATCGGTACAAGAAGCGTCGTTGGCTTAGTCGGCAAGACTGAGAACGGGGCTATCAAGCTCTTAGCGTCAGACCGGGAAGAGCACCATACCCGGGCTATGCTGGACGGACAAATTCATGATGTGCAAGAAGTGGCTGGAGTATTAGCAGCAGTCAAAGCACGTTTAGAAACCACCACCGGTCCGCTAACCAAAGTTGCGGTAGCTGCTGCAGGCCGTGCCCTGTGTACACTTAGGGCAGCCTCTGAGCTTGAAACCGCCTCCCGCGGCACCCTCACCCCGGACGACGAACGCTCGCTTGAACTGGCTGCCATACAGACAGCCCAGGCTGAACTTGCCACATCCGGTGCTGTCCTGGACCCTGCAGATTACTATTGTGTCGGCTATAGTGTTGTTAACTTTAGCCTGGATAGTACTCGCATCAAGAGTCTGGTCGGTCAGCGTGGCAAACGTGCAGGCATCGAAGTGATCGCCACCTTTCTGCCCCGGCAAGTTATTGATTCGTTGCAATCAGCCATCCAAGCGGTTGGCCTGGAGATGTCCACCCTTACCCTTGAGCCCATTGCCGCGATCAATGTGCTGATTCCCTCAACCATGCGTCACCTCAATCTGGTGCTGGTCGACGTCGGCGCCGGTACGTCAGATGTGGCCATTACCCGCGATGGTTCGGTAATCGCCTATGGTATGGTCCCTTTTGCCGGCGACGAAATTACCGAAACAATATCGCAGCACTTTCTCTTAGATTTCAACGTTGCCGAAACTGTTAAGCGCCAACTTGGCGGCAAAAATAAAAAACTGGCCTTTAATGATGTACTGGGCATGGTACACAAACTGCCGGCTAACACTATTATTGAAGCAATGACCCCGAAAGTAGTCGAATTGGCACAAGCGATTGCCACTGAAATACTGGCGCTTAATACCGCCGCTCCGCAGGCCGTACTCTTAGTCGGCGGCGGCGCTCTGACGCCGCTTCTGCCTGAAGCACTTGCCCAGGCACTTGACATACCACCAGCCCGAGTAGCCATCCGCCGCCCGGACTCAATTGAAGGTATCACCGACATACCGGACAAATTGTGCACCCCTGATGCCGTAACCCCGCTCGGGATTTTAAAACTGGCCGGAGGCCGTGCCTTGAACTTTGTTAATATCTTAGTCAATAAAAGGCCAATCCGCCTCTTCAATCTAAGCCGTTTGACAGTGGCTGACGCCCTCCTCGCCGCCGGCATTGATATTCGGGCACTGCGCGGCCGCCCCGGTATGGGCCTGACCATTACCGTTAACGGTGAAACCCGGTTTATTGCCGGCAGCCACGGCACGCCCGGCAAAATATTGCTAAATAGCCAGCCAACCCAGCTGAGTAGTGCCTTACATGACCAGGATGTCCTTGAGGTAACACTTGGCGCTGACGGAACAGCGCCAACGCCGCTGCTTAAAGAGGTAACCGCCATGCCTGAGCCTCTACATATCCAGATTGATGGCAAAAATTATGCGATCGAACCAGAGGTAACGATAAATGGCCAGCCAGCTGCTGCTGACACGGTTTTACGCGACCGCGATCAGATTGATTCCCAGAGTGCCCTGACGCTTGCCCAAGCGCTCCAGCTTCTCAGCCTTAAACCAGAGCCTACCGAACACAGCTATCAAGTCAACGGCGCCAGACGTTCCTATAAGGTATGGCCCAAATATTCCATTAACCATACACTGGCCTCACTTGATAGCCAATTGACCTCAGGCGATGTCATTGAGACTCTCAAGCTGCCGTCGCCCACGCTGGCAGAAATTCTAGGGATTAACACAAGTGACCATTCTTCTGTCATCAGTGTGTTATTTAACGGTATGAATTGCCCTGTCCCCATCCGTCGCCACACCGTAATGGTTAACGGCCGCCCGGCTGAACCCAGCCAACCGGCCAGCCCTGACAGCACTATTGAACTAATAACAGCAACAGACCCCCAGCCATTAATTAGTGATGTGCTCTTAGCTGCTGATTTCGATCCACGCAGCCTGCCTGCTGCCAGCAGAGTGACTGTGCTGCTCAACGGGCTGCCGACCGAATTTACTGCCTACGTTAAGAATGGCGACAGTGTGGATATCCACATCAAAGAAGGTTGATAAAGCCTCAGATGCTAGGAGTAATAACCAGATGGACTTTGGTAACATTTTTGTAAGAAAATCACATGGGACTGTGACGTAGGTCACAGTCCCTCATTACTTTATCCCCTATAATAAAGTCATAAGCTACAAAAAAACAAGGGGGATTTCAGAATGAGTATGTTTTGTTACCAATGTGAACAAACCGCAGGCGGAGCCGGCTGTACTAAAGTTGGTGTCTGTGGTAAAAACGAAGATATCGCCAGTCTTCAGGATACCCTGATCTTCGGCCTCAAAGGCATCGCTGCCTATGCCCATCATGCCCGCGAACTGGGCGCCCGTGATGAGCAAGTGGATGCATTTATGCATGACGCACTGTTCTTCACCCTGACTAACGTAAACTTCAACCTTGAAAACCACATCAACATGGTCTTAAAATGTGGTGAAATTAACCTCAAAGTTATGGAACTGTTAGACAAAGCCCATGTTGACCACTTCGGCTCACCCGTACCTACCGAAGTATTCACAGGTTTTAAAGCCGGTCACGGCATCTTGATTACCGGCCACGACCTGTTAGACTTAGAAGAGCTTCTTAAGCAAACCGAGGGTACTGGCATTAACATCTACACCCACGGCGAAATGCTGCCAGCTCACGCTTATCCCGAACTCAAAAAATACAAACACCTTGTCGGCAACTTCGGTACTGCCTGGCAAAACCAGCGCAAAGAATTCGCTGCATTCCCTGGCGCTATCTTAGTCACCACCAACTGTGTCATGCCGCTCACTGCCAGCGAAACATACGGCGATCGTATCTTCACCCGCAGCGTAACCGGCCTCCAGGGCGGCAACCATATTGCTGACCGTAACTTCGCAGAGGTTATCGCCAAAGCCAAAGCCCTGCCTGTACTGGCTGAAAAAGCTGGCGAATACACCCTGACCACTGGTTTCCATCACAACGCCATCCTTGGCCTGGCCGACAAAATCGTTGAGGCTGTTAAAGCCGGTAAAATCAAGCGCTTCTTCCTCATCGGCGGCTGCGACGGCGCTAAGCCTGGCCGCAACTACTACACCGAACTGGCTGAAAAAGTGCCGCAAGATTGCGTAATTCTCACAGTAGCCTGTGGCAAATACCGCTTTAATCACCTTGACTTCGGTACCATTGACGGTATTCCCCGCCTTATCGACCTGGGTCAGTGCAACAACGCCTACTCCGGCATCCAAGTTGCTGTCGCCCTGGCCAAAGTATTCAACTGCGGCGTAAACGATCTGCCACTCTCCTTCGTACTGTCCTGGTATGAACAAAAAGCAGTCGCGATCTTACTCACACTCTTGCACCTGGGCGTTAAAAACATTCGCCTTGGCCCATCGGCACCTGCTTTCGTATCGCCGGGAGTATTCAGTGTTCTGAATGAGAAGTTCGGTCTCCAGGCAATTACTACCCCAGATGAAGACCTAAAAGCCATCTTAGGCTAATATAACAATTAAGGGACGAGTCACAATAGTGATTCGTCCCTTAATTGTTTTAAAATACGGCACATTGGTTGCGGCCTTGCCGTTTAGCGCGATACAAAGCACTGTCGGCTTCGCGGAAGGCGTCCTGGCAATCTGCACTCGGATTTTTACTCGATACACCAATACTGATGGTAATTCTTACTCGGTCTCCATTATGAAAAAAATCGCAATTGGCTACCTGAAATCTGAGTCGTTCGGCTATCTTAAGCCCTAACTCAAGCGAAGTTCCTGGCAGGACTAGCGCAAATTCTTCTCCGCCATATCGAAATGCCATATCTTTGGTGCGAATACCCATTTTTATAATATTGCCAACTGTTGTCAGCACTTGATCGCCAAACAGGTGACCGTAGGTATCATTTAATTTTTTGAAGTGATCAATATCGACGATCAACAATACATATTGCGATAAATCAGCTGTTTTTTCCAAATAAGCCCGGTGATTGAGCAACCCTGTCAGCCCATCGGTATGCGCCATCGCATAATGGTGGGCGTTTTGCCGCTTAAGCTCCGCGATTTGGCCTTCATGTTGCAATTGCATCTCCATCACATTGTGCATATGGACAGCAGTTATCGATAAAACAGCAAATCCAATCACATTGTAGATTGTCTCCAGCAAAAACGCAGCAGCCATAGTATCAGCCTTAATGATATTGGCTGCCAAAAATACGAGCGAAACGGCTGCGGCCATTCGCGTAGCGCGGTCACGCCCTACCTTTAGCACCATCCGCATTAAAAGCAGATGGTATAAAACATTGCTATACACTGCCCCAGTAAGAGTAAGTCCGGCGCACAGCGTCAGGTTGACAGCCAGTTCGCCTAGCTTAGGCTTATTCCGCCTCCAGGATAATACAATATTATAAATGGTATATACAGAGGATAGCGCGACAATAGAAGCCCAGTGCGGACCCGGATCGAGCACTGCAGCCACCATGGTAAACACTGCTGAAATACCACTTATTCGCCTGGTAATAATCTGCAGCTGAGAGGCGGAATCCCCCCAGCCTCTGGCTGCATGCACGCGGTTTACTGCACTCATTACCCTAAACTCCTTTACAAACCAGGAGTAGATTCGTGTCTTCTAGTAATATATTATCATACTTATCAGGCGAAAAGTAAAGGCATACCATGCTGTATGTCAGGAAAATCCCCACGCAACTTCTCGGATATTTCTACAAAATTCGCATAAAAAATAATTCCTATGCACCTTTGTGCATAGGAATTACTACATTTTAATGTTTGTGCTGCCGATAGTATTCGGCTACTTTGGCAAAAGCGTTACCACTGGCTGCAATAGTTGCGCCGATATCAGCATGGGTGTGGGCGCCTGACATGAAGGCAGCTTCAAACTGGGACGGTGCCAGGTAGACGCCCTGTTCGAGCATCGAATGGAAAAAAACATTAAAGGCGGCAACATCTGAGCGCTTGGCGCTGTCATAATCATATACCGGTTTATCATTAAAAAATAGGCCAAACATAGAACCGGCCTGATGAAACTGGAAGTTGAAACCAAAGGCCTGCGCTTGCGCCTGAACCCCGGCACACAGTGCAGCGGTCATTGTTGTCACCTTTTCATAGAAATCAGGGGTTTCTGACAATAATCGCAAGGTAGCAAGTCCGGCGGTCATAGCAAGCGGATTACCGCTCAGCGTACCGGCCTGGTATACCGGACCCGCCGGGGCGATTTGCTCCATAATATCCCGCCGCCCGCCGTACGCGCCAACAGGTAAACCGCCTCCGATTACTTTGCCGAGACAGGTAATATCTGGCGTAATATTATAAACCTCTTGCGCACCGCCGTAGGCAACGCGGAAGCCGGACATAACCTCATCAAAAATTAGGAGTGCTCCGTAGCCTTCGGTCAGTGCCCGCACCTTCTCCAAGTAGCCGGGACGAGGCAGAACCATGCCCATATTACCCGGCACCGGCTCAATGATTACAGCAGCAATATCCTCACCGTGTTTCTCAAAGAGCTCTGTTAAACCCTTGGCATCATTATAATCTACTGTTAGGGTATTTCCGGCAATACTTTCCGGCACACCCGGACTGTCAGGTACACCCAGCGTTGTAGCCCCTGAACCGGCTTTGACCAGCAGGCTGTCGTGATGACCATGATAACAGCCGGCAAATTTTACAATCTTGTTGCGTTTGGTATACGCCCGCGCCAGTCTGAGCGCGCTCATGGTGGCTTCGGTACCTGAGTTGACAAAACGGACAAGCTCCATGGAAGGAACGGCTTCGGTAATCAGGCGCGCCAGCTCAGTTTCTAAGAGTGTCGGTGCACCGTAACTAGTACCACGCTCTAGCGCATCTTTTAATTCACTGATAACCTCAGGATGGGCGTGGCCTAAAATCATAGGGCCCCAGGAGCCTACGTAGTCGATGTAGGCATTACCATCAATATCATAAATCCGGCTGCCGGCCGCTTTGGCAATAAAAGGCGGCGTGCCGCCAACGCCCCGAAAAGAACGAACAGGACTGTTAACACCGCCGGGAATGTATTGTTTCGCCTCAGCAAAGGCTTTTGCTGATTTATCTAATTTAAATGCCATGTTATATCCCCTTTCCTCTACAACCAGCGTACAGCATCAAGGGCATGATACGTAATAATCATATCAGCACCTGCGCGTTTCATACTTGTGAGTGTTTCAATAACCAAGCGCGGTTCATCGATCAGCCCCTGGGCTGCTGCTGCCTTAACCATAGCATATTCGCCACTGACATTGTAGGCGGCCACAGGCAGCAGGAACTTATCTTTAACTTGACGGACAATATCAAGGTAAGCCAGTGCTGGCTTGACGATAATAATGTCTGCCCCTTCTTCAACATCAAGCGCGACTTCTCTAAGCGCTTCCCGTGAGTTGGCCGGATCCATCTGATACGCCCGGCGATCGCCAAATTGCGGCGTCGAATCGGCGGCGTCCCGGAAAGGCCCGTAGTACCCTGAGGCATATTTAGCCGAATACGACATAATACTGACGTCACTACAGTCAGAGCGATCCAGCAGCTCACGAATGGCAGCCACCCTGCCGTCCATCATATCAGACGGGGCTACCATGTCGGCACCTGCTTTAGCATGACTAAGCGCCACCGCGGCTAAGAGCGGCAGTGTCGGATCATTATCCACTTTATTGCCGTTCAAGAGACCGCAATGACCATGGTCGGTATACTGACACAGACAGACATCAGTGATAACAACAAGGTCAGGCAGGGCCTGTTTGATGGCCATAACGGCCTGCTGTACCGGGCTCTTCATATCCCAGGCGCTGCTGCCACGCTCATCTTTGTATTCAGGCAAACCGAAAACCAGCACTGCCGGAATGCCCAAGGCATATGCCTCCCTCGCCACCTCGACGGCCATATCAGGCGACAAATGGAAATTACCCGGCAAGGACTTAATCTCTTTCTTAACCTTGGTGCCAGGCACAACAAACAACGGATAGACCAGGTTGGCGGCCGTTAATGCCGTCTCCCGCACCATACTGCGGATGCCGCCGGAGGCTCTCAGCCGCCGGGGACGGTGAATGATAGGCATGTTTACTCCTCCCTGTACATAGCCGTAATGGCTTCAATTAATCCTTTAATGGTATATTCTTCGGCAATAACATCAGGATTAATACCGTGTGTCAGGCAAGTCTCGGCAGTAATAGGCCCAATGCAAGCCACCTTAGCTTTAGTGACAAGCCGCGCACCCTCATCGCCTAATAGGCTTAATAGATTAGTTACCGTCGACGAGCTCGTAAAAGTAACAAGTTCAATCTCGCCTTTATCCAGCTTGGCTGCCAATTCCCGCCCATCGGTATCACCAACAAGAGTGCGATAAGACGGGGGCACATTGACAATTGCACCCAGCTCTGTGAGTTTTACCGGCAGAATATCCCGCGCAACCAGAGCGCGGGGGATAAGCACTTTCATGCCAGGTTTTATGTAAGATTCCATTGCCTCAATAATGCCTTCAGCCCTAAATTCAGCCGGGACAATATCAGCGGTAATACCGTAATTCTTCAGGCAATTCGCCGTCTGAGAGCCGATAGCGGCCACCTTGGCAGCAATTGCCCTGGTATCCAGTCCGGCGGCGGCCAAACGACTAAAGAAATGCTCTACGCCGTTAACACTGGTGAAAATCAGCCAGTCATATTCTTTTATATTGGCAATAGCTTCATCAAGCGGCCCGTAGCTTTCGGGCGGTACAATCTTAATGGCCGGAGCCTCAATGCAGTCAGCACCTAGTTTCGCCAGTCCGTCAGTAAGGGCGCTGGCTTGTTCACGGGCCCGAGTCACTAGTACTTTCTTGCCAAATAGCAGCTTATTGTCAAACCAGGCCAGTTTATCACGCAATGTAACAACATGACCCACGATGAAGATAGCAGGCGGCTTTAAGCCTCTGACAGCAACATCATGCGCAGCCTGACCGACAGTGGTTACCAGTACTTCCTGTTCCGGCTTGGTCCCCCAGCGAATGACGGCTGCTGGAGTATCAGCCGGACGGCCGTGCTCTATGAGTTTGCCGGTGATATAGGGCAGGTTTTCCACGCCCATCAGGAACACCAGTGTATCAACAGCTGTGGCCAGTTTATCCCACTTAATCGTCGATTCGGCTTTCGTTGGATCTTCGTGACCGGTGATGACGGCAAACGAGGTGGCAATGCCCCGGTGAGTTACCGGAATACCGGCATATGCGGGTACTGAAATCGCCGAGGTGATACCTGGCACAACCTCAAAGGGAACATTATTCTCTAACAGTTTTAGTGCTTCTTCACCGCCGCGTCCGAAGACAAACGGGTCGCCGCCTTTAAGCCGTACAACAATCTTGTTTTCTTTGGCTTTGTCCACCAGCAGCTGGTTAATGTCCTCCTGCCGCATGGTATGATCGCTTGAGGCTTTACCCACATAAATAAGTTCAACATTTGACCGGGCATTATCCAGCAGGCGGTCATCGGCCAGCCGGTCATATATAATAGTGTCTGCCTCTTTGATACATTCAATCGCTTTTATGCTAATTAGCCCGTAGTCACCAGGACCGGCACCGACTAAGTAGACAATTCCCTGTTTCATTGGAATCCCCCTTAACCCAATCTCAATCTTCTAAATGAAATCCAATAAAGATTTTCTCTTAGCATGATGTTAGTAACGCTCCACCGCTAGCGCTTGACTTACGCTTATACTAACATCATGCCTGAAATCTTTATTGGATACTATTATTTTGTTTCAAACAATTTTGCCAATATCTCGCGCCCGCCGTTTTCCAGCATGCGCACTGCCAGCGTCTGGCCCAGCGTCTCTGCCTCTGCCGGACTGCCGAGAGTTGAATCACGAACAACTTCTTTGCCGTCAGGCGACATAATAACAGCGGTTAGGCTAAGCTGACCACTCTGGTCAAGCTGTCCGTAAACACCGATAGGGATCTGACAGCCGCCCTCGACCTCAGACAGAAAACTCCGCTCAGCCAGTGTAGCCTGACGGGTCGGTTCATGGTTCAAAAATTGCAGCATCGCCAGTGTCTCAGCGTCGTTTTCCCGCGCCTCGAGAGCCAATGCTCCCTGACCGACAGCAGGCAGACAGATATCCTGCGGCAGCACTTGGGTAATATGGTCGTCCCAACCCAGGCGTTTGAGGCCGGCCACTGCCAGCAGGATGGCGTCAAGCTTTTCAGTTGTCAGCTTTTTCAGCCGGGTGTCTAAATTGCCGCGCAAGTCAACAATCGCAAGGTCAGGCCGTGCGTTCAGCAGCTGGGCCTTACGCCGGAGGCTTGAGGTTCCTACCCTGGCGTTAACCGGAAGGTTATCCAGTGTTTTATAGTCAGGGCTAATGAGAGCGTCACCTGGATCAACCCGATCAGTGACTGCCGCCAATACGAGGCCGTCCGGCAGCTCGGTGGGCATATCTTTCAGACTGTGCACAGCCAAGTCGATTTCGCCGCTCAGCATGGCCACTTCCAATTCTTTGGTGAACAGACCCTTGCCGCCAATTTTTGCTAACGGCACATCGAGAATTCGATCGCCTGTTGTTACCATATTCTTTAGTACTATCTCTACTTCCGGATAGCGCTCACGCAAGCAGGCTGCCACATAATTGGCCTGCCATAAAGCCAGCTTACTGCCGCGCGTACCGATGACAAGTTTTTGTTTCACTTTCTTGTTCCTCTCCTAAATGGTCTTCCTGTTCCCGCGTCATTTCCAGCGCAATATCTAGCTTAAACATCTTGCGGAGAGCATCCTGGTAGTGATACTCTTTGTCGGTGCCGGCTGCTTCATTAAGCCTGACAATCGGGTCGCGGAGCAGTTTTCTCACAATCATTTTTGACATATTTTCAAATATCCGTCGTTCGTCGGCAGTAATATCCGGCAGCTTAGCCATCGCCCGCTTTATTTCACGTTGACGGATTCGTTCAGCTTTATCAGTCAGGCGTACCAGCGTCGGTTGGTAGGACAGGTAGCGGAAACGCTCAACAATTCCGGCCATTTCCTCGTCAATTAGCTTTTCAGCCTCTTTGGCCTCCTGCTCCCGCCCGCGCATATTGGATTCAACAACAGCTTCCAAATCATCGATATTATACAAGGTGGCACCGGCAATGGCCCCAACCTCAGGCTCAATATCACGTGGTACGGCAATATCAATAAAAAAGATAGGACGCCCCTGCCGTTTAGGCATGAGGTGGGCCACGTCCCACGCGCGGATGATATAGTGTGGCGCACCTGTTGATGTAATGATAATATCTGCGTCAACAGCTGATTTCATGAAATCTTCAAAGGGCACAGCCACCCCGCGAAACTTATCTGCCAACGCAGCCGCCCTGTCAAAGTTCCGGTTTGACACAAATACGGTCTTAACACCGCTGGCTACCAGATGCTTGGCCGTCAGTTCACTCATCTCCCCGGCCCCCAGCACCAAGACATTGGAGGATGACAAATCGCCCAATACTTTTTTTGCCAGTTCAACGGCCGCGTAGCTGACAGATACAGCACTATAGGCAATACGGGTCGTTGTCCGGATTTTTTTACCAACGGCAATTGCCCTGTTAAACAAGGTATTAAGCACTGTGCTGGTGGTGCCTGCGGTCCGGGCCATGGCATAAGCCGTTTTTACCTGGCTTAAGATCTGACCTTCGCCGAGTACCAGTGAATCAAGACTGGCGCTTACTCTGAACAAATGCCGAATACATTCGTCTTCCTGGAAATAAAACAGATAATCATAACTCGTCTCAGCTAACACGCCAGGTGCCATATGGTCAAGAAATTCCTGCATGACAGGCAGGGCATCATCAGCCTCCTCAACTACAGCATACATCTCGGTCCGGTTACAGGTAGACAAAATAACGCATTCCCGAATATCGTCATATTCGTGAAGACGCTTATAGGCTGCTTTGATTTTTTCTTCAGAAAAGGAGAAGCATTCCCGGACTTCTACCGGGGCAGTTCTATGATTTAGGCCCAGTACAACAAGCTGCATGTCGTATTCTCTCCTCTGCTTCGCTAAACTTGCCGCTTTTAAGCAAATGAAGCGCCTCCTGGTCGATGGTTTCCCGCCAAAATTTTTCCCGCTCTTTCGCTGTTGCCAAGCGGTCTTTCATCTCAGGCCGTAATTTTGCGATAAGCGCTAGGTAATAGCCATATTCAGGGCCGTACCTTGCGGCGATATCTTCTTTCAGGCGCCTGGCTAAGGCCGGGCTGCCACCGCCTGTAGATACTGTAATTAACAAGTCACCGTGCGCAATATGCGCCGGCACATAAAAATCAGACAGCTCAGGCGCATCAGCAATATTGACTAAAGCACCTGATGCCCGCGCCTCCGCAGCAGCCTGTCGGTTGGTATCCGCCTGATCGGTAGCGCAGAATACCAGGAAAAAACTATGTAAATCACCCGGGGCATAGGCGCTCGGCACCCAAGTCAAGCGTCTGGCTTCAGCCAGGCTGCTAAGTCCTGGTGTCAATGCGGGGCTAAACACGCTTACTTCTGCGCCGGCTGCAATGAGTGCCATCACTTTCCGCTCAGCTACCGCACCACCGCCGACAACAGCGCAGCGCCGTCCGGCTAATTTAAAATTTATTGGGTATAACTCCATTCAATTCACGTCCTGGGATGAGTTATTGTGCCACAAACATCTTACCATATTTCGCGGCCAAATGGTAATTTTCCTTTTTATTGCAAATAAAATAATAGGCCAGGCAGCAAGCCTGACCCGACGATTATATTTGACCCTTGGACGCCACCACGCCAGAGCATTTTATACGTATGCTTTGCTCCTCATTCTGGGAACGCAGGTAACTATGTCTTGATCTCCGTTAACCGGACCGATAATGACCTCAATCCCATATGTGTTATAAATGTTACTTTCTGTTATTACTTCCTCAGGAGCGCCGAATTTAACAATCTGTCCCTCTTTCAGAATAGCTACTGTACTTGCAGTAAGAAAAGCATGGTCCGGAAAGTGGGATGACATAATTACTGCCATGCCCTGCTCGGAAAGCCGGGAGACAGTTTTCAACAATCGGATTTGATTGCCAAAATCAAGATGTGAAGTAGGTTCATCAAGTATCAATATCGCTGACATCTGCCGCCTGACCGAACAGGCCTCCAAAGATCTGGCTGGCTGTTTCCAACAGTCCGGAAACAGTGCCTGTCACTGATCTTTTGAATTCTGTCCGGTAGCCAACGCCGCACCTGTCACACTGAAATTCGAACTGAAATCCCTGATCGGTGCTAAGGTCGCTATAATTGCGCACAAATTGGATTTTTTCGCCCATGTCGTCACTCCTCTCACATATCTGTTATAGAGGAAAAAATATTCGACACGACTGTAAAATAATCCTATTTTACGCTTATTGATTTTGTAGTTTTTCCCATATTTTTTTTACATTAATCTGTTTTAGACGCTGGCGGCAGCGGCTTGCCTGGTATGCTAAAATAAGCCTCTAACACACGCCGGGTGACAGGCGCAGCTGCCATGGAACCTTCACCGCCGTCTTCAACAAGGACAGCCACCGCAATTTCGGGGTTTTCGGCCGGAGCATAACAGGCAAACCAGGAATGAGTGGTGCCCCGCCCGGTCTCGCCAGAGCCGGATTTTCCAGCTATGGTTTTGGGAAACCCTTTAAAGGTGGATGCGCCTGTGCCGCGTGCCGTAACGGCAATCATGCCCTGACGGACTATGTCCCACACCTCAGGCCTAAGATAAATTGTCCGTAATACCTCCGGCTGCAGCTTTTCGACAAGGTTGCCCTCTGGTGTCAGCACCTTATCAACAAGCATTGGCTTGTAGATAATGCCGCCGTTGGCAACCGCCATGGCCAGCAGGGCTTGCTGCAGGGGCGTTACCAAGTAGTAGCCCTGGCCAATAGCAGCAATCAGTGTTTCGCCTGGATACCAGGCTTCGCCGTAATTTGCCTGCTTCCAGTCAGTAGTCGGCACTATCCCTTTTTCTTCGCCGGCAAGTTTAATCCCTGTCACTTGCCCAAAACCAAACGTCAGTGCATATGAGGCCAAGTTGTCGGCACCTAGGCGCTGGCCCAATTCGTAAAATACCGGGTCGCTCGACCAAGCTAGGGCGTCGATGATCGTCAATTTGCCAAGTCCTTTGGTATCCCAGCCATAAAAGCTCCAGCCATTTAACACATATACGCCGCGATCGTCAAAGATCTCCTGAGGTGTAGTTATGTTCATTTCAAGAGCAGCGGCGGCTGTGACAATCTTAAACACCGAAGCAGGCGGATAGGCATTCTGTATGGCGCGGTTATTCAGCGGAGTATTCGGGTTGGTAATAAGCTTGTTCCACTCCAGGCTGGTAATGCCGCCTGCAAACACATTGGGGTCAAAAGCCGGATTGCTGGCCATAACCAGTATCCCACCTGTTTTAACATTAAGCGCTACCACCGCCCCGCCTTTGGCTGGTGCGCCCAGTTTCCGGCTGGCTTCCACCTGAACCTGCAGCGCTTCTTCGGCTGCTTTCTGCAGGTTGGCGTCAAGGGTCAGTACAAGCCCCTTGCCAGGAGTAGAGGCGCGATCGCCCAACGAACGCAACTCTTCACCTTCGGCGTTCACCTCTACTTTCATGCCGCCGTCTGTACCGCGCAGCGCCTCTTCCCACTCACGCTCCAAACCGTCTTTGCCCACTAAATCGGTAGCACGAACCCCTTGGCTTTTGCGTCTGGCATATTCTTCTTCACTAATACTGCCGACAAAGCCCAGCACATGTGCTGCCAGTTCCTTGTAAACATATTGCCTGACCGGAATGGCCTCAATGATAACCCCCGGCAGATAATACTGCCGTTCCTCGATCTTGGCTATCGTGGCGGCATCAACGTCCCGTTTGATCCGTACTGGAGTATAAAGGAAATCCTCACTGCCTTTTACCAACCGGTCAATCTCCTCAGCAGGTATGCCGGTAATCGTCGACAGCAGCGGGGTAGCCTGCTGCGGATTAGTATACTCGCTGGGAATGATCGATACGGCAAAACTCGGCCGGTTCGCCACAACAACTGCGCCATTTCTATCATATATGCTACCGCGCGGCGCTTGGGCCGTAATTTGCCTGGTACGATTCTGTTCGGCAATTTTCTTATATTGTGCGCCCTGGAACAACTGCATCCATACCAGTCTAAGTACCAATATGCCAATGATGCCGAAGACAATGACGGCTAATATCCCGATGCGGCGTCTCTCCTCGTCCCACATACGCTGTCCCCTTTTCCTTTAATGGCAAATACACATACTTAGTATCCCATAATGGGCAAAAAAAATAGCAACCCAGTGCAAAAGCACTAGGTTGCTACACGCCCCCGGCTAACGGGGGCGGGGACTTCTTTTCAATTACTGAGCCACATAATCTTTACCTACTATTACTTTTACCGTATTGGCTTTGCTGTCATCCTGGTTAACCTGCAGCGCATAGCGGAAGGGCAATCCTGTTAATTTGCCGCTGGCTTCACTGCTATTGGCAATTACCACAGTATTTTTATTAGCAGCGCTAATGCCGGCCACACTTACAACCTCGTAGCCTTGGCCGCGGAGCGCAGCCGCCATTTTTTCACCGGCCTCAGGAACGCCGCTGGCATTAACTACCTCAAACCGCAGTTTACCGCTGGCTGCTGGCGGCTTGGCTTCCGGAGCCTTAGGTTTGTCTGTTGCCTTAGGCTTATCAGGAGCCTTAGGATCAGTTACAGCCGTCTGTTTGGGGTCTTTGGCATCGGCTGCCGGCTTCTTGGGCACGTCAATTATCTTCATTTCTTGCGGGACAGACCGTTCATATTGGCTGGCCATTGTACGCGCAGCTGACACAAACTTGTCGTCTGCTGTCATACCTTGCGAAAGAACCACATAGTTTCTTAGTTCGATGATATCAGGCAACCAATAACTAATATCAGCAATGTAGGCCGGTTTTCCCGGGACCATCTCAGTCTTTAATCCGGCCTTGGACGCATCGTTTAACAGTTTTGCCAAGTTCAGCATTTCAGCTGTTGTCATATCGGTGTTAATGGCTGAGTTTACTTCCCGGATGATGCCAGGTACCCGTGGGAGGATAAACGGGCTGCTGATTTCTTTGAGCATGGCTTTTACAAACTTCTGCTGGCGCTCAATCCGGCCAATGTCGCCCTCTTCGTCACGGTAGCGAACATACTTAATAGCTGTCCGGCCATCCAATTTTTGCACACCTGGCTTAAGGTCAATCAACAGGTTGTCATATGGATCTTCATAGTACATGCGTTTCTCGACATCAATGGTTACGCCGCCTACGGCATCAACTATTTTGTTGAAAGCAGCAAAATTAATAATGGCATAGTAATCCATCTGAATGCCTAATAAGTCTTCCACCGCACGCTGTGACAGCTTATGACCGCCTTCTGCGTAGGCGTGGTTAATTTTGTCCCAGCCATAACCAGGGATCTTGACCCGGGTGTCACGCGGTATCGAGAGCAGGGACACTTCCTTGGTTGAAGTGTCAACAGTAACGACAAACATGGTATCCGAACGACCGACGTCATCGCTGCGCTCGTCTACCCCCATTACCAGGATATTGACTTTATGCGGCATCCCTGTCACATTCGCGCCTGTCCGCCGCGCCTTTTCAAATGTGCCGCCTGTTGACCAGTAATACGTGGCGCCAGCCACACTAATGAACAGAAGTAAACAAGTTAGTATAAGCAAAAACCGACCGCGCCGGTTTTTGCGCTGATCAACAAGCCGTTTTTCGAGGCGTGATGTCATGACACAATCACCCTTTCATCGTCTTTTTATCGCTTTTTATTACATAACAAGACAAGCCCCCTGTCGCCGGGGGCTTGTCTTGAAGTATAGCAAATAATTGTTTAAAAGGTCAAGCATTTTTGATGAAGGGTAAATTATAGTTTATCTGTGACAGCCTTAATTTTGCCTGCCATCGTCAGTTCTTTGTCCCGCCTGTCGTCAATTCTGATCATGGTCATGACTCGCTGTGCATCGCGGGCAAACGGCGTTTCGTGCATTTGGCGAATTATCTCCAGAATGCGGTCAAGGTCGCCTTCGATCACAGTCGACATTGGTGTCAGCTGATATTTGAGGTCTGTGGCCTGTTCGAGTACTTTGTGGCAGCCGGCCACATAGTGGCTGACACTGGGTGAACCTGTGCCCATCGGGGCGATGGTGACTTCAACAACAGCCATGTTTTCACTCCTCACGGCTCATTATAAATGCCAGCTGTGCTATGCTGTTACAATGAATCTACTGCCAATCAAGTCTCATAGGCGACGGTGTTGTTGCTGTGCCACGTCCTCATTGCGCCTAGCAGCTGGACATTTCTAATGAACCTTTTACTTACAGATACTATTCTCGCTATGGTAGAAAAAACCTGCCGCACATGCGACAGGTTTAAGCTTACTGTTCTTTGGGAAACTTCTTATCAATAATGCCCCAAATCTCTGGCTGTTCTTGGCCAAGACGCCAAACAGCGATACCGGCCGGTTTGTATTTAGCCACAATGTCCAGTTTGGCGGCAGTACTTTTGTCGTTTTCAAACCACACTTCATGATCCTTGTATTTGAACCACGGAGCCTGCGCTTTTTCATCATAGTTGATTTTGGCGCCATTTTTTTCTGCTAAAACAATAGCATCAACATATTTAATTGTCTCGCCCTCTTTGCCCACCCAATCATAGCCATAGGCGCTAATGCCGATAATGACTTTATGCGGGCCGCCGCACTTTTCAATGGCATACTTAACATTTTTTTCAAACCAATCCACAGGGGCAACCGGACCAGGTCCCGAGGTAGCCCAATGGTTATCATAGGTCATAATCTGCATAAAGTCAGTATTGGGGGCTAGCTTCGGGTAGTCATACGCCCCGGATACATCTTCGGCTACATCGACCTGGGGGAATACCGAGATGACCACCGTTTTATTAATGGCTTTCATCTTAGGATACAGTTCAGCCATAAAGGCGGTCAGGTTGTCTTTATGCTTGGGCGGCAGCAGTTCAAAGTCAATATTAACGCCGTCATACCCTTTTTCCTGTACCATTTTGACTATACTGTCAGTTACTTTGGTGCGCACTGCCGGATCGCCAAGCACAGAATCGGTAGATCCGGTTTTGTTTGTCACTAACGGATACATTTTAAGACCAAGCTGACGGGCAGTATCATAGACCAGCTGGCTGTCTTTGGCTTCAAGGCTGCCGTCTTGGGTTGCCTTGTACCAGAAGGGACCTACTGCCGACAAGCTCTTGGCATGCGCTTTCATACTGGGGAAAGAGCCGGTTTGGTCAGGCGTGCCCGGCCATGGGTTCTCGTAGTAGCCAATTACCATGCGGGGCGGCATAGTAACATTGCCAGGCGCTCCAGGTGTTTGCTGGCCTTGGTCGAGGGGCTTGGGAGCCGGTTTCTTCGCTGTGCCACAGCCACCGGTCAAAACAGCGGCTATGACAAACAGAATGAGGAGAACACTTGCGATACCTTTTAAGCGACTGTTAACGCGCAAAACTGTCACCCTTTCCGTTACTTAGTTGAATTCGATCAACCTTAGTATTGGCTGAGTGACAGTTCTTATGCCTACAATTTTTGAAATTTAATTACTTTGGCAGCTTGGTCGCCAGCGCCTGGGCAACACTTTCCAGCGTCTCCCACTTTTTGCAGAAGCAGAACCGGACTTGGCGGCTGCCTTTCGTTTTTTCAGCGTAAAATGATGACCCTGGTACAGTAGCAACACCAGTCAGCTCAATCAGCTTGCGGCTAAAGGCGGTATCGTCGGTAAGGCCTAATTGCCCCATAATACTGCTGGCGTCGGCAAGCACATAATAAGCGCCTTTAGGTAATTCGCACTGAAAGCCAGCGGCGCGGAGCGCACCCAGGATAAAATCACGGGCTTCGGCGTAATGGTTTTTGAGCCCTTCATAGTATTCCGGGCCATAAGTCATCGCCTCGGCGGCAGCATGCTGGAAAGGGGTTGGCGCGCCAACCGTAAAGAAATCATGCACTTTCCTAATCCGCTTGGTAATTGGAGACGCGGCAATGGCCCAACCAACCCGCCAGCCAGTGACAGAATAGGTCTTGGAAATAGAGTTAATGGTAATTGTCCGTTCAGCCATACCTGGCAGTGAAGCGATGGAAGTATGTTCAACACCGTCGTAGAGAATGTGTTCATATATTTCATCGGCTACAGCGTAAGTGTCCCATTTGATGGCTAGTCCGGCGATTTCCTCAAGTTCAGCCCTGGTAAATACCTTGCCTGTCGGATTGTTGGGCGTATTAATAATAATCGCCTTGGTTTTTTCATTAAAGGCGGCTGCCAATTCATCAGACGAATAGCGCCAGTCAGGGCCGTACAGTGTGACATAGCGCGGGGTAGCGCCTGACAAGATCGAGTCAGGGCCGTAGTTTTCGTAAAAGGGCTCAAAAATAATGATTTCATCCCCTGGATTAATCAATGCCTTTAAGGTGGCAATCATGGCCTCGGTAGCGCCACAGGTAACAGTGATATCTGTTGCGGGATCACATTCAATGTGATTATACCGACGTACTTTGCGGCTGATGGCTTCTCTGAGCTCAGGCTCGCCAAAGGTAACCGGGTACTGGTTATACCCCGCCGAGATAGCACGAATAGCGGCTTCCTGAATGGCCTTAGGACTTTCAAAATCCGGAAAACCCTGCGATAGGTTATAGCCGCCTGCCTCATCGCAGATTCTGGTCATTTCACGGATCACTGATTCAGAAAAAGTTTCCGTAATATTGGACAAGTTTTTCATAGCAAGCTGTCCCTCCGCGCGTTACGTATTGGTATTGGCGGCTTTCCAGGCTTCTTCCCGGATAAGCCCCATGACTTGGCGTTTAATTTGCATGAACTCTTCGCTCAGTTTCAAATCAAAGGTTCTCTGATTTGGCAGGGTAACCTCGATTCTGGCCTTAATCTGCCCCGGTCGGGCAGTCATTACATAGATCGTATCACCAATAAAAACGGCCTCGTCAACATCATGGGTGACGAAGAGGATTGTTTTATGGGATTCATCCCATACATCAAGCAGCAGTTCTTGCATGACTGTCCGGGTTTGCGCATCCAGCGCACCAAACGGCTCGTCCATTAGCAGCACCTCCGGGTCGTTCGCCAAGGCACGGGCAATGGCCACCCGCTGCTTCATGCCGCCTGACAGATCGCGGGGGAAGAAGCTTTCGAACCCTTTGAGGCCAATTTTTTCAATATAGTGTTCTGAGACCTCTTTGCGTTCCTGTTTGGTTTTACCCGCGACATCCAGGCCAAACTCAATATTTTCCCTCACCGAAAGCCAGGGAAACAACGTGTAGGTCTGAAACACCATTCCCCTGTCGCGCCCAGGTTCTGTTATCTCGCGGCCATCTAAGAGTACCCGGCCTGAAGTAGGTGATTCCAGACCAGCGACAATCTTTAATATAGTTGATTTGCCGCAGCCTGATGGCCCGAGGATGGTGACAAATTCGCTAGGTTTAACGGTAAAACTTGCCTCTGCCAGGGCCGTAACCTGACGCTCTTTACCGGTAAATGTTTTACTGACGCCCTCGATGATTAATTTATCCTGCGCCTTCTCTGTCATACTACCGGCCTCCTTTACCCATCCAGGGGAACATCTTGGCATACAGCCATTTGAATACTACATCAATAATAATACCAATGACACCGATCACAATAATGCCCACAATAATATTGCCTGTCTTTAAAAACCGCTGTGACTGCATAATCATATAACCCAAGCCTGAGCCGGCAGCGACAATTTCGGCTACAACCAAGTACGTCCAAGCCCAGCCAAATGCAATTCTCAGTGTATCCACAATACCCGGCAAACTGGCCGGCAATATAACCCGGCGAAACACACCGGCCCGCGATACGCCCAGCGTGTACGAGGTATCAATGAGGTCATGGGGCACATTCTTGGTGACATCCATAATCATGAGTGCAAGCGGGAAAAAGGTGCCGAAAAAGATAACGGCAATTTTTTCGCTCTCGCCAATACCCAGCCACAAGATAAAGAGCGGAATAAACGCTGACGCTGGCATATACCGGATAAAACTTAGGAGTGGCTCAACCAGCGCCTCACATACCTTGAGACTGCCCATCAGAATACCCAGCGGCACAGCAATAACGGCTGCCAGAAAAAAACCAACAGTCACCCTGAAAACACTGGCCCAGATATCATCAAGCAAGTTGAACTCAGAAAATAATAGTATGCTGTCTTTAACAACCTTGTCCGGCGGCGGTAAAAACATCGGTGGAATGAGGTCGCTGTAAGTAAGCATCGACCATACGACTCCCAACAGAACAAAGGTCAATGCGCTCAATGTCAAATACAGCGGCGCGGCAATTTCAGCTTTGGGTGTTAAAAGTTTGCACTTGACCATAATTCCTCCTTAATGGATAAAAGGCCGCGGTAGAAGCGCTAACGCCTCTAGCGCGGCCTCGTAGCCCTCGCTAGCTACTTAACCTTGGTAATAAAAGTGTTGTCAATATATTTGCTCAGATCAGGAGCCTGAGACAAAAGTTTGAGTTTGACATAGAATTCACCGGCCCGGTTGCCAACCTCATATATAGCGCCAGGCTTTTCCTTGGTGCCATAGAATTCAAGGTTGTCTTTCAAACCATAAAACTTAACAGTTTGAATATCGGCGGCCACCTCTTCGGGTTTCATTTTAAAGGCCGCTGCCAGAATCTTATTGGTTTCATCGGGATTCTTACTCATGAACTCAGTAGCCTCAGCCAATGCAGCCACTACGGCTTGCACGGTTTCAGGATTATTTTTAGCAATGTCTTCCCGGAAGACTAATACGTCGGCAATGAGTCCTGGGGTATCTTTAGTGGTAGCCAGAACAGTTTCGCCAGCAGCCTTGGCTTTGCCAAGATGCGGTTCCCAGGTAACAGCGGCGTCCACCTTGCCGGCCATGAATGCCGAAGCAGCCTCGCTGGCCTTCATATCTACAGCTTTAATATCGCCGTCTTTGAGACCATTCTTCTCAAGTAAGGTGTTTAAAAAGAAGTGCGCTGCCGACCCACGGTGGAAAGCAACCTCTTTGCCTTTGAGATCAGCAACCTTTTCGATACCTTTGTCTTTTTTTACAATAAGACCATCAGCACCATTGGATGCATCAAACGCCCAGACGAATTTCATGGGCACACCTTCGCCGGCAGCGGAAACCGATACGTCAAGCGATGCAGCCATCGCCTGAATCTTACCAGCTACCAGTGCCTGTTTACGATCACCAACACCTTCAATAGACTGTAGTTCAACGTCAACGCCCTTGTTTTTGAATATGCCTTTCTCTTTAGCGACAAACAGAGCGCCATATCCCGTCCAAGGGGTATAGGCAATAATGATGGGCTTCTTCTCTGCTGCCTGAGGCGCGGCTTGCTGTGCGGGTTTACTCGAGCCGCAACCGGCGACTACCATAGCCAGCATAGCTGCCAGAAGCAACAGCGTTACTAGTTTCTTCTGCATAAAAATTCCCTCCTAAGTAATATTTATGAAAATTTATTTTTGGGATATTTCGCCACAATAGCACATTTTTCCTGCATGTCGAATTATCGATTTTGTATTTGTTTTTAGTATTATTATTCACATCGTCCTTGGCTGTCGGACTTTTGGAAGGGGACAACGCTCCCACCGTGGGGCATAATACTGACAAGAAAGTCTTGCTGCCCAAGTTTTTCTGCCGCCAGATTTAGTGCGTCCTCCAGTGAAGTTGTGAACAACATGCCCGCCTTTTCTAGAAAGTCTTTGTTTTCAGGCAGCGAAACGACAATGACCGGCGTGGTTTTAGCAATAAAGCCAAGCTTTAAAGCAACAAAACCGGGTACAGTAAAGGCCTTTCGCAGAGCAACCTCCCGTGCGTAGAGTGTAGGATAATCAAACCATTGGCTGAAGTCGGGCGGCTCGCTGATTTCCCGGCATTCCATAACAACGATAAGAATACCGCCTGCCCTGACAGCCAGGCAAGCATTCTCAATGGCCTTAGATGCCTGATAAAAATTGATGTCTTTGGGATAACCACCTGCTGACGCAATAACAACATCGGCCGGCCCGGCTACCGGTACACCAGCAATCTCTTCAGCTTTGCGGCAGCCTAACAGCCACGCTTCATGCCAGTGACCCGCAACGAATCCGGCAAAGTCTCCCGCAGCGGTAAATATGGCATTAAGGAGAAAATCAGGGTTAACCATAGCAGCTATTTCGAGCATATCAAGATGCATGCTATTTGTAGTAAGATTCCCCTGGCGGCATTCCGGGTGAGGGCCGTGCCCCAGTTCTGGGCTTAGACAAAGCCGGTGGTTGGCCTGGATGGTTTCATACCCTGCCACCCCCGGCAGGATAGCTTTACGTCCGCCACCAAAACCAGCCATCGAGTGATAGGTAATGCCACCGGTCAGGATGACTTTGTCGCCATTGACAACATGGCGGTTAATATGCACTTCTGTACCCCGGCTGGTGCAACCGATATGAACAAAATCAGCATTATCCAGCGCGTAGCTTTGTATAATAGGTACCCGGCTGACTACTTCATGGCCATAGGTCAGCTTATGGTCTTCCAGCGTATGGCGCCGGTGCGCGCCCAGCGCTGTCACCAGTGTTATATTGCAGTCAGAAACGCCCGCGCTATTGAGTTCATCGAGCAATGCCGGTAGAAACAGGTCATGCCGCACCCACTGCCTGGTAATGTCTGAGGCAATGATCACTGTTTTATCGCCCAGTCGCACCACCTCCCGTAAGGCCGGTGAGGCGCTGGGGTAGTTAAGTGCCTCGCGCACAGCTTCAGAAACACTTTTGATGGCCGGTGTTTTGCGACCTTCAATCACCTCGACCACGCGTTCTTGAGGAAGACTAACCGTAAGCTCCTGCAGCCCGAAAGCCAGGGAAAACTGTTTCTCCATACCGTTCTCCATTCAATCTGGATATTTACACCTATACTTATTCTAGCAGATTTTCTTTTATCCTTTTTTTCACTAAAGCGACAAACAAAAAAAATTACGGACTGCCGTGAGGCAGTCCGTAATACGCTATATGATTAATCTTCGTAGCTTTGGGCATAGGCCACTTGCAATACTTCGTCAGGAAGTTCTTTTTCCCAACGGGCAACAACAACGGCGGCTATACAGTTACCAGTGAGGTTACAGGCAGTACGGGCCATGTCCAAAATACGGTCAACACCCAGGATAATACCGATACCTTCAACAGGCAGACCGAAGGCGGCAAGAGTACCGGCGATAACGATGAGCGAAGCACCAGGTACAGCAGCAATTCCTTTGGTGGATAACATCAGGGTAATTAGCATCAGTAATTGCTGGGAGTAATCAAATGGTATACCATAAACTTGAGCAATAAACACGACAGCCAGAGCACTATACAGTGTCGAACCGTCCAGGTTAAAGGTATAACCGGTCGGCAGTACAAAAGTAACAATATGCTTGGGCACACCAAATTTCTCAAGCTTTTCCATAGCAAGCGGCAAAGCGGCTTCACTGGAGGCTGTTGAGAAGCCAATAAGCATTGGCTCTTTTATTGCGCGGATCAGGTGGAAGAAGTTTACACGCAAAATCAGCGTCGCGCCGGCCACTATCAGGGCGAGGAATAAAATCAAAGCAAAGTACAGCGAACCAATTAATTTAGCCAGCGGCAGCAGCATACCCAGGCCGAATTTGCCAACAGTAAAGGCAATAAGCGCAAATACGCCGATAGGAGCCAGCTTCATTACATAGAAGGTAAACTTGAACATGATTTCAGCAACGCTGATGCACATATCCACTACCGGTTTGCCTTTGGCACCCATAGCAGCGGCAGCTACGCCGAAGAAAGTTGAGAACACGATGATTTGGAGCATATCGCCGCGAACCATTGCATCAACAAAATTGGTCGGAACAAGGTTGACCAGCATTTGGGTCATGTCAATGGTCTTCTTAGCTGCAGCGGCGGCAGAACCGGCATCGCCAGCTGTAACGTTAACACCTACACCAGGCTGGAATACGTTGACAACAAAGAGACCGACAAACAACGCTATGGTTGTGGCAAGTTCGAACCAGAGGATGGATTTAACACCTAAGCGGCCCAGCTTTTTGAAGTCACCAGTACCGGCAATACCCATTACCAGTGAGCTGACTACCAACGGTACAACAATCATCTTAATCATGCGGATGAACATGTCGCCAATTGGCTTAAGCTCTACAGCATACTTAGGGAAGGCATAGCCAAAAATGACACCAAGGATAAGGCCGATAAAAATCTGAGTTGTTAGGCCCATGCCTTTTTTCGTTTTTGCTGTTTGATCGTGAGACATACATATTACCTCCTTTTTTTATATAGCTTCAACAATCTGTCAGAATTTAATGTAAATGGATCTCTATAAAAAACTACAGAAACAGACACAAAGTTTCATGCCATACCAATAAGTATACATAATACAAATGACCCCGCCAAGCGGGGTCATTCAGCAGCCAGAAACAGCAGTCCTTCAAGAAATTTCTTGATATTAATTTTGCCACGGTAAGTGCCTTTGCCTTGAATAAAGGCCATCTCCTGCCTAATCTCCTTAAAATCAAACAGCGCTCCGCTGTAAACCTCGAATTTGTCGTTGTGATAGTCCTCTATCCCCATATTGGCAACATTCTGCATGGCTTTGGCAATCGCCCGGCGCACCCGCTGCTCAATCGTCTTGACGTCTTGACCAATCGCCTGCGACAATTCGTTATACAATTCGTGCAATTGGTAGGCCTGATCGTCCCCGCCGGTTATCCGGGAGTCCACCAGTTGAATCAGCTGGTGAATGTTTTTTGCACCAGCTTCACCAATAATTCCGAGCTCGGAAAACATCCGGTTAATCCGGTTCTTTTTGGCATTATCATCTGAATCAGCCGTTGACCGGGATGCCGGGCTGCCGTACCTGGCAGTCGTTTGGGAGATCAGCGACATCACTGCCCTAAGCCGCCTGCTTTCCTCAACCTTACGGATGACTGACACAATCTCCAAAACATTAATCGGCTTATGAATATAAAAGTCAATACCGGTTTGATAAGCTTTAGTGATCATGGGCTGGCTGGTGCTTTCAGAAACCATAATAAAGGAGGTTTCCAGACCGTTTTCCCTCAGCTTTCTAATCAGTTCTACCCCATCCTGACCTGGCAAAAGCATATCAACCAAGGCCACATCGGGCGCATACTCGGTAATGAAGGCCTCAGCTTTGAGACCGTCGCCGCATTCGGCCACCACCGTCCCCAGCTGGTACTTATCGATAATGTTACTGATAATTTTCCTGACACTGACATCGTCTTCAATAATTACAAACCGCATATATTCCCTTACACTCCTATCAAACTTGCTGTCCGCCTGCCTGCTCTGTCCTGGCTACTGCCAGTTTAGCCAGCGGCAATGCGACAGTGAATACTGTTTTTCCCGGTATCGATATAACCGTGATCTCACCGCCCAAGAGCTCTGCCAGGTTCTTGACATGGCTTAAGCCTAACCCTGTTGACATTTGCCCGGTAACTTCAGAGAACTTGGTTGAATACCCGGGAGCAAAGATGAGTTCCCGGTCCTCGGGCCGAATGCCTGGACCATTATCGGCAACTGTGAGCACCAACTTGCCGCCGCTGCAAAGTCCGGTTACAGCAATAACGCCTGCTGACTGAGCGGCTTCGGCCGCATTGGTAATCAGATTATCCAAGATAGAAACAATGGCATAGTATTGGTCAGTAACCAACTTGCCTTCGTAGTCAAAGGTAATTGTGACCGGCTTGTCCAGGCTGCTAATATACCGCCTGGTATTTTCCTCGACAATCTGAAAAAATTCGTCTAATGGCAGGCCTTCTTCTCTGACGGCTACGTCAAGAATCTCTTCAATCCCGCGGGTCACACGATAATAATCTTTTTTTACCTCATGGATATCACGGGCAATGGCCAAAGCCCGGGCTGCTGGCGAGTCTGCCTGCGCTAACTCTCCCGGGTTAGCAGCGTTAAGGGTCTGATAAAGTGTATACCCTTTTTCCATGACCAACTCAATATCCCCTGATGATTTTTTTAGGTAAAATAACTCTGCCTTTAGTCTGGCGATAATTAAAATCAGCTCAGCATAGCGAGCTGCATGATCTTCAGCCAACACAAAATCGCGATAGCGTTTCAGCGAATAATAGCCGGCTACGGCCAGTACCGCACGACCGACCCCCACTGAAACTACACTTGTCAATACCGTCTCCAAACTACGGCCAACCAATTCCCATCGAATGATCAATTCAACACAGTTGCTGCCAATATCGCAAATACTTAATAACAAAACAAGAGCCGGCACATTACCGGTGTAGTCCCGTACCCTTAGTGCTTTAAATAAGAGGCCGTAAGTCAGGTAATAACTAAAGGATGGTAAGTTATGCAGCGCGGAATTTAGCAGTGTTTCGTTGATAAAAGGATACTTAATGGCAGTACGGAACAGAAGAATCAGGCCGCCAGAAGCCGCCGCCACCCTCACAATAGGCAAACGTTCAAAATATAAGAGTAGTGTGGCGAGCACTGCCACACTGATCGTAAAACGAAAATAACCGTCAAAAGGATAGGTAAATACCAGCCCTGTTATGCTAACCAATAGTATGATATGCGGTATCATACGGTTGGGGCTCCGCCCGTTCCCTTGCGGCAAATCGTAAGGAAATCTTCCAAAACCCTGGCTGTCAGCCCCCAGATTACATAGTGCTTATATTGGTAAAACAGCACCGGGTATTTGGCCCGCCGCCGGTAACCCTGAGGGTAATCAGACGGAAGAAGGTCAAACGGAAACCCTGTCAACGGCTTGGTTGCCATCTCCATCGACGCCACATGTGGCTTAGTATTGAGCAAAAAATCGAGCGGCACCGTAAACACCTCCGCCACTTCAGCTGTGTTATGTGCAAGCGGCAGAGCTGATGATATATATACGGCGAAGGGGTAGATCATGACCCCGATGGGGCTGACCATAATGTCAAGCGGCCCCAACACCTCGATGTCATCAGGTTGTACACCCAGTTCCTCAATCGTCTCCCGCACTGCAGCATGCAACGGGCTGTTGTCAGCAGCCTCAATACGCCCGCCGGGAAAGCAAATCTCCCCAGGCTGCCACTGCAGCTTGCCTGAACGCACTTCAAATAAAACAGACGGCTGGCCGTCTATGTCAACTAGCGGCACTGT
This sequence comes from Sporomusa sp., assembly GCF_035561155.1. Classification (GTDB taxonomy): domain Bacteria; phylum Bacillota; class Negativicutes; order Sporomusales; family Sporomusaceae; genus Sporomusa. The sequence continues at coordinate 25,673 of NZ_DATMYD010000003.1, read as the reverse complement.
GACAGCTGCCTGCAGATAATCTTCAGCATTAGCTATCTTCGCTGAATAGCCTTCCAAAGCTGCAGCCACTTGTGTTTTTACTTTATTGGTATCCATAGCATCACCTAAAATTCTATTTTTCCCGCTAATCCGGGTGTAACAACTTTTTTGCCATCATTGGTAATAAAGACGGCTTCTGTACCGGGGTATTGCTTTAATAATTCCTGGCCTCTCTCAACTCCGAGTACAAACATGGCTGTACTTAAAACATCGGCATAATTGTCTGACTTGGAAACAATGGTAACGCTAACCACTTCCCGCGGCTGGACACCGGTACGCGGATCGATAATATGGGCGTATCTCACATTGTCTTTAATAAAAAATCTCTGATAGTCGCCTGAAGTCTCTAACGAATCCCAATCCGAGAGCGAAATCTTTGCCGCTAAGCCCTCCGTATTACGAGGATCTTGCACACCAACTCGCCAAGGCTGCCCATCAGGCCGGGTTCCGATAACCCGAACCTCACCCCCGGCGTTTACCAGCGCTGACTTTATACCCTTGGCCTTTAGCGCATCAATGGCCTTACGATTGGCATAGCTTTTGGCTACCGCGCCCAAATCAATACTCATACCAGTTTTGGGTAAAAACACGGTATTGGCTTTGTCGTCAATCTCCAGCAAGCGGTAATCTACCAGTGGCAGTGCGGCTTTAATCTCTGCCTGGCTTGGTACAAACTCACCTTTGTGCCCTACCCCCCAGAGCTCGGTCAGCGCTCCCACAGTTATATCCAGCGCGCCGTCAAGTTGTTCCGAGCGACTGCGGGCCAGCTTAAGCATGGCAATCACGTCAGGGTCAACTTGCACTTTGTCTTTTCCTGCCGCCTGGTTAATCTTAGATACCTGACTATTTTCATCAAACCGGTTGGTCAGTTCGTTAATTCGTTTAAATTCGTCAAATGCTGTTTTAACGGCCGCCTCATTCCCCTGCCCGTAAGCCGTTATATCGATAATGGTATCCATAAGAAATTGCGTTTCTTTGTAGGGCTTAGGGGCAAATAATGCGCCTGGCCCACAGCCTGCGCCAAGCACAACAAGAATAATCAGAGATATACTTAGTAGTATGCGTCGTAAACCCTTCATCAACAACAGCCTCCGGATACATATTATTCTAAAGTACCTCCATAATATTCTGTCCAAATAGCCAAAAACCTGCAAAAAAATAAAGCTACCACAAAATTGCGGAAACTTAGAGAGCAGGCACTGTTATTTCATATGTAAAAAATACACAAAAACAGCCACTACACCTCAGCTGTGGCTGTTTAACGTTTGCTGGTTATAGAATCTCAAACACTTTGGTCAAACGGGTTAGCTCAAACAATTCCTTAACAATTCCTCTGATTCCTTTGATCGCTACGCCGCCACCGTTTTGTACGGCCCGTTTCTGCACAGCGACCAGCACACCCAAACCGGAACTATCGATATAATCGACATTCTGCATGGTTATAACAAACTGCCTGAACCCCTTATCAATATACTCAATTAATTTTTCCCTGATAGCAGTGGCTTCTTCCACATAAATGCTGCCAGAAAGCGTAACATGCACTTCGTTATTTACCACTGTAAACTCTTGAAGCATGCTCTTCCCCCTCTCTCGAAAATCGAACTCGTTTATTCGCTATTATCATTATAGCACTTAATTGCCAAATCGTTTAGAATTCAGCTTACAACTTTGAATAAAAGTAGTAAAAAAATCAAATATTTAGCAGGAATAAATAATTCCACGGCGAATAATTCACATTGATGAAAATATTCACAATATAGTGTATCATGAAGATACCTTAGGTTCTGAAGAGCTGGCTTATATTTCATCCAATTGTATACCGGTGAAACAAGGCTACGAAAGTCTCGTCCCAGCAGCAGTGCATGGGGTTTCTTGGTAGTCTTTTTTTGTTGGTAATTATTAATTCAGTATTAATAATTTCTAGGAGTGATTTGACATGCATATGGCAGACGCGTTAATTTCCCCGGTAGTAGGCGGAGCAATGTGGGCGACAACAGCCAGTTTGGCCGCCTACGCCGCCAAGAAAGTGCAGCACGACATCGACGAGCGCAAAGTTCCCCTGATGGGAGTGCTGGGAGCCTTCGTATTCGCCGCCCAGATGATTAACTTTACTATCCCGGGAACAGGTTCCAGCGGCCACTTGGGCGGCGGACTCCTGCTTGCTATTTTACTTGGCCCCCAGGCCGCCTTCTTGACTATCGCCTCTATCTTAACAATTCAGTGTCTATTTTTTGCCGATGGCGGAATTTTGGCGCTCGGCAGTAACATCTTTAACATGGGCTTCTTATCCTGCTTTATTGCCTATCCATTGATCTACAAACCGTTAACCGGTGATACCCCTTCCCAGGGGCGTTTATTTATAGCCTCAGTGTTAGCAGCAGTAATTGGATTGCAGTTAGGTGCATTTGGCGTTGTGCTGGAAACACTTTTTTCCGGAATTTCAGAGCTGCCTTTTAATACCTTTGTGCTCTTAATGCAGCCTATTCATTTGGCTATAGGTCTAGTTGAAGGTCTAGTAACAGCAGCCATCGTTATGTTCATTATGAAAGAATCACCTGAAATTCTACGGAAAACAGCTATGGGGCAACCTTTGGGCAGCATTCCTATTAAAGGTGTTTTTATTACCCTGCTCATTGCCGCCATACTCACCGGAGGCGCATTAAGCTGGTTTGCTTCTTCCAATCCTGATGGCCTGGAATGGTCAATCGCTAACGTAACTGGTGAGAGCGAGCTAAAAGCGCCGGAAGGAATTCACAGCTTCTTTGCAGAAATACAAGAAAAAACCGCATTCTTACCTGATTATAACTTTAAGAAACCAGAAGCCGAAACTAAAGAGGTCACTACTAATACTAACGTTAAAGCATCTGAAGAAAAAGAAGCCTGGCCGGCAGTTGATAAAGGCACTTCCATGGCAGGTATCATTGGCTCTATCATGACACTAGTGCTTGCCTACTCAATCGGCAAAGGGTTGCAGCGCTTCGCTAGACAGTAATTTTATTTAGAATACGGGATACGGACTTAACCGTATCCCGTTCTACCTTGTGAAAGAGGTTGATTTATGCTAAAAATTGAAGCTAACTGGATAGATTTGCGCTATCTTGACGCTCTCTCAACCCAAAATACCTTTATTCACCGTCTCAACCCTTGCGTCAAGCTTATTGCCACACTTATTTTTATCATTACTGTTACTTCTTTCTCTAAATATGAGATTACCGGACTTTACCCTTTTTTTCTGTATCCAGCAGTCTTACTTTCACTAGGCAACCTACCATTTTCACTAATACTTAAGCGGTTGCTGATAGTTGCGCCTTTTATTATATTTATCGGTATATTTAATCCACTTTTTGACCATACACCCATCGCCAAAGTTGGCTCTGTGGTTATTACCGGCGGCTGGGTTTCCTTTCTCTCTATCACCATTAGATTATGTCTGACCGTGACTACTGCCTTGATCTTAGTAGCAACAACCGGAATTGACGCCCTTGGTTCTGCACTGCTTAAAATTGGCGTACCCAAAATTATTGTTATTCAGTTGTTATTCATGTACCGCTATTTGCATGTTCTCGTGGAAGAATTTGTTCGCTGCGTTACCGCCTACAGCTTACGCTCATTTCACGGTGAGGGTGTTCATTTTCGGGCTTGGGGTTCGCTTTTAGGACAGTTGCTCATTCGTTCGATTGACCGTGCCAACCGTATTTATCAGGCGATGCTGTGCCGGGGCTTTGACGGTGAAGTTCGGCTGCTGCGTACCAGCACCCTCACCTCATTAGACATACTTTACCTTACATTTTGGATCATTTTCTTCGTATTTGTCCGCTGGTTCAATATTCCACAGCTCTTAGGCAATTTACTCATGGGGGTCTAGCAATGAGCCATCATATTGTCGAACTAAAAGATGTAAAATATACCTATCCAGACCAGACAGAGGCGTTATGCGGCCTTTCTGTCCGTATTACTCACGGGGAATCAGTAGCCATCGTTGGCGCTAACGGTTCGGGAAAAACTACACTCTTGTCGCATTTGATTGGTGTGCTCTTTCCTACAGAAGGAACAATAAATATCGGCGGCTATCCGGTCACTAAACAGACTTTGCCACATGTTCGCCGCGCGGTAGGTATGGTCTTTCAAAATTCGGATGATCAGCTATTTATGCCTACTGTGTATGATGATGTGGCCTTCGGGCCGTTAAACCTGGGATTTCCGCCTGCCGAAGTAGATGCCCGTGTCACTGCCGCCCTGAATACAGTAGGAGCACTGCATCTTAAGGATCGTACGCCCTATAGGCTCTCAGGCGGCCAAAAGCGAGCTGTAGCCATTGCCGCTGTCATCGCTATGGATCCATGCATATTAGTCATGGACGAGCCTACGGCAGGCCTTGATCCATTGGCCCGCCGACAATTAATTAACTTGCTCAAAACCTTTGAACACACCAAGATTATTGCTACCCATGACCTTGATTTAGTTTTAGACCTATGCGCTCGCACAGTGGTCATAAGCGCCGGCACAGTAATCGCCGACGGCCCTACTCTAGACATTTTCAACAATCAAGAACTCCTGGATAAAGCCCACTTAGAAAAACCGTTCCGGATGCAAGGCTGCCCTGTCTGCAATCAACAGCATGGCTAAAAACACATATAAAGAAAACACGGCTTGCGCCGAGCCTTTGGCGACAGCGGAAGCCGATGTTGCCCTTATCCTGTTAGAAAGCTATACTTTCTAACAGGATGAAAAAACCCCATCATGCAATTCCGGTATTCGGAACTCCATGATGGGGTTTTTATAATAGTGTATACTCTGACACGACCAGCGACAGACCCCGAATAATTAAATTCATTCTGTCGCCGATCGGCTATGTATACTTTATTCTTGTATTTATTATAGCACCTGTGTATACAAAAATCAAACTGAATTTTTAAGTAGCCATAAACTGTCTGTGCCATATTAAACCATAGCCTGGATATACACAGAGAAAAGTAGTTATACCAAGTATGGTCGTGATCACTCCGTTCTACAGTATCTTATGGCTAAAAATCGAGGGTGCCGAATCATTCCTATTGTTTTATAATAACGATTATCATAACGATAGGAGGAACTGGATGAGAAAAATTCGTAGTGCTCTAGTAGTTGCTTTGACCACAGTGGTTCTCGGGACGTCCATGCTTCCCGCTCATGCTGCAACCTATAACTATTCCAACTGGACTACTTTAAGCCAGCAACTCGCAGCTTGGGGTTTTAAGACGGCACCGACACCTGCTCCGGCTCCGGCTCCTGCTCCAAAACCTACGCCGGCTCCTACACCAGCTCCTACACCAGCTCCGACTCCGACTCCGGCTCCGACTCCGGCACCGACTCCGGCACCGACATCTGATAGCGCCTTACTCTCCGCACCAGTTACCGCTGAAGAACAACAGATGCTTACCCTGGTAAATAACGAGCGGGCAGCGAACAAACTCTCCCCGCTGCAAATGGATACGCGTCTAGTAAAAATAGCCCGTATGAAAAGCCTCGATATGATTAAAAATAATTATTTTAGTCATCAATCACCCACGTATGGCTCACCTTTTGATCTGTTAAAATCACAAGGTGTCACCTATCGCTCCGCTGGTGAAAATATTGCCGGTGCCGGAACGGTAGACCGTGCTCATACTCTACTGATGAACTCTCCAGGCCATCGTGCTAATATCCTTAGCTCCGGATTCTCAAAGGTTGGTATCGGTATCATCAAAGGTGGACCGTACGGTCTCATGATTTCCCAAGAGTTTATTGGCTTCTAAAACTTAGAGCTGCTGACGATGTCAGCAGCTTTTTTTTGTCCGGCTTCCGCTGTCGCCAATGGCTCGGCGCAAGCCGTGTTTTTTTTATTAAGTCAATGAGCCGGGCCTATAGGCACCGGCTCATCTGTAAGTAGTGGATCAAGTATAGGGTTAACAGCTACAACTGTCTTCATCACAAAAGCAGCTTAACAGCAGTATTATGATAATGATCACAATAATACTGCTACCGCGGCCATGCCCACCGCAACCACCAAAACCAAAGCCCATGTCATTACCTCCTTCATTTAACTAGCAATATAGGTTTAATTCAATGTATATTATGCTGGAACCCACTATTTAGTTACTGCCGTATTGTTGCTGTTTGTTGTTCTGCTGTCCTACTTAATTCATATTAAACCTTCACGTTAGGGACCCCATCTACTTCAGCTGTAAAACAAAAAATGGATAACCCTTCGGCTATCCATAAACTTCATTTAACAATTTTATTTATATAATCATTTAGCCCCTCTTGCCAAGAACGAAAATAATCGCCGCTAGTCAGCTCTAGCATATAATTACGCAACACTGAATACTGCGGTCGTGATGCAGACATAGCAAACTCCGCCGTAGTTATTGGCTTTACTTCAATGCTCCGACCAGCAAGCCGTAGAATCTCTTTGGCAAATTCGTACCAGGTACACTGACCATTGTTTGACATATGATAAGTACCAAATTCATGAGTATCCACTAACGACAAAATTCCCTGTGCCAGGTCAGCGGTATACGTCGGTGAACCAGTTTGATCATTAACAATTGTAAGATACTCCCGTTCCTTAGCTAACCTCAAAATAGTGCGGACAAAATTATGTCCCTCGCCATAGAGCCAGGAAGTCCTAATGATAAATAGCTGAGGGCAAATTCTGGCGGCTATTTTTTCACCTTCTAACTTGCTCCTGCCGTAAACATTTAGCGGGTTAGTCTGATCAAATTCAGTATATGGCCGATTATATTTTCCGTCGAAAACATAATCGGTGCTAATATATACCAGTTTACTGTGATAGTGTAAACAAGCTGCAGCTATGTTGCGCGTGCCCACCACGTTAACCCGGAAGGCTGCATCAGCTTCCTTCTCTGCCGCATCTACTGCGGTATAAGCTCCCGCATGAATAACAACATCTGGCTGAACTTGATTAAAGACACTGTTAACCTGGTGCGGATTAGTAACATCCATTTCACGCGAACTTAAGCAAAGAATTTGAGCGTTAGATGGTTCACTTAGATCAGCAAAAGCTCGCCCAAGTTGGCCGGTTCCCCCGGTAACTATAATCTTCATAGCTCACCTAATCCAACCCAAATTTGACTAAACGTTCCAAAGGTATCTCTTTAAGCTTTGGATACTGTTTATCTTTTTCCGATAGCGTAGGTTCAACTACCGGCCATGTTATACCTAAATCCGAGTCATCCCAGCAGATTCCACCTTCGTTCTGCGGCAAATAAAAATCAGTGCATTTATACGCAAATAGTGCTGTGTCACTCACTACACAAAAGCCGTGAGCAAATCCTTCTGGTATATATAGCTGTCGTTTATTTTGCGCAGATAAAATTATGCCCACCCAGTGCCCGAAAGTAGGTGATCCATATCTTATATCTACTACCACATCAAACACTTCTCCCTGCAGAACATACACTAATTTGCCTTGGGGATTTGGCTGTTGAAAATGGAGCCCTCGCAAAATTCCTTTTGTTGACAACGATAAATTATCTTGAACAAAATTTGCTGTGATACCTAATTCTGCATAGCGGGAGGCGTTCCATGTCTCCATGAAAAACCCCCGGCTGTCTTCAAAAAGTTTGGGTTCAATGACCTTTACGCCAGGCAATGCGGTATCATAGCATTTCACGGGAGTGTTTCCCCCCTTGCTACATTTAGTAAATACCTTCCGTAACCATTATTTTTATACGACTCAGCAATTTTGTGTATTTGCTCAACCGAAATATATCCCATACGGAAGGCAACCTCTTCCGGACAGGCGATTTTTAACCCTTGTCTTTGCTCAATCGTTTCAATGAAGTTAGCCGCTTGGAGCAGCGAACTGTGCGTTCCTGTATCTAGCCATGCATAACCTCGCCCCAGGCGTTCAACACTCAGTTGACCTTTTATAAGATAAAGCTTGTTAAGGTCAGTAATCTCAAGTTCTCCCCTGGCGCTTGGCTTAAGTGTTAGGGCCATATCAACTACCTGATCATCATAAAAGTACAAACCGGTTACCGCATAATTTGACTTAGGCTGTGTAGGTTTCTCTTCAATACTAATAACGTCTCCGGCTTCGTTAAACTCGACTACACCGTACTGTTCCGGGCTGCTGACCCAATAACCAAAGACAGTGGCCCCCTCATTTTTACCGGCAGCACGTTGTAGTTTGACGGCTAGGCCATCACCGTAATAAATGTTGTCTCCTAGCACTAAAGCGCAGCCTTCTCTACCAATATAATTCTTTCCAACAATAAATGCCTGGGCAATACCTCCCGGGTGTGGTTGAGCTGCATAGCAGATGTTTAAGCCCCATTGCGAGCCATCGCTGAGTAGCTCCTGATATAAAGGCAGGTCTTGCGGTGTTGAAATAACCAATATATTTGATATTCCTGCCAGCATAAGGGTAGAAAGCGGATAGTATACCATTGGCTTATCGTATATAGGCATAAGCTGCTTGCTTACTACTTTTGTCAGCGGATACAGCCGTGTACCTGTTCCGCCAGCCAAGATAATGCCTTTTTTAATCATACTTCACACTCCTAGCCGTTAATAAGCCCCAGTTGTTAGCCTCGGTTTACAATTCAGCTTGCCTCTAATAGTTACTCATCGAATTAATAATTAAAAGGCCTTTAACATCGGAGTAAAGCGTATTCCATTAATCGTTTGCTCTTGATCATAAATAACAAATCCCATCTTTTCATAGAAAGGGATAGCTAACTCGAAAGCGCCTACTGTAATCTGATTTAACCCTTCGTGCTCTCGACAACATCTACTTATTCCTGCTTCTAAGAGACTTCGGGCAATACCGCAGCCATGCCAAGTTTCTGCAGTGAACAATAATAGCATATGATTTATATAATAAAATTCGATTACGCCGATTATCTGGTCTTCCTTTCTAGCAACTAACATAAAGGAGTTTTTCAAAAGACGATTTTTTATTGTTTCAGAAGCTATAAGGTCATAGACGCTTCGTATTCCTTCTTCTAAAAAGCTAGGCGCGATAAACTTATCAAACACCGCTTTAACCATGCTCGTTACTTTGCTGAGTTCATCAAAAGTAACCTCGCCAATAGCATAATCACTCATAAATATCCCTTCTGTATATCATTGGCTACTTCACACTCCTAGACGTTAATAAGCCCCAGCCGCTCGCCACGATAACTGCCGGATGTGACACCTTCACACCAATCCAGATTATCCAAATACCACTTAACAGTCTTGCTCAGCCCAGATTCAAAAGATTCTTGCGGAATCCAGCCGAGCTCAGTTTTTAATTTTGAAGAATCAATAGCGTAGCGACGGTCATGGCCTGGGCGATCTTTTACAAAAGTAATGAGCTCACGATAACTGCCACCATTCTGACAAGGCTGCATTTTATCCAGTAAATCACATATACCTTGGACTACCTGCAAATTAGTCTTCTCGTTATTGCCACCGACATTATAGACTTCTCCGGGCTTCCCTTGTGCCAGCACTCTTAAAATGGCGGTGCAGTGATCCAGCACAAAGAGCCAATCCCGAATATTGCTGCCGTCGCCATATATAGGCAACGGCTCACCTTTGAGCGCAGTAAGTATCATCAAAGGAATCAGCTTTTCCGGAAATTGATAAGGTCCGTAATTATTAGAGCAGTTCGTAATTAGCACCGGTAAGCCGTAAGTGTGAAAATAAGCCCGCACCAGGTGATCTGATGCGGCCTTGGATGCAGAATACGGCGAATTAGGCGCATACTTTGTTTCTTCAGTAAAATAGCCTTCAGCCCCTAAAGAGCCATAAACCTCGTCAGTCGATATATGAAGAAAGCGAAAAGCGGCTTTCTGTGTGGAATCTTGCCTAGACCAATAATCACGAACGCAATCCAGCAGTTCAAAAGTTCCCACAATGTTGGTTTGGATAAATTCTCCCGGCCCGTCAATTGACCGGTCCACATGGGATTCGGCTGCCAGGTGTATAACTCCATCTGGCTGATATTGATCAAGCAATTGTTTTATCAGTGTCCGGTCCTGAATTGATCCTTTGACAAAAATGTGGCGGGGATGATGGAGTATAGCTTTTAAATTATTTAGATTACCTGCATAGGTCAGCTTATCCAGACTGATAATCTGGCAACTGGTATTTGCCATAATATAATGAAGCAAGTTACTGCCGATGAAGCCAGCTCCACCTGTAATAAATAATGTCCGCAACAAATATCACCTCCAGCTAATTAAGCTTAATTGATGCTAATCAGAAGAATTCGCTTTAACATAGTCATTAACTGCCTGGATCACAAAGCCAGCCATATTAATCTTTTGATGTGGCCCTATGGGTAGACTTATTACCTCGTTTGCTAGTCTCTCAGTCAGAGGGAAATCTCCCTCTTTAAACCCCAGTGCGCGATACGCGCCTGACAAATGCGGTGGTATTGGATAATGAATTAAAGTTTCAATTTCACTCTTTTTTAGGTACTTCTGTAAATCATTTCTGCTCCTGCTTCTAACAACAAACAGATGCCAAGCAGGCTCTACCCACTCTGGGACATAAGGCAAATCTATATCTTGGTTGATTATTTTTTGTAAATATACCTCAACCAGACTCCTTCTCCGCCTATTCCATTCATCCAAATGCTTTAACTTTACCCGTAAAAAGGCGGCCTGCAGCTCATCTAAGCGAGAGTTAAACCCCTGATAATCGTTGATATATTTAATTTTTGAACCATAATTTCTCAGAGACCGTACTTTTTCTGCCAGCACATCATCATCAGTTGTTACGGCACCGGCATCGCCATAGGCGCCAAGATTTTTGCCAGGATAGAAACTAAAACCTGCCGCGTCTCCCAGACTGCCGGTAAATCTACCTTTATAGACTGCGCCCTGGGCTTGAGCAGCATCTTCCAGAACCCTTAAGTTATATTGCTTAGCTACTTTATTAATTGCATCCATATCGGCTGGCTGCCCATAAAGATGAACAGCGATAATTGCCTTAGTATTCTTAGTGACTGCCGCTGCAACTTTTCCGGGATCAAGATTATACGTCTTTGCGTCCGGCTCTACAGGAACAGGCCGAGCCCCGGAGTAAGTAACGGCCAACCACGTAGCTATGTAGGTATTGGCTGGAACAATTATTTCATCGCCTACTCCAATATCCCAGGCCCTTAATACCAGATGTAACGCTTCCAAGCCGTTACCTACACCAACGCAATTCTTCACACCACAATACCACGCAAATTCTTCTTCGAATGCACTGAGTTCTTCTCCCAGTATATACCAGCCAGACTCCATAACACGCTGATAAGCAGCATCGCACTCTGACTGAATTTCACGGTAGGTAGACTTCAAGTCTAGAAACGAAACGTGCATTATGCCTCTCCTTTTATGTCGGGAACTTTGCCATGAGCTGCCTGGATAAACTCATCGTAGTCCCGATAATAATCGGTCTCATCGTAAAAGTCAGAAGCCAGCACCAAACATACAGACGCCGATGAGAAATTTTCCAATTCACGCCATATCATCCCCGGAATATATAACCCTTGGTAACTGCGGTTTAAATGTATTTTTGCCTTTTTGAAGCCATCATCGACAATGACATCAAAGCTGCCAGACATAGCAATAAGCAGTTGCTCTAACTTAACGTTGGCATGTCCTGCTCTCGTTGTTCCCCCTGGAACATCATACAGATAAAAAATTCTTTTAAAATCAAAGGGAATATGATTCCCAGTTTCAATTACGCTAAGATTACCTCGAGGATCGTGAATTTTAGGTAACTCAATCAGCTTGACTTTGTCGACACCCATAAACTTAATCCCCCCAAGCTATCTACTCATAAGTTTCATAAACTACAACCCTTGGCCCAAATTCCTCTTCATGATGCTGCCTCTTTCCAGATTGATCTTCTACCCTCGCCTTTATAAATTACCCCCTATCATAATATGCAGGTTTCAATCGAAAATTGACATTTGCTCTTCACATCTCATCACTTAGTCCTTACCTTTACAAAAAACAGATACAGTCCTGACACTTGACAAAAATGCAGCCAGCCTCTAAAGAGGTCGACTGCATTTTTGTGATATTGTAAGGTCACTCTTTTCTTGAATGAAATTGTCGTTATTTAAAATATATGATTTATTACATCTATTACAACTCAATACTGAATCTAGTTTTTCCCCACATTTACATATATAAGCCTTAAATGTTGCCGGGTTTCCATACCATAACGTGTTATTGGGTATGTTTTTAGTAACAACTGAACCAGCACCGACCATAGCATATTTCCCTACGGTATTACCTGCAATAATAGTAGAATTGGCACCGATAGAAGCGCCTTCTTCAATGATTGTTTTTTCAACTTCCAGCGGATATTGTTTTGAACGCGGTCTTACATCGTTGGTAAATGTCACATTAGGCCCTAAAAAGGCATTATCTTTTACCCTCACTCCGTCCCAAACATATACGCCGCATTTTACAGTGACATTATCACCAATAATCACATCGTTTTCGATAAATACATGAGCACAAATATTGCAATTTTCCCCTATGGTCGCATGAGGTAATACATGGACAAACTCCCATATTTTTGTTCCATCACCAATATTGTTAGAATCTACTATCGCTTGTTCGTGTTTAAAGAAAGGCATGAATCAACCTCCTTAAACTTTCTCGTATCCCATCCTAACCAAAACTTGAATAGCTTAATCCACACCGATGTTGAAAGTACGCCCAACTGACATCACTACTAGCAGCATCCTGTTCTTTACTGTCTAATATTTCTGCAGGATAATGGCTGGCAGGAAGGAGCGAGTATAACGTGCTCAACTGCTCTGTCCAGCCTAAATAATGGTTTTGAAGGATCGCCGCTTTTAAATAATCCCCTTGATTACTGCGGAAAGCTTCATCACTTACTAATCTGTCTATCGCCACGAAAAGCTCATCAAGACTATTAAACAGAGTTTCGACAGTACCTGGCGCGATATCCACGCTGAGTGTTTCAACGTTAACTGTCAATCCAACAACCGGAATACCTGACGCACCTGCTTCAAGCGCTGCCGTCAACGACCCCATCGGCATTGAAACCAGATATACATCAGCCGCACTGTGGAATAGACTCAAATCATACTGGATACCAAAAGCCCTTATACGTCCATTACTTTCACTCTTAAGTTGAGCCCACTCACCAGAGTCTGCAGGACCTACGACTAAAACCTCAACATTATCGTACCTCTTAACTATTTCTCGAAGCAAATTGATAAAATTATATTCACCGCAAGGGACCAATTTATAAGGCGTAGCAATTGTTAAAAAAACGATCTTATCCTCACCTATACCAAGAGCTTGCTTAGATAGTTGCTTATTTTGCAACTGTTTCGGCAGCTTGAGCGGTATCGGCAGTATGCTGGATTTAGTCGTATTTCTTCGGGCCATACTTAGTAACTGTCCTGCAGTTCTAAGCTCGGCAACTAGGTCAACAGCACTCATTCCTATCGTAAAAGCATGATCGGCGTGATTTAAAAATACTACCGGTGGACCGCCAGCAACACCAAAAGCTATTGGTGCAATGGGGTCATGAGGATGTATGTGCAAAACCACCAAATCAGCCCACGTCGTAGCTACATCACGCAGCATTTTGGCTCTTTGGCACAAACTAAGATTAGTAGTGTCAAGAGTATTATACCAACCACCAGATTGAATCGCTGCTTCCATTAACCATGGCGGGTTAGTAGTGCTGTTTAGCGTAACTATTACGGAATGAGTTGATGCTGAATCCATAGATATCCAACGCTCAACTAATCTAGTATGACCACCGGAATAATACCCTTGGCTTATAACATGTAATACATTTCTCTTATCCGTACTTTTGGGTTGTGCAATCATCACCGGCGCCATTACCCGGTCACTTAGTTTTTGCGCGACTTTGCGAAGAACCAACTCTAACCGAGGTGAAATAAAAAAACCTGGATGCGAGTGGTGACCAGAATCCGCCGCCTGCTTCACCAAAACCACAGCTTTTTCAAGATTCCCAGTTAGTAACGCAAATTCAGCTTGATCAATTAATGAAAGAAATTTTCTTCTCGCATTTTCTATCCATTGCTTATAAAAGCTGAATTCATGCTGATAAGTAAACCACTTTCTTGCAATCAAGTCTTGCGGCGGCTCATATGGGGCAACAGCGTGCGGGGGTAAACCCCATTTTTCGATAAATTTTCGTTTATTTGTTTCCAAAAGGCTATTATATTGAGTAGCCTGCTCCCCAAAAGATATACTACCGAAATGATGAATGAAGGTGTCCCAGCACAAGACCAAACGATAACCGGCGTTTCTGATACGCAAACAATAATCGTCATCTTCATAATTTCCTGGTGAAAAATTTTCTTCTAATAAACCGATTTCATTGATTATTTCAGCCTTAATTAGCATGCAGTAACCAACAAGTCGTGCTCTATTCTCCCAAAGTTCTGGATTAGAATTGTTCACTTGTCTGGCAACACCTATCATTTCATCAATACTGGAATACTCGCAAGGAATACATTGGAAATTCGAGCACGAATTGGTAACTGCACCGACTGCACCAATATCATTTGAACTAAACAAACACCTTTTGAGGTTAGCTAGCCAGTGGGGCGTCACAATAGTGTCATTATTTAATAAAAGAATACTATCACCATGAGCCACCTTAATACCTTGATTACAGCCTGCAGGAAATCCAACATTTTCATCATTCTTAATTAATCTTATATCTGGTTGGGATTGTAACCATTCAGCTGTCCCATCGCTCGAGTTATTATCTACAACAATTATTTCATACGAATCGACTTCTGTATATTTTCTGATACTTTCAATACACAGCTTATTATAGTCCAGCTTATTGTACGTTAAGATAATAATACTGGTTAATGCTTGCTTAATAGTTTTATATTCAGCTGTTCCTTTACTATCTTCAATTTGTTTACTGTCTCCTAAGCAGCTCACACTAATGCCCCCTCTAATTATCGGATCAACATACACCCTTCTTTCACTCCAGCCAGCCAATTTGTACGAGATCCGACAGCCACGCATTTAATAATCTTAACTCGTCGTGACCTACAACACCTATTCCAACAAGCGCTTCATAGCATTTTCTCATATTATCCAAAATATGTTTATGACCCGCTTGTAGTGACAATGAACCTAGTGTTTCGGCGATACGGCGATTATGCGTATAGCCTGGTATTTCATCTACAAAATCGTTCATCAAATCATGCTCATTTCGTTCTTGCCAAACAGTGGCATCATGAAAAAGAATATGCCAGCCATTCTCCCATGCGATACGTTGCGCCACAAAGCTACGCCAAATATCAGTCATGCGGAATGAACAATAGGCTGGCAAATACAACAAGGGGAAAGCATCTGACCACCATGTTGTATTTTGACTATTAAATGGGCACCAACTATTTTTGCCTAACGCAATTTCTCTTTCTCGGAGAAAAAGTTGAGGCAATGGCAGGATTAAACGATAAATCGCATCCACATCCGGATTTTCATCAGCTAAACCTTGTTGAATAGGACAATCGACTGTATTTGAGGGCAAAGCATCTAGTGCTGGAAGTGAGTTGTGAACGGCATCCAGGGGTAATCCTCTAGGCCAAATGAGCTTATCGCTAAAATACCGATAAACGTTAACCCAGTTAGCATTAGCTAAGGTATGAACAGATCTCAGTCTTTCCCGTTTTGAAAAAAAACTATTTCTTGGCATATTATCATCATCTGTTTCAATGATGACTTTTGCACCATCGCGTATAGCCAATAGGTAGCCAATATTCTTACGTGCATAGTGCCGCGTAGGACAAACGGCAGCAAACTCAAGCCCGGATTTTACTTGATCCTCAATACCAACATACTTACATCCCTCAATATAAAAATCCGAAGGACTTTTGGTGTCCCCCACTACAATAAATTCGTAACCATGTTCCACAGCACCACTGGCAATGGACTTTAATACTTTATTGGGATTGCTGATCGACGTCACCACGATTGCCACTTTATTCTGCATTGTATTCCCCCTTGAAATTCATAACCAGATTAATCTATGGTATGAACATTGGGGCGATCCCGCAACCACATTTCAAGCAAGCTAAGGGGATTTTACCCTTAGCTTGCTAAAATATTATCTATTCATGATGGCGGATACAATATCTTAATTAACCGGTTATATAACGAATGCCAGTCCATAGAGTAGTTTGCATAAATTGCAGGTAAGTGTCGACTTTTTTCTGGTAATACAATAATCTCGTCCCATGATACTAAAATAGGAGCAAATATGTCATTTCTAAGTCCACTCCAATATCCACCAGGACGCACTTGCCCCATATGTACATATTCAGAATGTACAATTCCTGGTTTATTGGCAATACACGTTAACAATACGAGTCCCGATCCGATAACGCAAAGATAAGCATCTGTTCTGCTCGCCCAACAAATCGTATCCATCAAAGAAATATCCACACCAATATAAACAACGATGTCACCATCCAACGAATGACTAATCAGTTCAGCATCTTCTTGACAATCACTTAAACCATCTAAAAAAATTCCAACATTGGGATAGGTTTGTTTTAAGGCTCTTGCAAGATTAATTATGCCATCGACCTGTTCTTGCCATGCTTTATTATGCTTACGCAGATTAATAAAGATTAGAGGATCAGCCACACAGTGAGCGATTAGGCGCTTTTGGCTATCACTGCCATAAGTATTGGCAATTTGCTGTATATGAAAGGCGGCTTCTGCGGATAAATGAGCGGCACAAGGGTAAAGTACAAATAATCCATTTGTCATGCATATTTCAAATAGCTGATCTTCATTGTCGCAATTATAAAAAGTGTCTTTTTTAAATTCAGTAAAAAGCTGCTCTAACGGAACTTTTTTGTTTTTATATGTTATTATATTTTTTACTTTTCGATATAATCCAGTCGTAGTGATACGATAATAACCGCTATACTCGTTTGTTAAAAAATGCCCTAAATTAGTCTGCAAACCATATATTAGAGCCAAATTACGTATAGAGTTTTGCAAGTAGTTTACTGTTTTTTCTGTAAATATCAAAAACTTTCTATATAATTCAGCAATCGCAAAGAATAAGTGTTCTTTTGTATAACCAAGATGAAAAAATGCTGGCGAGCCAATCACTAAATTGTGCTTAGGTAAATAAACAAAACTTTTCAAACTCGGATAACCCGCAGTGCCTATATAAAAAGGTTCCCTCCCTTTAATCTGGTAGAAAACAATATGTGCCCATTTTTCTTCAAGAAATATTGGAAAAGATGTAGATGTCTCAAGTACTTCACCAGAATAAGGACATACGGCTCTAACAACACCTTGTTCAAGCGCAGCATAAATATATGTGTTATATAGAGGTGGACTCCCTTGTTTTTGTGGAAACATATATTGATATCGTTCTATTGAAAATGAACTATTGCTCATTGCTTGTTCGTGTGCCCACTCATCAATAAAATTGGATTTTAGATAGTCCATATTCAAGCCTAAACTTTGCATTAAATTTTCATCATTTTGAATTTCATCAGAGCTTTTTATCGTAAGGGGATATTTTTTAAAATACTCGTTGATGATTTGATGTACATCGATACTCTCTTCTGAAAGAAGTTCTTTTGCTAGGTCAATAGAATTGCACTCTGGCAGGCTATCCATGGAATTCTTGAAAGCCTCAAATAGCATAATACACTCATTCAAACTCATCACTTCCCTCCCTTAAAAATCAACTGGGGGTTGTATCAAAAAGCGCTCTACCATTTCTGAAATAACAACATCAGGATTAATTTTTTCAATCAAATCATAATCAAGACAGGGAGTATGGAACAAATATATTTTGCTGAAACTTTCCATAATAAACGGCAATAGAAATTCAATAAATGAATCATGAAAAATAGCCGCTGTAGGTAAACTAGTGTTTTTATTTAATGTTATCTGTATTTTACCTGAGTTGATTGCCTTATTATCATAAATTATTTGGGCTCGAGGTAGTTTAACCTTTCCCCATGAGAATATTGAAGTTCTTGGAGGAGTCAGCTTGTTTCCTAAATCTTGGGAGGTTTCTTCATCTACGAAATTTATTTCTTCCCAATCCAAAATATTTGTATCAAAGTCTTTTTTTATAATGTTCATTACATACTGATATGCTATAAATCCGCCTATCCCATTCCAATGAGTGTTCCCAGAGGGATATAATTGATGTTCTGATTTATATAATTTTAAGGTATCAACAGGATAATATACCGGTAAATTATAAGGTTTACAAGCATTTAATAACTGATAGACCAATCGATCGTCACTTATTATATAATCATCAGGTAAATATTCCGGATATATACTCTCTTTATTAGGAGCAATTAAAAAATAATATTTAATACCCCTATTCTTTAGAATGGCAAATCTAGATTCTAAAGTACGCAGCCATTTTTTAAGTTCAATTTCAGTTAACTTTAGAGTGCCATTATTTTGTTCCACAACACGATTCGTATCATTTTGCAGAAAAAGCCAACCATCTTTTCCAATCAAGACTTTTATATCACCCATCTAAAACACTCCTTCTTTTACATCCTCATGTGAGGACCTAGCGGCAAAACTTAAACCCTTGTCAGTCAAGGTCAGAGTTAATAATGAAACTCAGATGGCTCTCGCCGTCTATCGCTACGGTATTAGTCTATGTTCTATCCTCTAAGGCCGTGCAATGCACCCTCTCGCCTATCACTTGGAAAACAGTTCTATTTGAAATCAATCTTTTTTTATACTAGTTCAACCATCGTCTTCCGCAATCGCTAAAGTCGACATAAGCCGTGCTTTTTAAGAACCATTTGTACCGATCTTACATAGTATAACCACGTGTAGTATGAACGTTATTATAATATTAAGGAGCATAAGCAGCGATGACTATAATAAAAAAGAAAATGAACACCGATATTATCGCTAGAAATATAAACTCTATTACTCAAAAATACCCCGGGTTAAACCATGTCGTTCTAAGTGATAAGTATACTGAAATGCAGATGATCTGTCCTTTTATAGATTGCTCAAAAGAAAGTACAGAGCTATTAAAGCAATATGACTTTTCACACACGATTTTTATTTATGCATGTGAACAAGACGATATCGGGCTTCCATTTATTGAGTTCATTATCGATCATGGAGGAGTCTTTGAGCCGGTATTCTGTGCTGAACCATCTAATTATGTGAATACGAATCATGTCGCCCGGGAGGTATTAGAAAATGAATTTATCTATCAAACTGCAAATAGGTTTGCTAAATGGGACTTTGGTTATGGTGATTTTGCCAATATAACACAAGTTTTAGAGGTTACACGGACGGTGAAGGGAACTTTTGTTGAGATTGGTTGCTTTAATGGCAGTAGTTCATGTGTTGCCATGAAGTATCTCTATGATGCAAATATTAATAGGAACTGCTATTTTTTCGATGTTTTTGACGGCTTTGTATATGAAAGTGCGCACACAAGCGCAGATCGGATATGGTCGGGTACTCATCAGACCCATGGCATCGACGCTGTGAGATATCGACTCAGTAGATTTCATGCACCGGAACGGGGATTGTCAGTTACAGTTGAGAAGTTAAATATAATTACAGATGAGTTGCCAAAAAACGTCGAGAAAATAGCTGTTGCCAATATTGACGTGGACATGTATGAGGCAGTATTGGCTTCTTTGAATAAATTAGCACCTCTAATGGCAAAGTCCGGAATTATAATTGTTGAAGACCCTGGGCATACACCTGGTTTGATTGGTGCTCGGGTAGCCCTTGTACGGTTCTTGCGTAATAATTGCAATTTTATGCCCATATATATGGAGTCAGGACAGACGTTATTAATTAGTATCTGACTTAGACATAGGAGTGCTAAAACGAAGCGCGTTATAATGCTTAAGGATTTTAAAAGTGAAGTAGCCGCCGGCATTTCAGCTACCTGCGGCTACTTCACTTTTTTCTATTAATTACTTGGAATCACAATACTAGCACAAATTCTTTTCTAAACCACTCATACGTTTTAGTAATCCCCTCTTGTAAAGAAGTCTTAGCTACCCATCCCATATTTGCCAGCTTACTAACATCCAATAGTTTTAAAGGTGTACCATCCGGCTTGGTTTGATCATAGACAATTTTACCGGAAAAACCTGTTATATCAGCAATCATTTTAGCTAACTCTGTAATAGAAATATCTGTTCCTGTTCCGATATTGACAATATTGCTTTCATTATACTTATTCATTAAAAATATGCAGGCATCTGCTAAATCATCAACATATAAAAACTCTCGCCTTGGTTTACCACTGCCCCATACGGTTACTGATTCTTGATTGTTTTGAACTGCATCATGAAATTTGCGAATCAGGGCAGGTAACACATGTGATGTGGTTAGATCAAAATTATCATTTATACCATATAAATTAGTTGGCATTACTGCTATAAAATTGCTGCCATACTGTTTTCGATAGGCGTGGCACATTTTGATACCCGCAATCTTAGCAATTGCATAGGCTTCATTCGTTGGTTCGAGTTCTCCGGTTAACAGGTACTGTTCTTTCATCGGCTGAGGTGCAAATTTAGGATAAATACATGAGCTTCCCAAAAACAATAACTTCTGAACATTAAATTTATACGCCGCATGGATCACATTGGCCTCTATTAATAAGTTATCATATATAAATTCTGCCGGACGTGTATCGTTGGCATAAATCCCACCCACTTTAGCCGCAGCTAAAATAACATATTCCGGGTTCTCTACTGCAAAAAATGCCTCAACTTCCGAATAATTTCGCAAGTCAATTTCCTCGCTGGTCCGTTCCAATATATTTTCATAGCTATCTGCACGCAACTTTCTCACAATCGCTGATCCGACCAATCCCCTACTACCAGCTACATAGATTTTTGATTGTTTTTCCATCCGTGATCCCCTCCGACCATATCCTCAATTAATGGTTTATATTGGTTTCATTCATGGCACGAATTGATCCGGTATCCGTTTTCCTTACATAACATTTCACACTTTGCCACTGTTAGGTCTTGTTTAACCATTATGTCAACTAATTGGGCCAGGCTGGTCGTCGGTTTCCAACCTAATTTTTCTCGTGCTTTGGACGGATCACCCAACAATAAGTCAACTTCGGTGGGTCTAAAATATCTTGGATCAACTTGTATTAATACCTTGCCAGTTGAACTATCTACCCCACGCTCTTCGATGCCACTTCCTTGCCACACAATATCAATACCAACGATTTTAAATGCCAAAGTAACGAATTCACGTACCGAATGCGTTTCACCAGTGGCTATAACAAAGTCCTCAGGTTCCTCCTGTTGCAGCATTAGCCACATCGCTTGAACATAATCTCCGGCAAATCCCCAGTCACGCTTTGCAGCTAAATTTCCTAAATATAAGTTATTTTGTAACCCGAGCTTAATCCGCGCAGCAGCCCGGGTGATTTTACGGGTAACAAAAGTCTCACCGCGAATTGGGGATTCATGATTAAATAAAATTCCATTACAAGCATATATGCCATAAGCCTCACGATAATTCACAGTGATCCAGTATCCATATATCTTAGCTGCTGCGTACGGACTACGTGGGTAAAAAGGAGTTGTTTCCTTCTGTGGTGTCTCCTGCACCTTTCCATATAATTCACTAGTCGATGCCTGATAAAATCGTGTTTTTTTTGTAAGCCCGAGAATGCGAATTGCCTCAAGTATTCTTAGCGTGCCTAAAGCATCTGAATTAGCTGTGTACTCCGGTGTTTCAAATGAAACTTGTACATGACTTTGTGCCGCTAGATTATATATTTCATCTGGTTGAACTTGTTGAATTATCCTGATTAAGTTAGTTGAGTCTGTGAGATCACCGTAATGCAAGAAAAAGTTAACTTCACTCTCATGAACATCTCTATATAAATGATTAATTCGTTCAGTATTTATCATAGAGCTTCGCCGTTTTACCCCATGAACAATATAGCCCTTTTTTAGTAGAAGCTCGGCTAGATATGCACCATCTTGGCCTGTAATCCCAGTAATTAATGCTATTTTCTCCATATATTTTCACTCCCTCTATCCCCTAGACACTCTCGTTATCTTTCTACTCATATGCTTAAAGTCTTCAAGATGCAACTAAGATCATCATCATTTACACTCCATGGCTCCTTTTATTTGCCTTAATACTTATATGCCATATTCACATAAGAAGGACTGACCCTAGTCACCAGGTCAGTCCTTCGGCTTTGTTATTGTTTAGTCAGATCCAACTTCGCTCTTGGCACACCTAGAGTAAAATTAGTGTCAAAAAAGTACCGTTATACATAATCTTTCATATTATATTTTGCAACATACTTTAGTTGAAACATGGGAGGAGGACATCATGGATCGGTCAGAACATTCTGATGTAAATACACCTGAAAAAACAAAAAAACATAAAAAAAAACATCGTCGCCGTCGTAACTATAGTTACCTTCATAAGCCTAAAGACCTCTACAAGCATAAAAAACATCATAAGCCTAAAGATTGTGAGCCTTGTGGGCCTACCGGACCCACTGGCTCTACCGGCGCTACTGGGGCCACGGGCGTTACGGGTGCTACTGGCGTAATCGGCGCTACCGGCGCCACGGGTGCTACCGGTGGTGTTACGGGTGCTACTGGCGTAACCGGCGCTACTGGGGCTACGGGTGCTACCGGTGTTACAGGTGCTACTGGCGTAACCGGCTCTACCGGCGCCACGGGTACAACTGGTGCCACAGGTGTTACTGGTGCTACCGGCGCTACCGGCGCTACCGGTGCTACTGGTGCTACCGGCGCTACTGGTGTTACAGGCGCTACTGGTGCTACCGGCGCTACTGGTGCTACAGGCGCTACTGGTGCTACCGGCGCTACTGGTGCTACTGGTGCTACTGGTGCTACTGGTGCTACTGGTGCTACTGGTGCTACTGGTGCTACTGGTGAAACTGGTGCTACCGGCGCTACTGGCGCTACCGGTGCTACTGGCGTTACTGGCGCTACCGGTGCTACCGGCGTTACTGGGGCTGGCGCTACTGGTGCTACTGGTGATACCGGCGCTACTGGGGCTGGCGCTATAATCCCATTTGCCTCAGGTGTTCCTGCTATACTGACTGCTGCTTTTATTGATGTACTCCCAACTGCAACTCTCGTTGGGTTTGGATCTTCTGTTGCCGGTGTTCCTATTCTTGTTGGACCAATAATAAATCTCACAGGTTCGCCACTCGAACCTCTCAACTTCGCATTTTCCGCTCCCCATGCCGGAACAATTACATCAATAGCTGCGTACTTTAGTGCTACAGCGGGATTGGTTCTTGGTTTAGGTACTGCAACGATTAGAGCAGAATTATGGAGTTCACCCTCACCACTACCTGATAACATCTTCACGCCAACAGGTGCGTTTGTAGACTTACCAGCCTTCTCCGGTTTAATTTCCGTTGGTGATACGGTCAGTGACATTACTACGGGACTGGCAATACCGGTAACTCCAGAAACTCGTCTATTAATGGTATTTACTGTAACTACGACGGGGCTTACTTTCCTTGCTACTATTGAAGGATATGCAAGTGCGGGTGTTACAATCGTTTAATGTAAAATAGTTCAGTGACAAAACCGACTAAATGTATAAGGACTTTCCTGGTAACCTGCAGTTGATACCCAAATCATTTGATTAATATCGTGCTCTTAACGTGCAGGTAAAAATATAAAAAGGTTCTCGTCCTTTATCGACGAGGACCTTTTTGCATACATCCTCAAGGCGGTAATAACAACAGAGATACGTCACAAAAATTTTAACATTAGTATATCAAAAAAGTAACCCTTAAACATAACTTCTCATATGATATTATGCAACGTCTTTAAATTCACATAAGGAAGGAGAATCTTATGGATCAGCCAAAAAATGCTAAGGAAAACACACTTGAAGAAGCACAAGGATATAAAAAGAAACATCCGTCCCGCGATAGTTACTATCAACGAGATAATAAGCTTCTGGCTCAGTCAGAAGATGACGATGAAAATGATCCGTCCCGCCATTTTCACCATCATCATACAACTCAAGACCATCATCACCATCATATACCTCAAGACCATAAGCCTAAAGAATGCGGGGCTTGTGGACCGTGTGCACCGAAAGTATGTCCTGGCGCTACTGGGGCCACTGGCGCTACTGGGGCCACCGGCGCTACTGGGGCCACTGGCGCTACTGGGGCCACTGGCGCTACTGGGGCTACTGGGGCTACTGGCGCTACCGGGGCTACTGGCGCTACCGGGACTATTGGTGTAACTGGGGCTACTGGCACTACTGGGGCTACTGGCACTACAGGGGCTACTGGCGCTACTGGGGCTGGGGCTACAGGGGCTACTGGCGCTACTGGCGCTACCGGGGCTACTGGCGCTACCGGGGCTACTGGCGCTACCGGGGCTACTGGCGCTACCGGGGCTACTGGCGAAGATGGCAATGGCTCAATAATCCCATTTGCATCAGGCTCTCCTGTACAACTAAGTGTTGACGAGGATGGATTTACTACAGCTCTTATTGGATTTGGAAGTTCTGTTTTCGGTATCAGTGGTACTGGCGGAACAATAGATATCACAAGTACAGGTGCAGGCGAAATTTTAAACTTTGCATTTTCCGTTCCTCGTGATGGAGCAATTACGTCAATAGCTGCATATTTTAGCACCGCACTAGATTTGACTCTTACAGACATAGAAGTCACGATCACAGCACAATTATATAGTTCCCCTCCACCACCCGACAACATCTTTACTCCAATTCCAGGTGCTATTGTAACCTTAGTCCCGGTCCTCTCAGGTGTGGTATCTCTTGGTACACCTAGCGATAATGCTATAGATTTGCTAATACCGGCACCGGTAACTCAGCGAACTCGTCTATTAATGGTATTTTCTGCAGCAATTACAGCGGGTACTGTTACTGCTACCACTGTTGTAGGTTATGCAAGTGCGGGTGTTACAATCAGCTAATGCAAATAGTCAGGCACAAAGCCCAGGAAACATGGTTGGCTCAATTCATTTAGAAAGGACTGACCCTGGCTCACAAGGTCAGTCCTTCGGCTTACCCTATGCACTGTTGCGAAGTAAAATCAATAATCGACAATAACTGATAAAATAGTTACCCTTTACCTTAAATTTTCATATTTTATTGTGCAACCCATTCAAATTGTCACATGGGAGGAGGACATCATGGATCAATCAGAAAATTTTGATGTGACCGTACCTGAAGAAACAAAAAGATACGGAAAAACTGGCGTTATTGGCGCAGTTGGTCACGGTCTTATTGACATTGACCCACTGCTTTTTAGAATAGGCGCAACTGGTGAAACCGGCGAAACTGGTGCCACAGGTGCCACAGGCGAAACTGGTGCCACAGGTGCTACAGGCGAAACTGGTGCTACTGGTGCCACTGGTGCTACAGGCGAAACTGGTGCCACAGGCGCTACTGGTGCCACAGGCGAAACTGGTGCCACAGGTGCTACTGGCGAAACTGGCGCCACAGGTGCTACTGGTGCCACAGGCGAAACTGGTGCCACAGGTGCTACTGGTGCCACAGGCGAAACTGGTGCCACAGGTGCTACTGGTGCCACAGGCGAAACTGGTGCCACAGGTG
>NZ_DATMYD010000002.1:0-23395 GCF_035561155.1 Sporomusa sp. | reverse complement strand
CATAGATTGTTGTTGTTGAATCATTTGACTCACCTGCTCCCTTTAATACCTTTATTATACAGGAAAAAAGGTACAGCCTCCTCAGTTTTCTTGAGGGTCTATACCTTTTTAAGTATTAAAGGGACTTTTTCAGTGGCCTCGTTAGTGCTTGGGAGATTTTTTATTGTATAATATACTGGACATGTGTATGGGATTACTGTCACTCGTGCCAATATACGGATTTTTCATACTGCCGATTGTATAACAAGTCAGAGTGATGACAGTGAGTTTGATTTGCTGCAGGAGACTGCCGTTGACCCGGCAGAGCCTGTTATTATTTTGCATGAGAGCACTAACCGGGCATGGTACTTTATTCAAATGGGTAAGTATCAGGGATGGCTGGAATATGTTGAACCAGCGGAATTTTTAACAGTTATCGCTAGTAAACTTAAAGTAGGCGAGGCCGACAGCCACGTGACCAAAGGGGTTTTGCCGTGTGCCAGTCATGCGCGTGGTAGTCAGCGACTTATCGCTAACGCTCAAGAGTGGAGAAACCTACCTTAAAGCACTAACTGTTGGGAAACAATTCCAGCAAATGGGTGTGCTATTGGTTTAGAGAGGGTAACCGTGTTATAATAAGTGCGTTAACGTGTTTAAAGGAGCTAAATGGTGACCATGACTAACATGAAAAATGTCTATGATGAAGTCCGTGTTTTTTTTGATGAAGAATCAGAATGGGACGCAGCGATAAAACGTGAATGGATAGAAGGTTTTTTGCGGCAAAAGGCCTGGCAGGGAGCCAATGATGAGACCCTTAGGGATACGTGGCGCAATCTTCATATGTTCGTATTATATTTAGCCTATTCGGGTGAAACTGTCGTCGATGAGATGACGGCTTCGGAGTATAGTTTGGCCGTAGAGTGGATGATTGTACAAATAGAGGATTTTAAGCCCAGTATTAAAACCGTACGGCATTTATTTGACGTATTGCAGGAGTTTTATGGCTATCTGGCTACGAAAAAAATAATTACGGAAGTAACCGGGTTGCAACAGGCAGCAGAGTTTATGACTGGAGGCAAACGGCTTAAGTTTATCGAAGCTGATACCGAACAAGATGAGTTACAGGGGCTATTTGAAGAAGGCGCGAGTTCATCTAAATCGTTGCTGACAATGCCTAAAGATATCGGACGAATTGTTGGCGAGGCGGTTGAACGTCTGATGATTAAGTTTAGTGCTTATTTCCAGCAGGAGAATTTTGTCGATGACTTTGACCGCGCGTTGATGCTGTATCTTGGGCCTTTAGGTCAAATGCCGGAAGATGAAGATGACGACGAGTTTTGGCTGGGATTTTGGGACTATTTTCTATTTGATTATCATCTACTGTCAAATGACCGGACGCCGCTGGTTCAGTTTAATATGGATTATAGTGAACGCCTGGCAGGTGAAGAACGGAAGATACTACAAGAGCTTATGGGCGCAAAATTCACGGTGTTTTATGTGGAAAGCGTAATTAATCAGGATTGGGTCGAATGTATTAACCTCCTGACAGAGGAAAAATTCCGTCTTCCTAACCCTAATTTTGATTATAAACTTGTGAAAAAACTACTGTTTTATGGTCATGTTTTCTTGCAGCAAGAGGAAAAGGAACTGGTTATGATTAATTTCATTACCAGTGTCGAGATAAGCAGTAATTTACGAAGGCGGATTAAAGAAGAAATTGTCCGGCAGAAAGCCATGCTGCAGATACAGCAGCCAGAAGCGACTTGGAATGAATTTATGCAGCGCCATGCCAATGCTGTGCGTCACACCATTGACCTTTTAGCTACTTGGGCCAGAGTCAATGTTACCTCATATGCACAGGTTGAGCGTAGTTTTCCACAGCCTGCCAGCGGTGATAAAGCAGTTCCTGTTAATAGTGAAGTTACAGAACTAATCGAGAGGTTTATGCCCAAATTTGGCTATTCCCATCATGACTCTGTGTTGGCGCAAAAATTGTGGCAGGATTTTTCTTATATGGGAACAGTAAATGTTCGTAAGCCTGCCGCCTGGGCATCTGCCGTTATTTTTGCCTATTCTCAGATTAATACCGGCGATTCCGAGGTTCCCGCTGAGACACTGGCCGAAGAAATGGCTGTAAGCAAGTCCAGCATTAGCGTAAACCGTGCTAAAATGTTTGAAGTATTGAAACTGGAACGCTATGACCTCCGTTATCTAAGCGAAGAGGGCATGATTTCGTTGTTATACGATTTGCAGTAAGTGTTAGGAGGGGTGGAGAATGGAATGTCCTAACTGCAGTGCACAAATAGAATCTGGAGCTAGTGCCTGTCCGCACTGCGGACAGGAGCTGGCAGTTAAGGTGCTCAGCCGTCAGGAGCGTGACAATTTTAACGGTATTACTATCGAAGAAAAAAATGACAATGAGGGTCGGCGCCGGTACACCGGTTATGAATCCGGCAATAGGGCACGGGTTAAAGGAATTAATATTGCTTTTGATTCCTCCGGCTGGACGGGTAAGCTGATTGTCGCTGCCATTTTGGCGTTACTGGTGTTCTTTTTCCTGCCGCTACTAGTGTTTATTTTGCTGGCGGTTGGCGCAGTGCTTGTCACTGTCTGGTTATTGAGAATGCTTAGAAGATAAGAAAGCTAAAAAAACGCGGGCGCAAATTTGCGTCCGCGTTTTTAAATTCGTTTTAGTGGCTGAGAAAGCCTATTTGAATAAAGAAGAGTATCATAAATAAATACATAATGGGGTGGATTTCCCTGGTTTTGCCACGCAGTATTTTCAGCAAGGGATAGACAATGAAACCGATGCCAATTCCTGTGGCAATACTATAGGTTAAGGGCATAGTGACGACAACCAGAAAGGCAGGAAATGCTTCTTCGGTATCTTTCCAGTCAATATCTCTGAGTCCGTTCATCATGAAAAAGCCGACGATGATTAAGGCTGGTGCCGTTACGGCCGGAATGCCGGCAAGCATTTTTGCTATAGGCAGGGCAAATAGCGTAAGTGCCAGCAAACAGGCGGTAACTACTGCTGTAAGTCCTGTCCGTCCGCCGACGGCTACCCCGGCGCCTGATTCAATATAGGCTGAGGTCGGGCTGGTTCCAAGGGCGGCACCGACAGTAGTAGCAATAGCGTCTGCCAGAAGTGCGCCTCTAGCGCGGGGAAATTTGCCGTCTTGTAGAAGACCGGCCTGTTCAGCTACACCCAGCATGGTCCCTGTGGTATCAAACAGGGTTATCAGCAGAAAAGTAAAAACTACAGCGTACAAACCTTGGGAAAATACCCCGCTGATATCTAATTTAAAAGCCGTGTTTTCCAGGCCACTCGGCAACATAAAGAGCTGTGGCGGCAAGGTTATCATACCTAACGTGGCAGCGATGAATGCTGTAACAAGCATGCCGACAAAGATCGCACCTCTCACCTGGTAGACTAATAGTATCAGTGTAACGACAACGCCAAGGACTGTTAGCAGCGTCATCGGTTCTGCTAAATGGCCTAATGTAACTAAGGTTGCCGGCGAAGCGACAATGATTTTGCCATTTTGCAACCCAATAAAAGTAATAAATAAGCCAATACCGGCTGTAATTGCATGCTTTAGACTGGTAGGAATGGCGTTAATTAAGATGTACCGGAATTTCGTTAAGGATAACAGAACAAATAACACGCCGGCAATAAAGACCGTGCCCAGGGCTACTTGCCAGGGAATATGGGAGCCGACAACAACACTGTAGGCGAAGAAGGCATTCATGCCCATGCCTGGTGCGATGGCTATCGGATAGTTGGCAAACATCCCCATGATCAGGGTAGCAATGATGCTGGCAATGGCAGTGGCCATAAACACCCCGTTGAAGTCCATGCCGGCAGCGCTTAAGATAGCTGGATTGACAACAACGATGTAGACCATTGTCAAGAACGTTGTTACGCCGGCCATAACTTCGGTAGTAAAGTTTGTGCCGCGTTCTGTGAGTTTAAACCATGAGTTAATGATGTATCTCTCCTTGAGGACCAGATAATAACTGATTCTTTAATTTTTGATATTCCTGGGTAAAATATACGCTATTTTGGGCTTCGCGGTGGTCAAATCCGTAGGCGCGGCGGCTGACGGCCAAGACGGGTGGGGCTTGAATCCGTTTGGCTACTGCCATGCCGGTATAAAGGCGCCACCAGCGCTCAAGATCCTCGATAAATTCACGGGGTCCGGGAAAAAGCTTGTTTACTAAGCCCGATTCGCAGCCAAGTTTCTGCTCAAGTACATCAGTGCCCTGGTTGTACCATAGTAAAATATCTTCTGGGGTAGCCCTGTTCCAATATTCCATAAAGGAGCGGAATAAAAAGTCATGATAAGGATAGATGATGGGATCGCCCTTGCCTTCATCAACAGACTGCTCAAAAGAGAGCTCGGCGCTTGGCACTAAGTCAATCACTGCCTGAGGGATTACTTCCCGGCCATATACTTGAGTGTTTAAATGGTTTGCCAATTGATAGACCTGATGTTTCCATAAATCAGCCAACGCGGCTAAAAAGCCGGCTTGGTCGCCATAAAGAGTAGAGTACCCGACAGTGAGCTCACTCTTGTTGGCATTGCAGGTAAACCCGCCGCCAAAGGCAGCGGCTATGCCTGAGAGCAGGCGGGCTGACCGGTCGCGGGCCTGAATGTTCTCAAAAACAAAGGAAGATACGGACAGATTGCTCTGCTTACCGCTCCCCAGATTGGTTATAGGGGTTCCGCCTATTTGGGCAGCCGTGTGTTCCACAGCTTGCCCAATCGGCATAACCGTATATAGGCAGCCAAGATTGCGGGATAATTGCTCAGCCAGATCTTTGGTTGTTTTTGAGTTAAACTTACTGGGCATGTTTACAAGTAATATATTGTCCGGCTTTAAAATGCTGGCATACAGCGCTGCAGTTACCGCCGAGTCGATGCCGCCTGATACCCCGATGACTATCTTGGTCATGCCAATTGACTGTAAGAACTGCTTAACGCCGTAGCAGACAGCCTGATACAGGCTGTCAATGGTGAAGTCATTGGGCACGCTGACAGGCGTAAGGTTTTGTCCGCCAGAGTTAAGGTCGAGTTCAAGATAATCAAGTGCTTCAGTAAATGGCTGACAGTAGGCGATAATCTGACCGGCGCTGTTATACACTGTGCTGAACCCGTCAAAGGTGTATACTGTTTTACCATTGTTTTGCAGGCCGGTGTTGTTAACATAGAGTAAGGGGATGCCCGTTTCTTGGGCCTGTTTGGAAAACACTCTGTTGCGTTTGTTATTCTTGCCCAGCGTAAACGGTGAGCTGGAAATATTAATGATTAAGTCTAACGGGCCGTTAGCACTCAAAGCAGCAATTGGGTCAACGCTGTAATCATCATTCCAGCCGTCTTCACAAATAATGCAACCCAGGTGGTATTCTCTGTCCCTAATTGATATTTTTACAGGCGTTAATAATGTCTCTAAATCCTGTTTAAGTTCAAGTGCCAGCTTACGTAAGCTGAAAAAGTGCCGCGTATCGTCAAACTCACGG
Organism: Sporomusa sp.; assembly: GCF_035561155.1. Classification (GTDB taxonomy): domain Bacteria; phylum Bacillota; class Negativicutes; order Sporomusales; family Sporomusaceae; genus Sporomusa. The sequence continues at coordinate 17,892 of NZ_DATMYD010000002.1, read as the reverse complement.
TAATTCGGCTGCAGTGTTTTGATGCGTGTGGCAATAAGCTGACCATTGTGAGCAACAAAGCAGGCATTATGTTTGCGCACCCGGCCGTCGTCACCGTGCTTGTCCCATTGAACAGCTATATTACCAAAGATGATGCAGATACCCTGGGCGGCAGCGATTATTTCCCGACCATAGGCCTCACAATCGCGCAGGTATGCCTGCTGTTCCCAGGTATCGCCCAGTAGATAGCCGGGGATGGACATTTCGGGGAAGATAATGATATCAGTTTGGTGGTTGCGGGCATCATTAATCATAGTTAACATTTTGGCGGTATTTAAGTCCGGCCTGCCAGGAATAACTTCCATCTGGCCTAAAGCAATTTTGAGCAAAAAACCTTCACCTCAAATCGTACAAATGACATGCAGTGTTCTTTTCGCTGCCAGCCAGCGCTTGTCCTTCAAAAGGTGGCTAATATGTGTATTATTTGTAACTTAGTCAGATTTAGACGTCAACTCTGCGTAAATACACTCCTCCCCTGGAAATAGTAAGAAAGCCGCCAAGAATGACGGCTCTCTTCGTTAGCGCACTACATAATAAATACTGACATCAGGATGTTCTGACAGATCAACCACTGATCCATCGTCAAGCTGGACCATGGACAGCGAAGGTTTCTCTTTGTTGATAAATACCACCCGACCCTCACGGCCATCAGTAAGCGCTACCCGGTTGCCTGAGAGAAAGTTGGACATACTGTCAGTAAAGGTTATGCAAGATTTAGGATCAAGCCTGTAAACCTCATCACGCAGTTTTTGCAGACTCAAGTAAGGGCTTAGCATAGATTGAGGATTATCACGGTTAATCGTGAGGGTTTCGTCATAAAAATCAGCTACAGCAATAATTTTAGCATATGGATGAATGTAATAATCAGTAATTCCTCCGGGATAACCGCTGCCATCCCGCCTTTCATGATGCTGAAAGACGGCTGCAGTAATGCTTTGTGATATATTGGGGATTTTGCTGACAAGTTCATATCCATAGGAAACGTGCTTTCTATACTGTTCGTACGCTTCTGGCGATAGTTTATAAGGTTTATGTAACAATTCGGTAGATAAGCGGGACTTGCCGACATCATGTAATAAGCCAGCCAGGGAAATGGCATTGACTTGCTCTGGCGGATACTTGAGCCAGGTGGCAATAAGGGCTGAGATGGCACTGACATTAACGCTATGATACATAGTATAATCATCGCATGGCGGCAGATTATAGAGCCGGTCAACCACATTGCCAGCCTCAGCAACATTGGCGGCAATGTCAGCGGCCGTGGCAGTAAAGGCGTCGAGTGGAATTTCCTGTGTAGCTCTGATATCATCAAATGCTTTTTGCACTACTAGGACAGATTGGTTATAAGCATTAAGAAACTTCTGCATCTTGGGGTCAATAATAGGATTGGCAGAGGTTACTTCGGTATAGATTAAAACTTTGGGGATCTGCCAGTTGCCCAATTTTTGAATATTGTGCTGGCTGAGGATATTGTTTTTTGCAAATAGTATTTTCCCATCGTCTGAGCAGACATCGTGGGCCAATTCCATCCCCGGAACAAGAAACTCAGTCAGATGTTCAATAATCTTACGTTTTTCGTCGCCAGTTTCGCTCATAAGCACCTCTCTGCACGTGTTTCACATAAAGGGATAAAGATAGACTTAGTCGCTCTAAACTCCCGCTTGCAGAAGTGGGAGTCTTGAGCGACTTAGAGATCAGATAAATAATTCAACATAATATGGCAAAATCCTCCACTATGGCTGAATATATTTCAGGAAAAATTTGCTGTTTTGTACTATATGTTAGCAGGATTTTTATAATTAGTGGATAAGTATTATACGAGTATTATTATTTGGAGGTGTTACTAGTGACCGATTGTTCGACAATCATGGCCATTATCCAGGCCAACCGTGTGGAGACTGCTGTAAAGGTTCAAGATGTACTTACGAAATATGGTTGCCATATTCGGGTCCGGCTTGGACTACACGATGCTGCTGTGTGTGGCTGTACTAATAGTGGCATAATATTACTACAGTTGTGTGGCGATGATGTACCGGTTGATCAGATTGAACAGGAACTAAAAGTAATACCTGATGTAAAAGTAAAGTACATGACACTAGATTAAGCAAGTACGAGCGCGGCTTACCGCGCTCGTACTGTTTATTGACAAATTGAGGGAACAATTATATACTGTGAAAAAAATGCAAAAGCTATCGACGAAAATTCTGATTGGAGGGACTACTCTTATGCCAGCAAACGTATATTTTATTCCGGTGGCAGATGCTCTGCCGCCAAATGAACAAGCCAAGGTTATGGCTAAAATTTTTGAGTCTTCCGGTGCCGCTCAGACAGTTGGCAGTAATGATTTAGTTGCTATAAAAGTTCACGTTGGTGAAAAGAAAAATACAACCCATGTTAAGCCTGAATTGGTGAGAGAATTGGTGCAAAAGACAAAAACCTTAGGTGGTCAGCCATTCCTTACTGAAACCTCTACTTTATACAAAGGTGAGCGTGAAAACGCTGTAAAACATATTCTGCACGCCCATAACCACGGCTTTAGTATCGAAAATACAGGTGCACCGTTCATCCTGGCTGACGGATTGGCCGGCAATACTGAACATGAAGTTGCTGTTGACGGAGAACTGCATAAATCTGTCAAAGTGGCAAGAGAAATCTTGACTGCCGATTCATTGCTTGTTGTTTCGCATCCGACCGGGCATCCTGCAGCCGGCCTGGGTGCCTGCATCAAGAATCTTGGTATGGGGTTGTCCAGCCGTATGGGCAAGATGCGCCAGCACTCGGCCATGCTGCCGGAAGTGAGCGATAAGACGTGTCAATTTTGCCAAAAGTGTATTAAATGGTGTCCGCAGGATGCTATTATTGAACAAGCTGGCAAAGCATATATTATTACCGAAAAATGTATTGGCTGCGGTGAATGCCTGGCTGTCTGCCGGTTTGATGCCGTAAAATACGACTGGAATGCTGAGTCAGGGTTCATGCAGCGAAGTATGGCTGAGCATGCTTATGGGACAGTGATTGGCAAACCGGGAAAATGCTTCTTCTTCAATGTTCTTATCGATATGACCAAAGACTGCGACTGCTTTAGTGTAAAACAGCCAAAACTTATTCCCGATATAGGTATACTTGCCTCCAGTGATCCGGTTGCTATTGATAAAGCCACCCTTGACCTGACGGCCAAGGCGCATGGCAAAACCCTGGCTGAAATGTCATATGCCCATCATGATGCGATGATCCAAATAGAGCATGCTGCCAAAATCGGTATGGGATCGCTTGAATATCAGCTAATTACTGTAAAATAAGCTGCAAAAGAGTCATACACTGTAGTAATGGCAGGTTAGGGGAGATACGGGGTATTATGAAGACGAATGCCGCCAGAATATTAGATGGTCTTAAGATTACATACGAACTCAGGGAATATAAAGTGGACGAAAATGATTTAAGCGCACAAAATGTCGCAGATAAGGTCGGTATGCCGCATGATCAGGTGTTCAAGACATTGGTGGCCAGCGGCGACAAGACAGGCGTGATTATGGCCTGTATTCCCGGTGCTGCCGAGCTTGACCTTAAGGCCTTGGCAGCCGCGAGCGGCAATAAAAAAGTAGAGATGGTGCCGTTAAAAGAGGTGCAGCCGCTGACCGGTTATGTAAGAGGCGGGGTTTCGCCACTTGGGCCCAAAAAACGCTATCCAGTATACCTGGATGAAAGTGCCGGTAAGTGGCCGGCAATCGCTGTTAGCGCCGGTATACGGGGATGCCAGCTTGTTGTTGCCCCTGATAAACTGGCACAGGCCATAAATGCTACATTGTGTCAGATTGCCCGCAACTGATAAGTACTTTGATTCCGAATGTCCGGGGGAGGAGTTTTTTTTACTATGGAAATTACTATTCATAACAGTATTAGCAATGTTGTTCCCAATGGCCGGTTAGGTTATCTAACTATCAAAAATGTCGTCGTCCGGGGGACACCACCAGCCTTGAGCCAGGAGTTTACTCAGTTGCAAGCAGAAGTGGCAAAAGCATACAATCTGAATATACTGCCAAAGCTTCCCCGGATTTTGGCAGTCCGTAATATGTATAAAAAGCTTGACTTTGATCCGTCGCGGTATCGCCCGGCGTCTGAAGCACTGGTGCGGCGGGTGCTGCAAAAGAAGGACTTATATTATGTTAATAGCGCGGTGGATGTTAACAATTATTGTTCTATCAAATATTTATTGCCTTTTGGCCTATATGACCTAGACCAGATAAGCAGTGATGTTGTCTATAAGCGCGCTAGTGAAGGCAGTTATACTAATATAGCTGGTAATGTAGTCTCCACTGAAAACAAACCGTTTTTAACAGACAACGACGGCGTATTCGGCAACCCCACCTCAGACGCGCGCCGGACAGCGGTCACGCTGGCAACCCGGAATCTTTTGGCGGTTGTCTACGCTGATGAAAGTGCCAGCACCGATGAGTTGCAAGAGATACTTGATTTTGCCGGAGAGATGTTTGTTTTCTATAATGGCGGAACCGTAACAAAAAAGAATTTTGCTTATACAAAGTAAGTGTCGCTAGATCTGAGCTACTGGGAAGGAGTATTTTATTATGTATGTTAGTTCACGCGGTGCAGCCGCAAGGCTAACGGCGGCTCAAGCCATTGCTCAGGGGATTGCCCCTGACGGCGGCCTGTTTGTGCCGGAAGCCATACCGTCGATAGACGGGCAGTTTTTGACCAGTCTGATCCCGCTCACCTATCAAGAGCGGGCAGCAGCCATATTGCGTTTGTTTTTAACTGATTATACTGATGCTGAGATAACCGAATGCGTAGCAGGTGCTTATGGCAGCGGGAAATTTTCGAATAGTGCTGTAGCCCCGGTTACAAGGGTAGCGGATGGGACATTTGCCTTAGAATTATGGCATGGACCGACCAGTGCCTTTAAGGATATGGCGCTGCAGCTATTACCCAGGCTCTTGGTTTGTGCGCTCAAAAAAATTGGCGAGCAGGCCGAGATTGTTATTTTAGTTGCGACATCAGGCGATACTGGCAAGGCGGCTCTCGAGGGTTTTAAAGATGTTGAGCAGACGCGGGTCATGGTCTTTTACCCCGAGGATGGCGTTAGCCAGATTCAACGGCTGCAGATGATTACCCAAGAAGGAGCTAACCTCAAGGTAATTGCTGTAAAAGGTAATTTTGATGATGCCCAGACAGGTGTCAAGAATATCTTTAGCGACAAAGACTATAACGCCGTGCTTGCTGAGCATGGGTTTAAGCTGTCATCGGCTAATTCGATAAACTGGGGCCGACTTGTACCGCAAATTGTGTACTATTTCAGCGCTTATGCCGATTTGGTGAGGGATAAGCACATTCCGTTGGGTACTCCGGTAAACTTTGTGGTTCCGACAGGTAATTTCGGTAATATCCTGGCTGGTTATTATGCCAAGCTGATGGGATTACCTGTTAACAAGCTAATTTGTGCGTCAAATAGCAATAATGTACTGACTGATTTTCTTACAACAGGCGTTTATAGTCGTAATCGTCAGTTCCACAAAACGTACTCACCCTCAATGGATATTCTCATTTCCAGCAATCTGGAACGGTTGCTATACCACATAACAGGTGGTAATTCGGCACAAGTCAGCCAGTGGATGACAGAACTGAATACTACAGGTCAATATAAAATTGCAGATGAGTACTTGGCTGCTATCAAAGCAGTGTTTCCGGCTGCTTGGGTAAGTGACGAAGAAACGGCCGCAACAATTGGCCAGGTTCATAAAGAACACGGCTATCCTCTTGATCCCCATACGGCAGTTGCATGGCAGGTTGCTGAAAACTACCGGCGTCAAACAGGTGACACTACCCCTGCCATCATAGTTTCCACGGCCAGTCCGTTTAAGTTTAACGAGACTGTACTTGCTGCTTTAGCTGGTAGTGATAGCCTTATAGGCAAAACCGAATTTGTAGCCTTACAAGATTTGGCTAAAATAATTGACAGACCTGTACCGCCAGCACTCGCTGAGCTTGAGGTTAAGTCTGTCCTGCATACCGCTGTATGCAATAAACAGGATATGCCCAGTGTAGTAAAAGCTCAATTACATGTAAAGTGAATTGCAATAGCAAGAAATAAATGCCACATGACCGAGGGTTATGTGGCATTTATTTCTTTAATACTATACTATTGACATAAATAGCAGATGCTATATCGAAAAAAGATGAGATTTTTAGTGAAAAAGACGTTCTGTATACAAAATACTTATGTTATAATTATATAGGCTAGCCAAAAAACCGCGATATGTGAAAGGGAGTATGGAGCATGAACGGGAATATACATTATAACTTAAGTCCGGCACAATTGGTAGAAGCAGCGATTAGGCGGGGCGAAGGGCAATTGACTGCCAGCGGCGCGCTACAGGTTACCACTGGTAAATATACAGGCCGCTCGCCGAATGACAAATTTGTTGTTGACTCAGCTGCGGTGCATGACAAGATTGACTGGAATGGTAATAAGCCATTTTCCCCTGATAAATTTAATCAAGTATATCATCGGATGCTTGCTTATATGCAGAACCGGGAACTATTTATCTTCGACGGTTTTGCTGGCGCTGATGCTGGAAATCGTATTAGTGTTCAATTTGTGAACGAATTTGCTTGGCAAAATCTATTTGTGCATCAGTTGTTTATCCGCCCGGAAACCGTACAACCGGACATTGCTCCTGATTATAAAGTAATTTGTCTCCCCGGATTTAAAGCCGATCCTGCCATGGATGGTACTGCTTCAGAAGCTTTTATTATCCTGAACTTTGAGCAGCGATTAGTACTTATTGGCGGCACCCATTATGCCGGGGAAATGAAAAAATCGATATTTACCGTTATGAACTTTATCTTGCCTGAGAAGAACATTTTGTCTATGCACTGTTCCGCCAATGTAGGTGCAAAAGGGGATACCGCCCTGTTTTTTGGGCTAAGCGGCACAGGCAAAACTACCTTGTCAGCCGATCCGGATCGCCGCTTGATTGGCGACGATGAGCATGGCTGGAGTGATGAGGGCATTTTCAATATTGAAGGTGGCTGTTATGCTAAGTGCATTGGCCTTAAACATGAGACTGAACCACAGATTTGGGAAGCTATCCGGTTTGGCGCTGTCTTAGAAAACGTAGTGATTGACCCTGCAACCCGCATGCCGGATTTTGCTGACGCCTCAATCACTGAGAATACGAGAGTTGCTTATCCGGTCGACTATATACCTAATGCGTTAATTCCCGGAGTGGCCGGGCATCCGAAAACAATTGTATTTCTGACGGCCGATGCCTTCGGCGTTTTGCCGCCGATCGCTAAGCTAAATGCTGAGCAAGCCATGTATCATTTCTTGTCAGGATACACGAGCAAGCTTGCTGGTACCGAACGCGGTATTACCGAACCTCAAGCTACCTTCTCGGCTTGTTTTGGCGCGCCGTTTTTACCACTTTCCGCACTTAGATATGCCGAGCTCTTGGGAGAAAAACTTAAGCGTCACCAGACTAATGTTTTCTTAATTAATACTGGTTGGTCAGGTGGTTCGTACGGTGTTGGCAATCGCATGAAGCTATCCTATACCAGAGCGATGGTGACAGCGGCAATTGAAGGTCATTTGGAGCAGGTGTCTTTCCAGCTTGATCCAATATTTAATGTTTACGTCCCTACAAGCTGCCCGGGTGTACCTGATGAAATTCTCATGCCGCGCAATACCTGGACTGATAAAGAGGCCTATGATCACAAGGCTAAGGAATTAGCCAGCCTATTTATTAAAAACTTTGATAACTTTCACAAAAATATGCCTAGTGAAATAATTGCCGCTGGGCCGCGTGGTTAATATAATCTGACAGGGTACTGATATTCTATATTCGAGTTTGCTAACCAAGAATAACTGAAAGATCTAAAACGGCCATCTTTCCCCGGGATGATTGGGGAAAGATGGCCGCGGTGTTTATCTTGCCAAATAAAGAAATTAGGATATAACAGGGAGTTTTTGTGTAAGGGTTAGAATGGGTGCAAACAAATCGCCATACTGGGTCGTACGGCTTAATACATTCTCTGCTTCAAAGGCTAGTGAATCTGGATTTTTTTTCTCTACCACATTGACAACTTCCTCCCAGGTTACGGGCGTAGAGACGGTGGGGCGCTCCTTAGCGCGGAGTGAATAGACACAAACTGTTGTCTTGTGCTCGTCATTTTGGCTCCAATCAATAAAAACTTTACCGGCGCGCAACACTTTCTTCATATTGGCAACAATTAGGTCAGGATATTTTTCCTGAAAGCGGTTGGCAAGTACCCGGGCAAAATTCTTAGTAATCTCGTAACTTACCGGTGTATTAAGCGGTACATATATCTGCAGGCCCTTGGAGCCTGATGTCTTAGGGAAGCTTTGCAGCTTATGCCTGTCAAAATAGTCTTTTAGGAGTAGGCCGACCTGAGCACAGTCCACAATGGTCGCAGGCGGACCAGGATCAAGATCAAAAACCAGAAGAGAAGGTTGGTTTACCGCTGGGGCCACAGACAGTGAAGTGTGGAGTTCAAGTGCCGCCAGATTGGCAGCCCATACTAAGGTTGGCAAATCAGTGGCGTTGCAGAAGTTGATGTTACGGTTATTGCTGCTGCTCCATACCGGAATGGTTTTAACCCAGTCAGGACGATGTACCGGACATTCTTTTTGATAAAAAAACTTGCCCTGCGCGCCATTAGGATAACGCTTGACTGTCAGCGGCCGATTGCTAAGATGGGGCAGAAGAACAGGGGCGATACGAATATAATAGTCAAGCATTTGTCCTTTAGTGAAGCCTGTGGCAGGATAAAACACTTTGTCGAGATTGCCGATTTTTAGTTTACGCCCACCTACGTCTATGGTTGTTTTGGTCTTGTTATCACTGGGCACTGGCTTTTTTCCTCCTGGGTGCTGCGGCTTGTTTTACCGCCTTGGACGACTTTGCGCCTTTGCCGCCGTCACTTTTGTTTTTTATGGCTGAGATGCTAGCCTCAAGGGCAGCCATTAGGTCAATTACTTTACCGCCTTCTTTAACCTCAGGCTGACTGATGACTGTCTGGCCTTCGGCCTTTTTCTCCAGCATTTCCAGGACTTGATGATGATACTGGTCATGGTATTTGGTAGGTTCAAACCCGGTAGACAGTGATGCAATGAGCTGCTCGGCCATGGCCAGCTCTCTTGTATCCGGTTCAGGGACATCGATTGGCAGTTCTTCTAATTGGTCTGCGGCAATGATCTCGTCGGCAAAGTGCATAGTCGATAACGCCAGCGCTTTTCCTGCCGGGCGGATAGCGGTAAGATATTCTTTGTTTCGCATAACCACCCGGGCAATCGCGACTTTACTGGTTTTTTGCATAGCAGCCAGTAGGAGGGAATAGGCTTTGCCTGCTCCTTTATCAGGAGTGAGATAATAGCAGCTGTCGTAGTATAGGGGGTCAATCTGGTCAAGCTCAACGAAATCTTCAATAGATATAGTACGGGCGTTTTTAGGCTGAATAGCTTCAAGTTCATCGCTGGTGACGACTACATACTGGTCAGGAGAGATTTCATAGCCTTTGACAATGTTTTCAGCTGATACTTCAGCACCGTCAGCCGGGCAGACTTTTTTTAAGCGAATGCGGCAGCCGTCCGATTTACGCAGCTGATTAAAGTGAATGGACTTCTTTTTTACGGCGTTATACAGCTTGACAGGAATGTTGACAAGACCAAAACTGATTGAACCACTCCACATCGGGCGGGGCATAGGCACACCTCCGGTGATTAGTCTTCGCGAATTACCTGGCGTGGGTCTTTGTCATCTCTCAAACCCTTGAAAGATGGATGGCGAAGGGTATGATTGGGGGTCCATTCGGTAAATTCGAATTCTCCGATCAATACCGGCTCAACATAACGAGCGTTTTTAACGGTAGGATCTTGAGTAAAAGGATTAGTTGGCCTGCTCAGCGGCGCCAGTCGTTTGCCCAGTGCGGCCAGGATAGCCTGAGTAAAGCCGGTGCCGGCTTTGCCAGCGTATAATAAGTTCTGGGGAACACCTCTAGCTTGTGCCACCTGAGGCGTAACATCATAACAACCGATAAGCAATGCACCGATTTTCCCTTCACGGGTACCTTGGCCAGGTATCCAGCCGCCGATGACCAGTTCTTGGCGGCGCTGGTTTTTGATCTTGAGCCAGGCTCCGGTACGTTTACCTGCTTGATAGGTACTGTCAAGGCGTTTTACAATAATGCCTTCCAGACCTAGTTTACGGCTGGCATCTAAGATGGTTTTCCCATCACCTGTTTTGTAACCGGGAGTTTGCCAGTGAGTACCGTCAAGACGAAGGCTTTCTAGTATAGTCCGTCGCTCGGTATAGGTTTTTTCCAAGAGTGAGTGGCTATCGAGGGACAAGATGTCAAAAATTATATAGTGAGCCGGAATCTTTTGCATCATTTCGATGATCGTTTTATCGTGAGTGAGTCCCATACGGTGCTGCAGTCGGGAAAAGGAGGGTAGTCCAGATGGATCAAAGGCCACAATTTCTCCATCCAGAATTAGTTCGGTATGGCTGCTGCCTGCTTCCTTAGCCAATGCGTGCAGTTCGGGGTATTGATGAGTAATGTCCTTAAGGTTGCGGCTCAGCAGTTTGAACTTGTTGCTTTCCAGATATAAGATGGCTCTGATACCGTCCCATTTGATTTCAAAGCTATAATTATCTTGTTCGTCAGGCAGTGAACCTGCTTTTGCCAGCATTGGCTTAATTATTGGCATAATGTCCTCACGAATGATAGTTTGTTCTTAGTTTTCTCAGGGTTAGCAAATATATTACATTAAAAATAATGCAAGAAAAGCAATGTCTAGCCCAAAAGACCCGAGAATGCAAGGAAATTCTAGCGTTTCTATGGATTTTTGGCAACAAAAAACAGGCCGGAATGTATCCGGCCTGTCGATTAGGCAATAAGTAAATTATCTGTTGGATTGGAAGCAATCGCGGCAATATACAGGTTTTCCGGCAGTAGGACGGAAAGGAACCTGGGTTTGAATGCCACAAGCGCTGCAAGTAGCGTCGAACATTTCGCGTTGGGGACGAGTATTGCCGCCGCCCATGCGACCACCGTTTTGACGTTTTCTAGCTGCACGGCAATCCGGGCAACGGGAAGGATCGTTTTGGAAACCCTTCTCAGCATAAAAAGCTTGTTCTGATGCGGTGAAAGCAAAAGCTGCGCCGCACTCTTTACATGAAAGATCTTTGTCTTGATAATCCATCTTTAACCAACCTCCGTAATATGTGTTTGACTCAAACAATTGCTGGTCGGTTGGTCAAGACTTGAAGCTGCTAGCCATCGAAAGCAATTATGTTTTGTCATATAAACAATATAACGCGTACTAAAGTAATTGTCAAGACTTGGTTATTGTTTTTTCCAGTTCATCCAACATATTTGAAAACTTATTAAGGGTAAGCTCAACAGGCTCGGGTGCCGACATATTGACACCTGCTTTTTTAAGTATGTTGATCGGATAATCTGAGCCGCCGCTCTTTAAGAAGTTAATATAGCGCTGTTGGGAACAGTCGCCTTCAGTTAGCATTTGCTCAGCCAGTGTTGTGGCTGCCGCATAGCCGGTAACATACTGGTAAACATAGAAGTTCCAGTAGAAATGAGGAATTCTGGCCCATTCAATGTCTATTTCGGAGTCAACCACCATATCCGGGCCGTAATATTTAACGTTAAGAGTATGCCACAATTCATCAAGCAAATCAGCTGTGAGTGTTTCACCGTTTTCAGCTTTGTCATAAATGCTTTTCTCAAACTCAGCAAACATTGTTTGGCGATAAACGGTAGCCCGCACCATTTCAAGATATTGATTTATCAGATATAACTTCTTTTGCTTGTCTTTGGTCGTTTTTAAGAGGAAATCATTTAGCAGGATTTCGTTGGTGGTTGAAGCCACTTCGGCGGTAAAGATAGTGTATTGGGAGGTGGCATACGGCTGGGTGGCTTGACTGTAATAGCTGTGGATGGCATGACCCATCTCATGCGCTAAGGTGCTGACATCCTCAAGGCGATCATTGTAATTTAAGAGCACAAAAGGATGGACGCCATACACGCCCCAGCAATAAGCACCTGTTTGTTTGCCTTTATTTTCATAGACGTCGATCCAGCCTGAGGTCAGACCCTGATTTAAAATGCCGGTATATTCAGGACCAAGTGGAGCTAGACCGTCACGTACTAATTTTAGTCCCTCGGAGTAGGTTATGTCGAATTTTACCTCTTGTGCTAGTGGGGTGTATAGGTCATACATATGGACTTTGTCAAGCTTTAAAGCCTTTTTCTTAAGGTCGATATAGCGGTGCAGCGGTGCCAAATTGTTATTGACTGTGTCAAGCAGGTTGTCATAGACGCTTACAGGGATGTTTCCGTCAGATAAGGCTGATTCTAGTGTCGAGTTAAATTTGCGGGTACGAGCGTAAAAAATATTCTTCTTGACATTACCTGATAGTGTAGCGGCGAAGGTATTGCGGAAGGCGTCATAGGAACCGAATAATCCGGTAAAAGCATCTTTACGTACGCGTCGGTCGGAAGACATAATGAGCGAGCGGTAGCGTCCTTCGCTCAGTGCGAGGGGTTTGCCGTCCTCGCCGATAATGTCAGGGAACGTCATATCCGCATGGGCCAGCATATTAAAGATCGTTTCCGTAGCTTGTGTGGCTTCGGCAGAGCGGGACAGGATTTCTTCTTCGGCTGGTGATAAGACATGCTGCCTTTGGCGAGTTAGGTTTTCAAAATAAAAGCTATATTCTGCCAATGAGTGTTCACGCCGGAAAGATGTCAGTACATCATCAGGTATGGCTAGGATTTCCGGTTCAATAAACGAAGTGGCGGCGCCTGTTTCAGCAAGCAGGCCTTCGGTTTTACCAACAAGCGCCTGATATTTGGCGTTCGCTGTATTTTCGTCACGCTGCAGGCGGGCATAGGCAAATAATTTGCCAGCCAGGATATTAATCTCGTCCCGCAGTTTTAGGCAGGCTGTAAGGTTTTCGGTTGATTGGTCTAAAGTACCCTTGTACTTAACCACATTAGGCAGGTCGTTCTTAACCTTATCAAAGTCAGATTGCCATAACTTTTCACTAGCGTAGATATCTTCAATCTGCCATTTATACTCAGGCTGTATTTCATCACGGGATGGCAGTCCTGTGGACGTTTGCGACATGAGAACACTTCCCTTCAATAAACTAATAATAACTTATAGTATATATTAGCATAGTATTGTAGTATTTCCTGGTATAGCATGCCTGAGTAAAATATTTTCTATACTTTGAAGTATTTCAGGATACCGTCACAGATGCTTTCGGCAGCATTATCCCGGCCATCCACGCTAGATAGGAGCATCTCTTCGAGAACGTTAGAGATAAACGCAACTTCAATAAGTATGGAAGGCATGTTAGTGTAGCGCAGCACATAAAAGCTGGCAAAGCGTGCCCCTCTGTTTTTTGTGCCAAGTTTCTCCGCCAGACTCCGTTGCACCAGATTAGCCAAGTTTACCGAGTCTTTATCACCATAATGGAAGGTGGTGGTGCCAGACGCTGTGTTGCTGGTAAAGGCGTCATTATGAATGCTGATAAATAAATCAGCTTCAGCCTGATTGGCAGCCTCGACTCTTGCTCCCAGTTCTTCGTTGGCTGTTGCGTTCGTGTAAGCTACGTCGGCATCAGCGTCTCTGGTCATAACTATTGTGGCCCCGTTTTTCTCAAGCCTTTCTTTGAGCAGCAAAGCAATAGCTAAGGTATTGTCTTTTTCCATAGTACCGGTTGGGCCAAGAGCGCCCGGGTCGCTGCCGCCATGCCCGGGGTCCAGGCAGATAACTTTGCCCGCAAGGCGTACAGTTTCATCTTCGGTTCGTTCATCGGCATGATTATCGGCTGGCAGCCGCGGCATGGATGAGTCTTTTGAGTTTAGGAGCACCAATTCCCGTTGCGCATCATAGCGGATTCCCCAGTTAAGAACCTTAGCCATATTGCGGAGAGTTATTAGTAAATCACGGTTGACGCGGGCGTTACCAGGCAAGTAGCGTCCATCAATCATTATCCGCATACTGTTCACCATCCTCACGTAGTATAAGTGAGCTATAAGGTAATGTTTACCTTATTTTATTTTATGCAGAGCTGGTAATGGTGGTGACTAACTGCGCACGTACAAGTTATTGAAGGATATTTGACAAGCCTGCCCGAAACTACTATACTTGCAGGGAGATTATGGGACCAGGAGAATGACATGAAAGTTCTGCTATCAACGTTAAATGCTAAATATATCCATTCATCCCTGGCGCTGAAAGACTTAGCGTCCTATTGTCAGGCATCAGGGTACAATGTGACTGTCCGTGAATACACCGTGAATAACGGCTTGCTTGAGATATTAAGTGATATATATGCTTGTCAGGCTGATGTAATTGGTCTGGCCTGTTACATTTGGAATATTGAAGCCAGTCTGGAGCTTGCTGCACTAATCAAGAAAGTACAGCCTCACGCAGTTGTCATCCTGGGCGGGCCGGAAGTCTCCTATCAGCCGGAATGCATATTAACCGATCATGCTGCCGTTGACTATATAGTACAGGGTGAAGGCGAGCAAACGCTTAAAACTTTGCTGGCAGCGCTACTTGCCGGACAGACAGCGAAGAATATTCCAGGCTTGGCTTATCGCAGCAACGGGGCAATTGTTACCAGTCAGCCCCAGGTAGTTGCTAAACTTGATGATATTCCCTTTCCTTATATAGATGATGAAATGACGCTTCTCAAGGATAAAATTCTCTATTATGAAAGCTCCCGCGGGTGTCCATTTTCTTGCCAGTATTGTCTGTCGAGTGCTACTGCGGGTGTGCGGTTTTTGAGTCAGGAACGGGTATTTAGCGACTTGCAATTTTTTGTTGAACATGATGTGAAACAGGTTAAATTCGTTGATCGTACCTTTAATGCCCGCAAAGATCACTATTTTCCGATATTGAAGTTCCTGGCTGCGCAAAATTGCCGGACTAATTTTCATTTCGAGATTGCTGCCGACATCTGGGATCAAGAAGTAGTGGAGTTTTTAAGCAATGTTCCACCAGGGCGATTTCAGTTTGAGATTGGTATTCAATCAACAAATGAAGAAACGCTTGCTGCAATAAAGCGGCATAACAACTGGCCACAGATTGTTGACCATGTAAGCAAGGTTAGAGATTACGGCAATATTCATCTGCATCTGGATTTGATTGTGGGCCTACCTCATGAAGACCTAACGGTATTTGCTAAGTCGTTTGACGATGTTTACCGTCTTCAGCCTGATATGCTGCAGATAGGTTTTCTCAAATTGCTCAAAGGATCAGGCATCAGACAAAGCGCTGCTGGACATGGCTATATTTACATGGATAGTGCGCCGTATGAAGTACTCGCTAACAACTACCTCGACTATGGCCAAATCAGACAACTCAAGATTTTTGAAGAAGTATTTGAACAGGTGTACAATAGCGCCCGATTTAAGTATAGCTTGCCATGGTTTATTGCGCTTTCCGGCAATGGAGCATTTAATTTCTACTATAAATTAGCTTGTTATTGGGAACAGCAGGGTTACCATCTTGTTGCTCACAGTGCCAAGACATTGTATAAGCATATGGCAGAATTTTGCGCTGCCTTTTATCCAGATAATGAGCAGAAATACCAAGAGCTTTTAAAGTTTGATGCGCTTATGAGTGAGCATGGGGCGGTACGACCAGAGTTTTTGCCCTGGAATCAGATGAATCAAGCGGCAACCGACAAATGGGCAGAATGTAAGACCGCTTTTTGGCGGGATAGCGCTCGTGTTCGGCGGTATTTGCCTGACTTTACGTTTACTACATGGCGGGACCTCAAGAAGACTTTTCACGTCGAGGTATTTAGTGTGGACATACCCGCCTACTTAGAAGGGGCCGATAATTTGGAGAATCGCGAAGTAGCTGTGCTTTTTTCTTACAAGAATGCGAAACTAACTTATCAGGTGATTAATCATGATGACTTCTGGACTTAGATATAACGCATATTCTGAATACCTGCGCCAAAGGTATGGTGAAAAAGTCTATAAATTGCCAGTCAGCCTGCCTGTGACCTGCCCAAATCGTGACGGTCAATGCGGGCACGATGGCTGCGTATTTTGCGGTGAGATTGGCGCAGGCTATGAAAACCTGCCGGCCTGGTTGACTGTCAGTGACCAGCTGGCAGCTAATAAAGCTCATATTGCACCTAAATATAAAGCTAAGAAATTCATTCCCTACTTTCAAAATTTCAGCAACACTTATTTGCCGGTAGAACAGTTAAAGCGCCATGTCGTCGAAGCCTGTCAGGAAGATATTGTGGCCATCGCGTTGGCTACCAGACCTGATTGTATTAATGACAGGTATTTGGAGATGTTGGCTGAGGTCAGAGAAGAATATGGTATTGATATTAGTATTGAACTGGGTTTGCAGACAGTAAATTATCATACCTTGGTCAAGATTAACCGCGGTCACACTCTTGCTGAGTTTATTGATGCTACACAGCGAATCAAACGTTGGTCAATAGGCGTGTGTGCCCATCTTATACTAAACCTCCCCTGGGATGACATGGCTGATTCAATAGAAAGTGCCAAAATAGTCTCGGCAATGGGGGTTGACCAGGTCAAACTGCATGCTTTGTATATTGTTAAAAATACCGTGATGGCTGACTGGTATCAGAAAGGCGAAGTTACGCTCATCAGCAAGGAAGAATATGTTGCGAGAGTAGTAAACTTTCTTGAATACCTCCACCCGGACATTGTTATTCAACGTTTAATTGGACGTGCGCCTGAAGCGAATACGCTGTTTACTAACTGGCAGACGGGCTGGTGGAAGATACGTGAAGCTATTGAAGAACAATTACTGGAGCAAGATACCTGGCAGGGAAAAAAATGCACTTATCTAAATGGTCCGGCAGTGAGAAAGTATTTGTAAATAATTTAGATAATCAAAAACCACAGTCTTTTTGCACTGTGGTTTTTTTTCTATGCGATATATCTGATTTATTAGAAAAAACTTACTGTTCTGTGATTAACTAAAGTTATTTACAAAGATAACTAGAGTTGTTAATATTATACTGCAGTTAAGAATTAAGGGAGAGTGTAGTATTAATAATGAGAAAGCTTCAATTACTAGAGCAAATCGATAAACTGTCATCGTTACTTCATAGTGAAGATCTAAAAGAGCTCAACTTTACCAAAGGTACAATTAATGAAATGCGTCAGAAGCTTGATGTACTGACTGAAGAATATATTGAATGCTACTGTTAAGCATTAGGAAACATCGTTTTTCGTACGATGTTCCTTTTTTTTGTGCATATGTTTGACATAATATTGGAGAATGTGTTATTATCGTTAAGTTGTCTTTGCTGAGTATGTAATGCGAGACAAATTACCAAAATATGATTATTGACACTCGCTGATGTGCGTGTTAATATATGAAGGTCGGCTCTGCCAAGCAACGACAATAACTACCAAAAAGATTATATTGACACGTGGATTACACTGTGTTAACATAATAAAGTTGTTGTCGCAGCGTAGTGACAAAGGTCACAGTTTTGGATAAAAAGTGTGACATCCGACACCGATGGGTTTATGCGATAGTGTTCCCTGAAAACTGAACAATGTAAAGTAATGCATCATAAAATGCCAGATGTGCGTTGTGCTACTTGTAGCACAAACAAAAACAAATTTTTTTGATTTAATGAGCCGATAAAACGGCTTCAATAAATACACTTTATTGGAGAGTTTGATCCTGGCTCAGGACGAACGCTGGCGGCGTGCCTAACACATGCAAGTCGAACGGAGTAAGTAGCAATACTTACTTAGTGGCGAACGGGTGAGTAA
>NZ_DATMYD010000001.1:0-76380 GCF_035561155.1 Sporomusa sp. | reverse complement strand
CTAAGGAAATTAGGCTTTATCACCATAAGTGAAAGATATTCATTAATACACTAATTCTATTGAACCGCCGTATACCGAACGGTACGTACGGTGGTGTGAGAGGTCGCTGAGTAAATAATTACTCAGCTCCTACTCGATTGTCCGCAATACTGGACGCAGGCGGGAAATACTATTATAATATATAAGACATTGTTAGAGAGAAGGTTACTCTGTATGCTTAACCAGCGCCTTTTGCGGAACCTAGACTTTATACTTATTGGTGTTACAGCCCTCCTCGTTGTTATTAGCCTGATTATTATTGGCAGTGCCACTCACATCAACAGTCCCAGTGAGGATCGCTACTGGTATGTTGAACGCCAAGGGCTATTTGCTCTGGCGAACATTGCCTTAATTTTCATAATGCTAAATTTTGACTATAAGTCACTTGAGAAATTTGCCGGTTTTTTCTATGCCTTTAACATGATCATGCTATTGGCGGTTATGTTTGTCGGTCAATCAGCTCTGGGGGCTCAGCGCTGGATTCAAATTGGCCCGATTAGCTTGCAGCCATCAGAGTTTTCCAAACTTATAATGATTATTGCTTTGGCGCAAATCCTCGATAAACGTTCAGGTAAGCTCAATAGCTTTAAAGAGATAATCCCGGTATTTATTTATGTTGGGATACCATTCCTTCTGGTATTAAAACAACCTGACTTAGGGACTTCTCTGGTATTTTTAGCAATATTATTTGGTATGATTTTTGTAGCTGGTATTAGTATGCGCCATCTGATGATGATCGTTGGCGCCGGCGCCGCATTCATGCCGATTTTCTGGCATTTTTTAAAAGACTATCAGAAAAAGCGGTTAACAGTATTTATTGACCCTAATGTCGACCCCCTGGGTTCTGGTTACCATATCATCCAATCCAAGATTGCCATTGGCTCCGGCATGTTGTTTGGCAAAGGATTATTTAATGGCACGCAGAGCCAACTTAACTTTCTGCCGGAAAACCACACTGACTTTATATTCGCAGTTATCGGCGAAGAATTGGGATTTGTCGGCGCAACACTGATTTTACTGCTTTACCTCATTTTACTTTACCGTGGCGTAAAAATTGCCGGGTCAGCCCGCGACAACTTTGGTATGCTTGTAGCAACAGGCATCACCTCCATGCTGGCTTTCCATGTATTGGTTAATGTCGGTATGACAGCAGGCATTATGCCTGTTACCGGTATCCCATTGCCGCTTATGAGCTACGGTGTAAGTTCACTAACCACCAATCTAGTCAGTATTGGGATATTGTTAAATATCTATATGCGAAGGCAAAAGATACTGTTTTAACACCAGCGAGCCGATGGCTCGCTTTACTTTTTATTGCTACAGAGATTGTTTTCATAGTTATAAATTTGTAGTTTTGTCATATATATTCCATAAGAATACTTTAGCCGGTGTTTATGGAGGGCTTAGCATGACAAAGCTGTGGAATCGATTAAAAAACCGCTGGCAATTTGCTATGCGCAATCGCAATAATGAAAGAAATTGGCAATCTTATTATGAAGATACACCTGACTATACCTGGCTAAAAAAGACAGTTACGGCATTGGCGATATTTGCCATGATTTATGGCGCCCATGTTTCGGACACTAGGATTGGACAGGAAGTCACAGGTGCTGTGAAACAAATGCTAACTACCCAGACTGATTTTGTTTACTATACAGTGAGGACAGTAGATTATGTTAATACATATTGGCCGAACGCCATACAACTATCGGAAATTCCGGTCTTAAAACAAGTCCAAGCGACAATTTCGCGGCCCGCTGACCCTTTAATGTACATGACTAAACCTGTAGAGGGGCAGGTAATGACTGGGTACGGCTGGCGGACAAATTCGGCGCTTAAACAGGAGACTTTGCACGAAGGCATTGATATCGCCGCTCAGGCAGGGGCCAGTGTGCGAGCTGCTGCGACAGGCAAAGTCAAAATAGTTACTGACAGCGCCCAGTTCGGGAAAGTGCTGATTATCGATCATGGGCAAGGTGTCGAAACTGTTTACGGACATTTGGCCGATGTCTTAGTCAAAGACAGCGATGCTGTGAGTCAGGGGCAGGTAGTGGGGCGAGTCGGAAAAACAGGAGCTGTTGCGCCTGTACTTTATTTTGAACTGAGGGAGAACGGCAAAGCGATCGATCCTCTACCCAGAATAAAAGGTGAGTCTGCTAAGTAAAGGATGTGAAATATGCGGGCCGGTAAAGTAGCAGGGGTTGAGATTATATTAAACAATTGGTTTCTAGCGTTGATTGCTTTATTTTCGGCTGCCGGGCTTGTTAGCAAAATACTGTTGGTATTTAGTGCTGTATTATGGCATGAACTTTCTCATATGCTAATGGCCAGCGGCTTAGGCTACAAGGTTAAGCAGGTTGAATTTCTGCCCTTTGGTGCTATGGCACGCGTTGAGCGCCTCGCTGATGCCGGAGCGGGCAGTGAAATAATGATAGCAGCCGCCGGACCACTGGCAAGCCTGGTTCTGGCGGCTTTATGTTATGCCCAGATGAGTGAGGCGGGTAGTTGGCAGGAGGTACTTAGATTCTATGGTGAAGTTAATCTCACGCTGGCTCTCTTCAATCTGCTGCCGGCTCTGCCACTTGACGGAGGTAGAATTTTACGGGCTATACTATCACGGAGGCGCGATTACCGTGAGGCCACCGCCATTGTTGTTACAATCAGTCATATGATTGGATGTCTACTGATACTATTCGCCGGGGGGGGATACTGGCTTCATGGTACCATAAACTTAACAATGCTGATTGCAGCCGGATTTCTCCTCATCACGGCCCGGACTGAAAACAATCTGGCTGGGTTTCGGGCTATGCGAATTTTGGCAGGTAAAAAAGCAGAGCTTTCAGGCACCGGCGTTATGCCTACCAGCCATCTCACGGCTATGGAGAGTACTGCTATCAGTGACGTCATTCGATTGTTTGGACCAGAACAGTATTATGTTATTCATATTGTTGACCGTGATTTCCGGCTGAGCGGGGCTCTTACCGAGACCGAAGTATGGGAAGGCCTGCTTGAGCGGGGAATTAAGGGCAAAGTAAATGATTTTATAAATAAGGCTTGATATTTCTGCTGGAAAAATACATAATATTTTTTATAGCTATTTATTTGGAGGTACATATGCATCCCTTAGACCCTGTTAGTCCTGCTATCTTGAGCAGGGTGGTGAAACCAGCCCGTTATACCGGCCATGAGTGGAATAGTGTGGTCAAAGACCTTAATTCGGTTACAGTGAGTTTTGTCCTGGCTATGCCTGACGTATATGAAGTCGGTATGTCCAACCTGGGGCTAAAAATATTGTACCAGATACTAAATGAACGACCTGATACGTTTGCCGAACGTACCTATGCTCCATGGGTAGACATGGAAGCAGAAATGAGAAATACCGGGATTCGATTATATACGCTGGAGACTAAGCGGCCGGTCGCTGACTGTGACATTGTTGGCTTTTCCTTACAGTATGAATTAAGTTACAGCAATGTGCTTAATATGCTCGATTTAGCCGGTATCCCTCTGCTGGCGGCTGACCGTGATGAAACACATCCGCTGATAGTATGCGGCGGGCCCTGTGCTTTTAATGCTGAGCCTATGGCTGACTTTGTTGACTTCTTCATTTTAGGAGAAGCTGAAGACGTTATCGGTGAAGTATCCGCTGCTGTCGCAGCGTGGAAACGCTCTGGTAAACCCCAAGGCAAAGCAGGTATATTGAAACAACTTGCCGGAATTCGGGGCATCTATGTACCGGCTTTTTATGAAGCAGAGTATCATGCCGATGGCCGGTCGGCAAGTATACGGCCACTTGTACCAGAGGCTAAGCCGGTCATTACCAAACGTGTGATCCAAGATCTTGATCAAGTAATGTTTGCTACTAAGCCCATTGTTCCTTTTATTGAGATTGTTCACGACCGCATAATGCTTGAATTGTTCCGGGGCTGTACCCGAGGCTGCCGCTTTTGTCAGGCTGGGGTGCTTTACCGTCCTGTACGTGAGCGCAAAATGGAGACACTGATAAACTATGTCCAGGAGCTTATCGATAATACCGGTTATAACGAGATATCATTGGTTTCATTAAGCTCAGCCGACTATTCCTGTCTTAGCCATTTAATTACCCAGCTTACTACCCGGTTTAAACAGCAGGGGGTAAGTGTGTCGCTGCCTTCTCTCAGAATTGACAGCTTTTCTATTGATCTGGCCAAACAGGTGCAGCAGGTAAGGAAAAGTGGTTTGACCTTTGCACCTGAGGCGGGGACGCAGCGTCTACGGGATGTAATCAATAAAGGTGTGACTGAGGAGGACCTCACCGCGGCAGTAAGCGCTGCTTTTAAATCAGGGTGGTCAACCATTAAACTCTACTTTATGATTGGTTTGCCTACTGAGACTGATGAAGATATAGTTGGTATTGCCACTTTGGCGCAGCGTGTTGCCGACCTTTATAAACAGATAAAAGGTCGAAAAGGTGCTAAAGTAACTGTCAGTGTATCATCGTTTGTGCCTAAGCCACATACTGCTTTCCAGTGGTTCGGGCAAGATTCAGTTGAGGAAATTGAACGAAAACAAAGGCTCTTACGGTCCCTTATCAAAGACCGCAGCATCTCGCTCAGTTGGCATGACGCACGTACCAGCTTTCTTGAAGGGGTATTTTCCCGCGGCGACCGCCGATTGGGCAAGGTACTCCTCCGGGCGTGGCAGAATGGCGTTAAGTTTGACGGATGGTCTGAGCATTTTAAGTATGGTGTGTGGATGGAAGCTTTTGCCGCCGAGAACATTGACCCCGCTTTTTATGCCAGCCGTCATAGGGACCAGGATGAAGATTTACCGTGGGAGCACCTATCATCAGGAGTGGACAATTCTTTCCTGGTGCGGGAATGGCAGGCTGCACAGCAGGAAGCTTTTACACCTGACTGCCGCCGGGAACTGTGCGGTGCCTGCGGTGTTTGCCAGGGGCTTGATGTTAAAGTAGTCGATTGGGGGCAGGCATAATGGCAAAATTACGGCTAAAAATAACTAAAGGCAACGAAATCCGCTACGTATCTCACTTGGATTTTGCCGGAACAATTGAACGAGTTGTTCGCCGTGCCAAACTGCCTGCTGCCTATTCTGAAGGTTTTAACCCTCATATGAAAATGGCCTTTGCTTCGGCGTTGGCGGTAGGCGTGACAAGTGAGGCCGAATACCTTGATCTTGAGCTGTCGGAAGAGCCGGAAATTGCCAGCATAGAGACGCGGCTTAATTCGCAGCTGCCTGCTGGTATTGAACTTAAGTCTGCCAGATATATGGGTACGCCCAGCCAGGCACTCATGGCAGTTGTTAACCTGGCAACCTATGAAATTGCTATCCCGTTAGCGCCAGAAGCGACGTGGGATACTGTAATGACAAGCGTAAGCAATTTCAACAGCGAAGTTGAAATCATTTACATTAAGGAATCGCCCAAAGGACGCCGCGAGATCGATATTAAAGAATATCTTGCCGCACCGGTTACAGCTAAGCTGGCGCCAGAGAATCAATCGTGGCTGTCATTGAGCCTGTCTATAAAAATAACACCAAGCGGCAGTGTTAAGCCCGCAGAAGTGCTTGCCGTTCTAACAGGCAGCTATGGTCTGCCGGCTGATTATGGCAGCGCTCTTATCCACCGCACCGGGTTATTCGTGAGTGACGGGCGGGTGCAGCGGTCACCGATTGAACTATAATTAAGTAAAAGGAAACGGGTATGAAAAAGAGTATTATTGCCAATGTTATGCCGGAAGAAACCAGAGTCGCGCTCTTGGAAGACGGCGAACTTATGGAAATATCGGTTGAACGCAGCGAAAGTGGGCATCTGGTTGGCAACATCTATAAAGGTAAAGTGAAAAATGTTCTTCCTGGTATGCAGGCTGCTTTTGTTGATATCGGGCGAGATAAAAACGCATTTTTATATATGGGAGATGCCGGGCGTCAGGCAGCCTGCCAGCATTTGACGGTCGGACAGGATATACTGGTGCAGATTGCCAAAGATGCTATGGGCGAGAAAGGACCGCGTGCCACGATCAGTCTGACGTTGCCAGGACGGTATATTGTGCTTATGCCAACTGTCGATTATATTGGCATTTCACGCCGCATTGAAGATGAAACCGAACGGGAACGATTGAGACAGCTTGCTGAAAAAATTCGCCCCGCGGGTATGGGCGTCATTGTCCGGACCGTGGCCGCCGGCAAAAGTCAGGATGAACTAGTAAACGACATGGCCTACCTGACTAACATGTGGTCAACCCTGAGCGCCAGAGTCAAACGGATTAACGCGCCAGCGCTCATTTACCGGGATGCAGATCTTGTCGTACGGATTGTTCGCGATTATTTGACAAACGATGTTACTGAATTTGTTATCGACAGCCAAGAGGCCTATAACCGGGTTGTTGATTTACTGAAGTATACATCACCTGAGCTTGTTGGCTGTGTCAGACTGTATGAACAAACAGCCGGGCCTGATGGAGATATGTTCAGCCGGTTTAATATTGACACCAAACTGGAAAGCCTGCGCAATCGGCGGGTAGATTTAGCATGTGGCGGCTATCTTGTTATTGATTATACGGAAGCACTGACTGTCATTGATGTTAATACCGGCAAATTTATTGGCAACACCAATCTATCAGAAACTGTATTTCAGACAAACTTGGAGGCGACCGCCGAGATTGCCAGACAGCTCAGGTTAAGAGATATTGGTGGTATTATTATCATCGACTTTATTGATATGGCTAAAGCCGAACAACGCGCAGCCGTGTTGAATGCGCTAGAACTTGAGCTAAAAAAAGACCGGACGAAATCCAATGTTTTAGGCATTACCAATTTGGGTTTGGTGGAAATGACCCGTAAAAAGGCAAGACAAAACATCAATGGTATGCTCTACGGCCAGTGCCCGTGCTGTTTGGGCAGAGGCCGGATTAAATCACCGGAAACAGTGGTAATTGATATCAAACGGGAACTGAGAAAATTAAACAAACGCCCCCGGACGGGAGGGAGGCTGTTAATTCAGGTTCATCCCCAGGTAGCTGAGTTCTTAAACCGGCAGGGAGAGCTTAAACGTCTTGAACAGGAAACAGCCAGAACTCTTGGTGTAGAAGCGGCTCCAACCATGAACCCGGAGATGTTTTCGCTGCTCTGGAAACCGGATTGACAAACTATTAGCATTATGGTAAAATTTCATGATGTAGGCATTAGTCTACTTTAACCGCGCGGAGAGGTTCCTAAACCATCCAGGAACTGCTTATTTAGAGTTCCGGTGTACCGTATTCGGCGAGTCCTACGTAGGGGAGGTGCAATATTAATGTACGCTATTATCGAAACAGGCGGTAAACAATACCGCGTTACTGAAGGCGATGTGCTCACTATCGAGAAAATCGAAGCGGCTGAAGGTCAGACTGTTGACTTTGACCGTGTTCTGACTGTAGTAAAAGACGGCGAAGTAGTTATCGGCAAGCCGCTGGTAGCTGACGCTAAAGTTACTGCTGAAGTAGTGTCTCATGGCAAAGGTAAGAAGATTTTGGTTTTTAAATACAAAGCCAAGTCCAACTATCGTCGTCGCCAAGGCCATCGTCAGCCGTTTACCAAAGTCCGCATTGACAAGATTTTTGCTTAAGGCCGGATAATGATTACGGTTACATTAATTCGCGATAACAATCAGGCAATTACGGGATTTATGGTGAACGGGCATGCACAAGCTGCACCGCATGGTCAGGATATTGTTTGTGCAGGCGTATCTGCTCTTACTCAGTCGTCCATCATGGGAATTGAACGCCACTTACAGCGGGAAATTAACTTGGTGCAGGACCGTAACGGGCTTAAGATCGAACTTGCCGATCGGCCTGACAGTCTTACGGCCGCAGTCTTTGAAACCATGCTCCTTGGTCTAACTGAAATTGCCAAACTATATCCTAAGAGTGTTCGAATTATTGAGCACAGGAGGTGAAAGCAACATGGAAAAATTCAAATTGAATTCTTTTGACTTACAGTTATTTGCTCATAAAAAAGGTGTGGGTAGCACCCGTAATGGTCGTGATAGCGAAGCTAAGCGCCTGGGCGTTAAACGTCACGCCGGTGAAGTTGTCACTGCAGGCAGCATTTTAGTGCGTCAGCGTGGTACTCATTTCCATCCCGGTAATAACGTCGGCATCGGCAAAGACGATACCTTGTTTGCCAAAGTTCCCGGTAAAGTCGCTTTCGAGCGTAAAGGCCGTTATGACCGGCAAGTAAGTGTGTATTCTGCAGCTGAAGAAGCTATCTAAGAAATGCCTGCGGCCCACAAAGCCGCAGGTTTTTTATATTTTTACCAAAACTGTCGAAATGCGACAGGTATTTTGGCTGGTCGGGGCGAAAGACATATCATTCTGCAGTATATTGGAAGGATGATTGTATGACAAACACAGCCTGCTCTGAAATAATGTCATGTACAGACGTAGTCAAACTGCTCCGTATTCAGCGTCATGATTTCTTAAACCACCTGCAGGTTATTCACGCTATGATTCAATTGGGACGTGACGAAAAGGCGCTGCAATATATAGAAAAATTGGCGCACGACCCTGAAATGATATCAAATGTGCTGACAACCTATAAAAATGAGCACATTTAACTATATACTACCTTGCAGCTTGATATTTTGACCAGCCACTGATAAAAACGAGCGCAATAGCGCATATTACATATAAAAACGCAAGGGGATTTCTATGTTTATAGACAGAGCTAAAATCACCGTTAACGCTGGTAGCGGCGGCAACGGTATGTCCAGTATGCGCCGGGAAAAATACATTCCTAAAGGCGGCCCTAACGGCGGCGATGGCGGCCGCGGCGCTAATGTAGTGTTAATTGGCGATGCAAACCTTAACACCCTTATTGATTTCCGCTATAAACGTCAGTTTAAAGCCGATAGTGGTGCTAACGGCCAAACGTGCAATATGCATGGCCGGGGCGCTGAAGATCTCCTGATTAAAGTGCCGCCAGGAACCATTATTAAAGATGAAGCCACTGGCCAAGTGCTTGGCGACATTACTGAACCGGGTCAGACAGTAATAGTAGCTAAAGGCGGCCGGGGTGGACGCGGCAATGCACGCTTTGTCAATAGTGTGAATCGAGCGCCTACTTTCGCCGAATTAGGCGAACCAGGTGAAGAACGCTCGCTTATGTTAGAACTTAAGCTGCTCGCAGATGTTGGCCTCTTAGGATATCCAAGTGTAGGCAAGTCGAGTATCCTGTCGATGGTATCGGCAGCTAAACCAGAAATTGCTGCCTATCACTTCACCACGTTATCACCAGTTCTGGGGGTTGTCAGCATTGCTGAGGGCCAGAACTTTGTCCTTGCTGATATTCCAGGACTTATTGAGGGCGCGCATGAGGGCGTAGGGCTTGGGCATGATTTCCTCCGCCATGTTGAGCGTACCAAAGTGCTAATCCACGTACTGGATATTTCCGGTATGGAAGGCCGTGACCCTATTGATGACTTCCATAAAATTAATAATGAGCTTAAACTATATAACGAAAGGCTGTTCAAGCGTCCCCAGATTATAGCCGCTAATAAAATGGATTTGCCTGAGGCTCAGGAGAATTATAACCGGGTGGCAGAGTATATGACTGGATTAGGTCATGAGATCTATCCTGTATCAGCCGCAACCGGTGAGGGATTAACAGCCCTGATGCAGCGAGCAGCACAGCTTCTGGCAGAATATGTTGAAGAGCCGGAAGAAATTGAAGAAGCCAAGGTGTATGAAGCCAAGCCGGAAGATGCATTTTCTGTTAAGCGGGATGATGATGGCGCTTTTGTCGTCGAAGGCGAAGGGATTGAAAAGCTTGTCGCGATGACGCGTTTTGGCGATGAAGAAGGCTTGAGACGGTTCCAGTCAATTTGGCGTAAACTGGGAATTGATGAAGAACTTAGGACGCGTGGTATCAAAGAAGGTGATACTGTCCGAATACGAGATATGGAATTTGAGTTTAGACCATAGGAGGAACTATTTTGCTAGCAAACGAAACCACATTAACCGGCAAGCAAAAACGATTTTTGCGGGCACTTGGAAGTACTCTTGAGCCTGTTGTTCAGATAGGCAAAGGCGGCGTAGTGGATTCTGTCATTGAAAGTGCTGCTCAAGTGTTGACTGTCCGTGAGATTATTAAAGTCCGGGTGCTGCAAAACAGCCCGGAAGAGCCCAAAACAGCTATTGCCGCACTGGCTCGGGCCACTGGTGCAGAACTTGTACAGGTAATTGGCCGCAATGGCTTATTATATAAGAAAAACGAGGAAAAATCTAAGATAGAACTGCCGTGAATTATGGGGGAGTATTAGTATTATGCTTACCAGAGAAAATTTGGGCAATGCGAAACGTATTGTCATTAAGGTTGGTACCAGCACATTAACTCACGCCACCGGCAAACTTAATCTCTTAAGAATCGAGAAACTAGCTCGTGAATTATCTGACCTTGCCAATCAAGGCAAGCAGATTATTCTGGTTTCTTCTGGAGCAGTCGGTGCCGGTGTAGATCGTCTAGGGTTGAAAGAGAAGCCTAAGACGATTCCGGAAAAACAGGCTGCCGCTGCTGTCGGCCAAGGAATTTTGCTCCATATTTATGAAAAAATGTTCGGAGAATACGGCCAAATTGTTGCTCAGGTGTTACTGACTCGCGCCGACTCGGTTAACCGCAAGCGATATACCAACTCCCGCAACACATTAATGGCGCTCTTAAATCAGGGCGTCATTCCCATTATCAATGAGAACGACGCTGTGGCGATTGACGAACTGAAAATCGGCGATAATGATACTCTTTCGGCCATGGTCGCTAGTATTATCGATGCTGATCTGCTAATCATTCTGTCAGACGTAGAGGGTGTCTATACTGCTAATCCTCAGACTGATCCGAGCGCCACACTGCTTAGTGAAATTGCTGATATTACCCCAGACATCGAGGAATTGGCCGGTGGTCCGGGTACAGTTCGCGGTACGGGCGGTATGTATACAAAAATTCAAGCAGCAAAAATTGCCGTCAATTCTGGCGTAGCCATGGTAATTGCCTCAGGCGGGCGAGATGGCGTAGTCCGCGAAGTGCTGCAGGGAAGCAACGTCGGCACAGTTTTTATTTCAAAGGAAAACCGCTTGCAAATCAGGAAACGCTGGCTGGCTTTTGGTGTCAGTGTGAGTGGATGGGTAACAGTGGACAAAGGCTGTGAGCAAGCCATCTTAACTGGTGGCTCAAGCCTTTTAGCCGCAGGGATAGCTGCTGTGGATGGTGATTTTGAATTAGGAAATACCATTAGCATAAAAAGCGCTAACGGACGGGAACTAGCTCGCGGTATAACTAACTATTGCGCTGAAGATGTAAAAAAAATCATGGGAGCTCATACTCATGAAATCAGTTATATATTAGGCTCTAAGCCGTATGATGAGGTTGTGCATCGCGATAATCTGGTACTTTTAGTGTAAGAGGGGGAGAGGGAGCATGGACTATATAACCGAGCTTGCTGAAAAAGGTGCGGTCGCCAAAGAGGCCGCCCGCCGGTTGGCCTCGATGTCAACTGCTGTAAAGAATCAGGCGCTGTTAGCCATGGCTGATGCTTTACAGCAAGAACAAGCTGCAATTGTTGCCGCTAATGCCCAAGATGTCGAGCGTGCTGCAGCGAACGGGATGGCTAAGCCTCTTATTGACCGTTTGCTGTTGAATGAACCCAGAATAAAAGCTATGGCCGATGGCTTGAGACAGATTGCAACGCTGCCTGACCCTGTCGGTGAAGCTGTGTCCGGCTGGATTAGGCCTAACGGCCTTTCCATTACTAAAGTTCGTGTGCCGATTGGTGTTATCGGTATTATCTATGAAGCCCGCCCCAATGTTACCGTCGATGCCGCCGGCTTGTGCCTGAAGTCTGGTAATGCTGTAATTTTACGTGGCGGTTCCGAAGCCATCAGCTCTAATAGTGCTGTTACGGCTGTTATTGCCAGGGCGGCGGCTGCTTCCGGTATACCGGAAGGTGCTATCCAACTTGTTGAGACAACCGACCGACAGGCTGTTACTGCCATGCTGAAACTTAATAAATTTTTAGATGTAATTATTCCCCGTGGCGGGGCTGGGCTAATCAGGACTGTTGTAGAGAACAGCACAGTGCCGGTTATTGAAACAGGTACAGGCGTGTGTCATACGTTTGTTGACGCTAGCGCTGATCTTACAATGGCTCAGGATATCGCTTTCAATGCCAAAGTATCGCGTCCCGGCGTGTGTAATGCCATGGAGACTTTGCTGGTGCACAGGGGTATTGCGGCTGCGTTTTTACCAGCTATTTTAGAGCGTTATCAACAAGCTGGTGTTGAGTTAAGGGGCTGCCCCGAGGTTATGAAATATCATCAGGCGGTCAAGCCGGCTACCCAGGAAGATTGGGCTGCCGAGTTCCTGGATCTGATTCTGGCCGTGAGAGTGGTAGATGATTTGGACACCGCTCTTGAGCATATTGCAGCCTATAGTACTCGCCACTCTGAAGCAATTATTACCAATGACTACAATAATGCCAGGCGCTTTCAGCAGGAAGTTGACGCCGCTGCTGTTTATGTCAATGCCTCGACCCGCTTTACCGATGGTTTTGAATTTGGATTTGGTGCTGAAATCGGCATAAGCACGCAAAAGCTTCATGCTAGAGGACCTATGGGTCTGCCTGAGCTTACCAGCGTCAAATATATGGTAAATGGTAATGGGCAAATTAGGTAAATTTCACATAACTAACTAAGGATGACAAGCGGGATTGCTTTACGATTGCTTACAATGATTACACATTAGCTCATTGTGAGTAGCAGTTGGGGCAATCTCATTTTTTTACCTAAATATCTGTCAGGCACAGGGAAGGTTTTCAATGTCGAGTTTTTCATAATACTTTTGTAGATTAGGCAGGATATGATAGAATATTGATGGAATTAACTGTAATTATGATGGCCTATGCCTAAAAGGAGAGACCTGCAGGATAATGAAACAGGGTGCAAGATTTACAAATAAGGTATTGAAGTGCTTTTGTTTTGTGATCATATAATATGAGTAAAATAAAACTGATGACAGGTTATTATTACGCTGTGAAGAACTATTTGCGTACGCCTAAGGGACGCCATGATGCTGTTGATTACACCCAGGCAGCAGGCATAATAGCAGGTGTAATCATGATAGTATGGCTGGCTATAAAATTATTGCTAACCCTCTGAATCGCTTTTCATATCGACAGGCATTTGCTATAATAGTAACAAAGTTTTAGAATTTTTTGGATATTTTTCGAAAGGCAGAAAATCATGGCGCACGCAAAAGATAAAGTTGGTATTATGGGCGGGACGTTTGACCCTATTCATGTAGGTCATCTAGTCACCGCCGAAGCTGTTCGTATTGAATACAATCTTGATAAAGTCTTATTTATTCCTGCCAGTAATCCGCCTCATAAACAGCAGTCACTGGTTACACCAGCTATCCACCGTTATATTATGACAGTCATGGCTACGTATTCTAACCCGTATTTTTTTGTATCTGGGATTGAACTTGAACGTTCCGGTCCCTCTTATACGGTAGATACTGTTAGAGAACTAATTGACTGTTACGGTGCCAACACAGATCTTTACTTCATTACAGGCGCGGATGCAGTTAAGGACTTACCCAGCTGGCAGGAAATTGACCAGTTATTGGAATTATGTTATTTTGTGGCTGCTACGCGTCCAGGCTGTATCAGTTACATCGATCAGGTAATCAAACAATTTGGGGCAAAAGGACGACGTAGTATTCAGCGGCTGGCTACGCCAGAGCTTGAAATATCTTCAACGGACATTCGGGAACGGGTGAAAAAGGGTCGCTCAATCAAATACATAGTACCTGAAAGTGTCGAAGACTATATTTATAAAGAAGGCTTATATCGTTAATTGAGCCTACGTGCCAAATAAAGGCAGACTTCGGTAAGCATAAATCTTTTGTTTTTGCAGATAATGTTAACGTAAAATCTGTTTTGTTTTAGTATCCTGATGTAACGGAGGTGATTCCCTATGGCAAAAACACTCTACGTCGGCAACCTGCCTTGGAACACTACAGACACAGCTCTTGCTGACGCTTTTCGTCCGCATGGTTCTGTTGTTTCAAGCAGAATAATTACTGACAAAGAAACGGGCCGGTCCCGTGGTTTCGGTTTTGTGGAGGTGGAGGACGCTGACGCCGAAAAAATGGTTGAGGCCATGAATGGCTCTCAAATCGCAGGCCGTCAGATTGTTGTTAATGAAGCTAAACCACGACAGGACTAATCCTAGTGGCATTTAGCCTGTAGATCATACATGGATTTTGATGCTATTTCACCTCCTATTTCTAGGAGGTTTTTTATTTATATAAAAAGGATATCTGAATAAATTGCCGAATTTTAGTAGTAGAGAACAGGTGGTGTCAAATAATGGATTATAAGCAAGCAGCGGAAAAACTGTCACAACTTTTATCGAATAAACGGTTTCGCCATTCGCTTGGTGTAAGCCAGACGGCGGCAGACTTGGCTGCCCGGTTTGGGGAAGACATAGATAAAGCCAAACTAGCTGGATTACTCCACGACTGTGCCCGGAGTATACCCAGTAATAACCTATTGCAAACAGCAGCAGCTTTTGGTATAGTGGTGAATGATGTCGAATATCGTCAACCACTTCTGCTGCATGCGCCACTGGGTGCTTGTTTAGCTCAAAAAGAATATGGGGTTACTGACCCTCATATTCTCAAGGCCATTGCGCTTCACACTACTGGTGGACGCAATTTATCAAACCTTGAAAAAATTATTTATTTGGCTGATTTTATCGAACCGAGCCGCGATTTTCCTGGTGTAGACAAGCTTCGCAGCCTGGCTTTAGATGATTTAGATGCGGCTATGCTTGCCGCTTATGACCAGTCCCTTCACTATGTGATTGAACAAGGTGTGCTTATACATCCGGCCACGATTGAGGGGCGTAATTATTTATTACTACAAAGACAAAACAACTCAATTTAAGTAAAGGGTGTTGTCTTTCGGGAGAGGAGATGATACCATGAACGAACTGAAAAATAAATCCGGACGACGGTCGCGAAAAATTCGCTGGGACAGAGTGCTTATCCTGCTCATCCTACTACTGATGGCGGTAATTGCCTTAGCAGGTGCAACTGTGTACGCTTATCTTAATATTGTACGTACTACGCCTACAGCACAAGTCGTCAAGTCTACTGAACGGCCGCCAGAAACATTAAGTAACAGAGTTAACATCTTGCTTTTAGGGGTGGATGATAAGGATAATGAAAATCCTTATGATACGGCCAGACGTTCAGATACGATGATGGTAGCGAGCATTAGCCCAGAGAACGGGACCGTTAATTTACTGTCATTACCACGTGATACCAAGGTTAATATTCCCGGGCGTAAAGGCTATGACAAGCTTAACCATGCATACGCTTACGGTGGTGCTGAACTGGCCCGCAGCACAGTTGAACAATTTTTGCACATTCCGATCAATTACTATGTAGTTATTGACTGGCAGGCGTTTATTAAGGTTATTGACATTATGGGTGGTGTAGACCTCTATGTTGAGCATGACATGAACTATGAGGATCCTTATGCTAATCTTGATATCCATATTAATAAAGGATATCAGCACCTGAATGGCGAAAAAGCGGGTGAATATGTACGTTTTCGCAGTGATGAACTTGGTGACATTGGCCGGGTGCAGCGCCAGCAGCGTTTCTTAAAAGCGTTGGCCAAGGAAATGATGCAAGTGGGTACCATATTGAAAGTGCCTGCGCTAGTAAATACCCTTAACCAGTATGTTGAGACTGACATGTCTGCAATAACTATGGTCAAAGTGGCTAACAGCCTCAAAAGTTTTAGCTCCAGTAACCTACACACGGAAATGCTGCCTGGCGATTTTGCGACAATCGAAGGGCTTAGCTATTGGGTACCAGATAAGGAACAGACAAAACAGCTGGTTGAAACTATGTTTATGTCTACAACCAAAGTAAGCGGGATATATCAGTAACCCTCTGGTTCTACCAGAAAAAATTGAAGATTACCGGGGTAAAGCGTAATTTATTGTGCTTTACCTTTTTTTTGCAGGAAAAATGCCCTCTTAGCCCGAATAAAATAAATTCGGAAAGAAAAAGATAGTTTAAAGAAGAGTGTTTCCAGGAGGTATTTTTTAACGAATGATTCACAATGACAATAATTTAGCCGAATTAGTGGCCAAGGCTGCCAGCGACAAAAAAGCAGGCGATATCGTGATTATGGATTTAACCGGCATTTCACCGGTAACTGATTATTTCGTTGTTTGCAGCGCTAACTCGACCACACAGGTACAAGCGATTGCCGATAGCATTGAAGAACAGCTTGGAGAACAGGGGATTAGGCTGCTGCGTAGAGAAGGCTATCGTGATGCGCGGTGGGTGCTTCTCGACTACGGCAATTGTGTGGCTCATATTTTTGTCGAAGAAGACCGGCAGTTTTACAAGCTTGAGCGTTTGTGGGGCGATGCGAAACAAGTAGTTTATCAAGGCTAGGTGTAATTATGGATAACCGTAAGCATAACTATAAACCCGGTGATGTAGTTGACTTGACTGTAGTCCGCAAAAGTGAACTTGGAGCATTTCTAGACGCCGGTACGGGTAATACCAGTGACGATATATTGCTGCATAAGGCGCAGCAGGCTGAAGAGGTAGCCGTAGGACAAACTGTCAAGGTATACCTTTATAAAGACCCTAAAGGCCGGCTGACAGCCAGTATGCGTCTGCCGCAAATGAGGGAAGGACAAGTGGCCAGAGTCGAAGTGATTAATACGACTCGCGATGGAACATTTGTCAATATTGGTGCTGAACGAGGAGTATTTATGCCCCATGCCGGCAGGAGGGGTATACCGCGCCGTGGCGAGAAGGTATGGGTCAAACTGTATCGTGATAAATCCGGGCGGCCTGCTGTTACTATGGAAGTGGAAGATGAGCTCAGACAGGCTTCTAGACCGGCAGAGGGTATAAAAATCGGCGATACTGTTACTGGCTCAGTGTACAACTATAGCGACCAGGGGGCCTTTATTTTTACCAAAGACCGGTTTATCGCCTTTCTTCATAACGATGAGATGACGGAACGTCCTCGCGTTGGTGCCGAACTGGAGGCCCGGGTTACATATCTCAGAGAAGATGGCCGGCTTAACGTATCTATGCGTCCGCTCAAAGAATACGCCATGGATACTGACGCTGAAAAGATACTTGAAGTACTTCGCGCCAGAGGTGGGCAGATGCCGTATAGTGACGATTCACCTCCTGAAATTATTAAGGAAAAGTTTAATATCAGTAAAGCCTCCTTTAAGCGAGCTATCGGACGCCTGCTTAAAGACAAGCATATTGAACAAAAAGAGGGTTGGACCTATCTAAAAGAAACTGAAGGCGGCGATTAGGCTACCTTCAGTTTCTTTATCATTTTCATGTGGGAAGAGAATTCTTGCAGGGCATATGCTTTTTCTGGTCAGAGTTATTCGTGTTTTTTGAGGTATCGATGTTTGCTTCCTGCTTATTTTTTTTGTCTTTGTTAGCCATATAATCCCTCCTGCGCGTTTGATTGTGAACATTTTAGTTGCGGGCAAACTGCCGCTTATCGTCTGGGAGGTCAGCCGCCGCTATTCGTTATCTCTTCGGCAGATTTGGTAGCAGGCTGGAGGTCAGCAGCAGAGATGGTGTCATTGCTCACTTCATACTTTGCTTGGGTAGGGCTTGTTCGAGGGCCTTCATTGATTAAGCTCTTAGCACCAACATGTGATTCTCCGGCAAAATTTTTGCCATTCCAGAAAGCAGATTTTTTGGTTGTCAAATTATCACCTCCCATGCTGAAATTAGTTTTCCCGCACCGATAGATTCACATGAGCGACAATGATTGCTAGTTTTGTCAATGCAATGCTGAATACATGATTTTTTAATTTGGTGGAAACACTAATAAAAACATGAGTGGGAGGTATACTGCATGGATCAACAGCTACAGACCATTTCCCTGCAAGTAAAAGCGCTTAGACAGCAACTTAGCGAACTTATGCAGAATTCTTATTCAGCTGATGCCGAGATCATAACGGCCAGCAGTACTCTAGCTGCCCAACTTGAGGATTACGCTAATACAATTGGCGATAAACGCGAACCAGCGATGCGGACTTTCTAGCCACCGGTCAGGTGGGCTTAAGCCCTAGCTTATACAAAAACCCTGCAGAGTTTTTAACTCGCAGGGTTTCATGTTTATTCAAATTGATTGCTAACATCTTGCGTGAGTGCGCGGGTAACAAGAACCTTATCAACCCGGGCCTTATCCATATCTACAATCTCGAATCGATAACCGTTCCATTCAAAGCTTTCCGCTGCATTGGGGATGTGACCAAGATAAGAAACAATAAACCCACCCAGGGTCTGAAAGTAACCTCTCTCTTCACCGGGAAAACGGTCAACGTCAAGTAACTCTTTCAATTCCTCAGCTGAAAGCATTCCATCGATCAGCCATGACCCGTCTTCACGGGCAATTACATCGGGATCGTCATCTTCACCCAGATAGGGCATATCACCCACAATATGCTCAGCAATATCGTAAAGGCTGATTAAGCCAGAGATACCACCATATTCATCGACAACCAGCGCTACATAGATTCCCGTTTCCCGAAACTTTTCCAACACTTTAAGAGCTGGCGTGTTCTTTGGAATATAGAGAGGCTGACGGGCGGTCTTTTCAAGTTGTAAAGGGCGGCCAGGAACATAATTTGATAAGAGTTCATTAGAATAAACAACGCCTATTATGTCGTCTAAGCTGCCACGTGCCAGCGGAAAAAATAGATGATTAGCGTTTCTGATAATGCGGAGATTGTATTGGTCGTTATCCTCAATATCGAGCCATTTGATTTGGGTACGGGGAGTCATGAGCGCACCTACCCGCATATCGCCGAGCACAAAGATATTTTCAACCATTTCACGTTCGGACTTTTCAAAGACTCCGTGCTGTGCTCCCTGTCCGATTAACACTCTGACTTCTTCTTCCGTGACCGGCGGTTCTTCTGGCGGTTTAGCTCCTAACAGCTTCATCACCATATTAGTGGAAAGGCCTAAGAGATGAACCAGCGGCCGGTTGATACGCACAAACGCTGACATTGGTCTGGCGACGGCTGTAGCGATTTTCTCAGGATTATTAAGTGCCAGTTTCTTGGGGACCAATTCACCGATTATGAGTGACAGATAAGTGATGGTACCCACAACAAGAGCAAGACTGATGGCATTACTGTGACCACTAAGAAAGGGGATCGTATTCAATAGGGAAGCAAGAAACATTGATAATTTAGCGCCACCAAAAGCGCCTGTAAGAATACCAATTAGTGTAATGCCGATTTGCACGGCAGATAAAAGCGGTGTAGGTTCTTCAGTTAATTTGAGCGCTGCCTTGGCACCTTTACTGCCGCTAGCAGCCATGTTTTCTAAACGGCTCTTCCGGGAAGATACGATAGACATTTCAGTCAAAGCAAATAAACCGTTAGCAAAAATTAAAACCAGAATAATTATGATCTCGGTACTAATCGAGGCTATGTCCAAAATTACGATAACACTCTCCCTGTAATGAAATAATATGTACGATTACGATTATATCATATCCTTTTATACTGGGTATCAAACTCACGGCCAGTACATAATTATCACAACTACTCCTCCTTAAACAATTTGCCCGCTAGCTATAACAGCAGCGGGCAAACATTTTACAACTCATCTACCACGGTTTCCGTCTTTTTGCTTCTTTTCATAACATACGCAATTAGCCCTGCAACTGTTATAATTATGAGTGAGATAATCAGCAGATCATCCTTATGCTGTGTAAACATTTCTACAGCTCGGGGACCGAAATAGTAAATTAGTACCCCCTCAAGTAAAAAGCGTTTACCGCGTCCAACTAAAGAAATGATCAGAAATAGCGGCAGATTTATCTTTAGCGCCCCAGCTGTTATACTGACGAACTTGTATGGAATAGGGGTCAAAGAGGCTAAAAATACCGCCCAGAGAGCATTTTCTTTCACTGTACAATATATTTTATCCATATATCGTTCAGGTATAAACTTGCGAGCTGCTGGCAGCCCGATCTTTAGCCCCAGCATGTAGCCGATCAGACCGCCCAAGACCGAGATGAAAGTGGCTGCTAAGCCATAATATATAGCATTTTGCGGGTTGGCTAACGCTAAGGGGATGAGAAGCAGGTCAGGTAATACCGGAGAAATAAAAGACTCCGTGAATGCGGCAATTAAAAGACCGGTGAGACCCCATTCCAAAAGTATTTCTAAGATTGCTTCCATTGACACGCTCCCATCTGGCATAGTTTTCCTATCGCATGATTTTAATAACTAAAAAGCGAAACACTTTAGCATGGCATAGTGAATCCATACTAAAGGTCTCGCTTATTGGCATTTACCAATGGTAGGGCCAGGCAAAACGCCGGGTGTTGACCCTATCCTCACAAGTGTTGTACTTGCGAGCTACTCCCCTTTAGATCATAGCATGAGTTGATACTAGTTTATCCTACAGAGGTATATCAGTCAAGGTATTGTATGATGGTAAGATGGATTTAACCAAATAAAAAAAGAACTTGCATGCACGCAAGTCCTATTTTTATTTGGTGGAGATAAGCGGGATCGAACCGCTGGCCTCTTGAATGCCATTCAAGCGCTCTCCCAGCTGAGCTATATCCCCATAATCGAACTAAGTATATTACATTTGTAATTATACTTAGCCAGTGACATAATGTCAAGTATGGCTTTCTAAAATAGGTTTATAAAATATTCTGCCTTGATTTGGCAGGTACTTACAGTATTTATGCAGAATATTTCTGCATAATACTGTACCGTAGAAAGCGGTAATGGAAAGACCGTATATTGGCAGACTCAGATGCATTTTGTTTGGGACATAATGCATCATATTGAATACCGGCAGGAAAACGAAAAATTATCCTGTTCATGAAGAAATATGTGAAAGAAGGAACTTGATGGTATGCTCATAAAAGCCGGTTTATTGATTGATGGTACAGCTGGGCCAGCTCAATCAGCCTGTTACCTGGCTGTAAAAGACGGACTCATTGCCGGCGTAGGCAAAGCGGAAGAGTTTGCTGCTGATCAAGTAGCAGCAGCGGTTGATTACTCTGAGTACACAGTTATGCCTGGTCTTATTGATCCGCATGTGCATTTATTTTTGGAGGGCATCTCTGATCTAAAGGCCCGTACTTTGAGGTGGAAAGAAGACAAAGACACAACTCTTATCAGGGCGGTTAAAAACCTGGCTCTGACGCTTAAACAGGGTGTAACTACTGTCCGCGACTTGGGCGGGTCATATGAGATTAATTCGCTTTTAAAAAAAGCTGTTAAACAGGGAGTGGCTTCTGGTCCTCGGGTGCTGACTTCCCGTCAAGCTATCTCAATTACCGGCGGTCATTTCCATTATGCTGGCGGGCGGGAAGCTGACGGGCCGGAAGAAATGATCAAAGCAGTACGAGAGCAAGCCAAAGGCGGTGCTGACTGCATCAAAATTATGATGACAGGTTGTGTTAATTTTGTTCGCCAGGATGCTGGCATTGTTGAATTGTCGCTGGCCGAGGCTCAAGCGGTGGCAAATGAGGCGCGGCGCCTAAAAAAGCCGGTTGCTGTACATGCCAACGGCGTGGACGGTGTGCGTCAGGCGTTGGTTATAGGGGTAACCACTTTGGAGCATGGTGCGCTCATCGATGAAGTTACCGCGGATTTAATTTCGGAGAGCGGGGTGTACTGGATACCAACCTTGGTACCGTTTGAACGAATGCTAGATTATGGCCGAAAGCATCAGACCCAAACGCTCCCCCCTGGCGGTATTGAGGCCGTGCTCTCACGTCACCAGGCCATGGTCTTACGGGCATATCAGGCTGGAGCTAAAATTGTTGCAGGCACTGATGCCGGTGCACTTGGTGTTGAGCATGGCGATGTGTGGCGAGAAATTTGTTTGTTGGCCGACTGCGGTCTGCCGCCAGCAACTGCATTGCATGCAGCGACTGGCCTGGCGGCTGAGGCAGTGGGCATGGGTAAGGAACTAGGAACGCTTGAAGCAGGCAAACGCGCAGATTTCCTGGTACTGGCAGGTAACCCGTTAACAGACATAGCCTGTGTTCGGAAAATTGTAAAAGTGTTCAAAGATGGGAAGGAGTACTCTAATGATTGAATTTATTGGCAGCCTGGCCGGAATTCTTACTACAGTGTCTTTTTTTCCACAAGTGTACAAAACAATCAAAAGTAAATCGGCAGGAGATTTTTCGACTGCATGGATCGTCATGATGACTACTGGTGTGTTTTTTTGGATGGTGTACGGCTATTACATCAACAGCATGCCTGTATTTCTCGCTAATATTGTAACTTTTCTCTGTATGGCTGTATTGTCATGGATAAAGTTTTCTGGCAGCCAATGTGATAAGCTGCTAATTAAGCATAGTGATGGAGCTGGTGACAAGTGAATGAAGCAATTAATGAGTGTAAGGCTGGGTTAGCCGCCAACGGTTACCTAGCTGATGACAATTTGGCTGCAGCCCTGTATTTGGCGGAAAACCTTGAAAAACCACTGCTACTGGAAGGGCCGGCCGGTGTCGGCAAAACCGAGTTGGCGAAAGTGTGGGCTCGTTTGCGCGGTTGCCGGATGATTCGTCTGCAATGTTACGAAGGGCTTGATGAAAGTAAAGCGTTATATGAATGGAACTATCAAAAGCAGCTGCTTTATATCCAGATAGAAGCCTTGGCTGAGCGGGGGTGGGAGACTGGACGACAGCAGATTTTTGACCAGGAATTTTTACTGAAACGCCCGTTGTTAACAGCACTTACCTGCTCTGAGCCGGTTGTGCTGTTAATTGACGAAATTGACAAAAGTGACCAGGAATTTGAAAGTTTTCTTTTAGAGGCTCTCTCAGACTGGCAGGTAACTATTCCTGAACTTGGGACGATAAAAGCTGTTACCCGCCCACATGTTGTGCTGACCTCCAATAGCACCCGTGAACTGGGCGATGCTTTACGCCGGCGGTGTCTTCATTTTCATATTGATTATCCTGATTTCGAACGGGAAATCGCCATTGTCGAGCTCAATGCCCCGGAGGTTGACCGTAAATTTACCACCCAGCTTGTCGAATTTATCCAAAACATTCGTAAGCAACCGCTCAAAAAGCCGCCCAGCGTCACAGAAAGTATTGATTGGGTGCAGTCTATGAATCTGTTGGGCGGCGAGTTGACTGTTGAGGCAGTTCGTGTCACGTTAACTGCGTTGCTTAAATATACCAAAGATCGTGATCTTGTTGCAGACAAGCTGGCTTATTTAATAAAGCCATGAAGCAAATGATTGTTGACTTTGTCCGGCTATTGCGGGAAGCCGGTCTAACGGTAACGACAATGGAAGCAGCCGACGCTCTGAAGGCAGCCGAAATTACCGGTTTTTCCCCGTTGCTGTTACGGGGCGTGCTTGAGACAACACTTGTCAAAAGCATGTGGGAGCGTCCGGTATTTACCGCGTTGTTTGATTTGTATTTCGACCTTGCGCCGCCGCCGGAACTAGTCAAGCCTGAGCAGGAGGCGCTTACGATCAAGGGCGCGTCTGCCGATGGTAGCGGACTTAGTTCGGCTGGTGCCGGAGGAAGTGCCGACAGCTTACTGGAAACCATTGAAAACCTGCCGTCTGCCGTCTTAGAAGCTCTGGCAAGGCAAATTACGTCTGAAATGCCGCTTGATAATGCTCAGCCTGAGGAAATCTCAAGTAAACTGCGCCAGGTCCAGGTAAAGCTTAGATGGTTTGAGGCCATTAACAAGGTTGAACGCAGTTATGCCACCGGACAAATGAAAGAGAGCGCTTTTCAAAAGTGGCAGAAAACATTTGCCCAGTTAGAAGCACTTATTCGCAGAGAGCTTGAGCGCAAAGCCGTTAGGCAGTTTGGCCGGCAGCATATTATCAAGTTGGTAGAGTATGCCAATATCCGCCGCCGCGAATTCGATTGCCTGGCAACTGCCGAGATCGCAGCTGTCGAACAAGAGATTGCAAAATTGGCGAAAAAACTGGCCGAGCATCCTGGTATCCGTATGCGCCGTGCTAAACGCGGCAAAATTGATATTCGCCGTACCTTTCAGGAAGTGGTACGCACAGGTGGCTGCCCCTTGCGTCTCAAATACCGGGATAAGGTAAAAAGTAAAGTTGATTTATGGTTGTTATGCGATGTTTCTAACTCAGTAGAGCGGTTTAGCCGGTTTATGTTGCAATTAGTGCAGGCGGCGCACCGGCGCTACGCCAACATTCGTTCTTTTGTCTTTGTTGATGAGGCTGTGGAAGTTACTGAATGGTTTAAAACCCAGGATGTTAATGCCTTTTTACAGGCCAGACACCTCAGAGATCGCTTTAATCGCCGGGTAGGGCTGTCGCGTTATGATTTAGTGTTTGAGCAGATTGCCAGGTATGAGCTCGCCGCGATTACGGCTCGAACTAAGCTGATTATTTTGGGTGACGGCCGCAATAATTGGCATCCGGGGGGCTCTGAAGAACTAGCTAAAATTTCTGATAGAGCGCAAGCGGTGTATTGGCTGAACCCGTTGCCGGAGAATGACTGGCTTGAGGGTGACTGCCTGATGAAAGAATATCAGCGTTTTTGCAACCAAGTTTTTGAATGCCGCAATTTAGAGCAATTGACAGATGTAGCCAACCGGATTTTATAAATCCAGGTTGGCTACATCTGTCAGGCACAATTATTGAAAAGATGGTAATACTAAGATTGTTATAGAACAGCTATAATAAGTTCCAATAAAGATTTGCAAGTGTCTATAAATATAAACTTACAATAATAATGGAGGTGAAGCTGTGGACTGGGCAGTAGCACTCTTTAGTATTATTACTGTTAATCTGCTCTTAAGCGGCGACAATGCCTTGGTTATCGCTTTAGCCAGTCGCAAGCTGGCGCATGAACAACAAAGAAAAGCCATATTTTGGGGCGGTGCCGGGGCTATCGGACTAAGAATACTTCTAACTTTTGCGGCCATATTTTTGCTGCAGATTCCATACTTACAACTGATTGGCGGCTTGGCTCTACTTTGGATTGCTATTAAACTTTTGGCTGGCGAAGAAAGTCACGAAGAATTAGAAGCCAAAAACAGCTTGGGAGATGCTATCAAAACCATTATTGTTGCCGATATGGTGATGAGTATTGATAATGTTATTGCCATTGCTGCAGTTGCGAAAGGTAATATTACTTTACTGGTTGTCGGCCTGGCTATTAGTATCCCCATCATTATCTGGGGCAGCAAAGTAATCAATGCGCTTATGGAGCGCTGGCCGATAATTATTACTATCGGTGCGGCGTTTTTAGGCTGGACTGCTGGTGAGATGGCAACCTCTGATAAAAAAA
The DNA here is from genome assembly GCF_035561155.1 of Sporomusa sp. Classification (GTDB taxonomy): domain Bacteria; phylum Bacillota; class Negativicutes; order Sporomusales; family Sporomusaceae; genus Sporomusa. The sequence goes on along the minus strand of NZ_DATMYD010000001.1, from coordinate 50,954 downwards.
TTATGCCGCTATTAGAGCCATATCCTTGGACACATTGGGCAATACCTGCTGCTTTTGCGGTTAGTGTTGTCATTGTCGGATCGATACTTTCAAAATCAAAGCAGGCAAATCAAGAAAAAAACGACCTGTAGCCAAGGCACAGGCTAGTATTTTTGAACTCGGATTTGCTATTAAAACGTAAAGTCTCCGCCCATATACCAACCCTGCTGTACTTTAGTGGCATTTGTCCAAGTTATTGAAGAGCTGGTGTTTTCGGAACCCGTGTATAAGCTGTACTGCTGATAACGATAGCCTAGAGTAAGCGCGTTATCACGGTGCCCTGCCACACTATAGCGCAGGCCGATTTTTCCGTCCAGCATTTGGCCTGAGCCCAGATGTTCAAAATCTAGATTGCGCAGATTCCACCACCCATGGCCTTGCACCAGCATGAGCGGTGAGTAGCGGATACTCCCGACCAGCGCAAGCTTTGGCGCTAGTTGTTTCGTGCCAGTAAACCCGGCATGCAGTCCCTGATAAACAATAGAATAAGCCGAATTAAGATTAGGCAGAGACGTGGTTGTTCCAGCATAATCCATAATTGAATAATAGCCATCAGTCATCAGATAATGGCTATTTGAATATCCATACCCATAAAAAAATTCAGTATTAGGGCTGCTCGGTAGCCTGACATCGATATTAATAAAGGTGCTGCTGCCTTTTGTTTGAAAAACGCCATAATACCATAAATCCTGCGATTTTGAATAATCCCAGTCAGAATCACTGCCGGTTGCCGGTGTTATTGTGCCTAAAACGCCTGCTTCTACACTTAGCTTGTGTTTAGGGGATAGCTGTTCTTCATAATTGATAGTAGCGTAGTTGCCTGACTGTGGATAATGAAGCTCAGAAGTACCACTGTTGGCTTTTTGTGAATCAGGTAAGCCGGTAGCATAACCCGGGAAGGTAATTCGCCACATTTGCGAGCCGCTGGCTTGCCAGTTACTGATTGATAAAGCCGAGGCTGCTGCTCCAAGAGGCTGTGATAGCATAAGCGTTGCCACCATCAGGGCGACACTTATCGGTTTAAGCACAATGTCACTCCTTACTTTACATAATACATGATAATCAGTAATTCGCCAGGAATGAATAATCCCCTTTTAGCAGTAAGCAGGTAGTTTATGTTAGCTATACTAGACTCTGTTTAGGGCAAGCAGCAACACACTTTTCGCATTTTAGGCAGTCACTATGGGTAAAACCGGTCGCTGTCCCTTTTGCATTATAAGGAGCTAGGTCAAAAGGACATGCTTTGGTACACAAATTGCAGCTGACGCAAGTGTTGTTTACAGTAAGTGGCTTAGAGCTTTTTCGGCTAAACCAATAAATAAGCCCTAGCAGGATACCGACAACGGTGGTGATGAAGATGATGCGCAAAAATACTAAACCATTTCGTCTAAATTGCCCCAAGCGTAGTACATCTGAATGCCGAATACCGACATGATTAACGCTACCATAAAAGTACGGAAACCTGGTGTGCGGAAGGCCGGGATAGGTTTATTCGGTGAAAATTTAGATAGAATATTATCGTACAGGCTACCGCGAGGGCAATAATTACCGCACCAGTAACGGCCTTTAAACGGAGCTATCAGTATAGGCGCCAGCATACAGATAAGGGCAACTAAACCGGCGGCCGGATAAAAATAACCAACTGCTAAATAAGCTAAAAATACTCAGTACATTTTTATGGGTACCTCTTTATTTTAATACCCCCTCCCCTGGGGGGGTCATTATAAACAATAATTGCGTTCAAGGCAAGCAGAAAGTAAAAAAATTGAGATTGCTGCACTACGTTTGCAGTGACAGGAAAGGGTTCATTCTCTCCCAGTCTGTCATTGCGAACGCTGTGAAGCAATCTCAGCTCTAGCACGGTATTTTAATTTTTCGCCCATAAGTCTGAATATATGAATCGCACGGCTGTTCATCATGCCCATAAATAATTGTAGCGCTATGCAGGAAGCCTTGGTTAAAAAAGTAGCGTAAATCATAAATGCGCACATGTTTTGCATGTTGATCAGTATCCTGATATTCGGTAAAGTAGCTGAATGGCGTAAATGATGAAAAAAATTCTCCTAAGACAGTTTTTTGTGCTCCCTGTAGAGCAGGGGATAATGTTTGTTTCAGTAGTTCGGTGTGGAGGGTTAAAACTGGCTGAAGCGCACCAATTTGGCCAACATAATAGTGATTTGCCGTCTCAATGACGAAGTCCCAGCAAAATACGCTTCTAAGCGATGGCATAACCAGGATGCGACTAATTCCGCTGTTAATAAAGTGTTGCCTAAGTAAAATAGTCGCCCTTAGTTTAAGCAGATACCTTAGCAGGGTATATAGCCCGACAGATGCAAAAAATAGCAGCGAGGTTTCACGAGGCGTCAGCCCTTGCAAAAATACCGTAAGCATAATTGTTAAAAGGAATGGGTCAAAAACATTGAGCAGACTGAAACTTTTGCGTTCCCGGCTAAAAGGAAACAAAATCGCTGCTCCGTGAGCATTGAAAAAGTCAATGCAGATATGAGACAGGCCGCCTAAAAATGACCAGATAAAAACCTGAGCAAGCGGTGTGTCTGGCATACATAAGAAAAAACCGGCGGTAATTAAACCTGACCACATGACAAGACCCGGTATCGAATGAGAAAAGGCCCGGTGTTGTCTGAGGTAGGAAAAATTGCCGCGGATTTGTGCAATTATATCAAAATCAGGCGCTTGTGCGCCGATAATACTTGCTAAGTAAAGAGGATCGCCAAAACTTAACGGATGCCCTGATAATCCAGCAACGGCAATGCCCACTAAGGCATGAGACAAAGTATCCATAAAGAGAAAGGCCTCCCTATCTAGGTGACATAACATATCGATACTCGATTATTATATCACACCAGATGGGGAGGCGGTCTATTGGTAATTGGTGGACTACTAACGCATAGGTAGTGAACTGTTATTTTGTATTTTTTTATCAAGAAATAGCCGGTAATAAGCGTAGATGGCAGCCAAAATAGGGAAACCGGTATAGATGACAATACGTTGGGCTTCGTCAAAATACAAGCTGACAATTACGACCAGATTAAGAACAAATGCGAGAATAGGAACTAGCGGATAGAAGGGTGTTTTAAAGCCAAGAGCCTCAATTTTTCCGCCCAGTTTTGTATATTCGCGGCGGAAGTTAATCTGACACCAGGCAATAATCATCCAAATTAAACAGCCTGTCAAACCCGTACTGGACATAAGCCAAAGGTATACCGTATCAGCGGCAAATCTCTCAGTAAGGAGCGACATGCAGGCCAGTACCAGTGTTATCAGTACACCATTATAGGGGACGCCGCTGGCATTTAGCTTCCCGAGCCAGGAGGGTGCCTGATTATCTTGTGCCATCGACCAGAGCAGCCGTGAGCAGGCATACAGTGCTGAGTTACCTGCCGATAAGGCCGAGGTTAGTACCACAAAGCTCATAATATCTTTGGCAAAGGGAATACCTGTTTTTCCGAAAACATAAGCAAACGGGCTTTCTAACACACTTGCTTCAGAAGCAGGAATGTTACCGGCAAGTACAATCATGGCCAGAACGTAGAACATAATGATGCGGACAGAAATTCCTTTAATAACCCGAGGTACGTTTTTTCCCGGTTCTTTGCATTCGCCAGCGGCAATGCCGACAAGCTCAGCTCCCTGAAAGGAGTAAATAACAGCAATCATGGTCAGAAATACTGCTCCAAACCCGTTGGGGAATAGACCACTGCCAGTATCAAAATTAGAAAACCCCAGCCCGGCTTGTCCACTGCTAAACCCAAAAATGAGCCCTGAGCCTGCAATAATAAATGATAAAATAGCAGCAACCTTAATGCTGGCAAACCAAAACTCGGTTTCTCCGTAAGCTTTAACAGACACCAAGTTGAGACCGGCCAGTGCTATAGCAAATACGGTGCACCAGATCCAAACCGCGACATCGGGAAACCAGTTATGCATAATAATGCCGGCAGCCGTAAAATCGGCGGCAATACATATCGCCCAGTTAATCCAGTATAGCCAGCCGGTGGTAAAGCCGGCACCCGGTGAAATAAAGCGGGTAGCATAGCTTTGGAAAGAACCGGATACTGGCATGGCGACAGTTAGTTCAGCAAGGCATAACAACACTAAATACATGATAAGGCCGCCGACCATATACGCCAAAATCGCACCAAATGCTCCGGCTTGGTTAATAGTTTGGCCTGAGCCCATAAATAGTCCGGTGCCGATAGTACCGCCAATAGATATCATGAGCAAGTGGCGGGATTTCATATCACGCTTGAGGCCTTGCTTTTCGGGACATAAGTTAGCCAAATTAACAGGTTGGCTTGACATTGAGAACTTCCTCCTTTAGAGATCAATTTTAAATAATGTCCTCTACCATAATACTCTATCACCCTTTGATTAGCAAGAATTATTAGACAGTACTGGTAATATTACTACATAGTAAATTGTATTGACTGGATACAATTTCTATAATATGATAAAACTAATTAAATACTAATGTAAACCCTAAGGGGGAGTAACTGACAGACACAGTCAACAATCCTGCACCCTGTGCATGGCTGTGTCGTTGGAGCAGTCCAATAGTGAGACCTTTAGTATATCGCCTAATATATACTACACCAAGGTCTTATTGCTATTTAGTTAGGAAAGGACCTTACCGTTGCTGACGGGAAGGTCCTTAATTATTGAGAGGGGGAGTTGACAAAAATTACTTAGTAAGTTTGAATAACTAGAATATCATCAAGCAACATATTTTTGAGGGGGTTATTTCGATGGAACTATTGATAGCGTTAGGCAGTATTACGCTCATTAACCTAATACTAAGTGGTGATAACGCTGTTGTCATAGCTCTGGCTAGTAGAAACCTGCCCCATGATCAGCGTAAGAAAGCTGTACTATGGGGAAGCGCCGGGGCTGTTATACTGAGAATTTTACTGACTATGGTTGCCGCGCTCTTGCTTAAAATTCCCTATGTACAGTTTCTTGGTGGAGTGGCCTTGGTATATATTGCGGTCAATTTGCTTGGTGACGAACATAAGGAAGTTTCCTGTGAAGGTGCCAACAGCTTTTGGGAAGCGTTAAAGGTTATTATTTTTGCTGATTTAATAATGAGTCTGGATAATGTATTAGCTATTGCCGGTGTAGCTGACGGCCACTTAGGATTATTAATTTTTGGTCTTGCATTAAGCATACCGCTAGTGGTATTCGGCAGCCAGATGTTAATGACGCTTATGGATAAATACCCAATTATTATTTATGTGGGTGCAGCCATTCTTGGCTGGACAGCCGCCAAGATGATGGTTGCCGATGCCGTACTTGGCGTGTGGTTTAAACCATATGCGCTCTTGCTTGAGGCCGGAGTAACCTTATTTGTCTTGGCTGTTGGTTATTGGCGTAAAAAACGCGCCGACGAGGCTTGTAAAGAAGTCACAGCCAAGTCCGGTGAGGAGAACCATGGAGCTTGATCCGAGGTTTGCCCAGTCGCTTGTTGATATTGTTGCGGCAGAACTTAATAAAAATGTAAATATTACCGATAATCATGGCGTCATTATTGCCTCATTCAGTAAAGAGCGTGTGTCTCATATTCATGAGGCAGCTGCCCGCATGCTGATAAGCGGCCCTATTCGGGAATTTTCGGTGACAGCTGATGAAGAGTCACAGCTTAAGGGCGTAAGGCAAGGATTTAATGTACCTATTATGTTTGGTGATGGTTGTGTCGGAGTAATAGGTGTTTCCGGCGCCCCTGATACGGCGGCGCCCTATGCCCGGCTGGCAGCCAAATTTGTCGAAGCAGCTTTAGAATCTAATGCCAGGCAGGAAAAATTGGTGCGGGCACTTAAGGAAAAAGAAGAGCTTCAATCCATTCTTTTGAACAAAATAATTAGTGTCCAGGAAGAAGAGCGTAAAAAGATTTCGCGGGAACTTCATGACGAAACCAGCCAGGCACTGACATCAATCATTGTTGGCCTGAGGGTATTATCTGAGCATGTTCATAGTGAAGGCGAACGGGAAAAAATCTTGGAAATGCGGGATTTAGCAGTAAAAACGCTGGAAGATGTTCATCATCTGGCTGTACAGCTTAGACCTGCTCTGTTAGATGATCTGGGGTTGGTAGCGGCTGCGCAAAAGTATGCAGAAAATTATTCCCGGCAATACAATATTGCAGTAGAGCTTAATGTACTCAACCTGTCACGCCAACGGTTTTTACCTGAAATCGAAATTACGTTATACCGTATTTTGCAGGAAGCATTAACCAATATCGCCAAACACGCCAAAGCGACACAGGTCAGAGTGATGCTTAAGAAGCAACGCGCTAAACTAATACTAACTGTCAAAGATAATGGGATTGGTTTCAATGCCGATATTTTAAGCGGTGTTGGCAGTGATACTTGCCTTGGGATTCATGGCATGCACGAGCGAATCGCCTTGCTGTCAGGTGATTTTTATATTGATTCGGCCGAAGGGGAAGGTACAGTAATCACTGTAGAGATACCACTTGGCCGCCGTAAAAAAACAGAAAGCGGTTTGGGCCAAGCCCATTAACCGCTTTCTGTTTTTCATTGAGTGTGAGATTGCCATATTATTGCTTGTGATGACTGTGGGGGTGAGTCAGACCATCCAATATCATCACAAGCATAGATGAAGTAAATATTACTTCTTTTGGCCTGCTTTATAAGCCTTATCCAAAAGTTGAATCACATGGACAACATTTTGGTCCATGTTGTTTTGGACAAGACCGTCAATAATATGCATTCGGCAGGTACCGCAGCTTGTGGCTACCGTATCGGCCTTGGTTGCAGCAATATTGGTGATTTTACGGTCATTAATTTTACGCGAGATCTCATAGTTTGCAAGGCTGAATGAGCCTCCCGATCCGCAACAGCGGTCAGCTTCTTTCATTTCTATGAAATTTAATCCAGGAATTGATTTTAATATTTGGCGCGGTTGAGCTGTTACTTTGATACCGCGTGCCATATGGCACGGGTCGTGCATAGTTACATTGGCGTTAACCGGGCCTAGTTTATTTTTGTCAATTTTGACAACGTCAATTAAGAACTCGCTGATTTCATAGGTTTTTCTCGCAAGTTTTTCTGCGCGAGCCTTCATGGCCGGATCGTCATGGAACAGTTCGACAAATTCGATCTTCCATGCTTCGGTGCATGAACCGCAGGCTGCAATGATATATTCAACATTATACTGTTCGAAAACCTCAATGTTGTGTTTTGCCAAGAGCTTTGCGGATTCCACATCGCCGGACATGTATATCGGAGTACCACAGCAGTGTTGCAGGGCAGGCATAACGATTTCAATGTTGTTAGCCTTAAGGACGTCAATGACAGCTTGGCCAACATCAGTGTAAATATAGTTGAGTGTGCAGCCAGTAAAGAAACCAACTTTCATTTTAGGTTTGTCAACTTTAATGACTTCAGGGTGCTGAGTTCTTAAAGGCGATGCGGCAAAGGGGGCTATTACGCGGCGTTTATCAAGACCAGGCATTGGGAAGCGGGCCACTGCCGCCATAGGGCGGGGCAGTTTTTTAAAGCTCAGCGGGCCGAAGAGGCCGGCCATCCTAAGTGCTAAATCAAACATAGCCCGGTTTTTTAGCAAGTTAAATACTTGTTTCTTAATCGGATGCAGACCACGCGCTTTTACGGCAGCCTGGCGGCCGCGTACAATGAGTTCGTCGGCCGGTACACCGCAAGGGCATTTTACCGTACATGCTTTGCACGATACACATTTGGTCATCCATTTATCAAAGTTTTCACTAATAGGAATCTTGCCGCTTAATACGGCCTCCATAAGCGCCAGCTTACCTCTGGCAACAGCGGTTTCGGTGCCCAATTCCTTATAGATCGGGCACACCTCCATACAGTTGCCGCACTTCATACAGTTGGCAAGCGCGTCTTGGAGATCAGCTAGCAACGCTTTATCGTGCTCATTAATAGCTTGCGCTGTAATAGGCTTATTGGTATCACTCATTTTAACACTCTCCCACTAGTTTACCAGGATTCAAAATGAGGTTAGGGTCAAGGGCGCGTTTGATACTCTTCATAGCTTCCATAGCAACCGGGCCAAACTGATCTTCCATATATTTAAGCTTGCCAAGACCGATGCCGTGCTCGCCTGAAAGGGTGCCGCCCAGCTTAATGGCAGTGCCGAAGATTTCGTCCATGGCTTTATACACACGATCCATCTCTTCTTTGTCGCGAATATCGCAAACAATTGTAGGATGCATATTGCCGTCGCCAGCATGGCCGAAGGTGCCAATAGTAACATTATATTTTTTAGCAATTTCATTCACGGCGCGAATCATATCAGGAACCTTGTTGCGAGGAACGGTAGCGTCTTCGACAAAGGTGGTGGGGCGGAGTTTCGCCAGAGCAGGGAGCGCAGCCCGGCGGGCAGCCCACAGCTTGTCACGATCGGCTGCATCTTTAGCCATCTTCACTTCGTCAGCATTATTGGTCTTTAACACTTCCATAACTTTAGCCGCTTCTTTGTCCACAACCTCAGGAATACCGTCAACCTCGATGAGGAGTACTGCCTCAGCGTCTGTCGGCAATCCTACTTTGGCATAATCTTCAACAGTACGGATTGTGGGGTTATCCATAATTTCCAGTGTTGCTGGAATAATCTTGGCAGCGATGATAGCAGCAATGGCATTTCCAGCATTGTCGAGGTTTTTAAAAATGGCCATCATGCTCTTTCTTGCCTCAGGAGCTGGTACCAGCTTAACAATAATCTTAGTAATTACGCCTAAGGTGCCTTCAGCACCGGTAAAGAGCTTGGTCATATCATAACCGGATACGTCTTTTACATTTTTTCCGCCGACATTCATAACCTGTCCGTTGGCCAGAACAACTTCAAGACCCATTACATAGTGTTTGGTTACACCATATTTGAGTCCACGCAGACCGCCGGCGTTTTCAGAAACAGTGCCACCTAACGTAGCAGTTGTTACTGTGCCAGGATCAGGCGGGTAAATGAGGCCATAAGGTTCAACTGCTTTATTAAGGTCAGACACAATGAGACCAGGTTCGGCAACAGCCACTAGGTTTTCAGTGTCGATTTCTATCAGTTTGCTCATTCGGGTCATGAGGAGCACAAGGCCGCCTTTGGTGGGGACAGTACCGGCGCTCAAGTTAGTGCCTGAGCCACGGGTATATACGGGTATTTTCTCAGCGTTGGCCAGTGCTAATACTTTGGCTATTTCTGCTGTAGTCGCGGGTTTGACAACTGCGTCAGGCATGTGAGAAAAACCGGGAGTAGCGTCATAAGAATAGCAGTGCAGGTCCTCCACGCTTGTCAGCACGTGTTCATCGCCAACAATTTTCTTGAGCGCGTCGATATGTTGCTTTTGCATTTGCTCATGCTCCTTTATTTTTTAAATTTTCACAACTTATAAGACGTAGTGCTTTTATCATTATTCTCGCTAAACTTTGCATAAAAGTAAATCAGGCACTTACCTTAAATTAGAGTAAGAAAGTGCCGTAAGTAATTGTAGGGAAAAACCTGACAAGAAGTACTAAGTTTCACATGTTGATCAGCTTGTATTGCAGGGCATAGTTAACAAGCTCTGATTTTTTTCGCACATTTAATTTATTCATGATTCGTGACCGGTAAGTGTCAACCGTCTTGGCGCTTAGCGACAATTGTTCAGCAATTTCGCTATTAGTATGCCCCTGCGCCAGTAGTCTAAGTACTTGTCGTTCCCGGCTGCTTAACAGGGTATATGGATCGCGCTGATCGCTTTTTTCGTCATTTACCCGCAGGAGACTGGTCAAAAGCGTTTGCGACATGGTTTCATTCAGATACTTTTTGCCTGAGTGAATTTTTATGATGCCTTCGACGAGTTCAGTGTCTGCCGATTTTTTTAAGACATAGCCGTCAGCGCCGGCCCGCATAACTTCTTTAATATACTCATCATCATCATACATCGTGAGGACAAGGATACGGCAGGAGAGACCACGGGACTTTATTTCTTTAATACAATCGACACCACTCATAACCGGCATAGATATGTCCAGAAGCAGCACATCAGGGCGAAGTTCCTCTACCATAGTAATCGCCTGTTGACCATCCCCGGCTTCACCAATCACTTCAAATAATGGCGAACAGTTCAGCAGTGCTTTAAGTCCGGAACGCAACACGGCGTGGTCATCAGCGATAACAATACGTATTTTTTCCATTGCGTATTCTCCCCTTTAAAATGCATAATATGTCAATTTTATGTAAAATTTTTAAGTTTTCCCCACACGCAAGTACATTATTATGTTACAATGATATAGTATGAAATATCAATTAATATTTGCCAGAACGGAGTCGGTTACAATGCTTGCCGAGTTATTATTGTATTTGTCGCTAGTTTCCTTTATCACAGGCGTACTGTCGCCATTTGTCACTAATAATAACAAAATAGTCAACTATGTTGCACATGGAATGGCAGCGCTGGGATGTCTGGCGGTCGTACTGTGTGCAATTTTTGTTTTTGATGGCGGCAAAGTCGCAGTAGTCACGCCGTGGGTTATGCCCACAGGGCCAGTGCATATTCGACTGGATTATCTGACTGCGTATTTTTTGCTGACCATCGGGATTATAGGCTGCGCGGCCAGCGTTTACGCTATTGGCTATAGCCGTGAATATTACGGGGATGGCCGGCGCTACCAGGTAATGGCGTCACTTTATTGCGCTTTTTTGTTATCGATGGTTTTAGTGGTTAGTGTCAGCCATGCAGCAGCATTTATTGTTGTGTGGGAGCTTATGGCAGTTACTTCTTTTTTTCTGGTTAACTATGAGCACGAACAGAGCGAAACCAGACGGGCAGCGTTTGTCTACATCGTTATGACACATGTAGGGACAGCTTTTATTATCACGGCTTTTTTCTTATTAGCGAACAAGGCTGGCAGTCTGGATTTCAACAGCTTGGCGCAAGGCGCAGGCAGTCTTGATGCTTGGACCAGGAATGTGGTGTTTTTATGCGCGCTTATTGGGTTCGGGGCCAAAGCAGGAATGATTCCCTTACATATCTGGCTGCCGCGGGCGCATCCGGCAGCGCCTAGCCATGTGTCAGCTTTGATGTCTGGGGTTATGATTAAGACAGCTATTTATGGGTTATGCCGCTTTTTCCTTGAGTTTCTGGGAGTGGGGCCGGTATGGTGGGGGACGCTTGTTCTGGTGTTGGCCATTGTCTCATCTGTGCTCGGGGTTTTATATGCACTCATGGAACATGATTTGAAACGTCTGTTAGCGTATTCCAGTGTGGAAAATATTGGCCTTATCCTTCTGGGAATAGGGGCCGGTCTAATATTTACAGCTAAAGGCCTGGGAATACTGGCGGCTCTGTCCTGGGCGGCCGCGCTATATCATGTACTTAACCACGCACTATTTAAGTCACTGCTGTTTATGGGGGCAGGGGCGGTGCTTCAGGCTACTCATACCAAAGATATTGAACATTTAGGCGGTCTTATAAAAAAGATGCCCTATACTGCATCCTGGTTTTTAGCCGGGGTTGCCGCTATTTCGGCGTTGCCGCCTTTAAACGGTTTTGTCAGCGAATGGCTGACCTTTCAGGCCATGTTTTATGTGCCACAGGCTTTAACCGGGGCATCAGGGAAGGTATTTGGCGCTGTTTTAGTCGCGCTGCTCGGTCTTACAGGGGCTTTGGCTGCCGCTTGTTTTGTCAAAGTATTTGGTATTACCTTTTTGGCTAAGGCACGCAGCATTCATGCTGAGCAAGCCCAAGAAGCGAGTAAGGCTATGCTTGCTCCCATGGCGATCCTCTCGGGGTTATGTGTTCTTCTCGGGCTATGGCCAGAACTGGTGATTAATATTCTCAAGAAAGTTTTGTTTGGTATTGCGGGGATTGACGTTGCGCAGGCCTTTAGGGGTACTGCGTGGCATGTAGCACAGGTCCAGACCGGTGGCGTCAATGCAAATCTGGAAATGCCTGTGGTGGTGGCAATTGCTTTTTTGGGCGGGGTAGCCGCAGTGGCGTTATATCGGCTGTATGGTAAGCCGCAGGTGTCTGAAGGAGAAACCTGGACTTGCGGTATTGTGCCAACAGCCAGGATGGAGTATACGGCTACCGGCTTTTCTAAACCGATCAGGCTGGCTTTTCGCGCTATTTTGCGACCACAGCGGGAAACACTTGCCGATTTGAGCCCGAACAGCTACTTTGGACGGCGGCTGAGTTATCATGTAAGCATTACCGATATCTTTAGCGCCATTTACCACCCTATTAATAAAGGCATCATTACTGCTGCTCAGTTCATGAAAGCAATCCAGGCCGGCAGCGTACAGCTCTATATCGGCTACATCACGGCAATTACCGTGTTGGCGCTCATCTTAACTACAGGGTGGTGAAAATATGGAACAAGTGGCTATAGTATTGGCCAATGCCGGTTATGCATTACTCATTCTGGCGGCGGCACCGCTGGTGGCCGGGATTGTTAAGGTGGTTAAGGCTGGTTTGCAAAATCGGCGCGGTCCAAGATTGCTGCAACTATATTTTGATTTGTTTAAGTTGTTGCAGAAAGACAGTGTAGTGTCGCCTACCACATCATGGATATTTATATTGGCGCCGTACATCTATTTTACCGGCGCTTTTGGCGCGGCTGCGTTTTTGTCGTCAGGTGATTTATTTGTACTTTTGTATCTTTTGGCTGCCGGGCGTTTTTTTCTGGCACTGGCTTCGCTTGACGCAGGGAGTGCTTTTGGCGGTATGGGCGGCTCACGGGAGATGTATATCAGTGTGTTAGTTGAGCCGGTACTGCTCTTGACGCTACTTACCATAGCCGTGCGAGCGGGATCGACAGGATTGGCTGCTATGGCAGGCGCTGCTGCGGTCACGCCGTTTTCGCTGCCGTATATTTTTGCCGCCATGGCCTTCTTAATTATATTAGTGGCCGAGACAGGACGAATTCCCGTAGATAACCCTGACACTCATCTTGAACTTACCATGATTCATGAAGGTATGGTGCTCGAATACTCCGGGCGTTGTTTAGGATTGGTTTTCTGGGCATCTGCTATCAAGCAGCTGGTATTTATCATTTTATTTGTTACGCTGTTTTTGCCTTGGCAGCCAGGTGGCTTATCCCCAGTCGCGTCAGTTCTTTGGATAGCCGGCAAGGTACTGCTGACTGCAGTTGCTCTGGCAGCCATTGAGACCAGTACCAATAAGATGCGATTATTTAAAGTGCCCGGATTTATGGGTGTGGCCGGAATGCTGGCGCTTTTAGCGCTGGTCGCGCAGTAGGGGAGGAAACGGGCAATGAATTTGCTTATTATAATTTTACTGTTTTTGGCGCTCTTGTTGAGCAGGGTTACTAGTCTTAAGACTGCGGTTAATATTCTGTTGGTTCAATCGGCCTTGGTGGCGTTGTCATGTGCTATTGTCGCTGTTGACACTGGGGAGGCGCATACATATATTGCTGCGGCACTTACGCTTGTTATTAAAGCCGGACTTATTCCTTATGCACTCTACCGTATAGTCTCCATGCTGCGCCGGGAGCGGGAAGATAATCCGATTTTGAGTCCCAATTACTCGGTCATGGCAGCAGGCGCTATGATTGTGCTGGCATATGGTCTGATTGACCGGGCACTGCCAGGCGTTGTCAGCCGGGATGCACTTGCTGCTGCAGTGGCCATGACATTAATCGGGCTGACAATGATAATGACCAGACGGCAGGCGGTATTGCAGATAGTCGGTTTGATAACCATGGAAAATGGCCTGTATTTGGTAGGGCTTTCAGTAACTACAGGCTTGCCGCTTATTATTGAGCTTGGTGTTTTTTTGGATGTGATGGTGGCTGTAGTAGTACTGGTGATTCTAACTTACCGGCTCAAACGCTCATTTCGGTCAACCGATACTAGTGTGTTAAAAAAGTTAAAGGGATGATACTATGGGGCAATTGATCGTTCTGGCGCTTCTGCTGCCTATTTTGACCGGAATTTTTACTATGACACAGTCTGGGCAGAAAGCCATTCGCCTTATCAATGTAACAGGGGGCAGCTTACTCAGTCTGATTCTATTCGTTGTTGTTTACCAAGTGGCAGCAGTTGGGATAATTCATGATGGCCAGCTCTATGTTGACCAGTTGAGCGCCGTTGTGATGCTTATAGTGGCTGTACTCACATTTACTGCGACTTTATTTTCTTTGTCTTATATGGAACAGGAAATCACACAAGGCCATGTAACGCTAAACATGCTAAAACGCTATTATGGACTCTTCAACTTATTCGCTTTTACTATGCTCTGTGTACTTGTAGTTGAAAATATGGGGATGCTATGGGTGGCTGTCGAAGCGACTACATTGAGTTCGACATTACTGGTAGCTTTTTATTTTGATCGGGCGGCCTTAGAAGCTGCCTGGAAATATGTAATGGTGTGCACTGTCGGCATTTGCCTGGCACTATTAGGTACTATTCTTCTCTACTACGCGCAAGTGAACGCTGGCGTGAGCGGAGGACAGGCTTTAAGCTGGCTGGCACTGCAAGCTGTCAGCGCCAGACTTGATCCTGGTATGGTTAAACTGGCGTTTGTATTTATTCTAATCGGGTACGGCACCAAAGCCGGTTTAGCACCAATGCATACATGGTTGCCTGATGCGCATAGCCAGGCACCTTCGCCAGTTAGTGGACTGCTGTCCGGAGCACTCTTGAGTTGCGCGTTATATGCCGTGATTCGTACGATGATTATTGTTAAGGGCGCGGTGGGAGCTGCTTTCCCTGAACAGTTCCTGATAGGGTTCGGGTTGCTGTCAATTGTGATTGCGGTGCCATTTATTCTGGTGCAGCATGACCTCAAACGGCTATTGGCCTATTCAAGCATTGAACATATGGGGTTGATTACATTAGGGATCGGTTTAGGGACTCCGTTAGCTATGTATGGCGCGCTATTGCACATCATTAATCACGCGGTAACCAAATCTTCGCTGTTTTACTTGGCCGGAGCCGTTATTCAACAGTACGGCACTAAGCATATCATGCGGATTAAAGGGTTGGTGAGTACTGCACCTATTATGGGCGCTATGTTCGTGGCCACCGTGCTGGCGATTGCCGGGCTGCCACCGTTTAGTATTTTTTATAGTAAGCTCACTATTGTATGGGCAGCCTTCCAGTCAGGAAACCCTTGGCTGGGGAGTATAATATTGCTCTTAATGGCCGCAATTTTTGCTGGTATGATTTATTATACCTTGCAAATGGGCTTTGGCTCGCTGCCACGCCGCGTCTCTGTTGGTTACCGGCTAGGTAAGCCGGGAATGGCAGCCGTGTCGGCGTCCATGGTTATCATGCTGGCAGTCGGCGTGTATTTGCCGCCTTGGCTGGATACGCTGATTACTCAGGCAGTGAAAATTATGATAGGAGGAGGGGGACTATGACCGGCACATTTCAGAAAATTCCTGTAGCAACCCTCCGAGCGTCTGCCACTTTGGCCAGCCGCGGCGGGCAATATCGATTGAGTGCCATGTTTGCTAATGATGAACGCAAGATAAATGGCTGTTTTGCCATTTATACAATCTTTAGCAGTAAAGAAGAGGGTGCTTTTAAAACAATAAAAGCGATCATAAAACAAGGCGAGCCGCTTGAGTTTCCATCACTCACGCCAATAATGGCGGCTGCAGCCTGGTATGAACGGGAAATTCACGACTTATTTGGCTTGACGCCGGTTGGTCATCCTGATTTAAGGCCGCTGGTGCTGCATGAAAACTGGCCTCGAGGGCTGTATCCGCTGCGAAAGGATTTTACGCCTGATACGTCTGTGCCTGAAGGTGTGAGTGAGTACTTGGTACCGCCAGTACAGGGTGAGGGGGTATTTGAAGTGCCGGTTGGACCTATCCATGCCGGCATAATTGAGCCAGGCCACTTCCGGTTTAGTCAGGCTGGCGAAAATATTATCAATATTGAAGCTAAATTGTTTTTTACGCATCGAGGTATTGAAAAAGCTGTTGAAGGTCTGCCGTTTACTACGGCGCTATATCAGGCTGAGCGCATTTGCGGCGCATGTTCGGTTGCCAATACGCTTGCCTTTGTTCAAACGGTTGAAACCCTGGCTGCTGCTGAAGTTCCGGCTAGGGCAGAGTGCCTTAGAGTGCTGGCTGCAGAGCTTGAACGACTTTATAATCATGTAGGGGATATTGGCAATCTATGTGCTGGTTTAGGTTTTGCTCCTGGCATAAGTCACGGCTCTCGCCTGAAAGAACAGTTAATGCGTCTCAATGAGCGGCTGACAGGCAATCGTTTCTTGCGTGGCTGGATTTGCTTAGGTGGCGTTACTATGGATATAACAAGAGACATGATATACGATATTAAGCAAACACTTTCTGAGCTTACCGGTGATTTCGCCGGGGTCATGGGGCTCTTGCGTAATAATGATGCATTTTTAGACAGGGTTAACAATACCGGTCTGCTGCCACAGCAGGCTGCGGTTGATTTGGGTGTTGTCGGTGTAGCTGCCCGCGCATCTGGCGTTGATGGTGATGTACGGCGGGATTTTCCCTATGCTGCATACCGGCGCCTTAGTTTTAGTGTACCTGTATATACGAGCGGCGATGTAGCCGCCCGCCTGTGGGTGCGGGCTGATGAAGCCGTCGAGTCGATCAAAATTATCGGTCAGATACTGGAGGGATTGCCTGGCGGCAAACTTACGTCTGAATTGCCGCCCATCAGCGCCTACTCGACAGCGTTTGGGATGACTGAATCGGCGCGTGGTTCTAATTTGCACTGGCTTATGGCTGGAGAGAACAGCACAATTTACCGCTATGTTGTCCGTTCGGCTTCATACCCGAACTGGCCGGCGCTTACAGTGGCTGCTCCGGGGAATATCATCCCGGATTTTCCCCTGATTAATAAAAGTTTTGAACTATGCTATGCGTGTCTTGACCGGTAAAGGGGGATAATATGCTTAACCTTCTCAGAAAGATAATAAATACAAGGCGAGTAACCGAAGAATATGACAGCAGTGCTGTACCGCCCCGGTTCAGAGGCGAGGTGGTGCAGGACGAGAGGCAATGCCAGAACTGCCAAAACTGCCGCGAGGCTTGCCCGACCGGAGCAATAGTGTTTATTGGCGATAAGTTAACAATCAATAATCATGCCTGTATTTTTTGCGGGCGCTGTGTGGCCATTTGTGAGCACAACGCATTAGCCCACACGGCCGAATACCGGCTGGCTGAGCTACGTGGCCACCTGTCTGAAAAAATCAGGGCAACTCTTAAACGTTCACTTCACATCCGTCATGTTGACGTTGGGTCTTGTAATGCGTGTGATTGGGAAATGACGGCGCTTAATAACCCTGTCTATGATTTACAGCAATACGGTATTGATTTCGTGGCCTCGCCTCGTCATGCCGATATGTTAATGGTTACCGGAGTAGTGACTCGTAATCTAACTCAAGCGCTAACAATGACATATGAGGCAGTACCATCGCCTAAACTGGTAATGGCCGTAGGAGCTTGCGCTGCCAGCGGCAAAGTTTTTGGCAGTAGCTATGCAATTCGTGGCGCTGCTGATACAATAGTTCCTGTCGATATCTATGTGCCAGGCTGCCCGCCGCGTCCGGCGGCTCTCATCTACGGACTGCTGCTGGCGCTTGACCGACTAGGAGGTAACCACAAGTAATGAACATTTTTGATATAATCGGTCCGGTTATGGTTGGACCGTCCAGCTCCCATACTGCAGGGGCGGTACGTTTAGGCAACGCTGCTCAGGCTATTCTGGGACAGCCGGTTGCGGAGGCTGTAATTGGCCTGCATGGCTCATTTGCCCAGACCGGCCGGGGGCATGGCACTGATTTGGCGCTGGTTGCCGGGCTTATGGGCTGGCCGACTGATGATTTGAGGATTCCGCAGGCCTTTGACTATGCCAGGGAAGCCCGGCTTAAGTATTCTTTCCGCAATATTAATGCTGGTGATGCCGCGCATCCTAACTTTGTCAGGTTTTGGCTGATCGGACAGGGAGGAGCTGAGAGTCAGGTGTCCGGAGCGTCCATTGGTGGCGGGCGGGTTGTAATTAGTGAGGTGGACGGTTTTCCGCTCGAGTTTACCGGCGATTTCCCAACAATTCTTACACTGCATGAAGATCGTCCCGGTGCGGTGGCGGAGGTTACAGGCATCTTATCCAAGCGCGGCGTTAATATTGCTCAGATGCGCGTATTCAGGAGAAATAAAGGCGGCTTGGCCAGTATGGTGCTAGAGACTGACCAACCGGTGGACCAGGCAGACATTGCCGCTGTAGCCGGGCTGCCGATGATTAAATCTGTACGCTGCATTAATGCCATAGGCTGACAAGGAGTGATAAACAATGTCATTAGATAAATTGTCACTTGAGGAATGGATTCAGTCTGCTGAAGAAAAATCAGTTCCTTTTGCTGACTTCTGCGTAGATTTTCAGTCAAGGCAGATGGAATTGCCGGCGGCTGAAGTAATGACGCGAATGGAAGCGATACTTAGTGTTATGGAAGAGTCAATTGCTGCCGGGCTTAAAGGACCGCGCTCCAAAGGCGGGCTGGTTGGCGGTGATGCGCAGAAGCTGCAACAATACGACCAAAGCCAAAAGAAGAACATAATGGGGAGCTTTATTAGTAAAGCTGTGACTTATTCATTGGCGGTCGGCGAAGCTAACGCCGCCATGGGACGGATTGTGGCCGCCCCCACGGCAGGCTCAAGCGGTGTACTGCCGGCAGTCCTGTTTACACTAAGAGACGAATACGCACTTAGTCAGACTGAACTGGCTAAAGGGTTGGTAGTCGCTGGTGCAATTGGTATGGTTATCGCCTCACGGGCATCTCTCGCCGGAGCGGCCGGAGGGTGTCAGGCTGAATGCGGCTCAGCCGGTGCTATGGCAGCTGGCGCAATAGTATCACTCCTGGGTGGTACGCCGGCTCAGGCCGGACATGCTGTAGCGATTACCATTAAAAATATGCTGGGCCTAGTGTGCGATCCAGTGGCTGGACTAGTCGAAGTGCCTTGCGTAAAACGCAATGCCGGAGCTGTGGCTCAGGCTATTGTTGCTGCTGAAATGGCGATGGCTGGAATTGAAAGTGTTATTCCCGTAGACGAAGTCATTGATGCTATGGATTCGGTTGGTCAATCGATGCACTGTTCGCTTAAAGAAACAGCTCAGGGCGGTTTGGCAGTTACTCCAACCGGCTTAGCGTTAACAGAAAAAATTTTTGGCAGTACTAAATAGGCAGGTTTTTTCCAAATAAACATAGAATGTCCAAAAGAAAACACAATTAGAGGAGGCTGCAGCATGAAAACAGTTGTTAGTTCTGACCGTGCCCCGCAGGCCATAGGCCCCTATTCCCAGGCTATTAAGGCCAATGGCTTTTTATTTGTATCTGGCCAGATACCGCTTGACCCCATTACTGGGCAAATCGTCTATGGAGGCATAGAGAATCAAACCCACCAAGTACTCGCTAACCTTAAGGCCATCTTGGAAAGAGAAGGCCTAACGTTTGCAAATGTGGTCAAAACATCGGTGTTCTTGAAGGATATGGACGATTTTGCCGTAATGAACAATGTCTATAGTCAGTACTTTACTGAGGAGCCGCCCGCACGGGCCTGCGTTCAGGTGGCAAAGCTGCCACGTGATGTCAGTGTAGAAATCGAACTGATCGCCGTATACCCATAAATTATAAAAGCCGAAACCTTTGAGTTTCGGCTTTTTCAATACTATTTGCTTTTTTCAGTAAGTCCGATACGTTCAGCATAGTAGCCTTGCCGGATGAATAGGATAAGACCAATGAGTATGACTGCCAGGCTCGTGAGTTGGGCGGACTTTAAACCAAACATAAGTGTGCCGTAGTCCCCCCGGAGAAACTCAAGAAAAAACCGGGCTGTCGAATACAAAACAGCATAAAGGATAAAAACTTGTCCTTTGGCATGATTGGTTGTCCTAAAGATTAACAAGAGAACAAAGATAACGACGTCAATTTGACCTTCCCACACCTCAGCCGGCCATAGTGGCTTATCGCCATATACCTGATAGGCCAGGGTTGTTGAGGGGTACACGATGCCAAAATTGCCGCCGGTAGGGTGGCCAAAGGCATCTCCGTTCATCAGATTGGCCATGCGGCCAATGGCTTGGCCGATGATGACCGCCGGAGCGGCTACAATATCAGCGAATGCCCAGGTATCAATTTTATGGATTTTAGTATAAATGATCCCGGCAATAGCCCCTAGCAAAACACCACCCTGGATAGCCATACCGCCCTGCCAGACAAAGGGGATTTCAAGCAGGTGGTGCTGGTAATAGTCCCAGTCAAAAAAGAATACATCCCACAGGCGGGCACCGACAATGCCGGCTAAACCGCAGTAGATGCCCATATCAGGCACATGCTGGTGCCAGCGTCCATCCTGTTTGGCAAGGAAATAGGCAGTGCCGGTAGCCAGGATGATACTCAGGCTCAAAATCAACCCATACGCTCTGATGGGAAAATCGCCGATAAAAAAGAGGTACTGATGCATAGTGTGTTGAACCTCCACAATTAAATAATATTAATAAGCGATAAAACATATATCTGTTATAACACTAGAGAGGAGACTATCATGCCGAGAAGACTCATAATTTTGGCAGTAACAGTAATTGCTATGACGATTGCCATTGGATTTGTCGCCATGCAGCCCGACAGTCTGCCAGGGATCGAAAACAATAAACCGTCTGCAGATACCGGCGTAACAGTTGGGAAAACGCTGTCTGGGTTTTCGCTTATCGCTCTGGACGGAAAGACGACAAAAGTTACTCCGTCAGGACAGATTATAGTACTAAACTTTTGGGCAACCTGGTGCCCGCCCTGCCGTGAGGAGATGCCTGAGCTGAATAAGTTTGCCCAAAAACATGGCGATAAAGTATCATTCTATACTGTCAATATTCAGGAAAGTGCTGAAAAGGTGGCTGAGTTTATAACTCAGAACAAATACACTATGAATGTCCTGTTAGACAAAGACGGCGAGGTGGCGAAAACTTTCCGCATTAATGCTATACCCACAACTCTGGTGGTTGATAAACAAGGTATTATTAAATACCGAAAGTCAGGCCCGGTCACCGCGGCTGAACTGGAAGGAGTGCTGAATGGATTATAACCTCACCCTGGTAACTGTCTTTGGCGCAGGAGTAGTTTCTTTTTTATCGCCGTGCGTGCTCCCAATGCTGCCGACATATACCGCGCTTCTGGCAGGGACTGGGGCTCAGACAGAGGCTAGCGCCGGCCGCTGGACCTTCTTTGTTAATGCCATTAGCTTTCTTAGCGGATTCACCTTAATATTTGTGGCCATGGGCGCAACCGCGTCCTATATCGGTGAGCTATTCTTTGAGTACCAGGAGGCTATTCGCAAAGTAGGGGCAGTCTTCATGATTATTATGGGACTACAAGTCCTTGGTGTGCTAAAAATTCCCGGCCTTGACCGGGAATACCGGCCGCTGTTACATGGCGCTTTTGCCGGTCCCTTCGGGGCCTTCTTGCTAGGCCTGGCGTTTACTGCCGGCTGGACACCATGCACTGGCCCGATTTTAGCTACTGTGCTTATGTATGCCGGTTCAACGGCTACGGTTAGTCAAGGGGCTTTTTTACTGTTTAGCTATGCTATGGGGTTTTGTCTGCCGTTTTTAGTGATAGCTATAGTAATTAACCGCTACATCAATAAAGTACAGCATGTATATAAATGGCTGCCGCTTATTCAGCAGGTAGCGGGAGGCGTACTGATTGCAGCAGGCGTCCTTATTTACTTTGATTTAATGCAAAAAGGATTAGGCGTCATTTGGGGTATCTTTAGCTAGACGATCATTTGAGGAAGGAAATCATCTGCTTAACGATTTGTTCGACTTTATGTTTGTCGTCTTTATTATCAGTTACATCACCTAAACATTCAATCGCATTGTTTTCTAAAATATAAATACCGATTTTTTCGATAGCGGCCCTAGTTGCCGAAAGTTGAATGAGGACATTGCTGCACTCTTGACCTTCTTCAACCATGCGTTCGATTCCGGCAAGATGCCCCTTGACGTTCTTCAGACGGTTTAATACTTCGGCCTGAGTCGAGCTATTGGCCATAACTATACCTCGTTTTTCTCGTCCCGGGAGGGGCGGTCATCTAAATAAGCTGTTTAACCTTAAAGTCCAGTGCATCACACGATATCAGATAGTAGGCGGCACCGTTAATGATACCGGTTGCCGCATTTTTTATTGATTCGCTGTGCAGGTGGCCATAAATGCAGATCTCTACATTATATTTAGCGATCAAGCCAGCAAAGCCTTTTTCAACATTACGGTCATAAAATGGGGGAAAATGCAGCATAAGGAGGATGCGGGAAAACCCGGCAGCGCGGGCGGCCAATAGTGAAGCCTCTACCCGCAAAAGCTCACGGTCAAAAATAGGCTGATCTTCAGCTTTAAACAGCGGGTCCTCCGGACATGTCCAGCCCCGGCTGCCACAGATGGCCCATTCACCCGCGATGGCAAAGTTATTATTGAGGAACTCAATTTTACCCTCAACGGCTTTAGTCATTTTGCTTACTGACTGCCACCAGTAGTCATGATTACCTCTCACTATGATTTTTCTTCCCGGCAGGCTGGCAATAGCGTTCAAATCGATAAGCGCATCAGGCAGTTTCATGGCCCAAGAAATGTCGCCGGCAATAAGGACAACATCTTCTTCAGATACCTGCTCCTGCCAACTTGCTCTAATCTTATCCCAATGCCCTTCCCAGTGTCCTCCGAAAATGCTCATTGGCTTAGCAGGAGGATTTCCTGACAAATGAGTGTCAGCTATGGCAAATATCTTCATAAAAAAACAGCTTCCTCGTGTTTATTTGTGGCAATGCCTGGAATATATTTTATCCAATATTGGAGCGAATAGCAATGAATATACAGCAAGTACTACAAGAGTTTGGCAAAAATCCAGGTATAAGGGCTACAATGTAAAAAGATCCCGAATCTCAGCTTCATTCATCTTGGTTAAGAAGTTTTCACCAGGCTTGATAAGAGTGTCAATCAGCTCTTTCTTTTTCTGTTGCAGTATGTATATTTTTTCTTCAATAGTATTTCTGGTAATCAGCTTATACACCTGAACGGAATTTTTTTGGCCAATCCGGTAGGCTCGGTCGGTGGCCTGATCTTCGACAGCCGGGTTCCACCAGGGGTCATAATGTATTACCATATCTGCCCCGGTAAGATTAAGCCCTGTGCCGCCTGCTTTGAGTGAGATAAGAAAAACAGATTTCTCACCAGAATTGAAAGAATTGACAAGATTGAGTCTTGCTTCGGCCTTGGTTGTTCCATCCAAATAATGATAGCTGATTTTCATGGTCTCAAGTTCCTGCCTAATTAAAGCCAGCATGCCGGTAAACTGTGAAAATAATAAGACTCTGTGTCCGCCGTCTGTAGCGTCTCTTAATAATTCCTGCAGCATCTCTAGCTTGCCGCTGCCGTTTTGGTAGTTTTCAATGAATAAAGATGGATGGCAGCAGATTTGCCGCAGCCTGGTTAACAGCGACAATATCTTAATTTGACTCTTTTCAAAACCGTTGGCGCTAACTTCAGCCTCAAACTCTGATTTGGCTTTTAAAAGCCAGGCAGCATATAGTTTAGCTTGGGCCGCAGTCATTTCATTAACCATCTTACTCTCGATTTTTTCCGGCAGTTCTTTTAGAACCGCTTTTTTCATACGCCGCATAATAAACGGCTTAATATGGCGCCCTAAATCCTGCAGAGCCTTCTGATCGCCATTTTTGATTATAGGAATTTCGAACCGGCTAGTAAAGGTTTTGTGCGTGCGTAAATAGCCGGGCATAAGAAAGTCGAAAATTGACCATAACTCTGTCAGTGTGTTTTCAATTGGTGTACCGGTGAGAGCAAAATAGCTTTTAGCCTTAATTTGTTTTACTGATTTGGCGTTTAAGGTGTTGGGGTTTTTGATATGCTGGGCCTCATCAAGAAAACAGTATTTGAAGTTCAGTTTCTCATAGAAATCTATATCTCGCTTGATAAGACCGTATGAGGTGATGACTATATCGGCGCTGTCAATATCTTTGAGCTGTTCTAAGCGTTCATTAGGTTGTCCGGAAATAACGATTGTTTTTAAGCTGGGCGCGAACTTTAAAACTTCTTCTCGCCAGTTATAAACAAGTGAGGTCGGCGCAATGACAAGTGACGGAACTATGGTAGTTTCTTTTTCTGAAAGAATAAAAGTGATTACCTGTAAGGTTTTTCCCAACCCCATGTCATCGGCTAAAATGCCTCCCAGACCGTAATTGGCCAGTGACTTAAGCCATTTGAAACCTGTTTTCTGATAATCTCTGAGTTTCCCCTGGATGCCTAGAGGAATCGAATATTCAATATCTTGTGGCTCACGGATATCCTGTACCATGTGCTTAAAGGCACTACTGCGCTCAACGGCAAAGTCCGGTGTTTCGCGCGCTAGGCTGTCTAGGTATAGGGCGCGGTATTTTGGCAGCTCCACAATCTGTTTTTCAATATCGGCCGGACGCAGACTCAATTCAGCAATTAGATTGGCAGCAGTTTGAAATTCGGGGGAATCAAGCGGTATAAATGAACCGTCTGGCAGGCGATGATAGCGTTTTTTTAGCTTATAGGCAGCTAACAAATCAAGTAATTCTTTGGGAGATATGTCTTCAAGCTGGAGCGAGAACTCCAGCATGTCGGTTTCCGTGTTAAGTCTTACGCCAGCGGCAATTTTGCCGGCAGGCTTGATTTTAATCTGGTGCAAATCATCCGAATAAAGAATCTCGGCCATATTTTGGAGTTCTGGTAATGCTTGCTGCAAAAAAGTGTAGGCCGCTTCTTCTTCAGGTAGAACCAGCCTGTCTGCTGACCAGGAAAAACCGTACTGCTGAAAAATGTTTAATAAATCCCTTTCTTGGGCAGTAGAACGGAGCAGCCACTTGCCCGCAATAGAAGCATGGCTTGTGTCTGTATCGCTACCAGGGTTTATGGTCAAATCGCCGTAGCAAAACTCAACCTTAGCGCTTATTCCAGCGCCAAGCCTATCAAGATATATGCGCTTTTCCAGTTGTTCTTTATGAAATTTATTGTAGACGGCGGCATCTACTTTAACTGAAGCAATTGTTTCAAGAGCAGGCAGTGTACCTGACACAAATTCGGACACTGTAGCAGCCGGAATATGCAGCTCAGGTTTCCTGTTTTCGTTAAAGCAGTTTAGTAATCGTCTTACATAACTCGCAAAAAGAGCATCAACATGGTAAATAGTCTTGTTATGATAAATGTATCGGAAATCGACATCAAGCCCGTAAAATACATCGCCAGACAAATTCATGGACAGACGCAGCCCGCCCTCAATGGCCTTAACTGCAAGGTCTACCGGCGGCCGGCTGCTCTGAATCCTAACCCCCGGCGTCGTTTGGTCATTAATCACTACTGTAAATGGCTGAGAGTGCATTATTTCAAAAAAACGAACAAGGCTTGAATGAATTAGTTTAAACCGGCGGGGTTCACTAAAAGCAGAATTTGAATGAATCCCGGAGAAAGAACGGTAATTCCATACAGACCGCTGGTTTTCTTCATCATAGGCATGCTGCAGTAGTTTAACTAATGCTTCAGACACCTCGTCAAATACAATTTCCCTTGGTTTCAAAGTAAAGTTTTTACCGAAAACAATTTCTTGATTGGAATTTAAGGCTGTAAGTAGCTGTGGTATATCTTTTAGGACGTACATCCGCTCGGTGCCAATCGTAAATTCCAGATAGCTTGTCTTTTGGGTATTGTACAAATAGAAGCCATAAGTGGGCGCAAGTTTTACAAGAGCAGGTTTACTTGGTTTATTTGCACTGGTTCCACTATCGTTGGTTTGAAAAAATTCCAGCAATTCACGGGTTGACCGGGTTAAAGTCACCTGGCCGGGAGTGCTAAAGTATTGGTTCCAGGTGTGTTGAATCCTTTTCAATACGGCCACAACATGCTTGCAAGCGCCGTCATAGTTGTAAAATGCCGGGCAATCACAGGCATAATGCTTGATTTTCTGCTGCTGGGAAAATGTCACAGATACAATATAAAGATGTTGCCCAAGAACCCGGGCTTCAAAAGTGTTGTCTTCAAGTGAGAAATGCAGATTTTTGACACTGTTATTGCGGTAATAGTGGCATCCTCTTACATAGGAGGCGTGAGAATCTGCTTCTGCTTTAATTTTATCTTCTGTTAACATCGTAACTCCTTCCGCTTCGTTATAACTATAATAAATTATCTTAATGCAGATAAAAATCCTGCACGGCGATTCCCCCGGCTTAACGATAGGCATACATTATATCGACGGCGTATTCGCTTAGATTATTTTAAAAGCGGGGTTGAAATATGATTTACCGTAACCCAGGCAGCTGCTTCCGGAATCTAGTGGCCGGAACTGAAACAAAAGTACCTTTAGCGAATGGCAAGTATGTTACGGCGATTAACTTTGATAACGCGGCCACCACGCCGCCGCTTTGTTCAGTATTAAGAGAAATTGCCCAATTTGCTCCCATGTATGCTTCTGTACATCGTGGTAAGGGTTATAAGTCGATTGTATGCTCTGACCTTTATGAACACGGGAGGGAGGTCGTCCGGGAGTTTGTCAATGCCGATAAACGGGACGTTGTAATTTTTACTAAGAATACGACCGAATCAATCAATATGCTAGCCTATGCCTTAGCTGCTGATGAAAAAGAGCAGGTTGTTTTATCAACGGACATGGAACATTTAGCTAATGACATGCCTTGGAGGGATAAATTCACTGTAGACTATATAGCATTAACAAGGTCAGGCAGATTATCGCTAAAGAGTTTGGAATCAAAGCTCCAGGCATATGAGGGTAAGGTAAAACTTGTGGCCGTTACTGGTGCTTCCAATGTTACCGGTTATATCAATCCAATTCATGAAATTGCCCGGTTGGTCCATACATATGGAGCCAGGATTTTTGTGGACGGTGCCCAGTGGGTGCCGCACACTTCTGTTAATATGAGGCCATATGATTCTGCAGAACACATTGATTACCTAGCTTTTTCTGGACACAAAATGTATGCTCCGTTTGGCACCGGGGTTCTTATTGGGCCTAAAGAAACCTTTGCCAATACCATTCCGGTATATCAGGGAGGTGGGGCAGTAGGTTTGGTATCGCAGCAAGCTATCGAATGGGAGGCTCCTCCTGCCAAGTGTGAAGCAGGGACTCCCAATATGATGGGTGTATTGGCTCTTATCACCGCAATAGATACGCTGTCAAAACTGAATCTCGACGACATCCACAGTTACGAACAGAAACTGATTGACTATGCCATAGGCGGGCTGTCAACCATCCCCGGCATTACGTTATACAGTATCAGGGATGGGACTGAAGAGAGAGTAAGCCTGGTATCTTTCAGCCTGGAGGGACTGCATCATAGCCAGGTGGCTGAAATCTTATCCCGGAAAGCTGGGATTGCCGTTCGTAACGGTTTGTTCTGCGCCCATCCTTATGTAGAAAAACTACTACGACTAAGTGATGAAGAAATCAAGTATTATCAAACCCATGACGACAAGAGTCTGCCAGGACTAGTACGGATTAGTTTCGGCCTCTACAACACTATCAGAGAGATCGATATTTTTCTTGAACTATTAACGCACATTGCCAGGCACCACCAATTTTACGCCCATAAGTATGGCTACGTATTAGAGCCTAATCGCTCGAACGGCGATAAAAAAGAGGAGTATCCCTACTGCTAACAACAAAACCACTTAGATCCCGAGTTCGCGGATTCTGAGTGGTTTTGTTGCTTAGTTAACTTCGCATTCATTTAATTATTAGAAGTGACTGATTTAATCCATTCCTCCAACTTAGCCAATACTTCCCCCCGGGCTGTGTCTACTTCCACCCCGCGCCATTCTTGGCCTGTCTCGCTGTCAAACCACAAATCCTTTTGCGAAAAATTTCCGGTAGGATAGAGTTTTTCTTTGGCGGCATCAAAGATACCATCAAGCATACTTTGTTTAATACTTTTCCTGATCGTACGGCAGCCGGCCTTTTCGGTAGTAGCAACCTCTATACCGTCCGGGCCGCTGCTAAGCTCAACATGGGAAAGCAGCCTGCCTTGCTGGCCGGCAGTGGAAATAGCCTGCTTGGCATATGCGGCGGCCTGCTCCCGTTTAATACTGTCATCATCTACAGTGACTCTAACATTGCCGATAATAAGCTTATACATGACGCACCTCCTTATGACTATTGTATGATTCTTTACCTGATATAGAACAGCTTTTGACAGTATGGCCATAAGTTGACTTTTGCAATTTATTGCTATATAATGGAACATACAAATCTGTAGAGGCAGAATAGTAAGTTTATAAGTGCAGTTCAGAGAGTTGGCGGTCGCTGCGAGCCAACCTGTACTATAGCTGAACTCGCTGCTGAGGAGCGACTGTGAACTTTTAGCAGCGGTCGACGCAGGCCTGCGTTACAGGCGAAAGAGTGGATGACAACTGTCATCAAGCAGGGTGGTACCGCGAGAAACCTCGTCCCTGGCGTTAGCCACGGGACTTTTTTACTATCTGTCCGAGGGGGATTGAATTACTCGATGAATGAAAAATACACGCCGCGCGAGATTGAGGCCAAATGGCAAAAACTCTGGGTTGAAAATGATGCTTTCAGCACAACTATTAACCGCCAACGTCCAGAATACTATGTTCTGGAAATGTTCCCTTATCCGTCAGGCAACCTGCATATGGGTCATGTACGTAATTACTCAATTGGCGATGTTGTTGCCAGATTTAAGGTAATGCAAGGCTATAATGTGCTGCACCCTATGGGGTGGGATGCTTTTGGCATGCCAGCCGAAAACGCCGCTATCAAGCATGGCATTCATCCATCGTCTTGGACATGGGAAAATATTGCTAACATGCGCCGCCAGCAGCAAGAACTGGGCTTATCCTATGATTGGGATCGTGAAGTGGCTACCTGTCACCCTAAATATTACCACTGGACCCAGTGGTTGTTTTTACTGTTCCTGGAACGAGGGTTAGCCTATAAAAAGAAGGCAGCAGTAAACTGGTGCAATGACTGCAATACTGTACTGGCCAATGAACAGGTTGTTGACGGTCGCTGTTGGCGCTGTGACTCGGTTGTTATTAAAAAAGACCTTGAACAATGGTTCCTTAAAATAACAGATTATGCAGATCGTCTCTTAACCGACTTGGCTGACCTCAAAGGCTGGCCTGATCGCGTAAAAACCATGCAGGAAAACTGGATTGGTCGCAGCGAAGGCGCCGAATTTAGCTTTGCTGTACCTGAGATTGACGGCAAGATTGCCGTATACACCACCCGGCATGACACTGTTTTTGGCGTAAGTTATATTGTGTTGGCACCTGAACATGTGTTGGTGGACAAGCTTATCGACGGTAAACCGGAAGAGGCGGCTGTCAAAGCCTTTATTGAACGCGTCCGTGGCCAAAGTGAGATTGCCCGCACCTCAACTGAGACTGAAAAAGAAGGCACTTTCACTGGTTCGTATGCCATCCACCCCTTTACTGGCGAACAAGTGCCTATTTGGGTAGCTAACTATGTATTGGTGGAATATGGCACAGGCGCTGTAATGGGCGTACCGGCCCATGACCAGCGCGACTGGGAATTTGCCGGCAAATATGGATTAACCAAAAAGGTTGTAGTTCAGCCAGCCGGCAAAGAGCTTAATCTAAGTGATATGACCGGAGCGTTTGACGGTCAGGGAACTATGGTCAATTCCGGAGAGTTTAGCGGTCTGGACAATGAAACAGGCAAAGTTAGGATTGCTCAATGGTTTGAAAAGCAGGGTATTGGCAAACGCCGCGTTAATTACCGGTTACGCGACTGGCTCATTTCCCGCCAGCGTTATTGGGGTGCTCCTATTCCTGTCATCTATTGCCCGGACTGTGGCACAGTACCTGTGCCCAAAGACCAACTTCCTGTCTTACTGCCTGAAAATGTTGATTTTGCCAGTGGGTCAGTATCTCCTCTGGCCAAAGCTGAAGAATTTATTAATTGTACTTGCCCAAAATGCGGCGGCAAAGCGCGGCGTGAAACAGATACCATGGATACCTTTATCTGTTCGTCCTGGTACTATTTCCGCTATACCAGCCCACATAGCACCGATGAACCGTTCAATCCGGACAAAGCTAACTACTGGATGCCTGTTGACCAATACATCGGCGGTATTGAGCATGCTATTCTACACCTTTTATACTCGCGCTTTTTTACCAAAGTGCTAAAGGATGCAGGTTTGGTTAATGTCAATGAGCCGTTTAAGAACCTGCTGACTCAGGGCATGGTTATTAAAGACGGGGCCAAGATGTCGAAGTCTAAAGGCAACGTAGTTTCACCTGAAGAAATTATCGGCAAGTACGGTGCTGATACTGCCAGAATGTTTATCCTATTTGCAGCGCCACCCGAACGCGACCTGGAGTGGAGTGATCAGGGGGTAGAGGGTGCATACCGGTTCTTAGGCCGTTTATGGCGGATTGTTGACTATTATGCACCGCTCGTCAAAGCTGAAGCGGCGGACTATGATCCCAAACAACTGAGCAAAGAAGAAAAAGAGCTTCGTCGCATCCTGCACGTTACCATCAAGCGGGTAACCGAAGATATTGGCCAGCGATTTAATTTCAACACAGCCATCAGCGCCATTATGGAACTGGTGAATGCAATGTATGCACTCAAGGAGCAGGGAGTAACGCCTCAAGCAGGTTTGGCACGAGAAGTAGTGTCAGGGCTCTTAAAGATGCTTGCGCCGTTTGCGCCGCATATAACTGAGGAGCTGTGGATGGAAACCATTGCAGAGGGTAGTGTGCACAAGCAGTCGTGGCCGACCTTCGAGGCTGCAGCTATGGAAGTGGAAGAGGTTGAAATAGTACTTCAGATTAACGGTAAGGTCCGCGACAAAGTTGTTGTTCCGGTTGGCCTGAGCGCTAAAGAGCTTGAAAAGACAGCCCTCGGACAGGGAAAAGTTCAGGAACTCATTGCCGGTAAACAGGTTGTTAAAGTAATATCTGTACCGCAGAAGCTGGTTAATATTGTTGTAAAATAGCAATAATAATATGAGGAGGCGGAAAAATGAGTGAGTTAAACATAGTAAGCATGGGTCAATTCAATGATGCTGTACTCAAATCTGACAAACCTGTTTTGGTAGACTTTTGGGCGCCCTGGTGCGGTCCTTGCAAAATGGTTGGGCCTGAAGTTGAAGCGGTCGCTAAAAAATTTGAGGGAAGAGCAGTTGTGGCCAAGGTGAATATTGATGAACAGCAAGACTTGGCTAGTCAATACAACGTTATGAGTATTCCTACACTGATCGTTTTCAAAAGCGGCAGTGAAGTGGGTAGGATTACCGGTTTCCGCCCTCAAAAAGATATCAGCGATACGTTGGAAAAAGCATTATTATAAAGTAAGCTTGAAACTCCTGGACTGGAAATCCAGGAGTTTTTTATTGCATCTGAACTTGTATTTGTCTGTAAAATTTGCCATAATTAAACTGGACTGAAACAGATATCCATTTCCTGAGAGTAGTAGGAAAGTTTGAGATGTCAGCAGGGAACAGCCTGAGACATGTCGAAATTGTTATTAAACTTAATTTCGAAGGAGACATAAACAAAGATGATAGGTTGCACTAAACTGCTTTGCGGCACAGCTACAGTGTCGGACATAGTAAAATATGGCCGTAGTTCTCGACATTTGCCGCCTCAGATGCTTCAATTTTCTTCAGACGCAACACCCATCGTCGTATGGAACTCGACTAACCGCTGTAATCTGAATTGCCAGCACTGTTATATTTGTGCTGAAGACCGTGACTATGCCGGAGAATTTACAACTGCCGAAGCCAAAGCCTTTATTGACGACTTGGCAGGGATGAAGGTACCGGTACTTCTGTTTTCCGGTGGGGAACCGCTTGTTCGTTATGATCTGTTTGAACTCGGTGCATATGCTATTGAAAAAGGGATTCGCCCGGTTATCTCGACAAATGGCACTCTTATTACGCCTGAGATGGCCAAGCGTATCAAAGCTACCGGATTCCAGTATGTCGGTGTCAGCGTAGACGGCAGCGAAGAGGTGCATGACTATTTCCGGGGCAAAAAAGGCGCATTTCAAGAAACACTTGCCGGGATTCGTAACTCAATCGCGGCTGGTAATAAGACAGGCATCCGCTTCACTGTAAACAAACTTAACTATCATACTTTGCCTGATATTTTAGATATTGTTGAACGCGAGAAAATTCCCCGTTTTTGCATGTATCATCTGGTATATGCAGGACGAGGACGGGAGATGGCTGAACTTGACACCACTCCGGAACAGAAGCGTCAGACTATTGAACTTTTGATTGAACGGACGCTTGATTTCCACCGGCGTGGGATCGAAGTTGAGATTCTCACTACTGACAATCATGC
This sequence comes from Sporomusa sp., assembly GCF_035561155.1. GTDB lineage: Bacteria > Bacillota > Negativicutes > Sporomusales > Sporomusaceae > Sporomusa. The sequence continues at coordinate 18,541 of NZ_DATMYD010000001.1, read as the reverse complement.
CGATGGTATTTATATCCTGCAATACTTTGAACGCACTCAGCCTGAACGCGTGCCAGAGATTAAAGAACTTTTGTCCATGCATGGCGGCTGTTCAGCTGGGCAGAAAATGGCTAACGTCGACCCGCAGGGAGAGGTTCATGCCTGTCAATTCTGGGGGCACAAGTCACTGGGTAATGTTCGTAAACAGCCATTTAGCCAAATTTGGCAGAATAATCAAGATGAATTCTTGTGTAAGCTTCGTGATAAACAGAGTCATGTCACCGGCCGCTGTGGTGAATGCCGGTATAAGAGTTTTTGCGGTGGCTGCCGGATAAGGGCCGAAGCCGTATCTGGCGACCTGTGGAGTGAAGATCCGGCCTGCTATCTTACTGATTACAAGGAGTAACTACATGATAATCTCATGGAATACCACTCAGCAGTGCAATATTAACTGTGTGCACTGTTATCGTGATGCCGGTGCTAAACGGGCAGACGAGTTAAGCACAGCCGAAGGAAAAAAACTGCTCAGCGAGATCGCGAAAGCTGGCTTTAAGATTATGATCTTAAGCGGCGGCGAACCCATGCTGCGGCCTGATATCTATGAACTCATCGCACATGCTGCTTCGGTTGGTCTCAGACCTGTTCTCGGCACTAACGGTATTATGCTTACCGGGGATGTGCCTGCTAGGCTCAAGTCTGCTGGACTGATGTGCGCCGGTATCAGTGTGGACAGCCGCGACCCTGAGCGCCATGATACCTTTCGTGGGCTTAAAGGGGCCTGGCACCAGACTATGGAAGGTATAAGGACCTGCCGGGAAGCTGGCTTGCCTTTTCAAATCCATACCACAGTAAGCAATTGGAATGAAAACGAAGTGACTGATCTTACTGACCTTGCTGTTGAGCTTGGTGCTGTGGCTCATCATATCTTTTTTCTGGTGCCTGCAGGGCGAGGGAAAGATATTGAAGATACGACATTGAAGACAGCCCAGTATGAAGCGCTGTTGACACGTATCCTTGATAAGCAGGCAGTCACTTCGATTGAGCTAAAACCTACATGCGCTCCGCAATTTATGCGCATTGCCAAAGAACGGGGCGTACCCATGCGCTATACCAGAGGGTGTCTGGCCGGAACCACATATTGCGTAATACTGCCTAACGGCGATGTGCAGCCATGTCCGTATCTACCGTTGAAAGTAGGCAATGTGCGGGAAACAGCCTTCGATGTTATCTGGCAGGATAGTCAAGTATTCAAGGAGCTTCGCCATGAACCTCTCAAAGGTGGTTGCGGCTCTTGCGGTTTTGATCAATTATGTGGCGGCTGCCGTGCTAGAGCATATTATTACTCTGAAGGAGATTATCTGGCCGAAGAACCCTGGTGCAACCGGGGAATTAGAGAAAAATAAACAAATGAAAGAGAGATTGCTCTACGGCATTCTCTCTTTTTTTATGTCCTGATAGTACAGGGGGCCAAGGCTGACTTATAGGAATGGTGACTTATTCTAGTAATGAATAAACGCTCCCAAGAATGGAAATCTAATAAAGCCGAATGTTTAGCGCGGATATGCAAAGCTTTAATCTCCGGGAGGTGGCTTTATTGAGGTGGAACAGGTACCTGGAAAAAAACAGTCTTAAGCTGATACTGCTGGGGGCACTGGCTGCCGTTGTCGGCTTTGCCATAGCGGGCGGCGGCTTAGCCTATGCTGATAAGGCTTCGTTTTGCAGCAGTTGCCACTCTATGCAGCATGTGGCAGCTACGTGGCAGGAGTCCAATCACCGTCAATTTACATGTGGTGACTGCCATTTACCGCAGGAAAACATCGTCGAAAAGTTGATTGTCAAGAATCAAACTGGAATGCACGACACTTATCATGAATTCTTGCGCGACTATCCTGACACTATTAGGCTTAGTGCGAAGGGCAGGGCAATCGTCAACGGTAATTGCCAGCGCTGCCACGCCTACACAATAGCCAATACCTTCATGTCAACTGGTGGGCAAGAGTGTACTAAATGCCACCGCGGCATGATTCATAATCAAATTGTAGTTAAGGAGGGAGTTCGCGTTGAATAAGACCCAAAAAGTTATGATTGCATTTTTAGCGCTGGTGGTGTTGTTTACTGGTGCAGTTCTCAGCAGGGTGTGGATTTTTAAACCTCAGTCCACTATCAAACTCGTTAAAATTCCGGCTGGTGAATATGACACTGAAACCTGGGGGAAAAATTATCCATTGGAATATGCCGGCTACAAAAAGAATTTGGAGATGTCTCCATCACCAACCGGTTATGGCGGCGGTGTCAAGGTGCAGAAAGCTGAGATGCAGCCTGAACTGTACACCAATTTTAAAGGCAATCCGTTCAGTAAAGACTACACCGAAGACAGAGGCCATCCTTACGCTATGGATGACTTACGTGAATCCAAGCGTATCGGTCCAGCCGCTAAGGCAGCCTGTATTACCTGTAAAACTCCGTATATTGAGCAGTTGTACAAGGAAATGGGGTGGGGCTATGCCAATAAGCCTCTCACCGAAACAATGGATAAAGCTAAGCATCCCGTTAACTGTGCTAACTGTCATGATCCTGAGACCATGGGGCTTAGAGTGCTTAACCCTGCCTTTATCGAAGCCATGCAGCGACGCGGTATTGATGTCAGCAAAGCTAACCGCGAAGAAATGCGCAGCTATGTTTGTGCCCAGTGCCATGCTGAATATTATTTTGAGCCAGGCACCTTTAAGGTTATCTTTCCGTGGGACAACGGTTTAACACCGCAGCAGATGTATGAATACTACTCAGCTAAGCCTAACGGGTTTGCCCAAGACTTTATTCATCCCGATTCCGGAGTGGCTGTTTTAAAGGCACAGCACCCAGACTATGAAGAGTGGCAAAACGGCGTACATGGCAAGTTTGGTGTTTCCTGTGCCGACTGTCACATGCCATATATGCGCAAGAGCGGACAAAAATATACTTCTCACTGGATAACAAGTCCGCTCAAAACACTGGATGAATCCTGTTCACCTTGCCATACTCAGGGAAAAGAGCTGTTATTTAGCCAGGTTAAAGCCGTTCAGGATAATGTTTGGCAGCTTCAGCACACAGCGGGGCAGCAGATTGCCAGAGCGCACGGCGCCATTCAAAAAGCCAGTGGTGTTGCTGCTGCTAACCAGACAGAACTGGCCAATGCCCGCGAACTTCTACGCCGCGCCCAGTGGTACTGGGACTATGTAGCAGCCAGCAATAGTATGGGCGCCCATAATCCTGTCCAAGAACTCAACACCTTAGGCCAAGCCATAGATTTGTCCCATCAGGCCATTGATGCCGCCAACAAAGCGGCCGGCACCAATTCTTTATAAAAACAGAAAAATAACGAGGGCGAGATTGCCACGCTATCGCTTGCAGTGATCCAAGATCAGGATGCCATTGCGAAAGGTACGACGAAGCAATCTCGCTTTTTAAATAATAATAATTTTTAAATTTATCTAAAGTATGACAGGAAACTGATAAAAAAGGCAGAATACCAAATTAAGGATTATTTGCCACTACTAATTTTTTAAGGGGGGCGACTATGGAAAAGCGGGATACCCTTTGGGAATTATTTCAGAAGAAAAATGTCAGTCGGCGCGACTTTCTCAAAACATGCGTGGCCCTGACCAGCATTATGGGCTTATCCACTGAATTTATACCTCAGGTAATTGAAGCAGCAGACAAAAAGCCGTTGCTGCCGGTGATTTGGCTCCACGGTCATGAGTGTACAGGCTGCGATGAATCTTTTATCCGTTCGCAGTCACCTCTGGCGTCTGACCTTGTGTTAAACATGATAGCTCTTGAATACATGGATGTATTAACATCTGCAGCTGGCGAGCCGTTGGAGCACCACCTGGAAGAGACGATCAAAAATTACGCTGGTCAGTATGTCTTAATCTTTGAAGGCGCTGTGCCTACTGCCGAAAACGGTATATACTGCATGGTAGGCGGCAAACCCATTCTTGAAACATTAAAACATGTCGCCCAAAATGCGGCAGCCATTATTGAAAATGGTTCCTGTGCCGCCTGGGGCGGTATTCAGGCCGCCAGACCCAATCCTACTAAATCGGTAGCTGTCAGTGAAATAGTTCGTGGCAAACCTATTATCAAAGTACCTGGTTGTCCGCCGATTCCTGAAGTGCTGACAGGCACGATCATGCATTATGTTTTATTCGGTCAGTTGCCACCTGTTGATAACCAGGGGCGGCCCAAGCAGTTCTTTGGTAACCGCATTCATGATACCTGTTACCGGCGTCCGTTTTTTGACTCCGGCATGTTTGTTGAGAAGTTTGACGATATGGCCAGTAAAGCTGGCTGGTGTCTGTATAAGGTAGGCTGTCGGGGGCCTGAGGCCTATAATTCCTGCGGCAATATGCGCTGGTGGAACGGCATGAGCTATCCTATTCAATCAGGCGCTCCCTGCGTAGCCTGCGCCGCAAATAATTTCTGGGATAATGATCCGTTCTACGAGCGGCTGCCCAATATTCCGGTACCTAATACTATTGCCAACGCCGATAAGGTTGGCGCTATCCTGGCTGGCGTGACTACTGCCGGCGTAGTGGCTCATGGTGTAGCTTCATATGTCCAGCATAAAATGCATGCGTCTAAAGAGGAAAAATCGCAGGAAGTCACGGAAGAACATAAGCCTGAACGCGGTCAGGATAATGAATAGCGGACGAGGAGGAACGGCTTAGATGAAACGCATAGTTGTTGACCCCATAAACCGGATTGAGGGCCACCTGCGGATTGAGATAAAAGTTGATGAAGCCACTGGCAAAGTCGAAGACGCGTTGTCGAGCGGCACTGCATGGCGGGGAATTGAACTGGTATTGAAAGGACGGGACCCGCGTGACGGGTGGATGTTTGCCCAGCGAATATGCGGTGTGTGTACTACCGTGCACGCTTTAGGCAGCTTGCGCGCCGTTGAAGATGCATTAGGTATTGAAATACCTAAAAACGCTAACTATATCCGCAATATAATCGCCGCTTCACAAACGGTGCATGATCATACAGTACATTTTTACCACCTGCATGCTTTAGACTGGGTCAGCCCGGTTGCCGCGCTCAAAGCTGATCCGGCGGCAACAGCGGCTCTCCAGAATACAGTACTGGAGAAATACAGTCTGAAGTTTGAGGGGCCTGTTAGTTTTGACACTAACGCCTATCCCAAAGATTTTCCCAAAGCAACCACCGCTTACTTTAGAGAAATTCAAAACAGGATTAAGAAGGTTGTCGAGAGTGGGCAGCTAGGCATATTTGCCGGTCATTACTGGGATCATCCTGACTACAATGTCCTGCCGCCGGAAGCTCACCTTATGGCCGTCTCTCATTACCTAAACATGCTTGACCGTCAGCGCGAAATTGTCATTCCGCACGTTATTTTCGGCGGGAAAAATCCCCATCCGCATTATATTGTTGGCGGCATGCCATGCTCTATATCCATGAATGATATGAACGCCCCGGTCAACACCGAGCGCCTGGCAGTAGTTGATACATCCGTCAACTTAGGTATAGACCTGGTTAATAATTTTTATGTGCCTGATGTGCTGGTCATTGGCGATCTGTTTATTAAAGCAGGCTTTGTTGACGGTGGCGGTTTGGCCGGACAGCGGGTGCTGTCGTTTGGCGATTTCCCGGACGAGCGCTACAGCGGTATTTCGAACGGAGATTATTTTAAAAATTTATTAATCAAATCTAATGGCGTTGTAGAAAACTTTGGACAGGGTGTGGCTAAGGCTACGTTCTATCCGCTGGAAGGCAAAGATTTAAGCGACCCCAATGTGTTGGCTGAAGGTGTCGAACATGCCTGGTATAGTTATCCAGAGGCCGGTAAAGATCTTCATCCGTGGAGCGGTGTTACCAGTCCTCAGTATACCGGACCGAAGGAGGGAACCAAGACCAATTGGAAATATCTTGACGAAGCCGGTAAATACTCCTGGATTAAGACTCCCAAATGGAACGGCAAGATGGCTGAGGTCGGCCCCTTGGCTAAATATATCGTTATATACACAAAGGTTAAACAAGGTATTATTCAGCAGCCGACATGGGCGGAAAAATTTATTGTCGATCAAATTGATGCCGTGTCAAAATTGTTAAATCTGCCGCCTGAAAAATGGATGCCTACCACTGTTGGCCGGACAGCTGTACGCGGCTTAGATGCCCAATTAAACGCCTACATAAGTAAATATTTCTTTGATAAACTTATTAATAGCATTAAATCAGGTGACACAACAGTAGCTAATACTGCCACCTGGGACCCGGCAACCTGGCCCAAAGAAGCTAAAGGTGTTGGCCTGCACGAAGCGCCCCGCGGCGGGCTGAGCCACTGGGTTACAATTAAAAACGGCAAGATTGACAACTATCAGGCTGTCGTGCCCTCCACCTGGAACGCCTGTCCACGCGACAGCAAAGCCGGCTATGGTGCTTATGAATCCAGCATGATAGAGACTAAAGTAAAGATAACTGAAAAGCCGCTTGAAATACTGAGGGTTGTTCATTCTTTCGACCCATGCTTAGCCTGTGCTACTCATCTATATGATAGCCAGGGTAAGGAGCTCTCAGTAGTCCGCACAGACCCGTATTTGTAAAAAAAAGGAGGAATACCGGTCATGCGTCAAGGCGCTATGAAACCCTATTACCTATTTAGCCCGTGGACGAGGATTTTCCACTGGGTTATGGTAATATGTGTATTTATTCTGTTTGTTACCGGGCTCTATATCGGCAACCCCTTTTTCCTGGGGACACAAGGAATGGAGCCAACCTTCGCCGTTAACAATGTTTTGTCCATGGAAATGATACGCTATATCCATTTTATCGCTGGTTATGTGCTGGTTATCTCCTTTATTCCGCGGATTTACGGCTTTATCATTAATCCAGGCGATAGGTTGCTCCCAAAACCATGGTCAAAGTTATACTGGACCGGGATTATGGATACCCAAATGCACTATATGTTCATACGCAGCAAACATCGGCCCTATTTAAGAAATTCTTTGGCCAGGTCAGGTTATTTAGCTGTGTATCTGATGTTTATCATCGAGGCCATTACCGGTTTTGCTATGTATTACATGGTTGAACCCAACCGGTTTCTGGCAAAAGTGTTTGGGCCTTTTGACAGCTGGCTTATTAATGAATATATGGTACATATCATTCACCACTTTGTTGCTTGGTTTATCATCCTATTTGTCATTGTGCATGTGTACATGGCTATCAGGGCTGACTTTATCGAAAAAGGCGGCGAGATATCGGCCATGTTCTCGGGTGTCAAATATATGGAGGAAGAGCCTGACGATTTAGGCGACATAATAGACACTAAGAAAAGTAAGGCAAAATAGGAGCTTCAAATATGGAAAAGATTATTGTTCTAGGTGTCGGTAATATTTTAATGCAAGATGAGGGGTTTGGCGTCCGGGTGGTTGAAGAACTCACCCGGCGCTATATATTTCCGGATAACGTTCAGGTTCTTGATGGTGGCACGCTGGGGATGGAGCTTCTGCGTTTTATCACTGGTGCTGACCGGCTACTCATCATAGATGCCGTAAACGGTGGCGGTGAGCCTGGCGAATTGTATCAGTTTGCCAATGAGGAAGTCAAAGCTTATTTCAAAAATAAAGTGTCGATGCATGAACTGGGGATTCAGGACGTGTTAGCCGCACTGGAGCTTTTGGAACAGCCTGTGAATGATGTTGTCGTTCTCGGCATTCAGCCAGCTGTCATTGATGTTGGTCTTGAACTGAGTGAAATAGTGCAGCCAGGTGTTGTTATGGCTGCGGCTAGAGTGCTTGATATTTTGCGATCCTGGGGTATAAACTGCCTGCCGCATACATAGTATTACAAATGCGGGAGGTGGGGCTGTGGATTACCGTATCCTCAACGTTGTCCTTACTCTAAAGGAAGAACCTGAGATATTTCAGGCCGAAGACTACCGATACAATCAGGAAAACAGCTGCCATGAGCTATTGATTACTGTCTTGGGCCAAAAACTATGGGTAGATACCCGGGCAGTCAAGTTAAAGAAAGTGACAGGTGCCATTTTTTGCTGGAAGGAATATGAGCAAGGTCAATATGTTGAGCTTAACCCATCAAATACCGTCTGCCCGGAATGCGGCTGGTGGCAGTGCCATTTATGCGGCTCCTGCCACTGTAACAAACCTGCTAAAAAAGGATGATGTCAAAGTAATTTACAGCACTTGCAGGAAAAAAGGTTTTTTGCGCGTATATTGTATACTATAACCTTGACTAATTCTTTTCTAGGAGTGGTGATCATGCTGCGCGGTATTCGTGGTGCAACAACTGTTACAGCCAACATTCGTGAAGAGATCTTTGAGCGCGTGGCTGAGCTTCTTTCGGCAATAGTCCAGGAAAACGCGATAGATATTGAGGATATTGGCGCTGTAATCTTTAGTTCTACCCCTGACTTAAATGCGGCTTTTCCAGCGGCCGGCGCAAGAAAGCTAGGCTGGACGCAGGTGCCACTGTTTGGAACACTGGAAATAGAGTCTCCAGACGCTGTGCCGCTCTGTATACGCGTATTAATTCTCTGGAATACTGATGCCCAGCAACGGGATATCAAACATGTTTACCTGCATGACGCTGCTAGCTTGCGTCAAGATATCAAGCTATAAAAAAGAGATTGCTAATATTAAGGCCTGCTTTGTCAAAATACAAAGCAGGCCTTAATAATTCACTCACAGATGTTAATGCTATTACCGAGTGAGTCGCGATTGAGAGGCTCACGTCCGGTTTGGGTTTGTGTCTGTATGATAAAATTGTATGATGTAAGCTGGAATTTTATTATCTTATGGTTATTTATATAGATTTTTATTGCAAACATCTGCTGACGATGTAATAATATATGGGTGGCAAAGGGGGATGGCAGGTTATGGCTTTAACTAATAAATTGGTATCGATTGTTGTGCCGGTATTTAATGAACAAGATAATATCGACAACTTTTATCAGGAAGTTGTTAAACATATGAAACAACTGGCATATGATTTTGAACTTATTTTTATCGACGATGGCTCGAGTGACGCTACACCGCTCATTCTAGAGCGGTTATCCAATGCGGATAAGAGGGTGCGAGCACTAATTATGGCCCGTAATTTTGGCCATCAGGTGGCCTTGACCTGTGGCTTGGATCATGCAAAAGGGGATGCTGTAATTACTATGGATGGCGACATGCAGCATCCGCCAGAGATGCTCCCGCAGCTAATTGCCAAATGGGAAGAGGGTTTTCAGGTAGTCCAAACAGTAAGGGTGAATACTGAGGGTGTTTCCTGGTTTAAAAGCTTTACTTCAGGAATGTTTTATAAATTAATGAATGCTATGTCCAATGTACGGGTAACTGAAGGCGGTTCTGATTTTCGATTACTGGACAGGAAAGTGGTAGATAGTTTTTGTCGTTTTCGGGAACGTGCCAGATTTATTCGCGGCATGATTAGCGCGATCGGTTACCGTCAAACCAAAATAGAATTTGTTGCCCCAAAACGATTTGCAGGGCAATCTAAGTTTTCTTTAAAAAGAATGCTGCATTTTGCCCTTGACGGTATTACGGCCTATTCTAAAACTCCACTCCGTTTTGCATTCTATGTCGGCATAGCAATGGGATTTGGCAGCATTATTCTGACCCTGCACGTTCTCTATATCAAACTATTTACCAGCGAGGCTGTGCCAGGCTGGACAACAATTACCGCCAGTATTTTACTCTTAGGCGGCTTGCAATTAGCCGGGATCGGTATTATCGGCGAATACATCGGGCGGATTTTTGAAGAGGTAAAACAGCGTCCACTCTACTGGCTCAGGGCCGAGCTCAGCCAACAAAAGGAAAAAAGCGACGAATAAAATTTTTTAGTAAAACTGTTTTGTTGCCCTAATAATTGTAAAAATAACACGATTTTGGGCAGGAATTTTTAAATTTAAACAGAATATAACATATTGAGCATGTAGAAAGCCGAATCCAGCTCAAGTACGGGGGAACCAATTTATGGGGTGAAACTTGATAAGCGTCAGCTTTTCAAGTAGGGTGCCTGCAACCCTAACCCGTCAGCTAACCTCGGAGGCCAGCGAGAGGAGAAACCAATTTGCAAAAGTTTTTCGGGTTTATTGTCGCTTTTTGTTTCTTTTTTGGAACCGCTGCTTTCGCCTACGCTTCGGGTACATATGAAGCCGGTGACCAGGGATCAGATGTTGCCGCCATTCAATCACAGCTTAATAACCTTGGCTTTAATGCCGGTGCAGCTGATGGTGATTTCGGCGACGTAACGGTCAACGCTGTGAAAGCTTTTCAAAAGGCCCGTGGCCTTGAAGCCGATGGCGTAATCGGACCGCAAACCTATCGTGCCCTAATGGGGCGGGATATCCCTGTTAGCCGTGATTCTTCCACAACTTCAGTACGGCGTATCATTCAGACCTCGATGCGTTATACAGGAGTGCCTTATGTGTTTGGTGGGACAAGCCCGAGCGGTTTCGATTGTTCAGGTTTTACTCGCTATGTATTTGCGCAAAGCGGTGTGTATTTGCCGCGAATGGCTGACGAACAGTTTGAGAGTGGACGAGCTGTATCGTATAGCCGTCTCCAGCCTGGTGATTTGGTGTTCTTTAGCACCTACGCTCCAGGAGCATCCCACAGTGGCATCTATATGGGTGATGGTAAATTTATAAGCGCTACGTCTAGCCGCGGTGTTGCCATTGACCGTATGGACAGTAGCTATTGGGGTCCGCGCTACGTCGGTGCCCGCCGGGTGATGTAAACTAACAGAAGGGAAGGCATTGTCGGCCTTCCCATTTTTATTTAATCTAAGTCTATATATTTTGCAGGATTTTTTTATAAATGCTTGTATTTAACTATAGTAATTGACACAATATAAGTGGTCATGTTACGCATTATTGCAGTGGAGATATATTTATGTTTACTTTTTACTGGCGCAAGTTCATAGTGCCCTACTGGCTACTGGCTCTAACAGCGGTAGTGTGTTTTATAGTTGCCAGTGCAGCCGGTTTGGCGGCGCCGTTGGTAGTCAAGCTGCTGATTGATGATGCGCTGTCTGGTGGCAATATCGCGTTTTTGAACTTTATCACTGCCGGGATATTGGTGTTGTACCTTATTCGTGGTTTGTTTTCCTATTTTTACGGTTATGGTATGGCTAAGGCTGGTAACAAGATGCTGGCTAGGCTGCGGCAGGATATGTTTAGTAAACTGCAGTCATTGGATTATGCATATTTTATGAAGATGCCGTCTGGAGACCTTATTTCGTTGTTTACCAATGACCTTTTGTTTATTCAACAGGCGATTACTGTAGGTATTCCTGACGTCATTGTTGAATCGCTTAATCTTTTAGCCATTATGGCGATCATGATTTATTTTGATTGGGAATTGGCGATGGTTACTTTTGCCACCCTGCCCTTTATTATTGTAGCAATTAGCTGCTTTAATAATAAGATTGGCCGTTTAGGGGCGCTTGTTGAGCATACTTTGGCTAAAGTGACGGCCATTATTCAACAGTCGGTAGTATCGGTTATGATTGTGCAGAGTTACGCCCGGGAAGATTATGAGTATCAAAAATTCAGCGACAAGATTCAGCAGGCAGCTGGCGATTTGCTTAAAGCCCAACGCTTAAGCGCGATATTGGTACCGCTGGTAGAGTTTCTTGCCGCTATCGGTTTGACGATTATCGTTTGGTACGGCGGGCGGGAAGTTATTAACGGGGACCTTACTATCGGCGGCATGTTTGCTTTCCTTGTCTACATCATCAATGTGCCTATGCCTGTACGCAAAATCAGTCAGGCCCTGACTCAACTTAAATTGGGCTTAGTTGCCTGGGAACGTATTAGCAGTCTGCTTAACGAGCAAATGCCAACAGTGGCCGATGGTCATTACGAGTTGCCCCAGGCTCAGGGACGGGTGGAATTTAAAAACGTTTCCTTTGCATACCGGGAGGGTCAACAAGTACTCGATAATATTAATGTGATAGCGCAGCCAGGCGAAGTGATAGCCATCGTCGGGCCGAGCGGTGCAGGAAAATCTTCGTTTGCCAATCTGCTTTTGCGGTTTTACGACCCGGGGACTGGCGAGATCTTTTTAGACGGTGTCAATATTAGGGATCTTAAGATTAGTTCACTGCGGCGGCATATCGGTTTTATCCAGCAGGAGCCTATATTATTCAATACTTCAATCTTGGAAAATATTCGTTATGGTCGTCCGGCCGCTACGATGAGCCAGGTTGACCAGGCAGCCAGACTGGCTAATGCGTATGACTTTATTATGGAGTTGCCGCAGGGCTATAACACGGTTGTCGGAGAATTAGGGGGCAATCTTTCCGGCGGTCAGCGGCAGCGTATCGCGATCGCCCGGGCTATCATTACCGAGCCAGCGATACTGCTCCTAGATGAACCGACTGCCGCGCTTGACTCTCATACTGAAAAACAGGTTATGGCCGCGATCAGGCAGGCGGGGGCTGGACGAACAAGCTTTATCATCACCCATCGCATGTCTACGATCATGGCTTCTGATCGCGTGGTGTATTTAACCGGTGGCAAGGTAATAGAAACAGGCACCCATCAGGAGCTCATCGCTCAGGGCGGTTTGTACGCCAGGGCGTTCGAACTGGGTGACCTTAAAGTACGTATAAATGAGTAAAATAATGGAAATAACTTATAGCGGCAGATAAATTTGCCGCTATATTTTTTTATCCTGTTAGAAAGTGATAACTTTCTCCTTGATAAGGGCAACATCGGCTTCCGCTTTCGCCAAAGGCTCGGCGCAAGCCGTGTTTTCTTTATTTGAATAAGAATAATCTTATTAAGGGACAGGCAAGAGTTGACAGTTGTAAGATAGCCTGATAACATCTACATAGGAATATTCTTATTAAAAAAATTAGGGAGATGTAAAATGAAAATAAAAGTGCTTTTTATGGCTATAATTATATTGGGTGTTATGCTTGTTTCTGGCTGCGGTCAAAAAGCGGCTGCACCAGGAGACTCGGCTGCGCAGACACCAAAGATGAAAGTATTAGCCAGTGTTTATCCAGTGTATGAATTTGTTCGTCAGGTGGGCGGGGAAAAGGTTGAAGTAGCGATGCTGGTTCCGGCGGGAGCTGAGCCTCATGAGTGGGAACCGTCAGCGAAGGATTTGGTCAATGTTAAAAATGCCAAACTGTTTTTCTTTCATGGTGCCAACCTTGAACACTGGGTTGCTAAAGTTACAGCCAAAGATGTGATTGGTAGTACAACCCCTGTTGAAGTCAGTAAAAATATTAAACTACAAGAGGGCCGTGCCCATAGTCATGATGCTAAACATGAAGAAAAGGTTAAGCATGAAGAAGAAGATGAGACTGATCCTCATGTCTGGCTTGATCCCCTCCTGGCTCAAAAGGAAGTAACAAATATTGCTGAGGCACTTGCTGTCACCGACCCTGCCAATGCGAACTACTACAGGGAGAATGCTGTTAAGTACAATACTGAACTCCAGAAAATTCATGAAGAATATCAGAACGGTCTGCAGAATGCAAAAAGCCGGATTATTGTTACGAATCATGCTGCGTTTGGTTACCTGGCAGCCCGCTACAATCTGGAGCAGGTAGCTATTATGGGTTTATCGCCTGATGCCGAGCCAACTCCGGAAAAAATGGCTGATATCGTGAAGCTATGCCGTGAACAGCAGGTTAAATACATATTCTCTGAAACGATTGTTAGCCCCAAAGTAGCCGAAACACTTGCTAAAGAAGCCGGTGCCAAAGTGCTTGTGCTACATCCGCTTGACGCACTTACGCCTGATGAGCTGAAGCAAGGCAAAAATTATCTCACGCTCATGAGTGAAAACCTCACCAATCTAAAACTGGCTATTGTGCAGTAGAAACAGAGGGAGAACGCATATGACTCTTAATAGTGCAATAAACGCCGTGACTGTAGTCAGCCGACTTAAAGATAAAGGCTACCGCATAACAGCACAGCGTCAGGCTTTGGTGGAGAAGCTGATAGAGTCAGACAAAGCTTTATCGGCCTCAGAGATTTGGGAAAAGCTTAAGGTACAATATAAAGAGATAAGCTTAGATACTGTCTACCGTAATCTGCACGTGCTAGTGGATTTAGGAGCACTTATCCCAATAAACGCTATGGGAAAAGACAGTGTGCGCTATGAATTGGTGTTCACAAGCCACCATCACCACATTGTCTGTGTTAAATGTGGGAAGTCTCAGTGTATTGACTTCTGCCCCGTAGATCCTCAGCTGATTATAACGTTAAAAAAACATGGCTATGAATTGGTACGCCACAACCTGGAGTTATTTGGCGTATGCCGCCAGTGCAACGCTTCTTAAGGAGTCTATTATTATTATGACTGAAATTAAATTAAATAACATTACATTTGGTTACAACACCGAAATGATACTAAACAATATATCCTTTACCGTACAGCAAGGCGAATTTGTCGTTGCGGTAGGACCAAACGGGGCAGGCAAAAGCACTCTGTTAAAGATTATTGCCGGACTGATTGAACCTGTTGCCGGTCATGTCTTGATTGACCATCAAAGTATAAGCGTGGCTGCCCGGCAGGGAATTATTGCTTATGTGCCGCAGCATTATGCCCAAAATACAGCTGCGTTTCCGGCGACCGTAGAGGAAATTGTCGCGCTTGGGCTTGCTAGTACCCCTGGGAAAATAAAAGCCAAAGAAGCTAAACACATTGTTAACCATATGCTGGAAATGGTCGGCGCTGAGCAACTAAAGGGCCGCCGGATTGGCGAACTGTCAGGAGGACAGCAACAGAGGGTTATGGTAGCTCGGGCTTTGGCTGGCAATCCGCAGCTTTTGTTGCTGGATGAACCTACTAGTGGTATTGATTATGCTGCGAGTGCAAGGATTTATGAGCTGCTTGGCCAGCTTAACAGTTCGTTGGGCATTACGATTATTATGGTGTCGCATGATATCGAAAATGCCACCCGCTTTGCAGCCAAAGTGGCCTGCATCAACCGTCATCTATGTTTCTTCGGTGACAGCGAAGAGTTTCGTTCCAGTCATGCCAGCATGCGACATTTATGGTATTATTCCGGGTTCACCGGTTAGGAGGGCGTACTATGCCATTAGTAGAAATGTTTCAATATGATTTTATGCAGCGGGCTTTTTTGGCCGGGATTTTCACTGCCGTCATATGCCCGCTGTTAGGCATGTTCGTTGTAGTGCGCCGACAGTCATTGATCGGTGACGGACTGGGGCACATTGCATTTGCCGGAGTGACGGGCGGATATCTTGCAGGGATTTATCCGGCAGCAGGAGCCTTTGTTTTGACTATTGCCGGGGCGGTAGGCATTGAACTAGTACGGCGTCAGCGTACCCAGATGGCTGACACCGCTTTGGCTGTTTTTTTCTATGCGGGAATAGCGTTGGCTATTATCTTCAGTACCATTACCCGTATGCCTAGCGCTGGGTTGCTAGGGTTTCTATTTGGCAGCATTTTGACAGTCTCTTGGCAGGATGTTATGGTTATTGCCGGATGCGGTCTTGCTGTCATGGCTTTTGTTTTCAGCAATTTCACCAGGCTTATCCTGGTCTCTTTTGACGAAGACGTAGCCAAGGTTGCGGGTATCCGTACCGGTGCGGTTAATATGGCACTAAGTATTGTTACTGCCATAACTGTTGTCACTGGCATGATGGTGGTCGGTATTCTTATGGTAAGCGCTCTTATGATTGTGCCAGTGGCAGCGGCTGAGCAATTGGGAAAAGGCTTTAAGGCTACGATGGCTTGGGCGGTAGGGCTGGCTATATTGTCTGTAGTCAGCGGATTAGCAGCCGCTTTTTATTTAGACATCGCTCCAGGCGGCTCAATCATTATTACTACGATTATTTTTTATATAACAATTGCCGTTATCCGGCAGGTCCGCTATACATGGCGCTGCACCGGACGGACACAAAATTACACTTAACTTGTCTTTTTCCGGATAAATTTGGTATAATTAGGATATCTTTACTATACATAACAAGGAGGTCCTACCGTGAATTATAGCAGACAACAAGCTTGGGAGCTTTTGCGCCAGCATGTGCAAAGCGATGTATTATTGAAGCACTGTCTGGCGGTTGAAATTGCCATGCGGGCTTATGCCGCTAAATTTGGCGAGAATGTCGAATACTGGGGTGCCGTGGGGTTGCTCCATGATGTTGATTTTGAAAAATACCCGAATGACCATCCCCATCATGCGAGAGAAATACTTACTGCTGCCGGGTATAACAGTCAGTTTGCCACAGATGTTGAAACTCATGCCCGTGAGTGGCCTCAGGAACGTACGCTATTGCAAAAAACACTACTGGCTGTTGATGAGTTGACTGGCTTTGTTATTGCCTGTGCATTGGTACGCCCAGATAAGAATCTGGACAACCTGGAAGTAAAGTCGGTAATGAAGAAAATGAAAGACAAGGCATTTGCCCGCGCTGTTAATCGCGAAACCATAATCACGAGTGCAGAAGCTATGAATGTCGATTTGAAGGAACACGTCGAGTTTGTTACTAAGGCGTTAGCTCAGGCAGTAAAAATGCCTGAATACCAGGAGCTGCCGCTAGTAGGTTAACAGAATTAAACATAAACCGGACAGGAGGTGCATACAGATTAATGAGGACAGCTAAGAGGAGAGAGATAATGGCAAAAAACGTTCTGAATAAGCTAACCGTTAATCTATATGAGACTGACATCCGGGAAAAACTCTATGAGCATCTTATGATACTCTTAAAACGCCAGGAAGGGCTAAGTTTGAGGCCGCTTGTGGCGCTATGCATCGGGTCTGACCGCTATACCGGCGATGCTCTTGGGCCGCTTATCGGCACCCATCTTGAAGAACACACCGAATGCAGTGTTTATGGAACGCTTGATCATCCCGTTCATGCCGGTAATTTTGTTGAAACTTTAAACATTATTAATCACCGCTATCACCACCCACTGATTATTGCCATTGATGCCTGTCTGGGTAAATCACATGAGATTGGCAACATTGAGATCTGGCAGGGCGGACTTGCGGCAGGCATTGCGGTTGGCAACAGGCTGCCCACGGTAGGTGATATTTCGGTGATCGGGGTAGTGAATGCGCAAAGCCAGATAGGCTACCTAGACCTCCAGAGTACCCCCTTGTCGAAAGTGATGAAATTGAGCAAAGCCATCAGCGAGGCGCTTGTTGATGCTGTCAACACCGTAATCATTGAGGCTATGCCGGCATGCACTCAGTCTGCCGCTAAATGAATTAAAAAATAAAGAAAACACGGCTTGCGCCGAGCCTTTGGCGAAAGCGGAAGCCGATGTTGCCTTTAGCCAGGAGAAAGTTAACGTTCTATTAGGATAAAAAAGCGAGATTGCTACGCATATGTGCAGCAATCTCGCTTTTTTGAGTTATCTTAATCCTCAGGAAACATTCTGTTCCACAGCATATACAATACTATTAACGTTCCTGCAAAAAATAAGCCAATATCGGCAATGTAACGTTCCATAACAAATCACGCTCCCCGAATTAGCATATATTTCTTATCTGGATTATATTCTACTTGAGGGAGAGGCGCAAGGCCAGACAAATAAATATTTTTTGCTGGCAGGCACATTCGACTTGTCTCCCCCATAAAATTTAACCGACAGACTTTTGGGGGTGAATGACTGCATGGGCCTTTCGTTTATCATGGTATTGGCAGCTTCGGTAATTAAAGGCATCACCCTGTTAGTGTCTTATATCGCCAACAATACCTTTCCCTTGCCGTTGTCGGAAAAAGATGAGCAGATTTATTTACAGCGGCTAAAGAATGGGGATGAAGACGCTCGCAATGTCCTGATTGAACGTAACTTGAGACTGGTAGCTCACATTGTAAAAAAATTTGATAACACCGGTGAAGATGTTGATGACCTTATTTCCATTGGCACTATCGGCCTCATCAAAGCCATCAACACCTTTGATCCGGCAAAAAAAATCAGGCTGGCTACATATGCTGCCCGGTGCATTGAAAACGAAATCCTCATGCACCTCAGAAGCACCCGGCGTATCCGTACTGAGGTCAGTTTGTATGACCCGATTGGGGTCGACAAAGAGGGAAATGAGATCACTCTAATCGATGTATTGGGCACAGCGCCCGACGTTGTAGGTGAAACTGTCGAAAACCTATGTGAACAGGAGCGCTTGAGCCGGGAAATCCACCGGCTGACTGTCAGGGAGAAATGGGTGCTCGAAATGCGTTTTGGTATCCCAAATGGCAGTCGAAAAACTCAGCGTGATATTGCCAAAATCCTTGGGATTTCCCGCAGTTATGTCAGTCGGATTGAGAAACACGCCATTAATAAACTGGGGAAGACACTGGCGGCGGATGAACATCCGCAGAAGTAATTATAAGGGTAGTCTTTTTTACAAACAATGTGAATGCGTTAATAGCCGGTAATCATAACAACCATGAAAAGTGAATAATATCTTCAGAATGAGCCGCGCGTGTACTCAGTGAGAGCCACCCTGTGCATCAAAGAGAGCCACTGTATTCATCATGGGAGCCACCTTTCAATTATTGATGACTCCCATGGATTTTAGATTAGTTAATTCTTAT